>CAYFOE010000001.1:0-88971 GCA_964344635.1 Candidatus Woesearchaeota archaeon
CACTAAGCCACAGGATCTTAAGTCCTGCCCAATTGACCAGACTATGGGACTCCCACGTAGGGAAAAACTTTGAATGAAGATTATATAAGCTTTTCAGTTTTTTAAAGAGACTTAGCAGTCTAAGAATTCATTTGATTTTCTTTTCCCACTCTCAAGAATCGTAATGTTTTCAGAACCAATTTGAGTCATTGCAACTTCTAATTTTTTATCAAAAGACCATTGCCTTGCAATAGCTTTTTGGGCTTCTCCTTCAGAGATAGGAGATCCCCTTTCACGCTGTCTCCTCATCAAATTTCTCACTTGAGCATCTGGAGAATTATAAACCATGTACAAATGATCAACGAGTTCAAGATTTTCTCTTTCTATTAACACACCTGAAGATAAAACTGAAGGCCTATCTATTAGATCCCTCCAAGCCATATAAAATTCAACGCTTGCCGAATTGATAACATTCCTATAAGCTGCCAAATTTTCAGCCCCGTGAACCTTATCAGTTACATCTAGCCTGTGTCCTGCCCTTGAAAAATTTCCATTAACATCGTAAGAATGAGCGAGTCTTTCTCTCAATTCAGATATCACTTCTTTAGATAAGTCTCCTACTAACGAGACCAAATCATGATTTAATAGTATTGAACCATGCCTGAAGATGTCTAGTTCTCCAGTTCTAAGAATGTGGTCTGCATCGTCTGTATCGAACACCGCATAGCCTTTACGCCTAAATGCATCCTCATATTTTGTCTTGCCTACTGCAATTCCACCAGTTAATCCTAAATTCATAGGATTTTGAAATCTAATTTTATTATAAATGTTACCATTTATTAGTGAGAATTTAAGAGAAGAATATTCCATATCCTAAAAACTAGTAATAATTAAATACTCAAAAGTATTTTCGGGATTATGCACACAGGATACCAAGTTTACACAGTGATGAAGCGAGAAGTTGAAACTGCAGATTGTAGCGATACTGTTTCTAAAGTCGCAAGAATTATGAAAGATAACCAAGTCGGTAGTGTAATAATCTTAGAAAAAAACACTCCGGTCGGAATTTTAACCGAGCAAGACATTGCAAGAAAAGTTGTCGCGGAAGGCAAAGATCCCAAAACCGAAAAAGTAGGAGATGTTATGTGCGAAGAATTAGTCTCTGTCGAAAGCAATCGAGACATTCACGAAGCTATTTCACTAATGGGAAATTCAGATATCAAACACTTACCAGTAATTGATGATGGCAAATTAGAAGGAATAATCACTTCTAAAGACATTATAAGGCTTGAACCCCATTTAATCGAGATGTTGTCATTTAAGTCAACCTTAAATAAGGAAGAAGCAAAGAAATTATTCAGTAAGTTATAATTGTAGTTGAAAAAGATGGTGAGTTTAAGTAGAGAATTAAAACTTTGGCAAGTTACTGTTGCCGGAGTAGGTATCATTCTTGGTGCAGGAATCTATGCACTAATCGGTGTGGCTGCAGGCGGTGCAGGTAACGCAGTTTGGTTAGCATTTTTAATTTCTGCAATTGTTGCCGCATTTAGTGGCCTAAGCTACGCAGAACTAACATCTATGTTCAAAGGCGACGCTGCCGAATACGACTATGTTAACACAGCATTCAAAAGCAAAAAATTAGCCATGTTTGTCAGTTTGATGATTCTTGCCGCAGGAGTTGTTAGTGCAGCAACAGTAGCCCTAGGATTCGGAGGCTACTTTGTAGAAATGCTAGGGACAACCACAATAATCGCAGCATTAGGCTTGATATTGTTAATGAGTCTAATCAACTTTTCAGGAATAAAAGAATCAGCATGGTTCAACACCTTCGCAACATTCGTTGAATTCGCAGGACTATTACTAGTTATTTTCTTAGGAATAAAGAATTTCGGAAACGTAAATCTAATGGACATGCCCACAGGCTTTTCAGGAGTATTCAGCACTGCAGCCCTAGTTTTCTTTGCCTACATGGGCTTCGAAAGCATCATCAAACTTAGAGAAGAAACAGTTAACCCTGAAAAAAACATTCCTCGCGCACTAATCTACTCCGTAATCATCACTTCAATACTATACGTGCTAGTTGCAATTTCAGCAGTAAGCATCATGCCATGGTACGAATTAAGCCAATCAAGTGCACCACTTGCAGAAGTCGTTGCATACTCAATAGGACCCTTAGCATTCTTCATAGTAGGAATAATTGCATTATTCTCGACTGCAAACACAGTATTAATCACCCTAGTTACGAATTCAAGAATGATATATGGAATGGCAAAACAAAAAACACTTCCAAAAGTTCTAGCAAGCGTTCACAAAAAGAATCAAACCCCCTGGGCAGCAATTTTCTTGTTTTCACTATTCACCATACTATTCATATTCATAGACAATATAGAATTTGTAGCTAACCTAACAAACCTATTCCTATTCGCAACATTTGCAATAATCAACCTAAGCATGATTGTTCTAAGATACAATGCCCCTAAAATGAAAAGAGGATTCAAATGTCCATGGAATATAGGGGAATTTTCAATGGTTGCACTACTAGGGTTTTTAACATCCGTAGCAATGTTTGCATTAGTGGTCTTAAACCTAATAGGAATCCAAACAATATTCTAAGTAGAAATACAGGTTCCCCTACAAGGTCCCTTTTTTTCACAAGTGCAAATGCCCTTTCTTTCCTTAACCTGTCCGTTAATCACATACAGGCCAGAGGTATGATTTGAGGAGTAATTACTATTAGAAACATAAGAATTGCCAGAATACTGCTTATTCTTCGAAGTTTTGTAATTATTTGACATTTTAACCCTTAACAGGACCTAAGAGTTAATTATATAAATATATTCCTTTTAATAAACCCAAGATGAAAAGAAATTTTTTAGTGGCTATGGTTTTAATGTCTTTATTAGTTTTAACTGTCAATGCTAACGCTTTAAGCATAGTCGGAAAGAACTCTGGAAACGGAGGAATCAAAGAAAACCCAATCGATCCAATCAAAATTGATGTACAAGAAGAAGGAAAATGGTACATTTGAAGAAAAAGAAGAAGACGGAGATATCTTAACATTAAACGAAAGATCTAACGAAGAATCAACTGAAAACTTTGATGTTCCAGGAATTACCGGATTAGCTGCATTGAATATTGAAGAAGGCGAAGGTTATGCAATCTTAACCGTTATTGGATTAGTTGCAGGTTTAGTTATTCTAAGAAGAAGTTTATTGAAAAGAAGATAAATAATGAACTCAATTTTCAAAATTAGAAATAAAGTTATTCGGTTTTTCTATCAAAATCTATTAAAGAAAATACTATTTTTGAATGACCCCGAAAGAGTACACGACTCCACAATACTAATAGGGAGAATTTTAGGCAGTAATTTTATCACAAGGTCCCTTGTAAATTTAAAATTCAATTATAAAAATAAAACACTAAATCAAAACATTTTAGGAATAAATTTTAAGAACCCAATAGGATTAGCCGCAGGATTCGACAAAAATGCCGAACTAATGAAAGTTCTTCCACAGGTAGGCTTCGGTTTTGAAGAAATAGGATCTGTTACAGGAGAGCCCTGTGAAGGCAACCCAAAGCCAAGATTATGGAGGCTTAAGAAATCTAAGAGTCTAGTTGTTTACTATGGTTTGAAGAACGATGGCTGTGAAACAATTAGTAAACGAATGAGAAATAAGAAATTTAAATTTCCCGTAGGAGTTAGTATTGCCAAAACCAATTGCAAAGACACAGTAGATATTGATAAAGGAATTAGTGATTATTTTAAAGCATACAAAGAAATGTTGGATGTTGGAGACTATTTTACAATAAATATCAGTTGTCCAAATACATTTGGGGGAGAGCCATTTACAGATTCTAAAAAATTAGAAAAATTATTGAAAAAAATAAGAGAAATACCCAAAGGCAAACCTTTATTCTTGAAAATTTCTCCAGACTTGAATAAAAAAGAAATTGATTCCTTGATTAAAGTCAGTCTGAAATATGGAATTGACGGATTCATCTGCAACAATCTGACTAAAAACCGCAAGAATAAACTAATTGTTGACGAGAACGTTCCTGAAGTCGGAGGCATTAGTGGATTAGCTGCAAAAGATTTAAGCAATGAGATGATCAAATACGTTTACCAGAAATCTAAAGGTAAACTAGTAATTGTTGGTTGCGGAGGCATAAGCAATGCAATGGACGCCTACATTAAGATAAGAAACGGAGCTTCATTAGTTCAATTAATCACCGGCATGATATATGAAGGCCCGCAAGCAATCAGTGAAATTAACTTAGGATTAGTTGAATTGTTAAAAAGAGACGGATTTGAGAACGTTTCCGAAGCTATTGGCATAGATACAAGAAATTAATTACTTTGAAGTAGTTAAAATAATAAGACTTATAAATTGATTTTCTAAAATCTAATCATGAACCACAAATATTTTAGATCATTTGAAGCAGAATCCGAATCAAGAATAATCGGAAGTACCCTAGCAAGACACCTCAAAGAAAAAAATATTGGCAGAATCATATTCATGGACTCTTCAGCAAGGCCAACATACATTGCACTAAAAAAATCTTGGAAGAAAAAATTTCCAAACCTAGAAACTCCTGAAATTTATTTTACAAACCCACAAGGCTACAACCTTAGAGAAAGAGATGTTGAAGAAATTGCAGAAGAGTTCGATACCACCTATCCAAAGTTATCCCGAGATAAAGAAACCGGACTGATGTTATTTGATGTATGTGTAAACAAAGGACAAGCAATGAGAGACATAACAGAAGTTCTTAGAACCTCAGGCTACTCAGACATAAGAATAGGCCTAGCCCAACCCAAACACCTAGACGTAGAAAACAGAGATGTTAGTGTTGATTTTGTAAGCCTAAGAGATGTTTCTTGGAACTACTGCAAACCCTTCACAAAAGACCATGCAATTGAAAAAAGTGGAAATTTGTTATCCGCCAGAACCAAAAACGAAAGGAAAAGTAAACTTGCAAGAGAACTAAGAAAAGAACTCACTAGCCTATTCTAAGAGCCACCGAAGGGATTTGAACCCTCAACCTTCGCTTTACGAGAGCGATGCTCTAACCATTGAGCCACGGTGGCAGGTTACTTCGTTAACTTTTCTAGAATTTCTTCATGAGAACTAGACTTTTGACAAGTAGAACATACAAACTTCCTACTCTTTCCTGAACCCACATAAGTACCAAGAGGCTTTTCTAAGAAGATTAATTCGGCCTTCCCCTTACAGATCTCACATTTCATAGATTTTTGTTACTGTAAAGCTTTTTAAATCTTGTTTTGAGACTAGAAATCATGAAAGACTATATTGGCGGACAAGCAGTAGTGGAAGGCGTAATGATGGCCAGCAGGAAGAAAGTAGCTGTGTCTGTAAGAAAAAACGACGGCAAAATTAAAACTAAAACCGAAAAAAGAAACAATATTTCTGAAAAATTCAAAAAAACCATATTCTTGAGAGGATTGGTCTCACTATTCGAGATGCTTTATATCGGCACAAAAGCCCTAATGTGGAGCAGCAATGAAAACCTAGAAGAAGATGAACAAATCGGTGGATGGGGAATGTTCTTCACACTAATACTATCCTTTGCAGTTGCAATCGGATTATTCATCGCACTACCACTATGGTTTAGCAAACTACTTTCAGAAGACAGAATTATTTTCAATGTTTTAGACGGAATATTTAGAGTTGCACTTTTTGTAGCATACCTATGGTTCATCTCAAGATTCAAAGACATCCACAGAGTATTCCAGTACCACGGAGCAGAACACAAAGCCGTAAACTGCTATGAAGCAGGCAAAAGTCTAAACGTTAAAAATGTTGAAAAATTCTCCAGAATCCATCCAAGATGCGGAACCTCATTCATCTTCATAGTTCTAATAATCAGTATAATCTTATTCTCACTAGTTTGGAGCGAGAGCTGGTTCTTAAAATTCCTATACAGAATCTTATTGATTCCAGTGATTGCAGCAATCAGTTATGAAATATTAAGATATAATGCAAGAAAACCCAACAAAATACTATGCTTCCTAACCAAACCCGGATTGTGGTTGCAAAAAATAACAACACAAGAACCGGACAAAAAACAATTAGAAGTAGCAATTGCTGCCCTGAAAGCAGCAAAAAATTAGCTTTCCCTAACTAAATACAACCTTATAGCTGAAGCCTTCATTAAATCTTCAACAGAGTAAGGTTTGTCTACAGTCAAATCCCCAGTAGAATAATCAATTTCATGCCTTCTGCAAAAATCCCCATCATTCCAAAGATCTAGAGAGTAATCATTAACGATTCTTAACTCATCAGGGTTAAGAGCCTCCATTTCCCTCAAAAGTAAACTTATCTCCACATCATCTAGTGGGAATCTTAAATCCTTACCTAGCACCCCTTCCAAAGTTAAACCGTGCTCAGTGTGAACAGTCATTCTGTTTCCTCCTAGTATTCAATACCTTTTCTTGCTAAAATCCCAGAATCATAGGGATGTTTTACCCTCTTTACCTCACTTACTAGGTCAGCGAAGTCTTTTATTTCTTTTGGTGCATCCCGACCAGTCAAAATTACCTCCACATGCCCGGGTTTAGACCTTAGAAGCTCTAAAACGTCTTCAATCGGGACCATTTCCCTACCCAAAACACAGTTGATTTCATCCAAAATTACCACATCATGAGCACCAGAACTAATAATGTTCTTTGCATGTTCAAAACCCATCCTCGAAGGTTCTGTCTCTGTTTTATCTGAAAAGAAAATATACCTCTCCTTATCACTTAGAAAATTTTCTTTTTTTTCATCCGCCTCAAAAGAAATTATCTTCATCTGCTTTTCCTTTAATGCATCCCTTCCAAATTGAACCAAGTTAAAATTAGGAAGATACTTTTGAATTGAAAACATTTCCCCAGTATCCCCGCCCTTCATAAACTGAATCATATAAACAGACATATTGTGACCTAAAGCACGTAACGCCAAACCCAAAGAGGCAGTCGTTTTTCCCTTCCCATCACCAGTATAAACCTGAACTAAACCTTTCTTTTCTTCCATCTTAAATAGAATTTGATTGAACCACCTGATTTTTCCTGCTACCATCCCTATAGATTGTTATCCCCTTACAATTACTCTTCCAAGCATGAAGGTAAACCTTCTCAATATCTTTCATCGTTGTCTGATTCGGAAAGTTAACCGTTTTCGATATTGCATTATCCACAGATTCCTGGAATGCAGCCTGCATATTAACATGCCATTCCGGCGAAATATCATGTGCAACCGTAAACGCCTTCCTCAATTTCAAAGGAATATCTCTGAGCCTCCTTATGGAAGTCCTATTTACAATCTTATCAATGATTTCTTCTTTATAGAGTTTATTCTCCTTCAAAGCATCCTTAAGATTACCATCAATGTAAAAGAATTGTTTCCCGCCCATAACCCGCTTCACATAACTAATTGCAAATAACGGTTCTATACCTGAAGAACAATCTGCAATCATACTAATCGAACCCGTAGGAGCAATACTAAGGCGAGTTGCATTTCTCATTTCCCTCTTTGCAGTGTTTTTAGAAACATTCCATTGAGGATAGTGCCCCCGAGACTTTGCCAACTCATGCGAGGCATTATCTGCTTCTTTCTTAAAAAACTTAGCAAGCTTTTTCCCCATCTCAATCCCAGCCTCAGAATCATAAGGAACTCTTAATTTAGCCAACATATCTGCAAAGCCCATAATGCCCAAACCAATCTTCCTATAAGACAAAGATTTTTCCTTTATCTCCCTTGAAGGGTAATGCGTCATGTCAATAGTATTGTCTAAGAAGTGGACCGCCGTATGAATTGTTTCCCTCAACATTTTCCAATCAACCTTTTTATCTTCCGACTCAATAACAAAGTTCCCAACATTAATACTCCCTAACGCACAGGATTCATTCTCGAGCAAAGGTGCCTCAGCACAAGGACTAGTTGATGAAATATTTTCTTCCCTAGACTTATTATCCTTATTAATACGATCCAAGAAGATTATGCCAGGTTCTCCATTGGTCCAAGCCGAAGCAATTAATGAATCCCAGACAAACCTAGCCTCAAGATTCCCAACAATTTCATTCGTTCTCGGATCCTTCAAATCATAATCCTCATGCTTTTGTACAGCCTCCATAAACTCATTAGTTATTCCAACAGAAATATTGAAATTAGTCATACTAGAATCAAGTTCTTTCAATTTTATGAACTTAAGAATATCAGGATGGTGGACATTTAAGATACCCATATTTGCCCCGCGCCTTGTTCCACCCTTCTTTATTGCCCCAGTCGCCTCATTGAACACCTTCAGGAAAGGAACCGGTCCGCTAGAAGAATGGCCATTATTGCTGATCTTAGTGCCCTTCTGCCTTAGTTTTGAAAAAGAAAAACCAGTTCCCGCCCCAGTTTTTTGTATAAGCATTGCAAGATGCAACGTCTTAAAAATTTGATCAATACTATCCTCCACAGGCAAGACAAAACAAGAAAGCAATTGTTGATTCTTAGTACCAGCATTCATCAAAGTTGGAGAATTAGGCAGAAAATCTAAATTGAACATTATCTTATAAAATTCTTGCTCTGACTTTTTTGAATCCCCATTTTTATAACTCTTATCTGCATTAGCTATATTCTTTGAAATCCTCCTAAACAATTCATTAGGAGTTTCCTTGATTTTACCATTAGAATCCTTTCTAAGATACCTCCCCTTTAGAATCCTTATTGCATTAATAGATAACTTATTTTTTTCTTTACTGCCCACCAAAGAAACCTTCTCCTCTCTTAACTTTGTTTTTGAATTCCGATACAAAATAAATGACTTTGCAATCCTTGCCTGACCTTCTTCAATCAGAACCTTTTCTATTGTATCCTGCACATCTTCTACCGAAGGAATGTTTTTTTTATTATAAGTTTTATTTAATTCCTCTAAAACCTTCTCTGCCAAATTAATTGCAGTCTCTTTTTTCCTTTTTCCAACGGCCTTTGCAGGCTCATTAATTGCCCTAATTAATTTCTTAACATCAAAATCAACTATAGAATTATCTCTTTTCTTTATTTTATCAAAAGACAGCTCAAGATTCATCTTAATTAAAAGGACTTTTTATTTAAATAGGTGTTGGGCCTACGAGTTTTACTCGCAGGTCTTCACTATTCTTCCATCCTCAATGGTTATTTTACAGGCGTTACCCTCTTCAGTTTTCTCTTCTTGAGAAGCTTCAGGAACCTTTTCTTTCCCCTTTACTTCACCAATGTTCAGAACTTGATTGTCCCTACTTCCATCCCTGTAAATAGTTATACCCTTACAACCCATCTCCCACGCAGTCAAGTATGATTTTTTAACATCATCAATTGTTGCAGAGTGAGGGAAGTTAACAGTCTTAGATATTGAAGAGTCAACATACTTTTGGAAAGCTGCCTGCATCCTTACATGCTCTTCAGGAGTTATATCCTGTGCAGTTACAAAGACATTTCTTACGTCTTCAGGAACCTCCCCTATGTTTTGAACCGTCCCAATTTTTGCAATCTTCCTCATCAGTTCCGGAGATGCAAAACCTCTTTTGTTTGCAACATCTTCAAAGAACCTATTAGTGTAAATCAATTCAGTTCCATCCATCACATTCTTAATATAAGAAATTGCGAAAGTAGGCTCACAACCACCTGAAGCTTCAGCAAGCATACCGATTGTACCAGTCGGTGCAATGGTTAAGCAACAAGTATTCCTCATCTTCCTTCCTTCTTTTTGGTGGTCTGAACCTTCCCACCCAGGATAAGTTCCCCTGGTTTCTGCCAATTCTTCAGACATCCGGTAAGACTCATCCTTGAAGAACTTCATGATCTTTTCTGCCATAGCATACCCTTCATCTGAATTGTACTTGATCCCCAATTCATAGAGTACATCTGCAAAGCCCATGATACCCAAACCAATCTTTCTAGTTTTCTTCGCCATCTCATCCAGTTGAGAAATAGGGTATTTGTTCATGTCAATTACATCATCTAAGAATCGGACACACAACCTAATACGCTCCCTTAGTCTTTCCCAATCCATGTCAGTCTTGTCAGAGTTAACAAAATTAGTCAAGTTGATTGAACCCAGATTACATGACTCATAAGGCAGTAATGGTTGTTCCCCACAAGGATTTGTGCTTTCTATCTCCCCCATGTTCTTCCCAGGATGACCCTGGTTAACCTTGTCAATGAAAATGAACCCAGGATCGCCATTCTTCCACGCATTATTAATGATCACAGTGAAAACATCCCTAGCCTTCATCTTCCCAATCGGTTCCTTTGTTTTCGGACAGATTAAGTCATAATCCGTATCATCCTTTACAGCCTGCATGAACTTATCCGTAGCCGCAACTGAAATGTTAAAGTTCTGAAGAGTCTTCATATCAGCCTTACACTCTATAAATTCCAAAATGTCAGGATGATCCACCCTCAAGATCCCCATATTTGCCCCACGTCTTTTTCCCCCTTGCTTAATCACCTCTGTCGCCGCATCAAATACTTTCATAAATGAAACCGGTCCTGAAGCTACACCAGAAGTTGACCTCACTAAATCATTCTTTGGCCTAAGTCTTGAGAATGAAAAACCAGTCCCCCCACCAGATTTATGGATAAGGGCAGTGTCCTTAATTGATTGGAAAATTCCCTCCATTGAATCATCAACAGGAAGAACAAAACAAGCACTAAGTTGTTGAATCTTGGTTCCAGCATTCATTATTGTCGGAGTGTTAGGTAAGAAATCTAAATTAGCAATCAAATCAAAATAAGTTTCTTCAACCTCCCTTACCTGTTCTTCACTTGCACCATAATTATATTCAGCCTGTGCAATATTATGTGCAATTCTCCTAACCATCTGTTTAGGCGTCTCAATTAATTCGCCATTAGCATCCTTTAACAAATACCTCTTTTCTAAAACCTGTAAAGAATTATTCGAGAATTTTAGATTATCCTCTTCATGGCCCTCACCAAGAATCAAAGCCCTCTTAGCCCGCTCTTGAGATTTCTTGAATCTGTACAGAATATACGCTTTTGCTGTGGAAGTATGGCCTTGGTCCATCAATGTTTTTTCTACCTGGTCTTGGATTTCTTCAACAGTAGGAGTTTTATCTTTGAAATTTTCTTGAACTTTTACAGTAACATTTTTTGCAACTGACTCTGCCAGTTCTTTATCCGAGCCACCCACCGACTCTGCTGCCTTGAAAATAGCTTCAGTGATCTTGTTTAAATCAAAATCAACAACCCTACCATCCCTCTTTCTTATTTTATTTAATTGACTTTCCATTGTGTTCACTCTCCCTCTTATTTCTTTAATTTGACTAGTTCAGCTTCAAAAGACTCAATATCTTCAAAGTCCCTGTAAACTGATGCGAATCTGATGTATGCAACCTTGTCCAATTTTTTTAAAGCACGCATTACGAGTTCCCCAATAGTTTTGGAGGTAACCTCAGATTTTGGTTTATTTCTTAGAACAGCTTCAATCCGGTTAACAATCTGATTTATTGTTTCTGAAGTGACAGGTCTTTTCTGACAAGGTATCTGAATACTTTGCAATAGTTTATTCCTATCATACGGGACTGAAGAACTATCCTTTTTTATTACTCTAAGATCAGTTTCAACTCTTTCATAAGTAGTGAATCTTTTTTTACATTTGAGGCATTCCCTTCTTCTACGAGTTGCTTCAAAATTTTCTGTTTCTCTGCTATCTACCACCTTTGTTTCATCATTTTGGCAGTAAGGGCATAACATTTTATCACTTCTGAGTCATACTACTGATAGTAGTAATATTTTATTAAAACACTACATATTGTGTGTTCCGATTGTAAGAATTCATGATCATATTTAAATGATAGTGTGTTAATTACTATAGTTTTGAGAATATTTTCTTCGAAATATAGTTAGAATTAATCAGATGTAATAATATTGTCCCTTCGAACGTTGTTCCTTATCCAACTGACTATTCGGTTTGTTAATCCTTGCACGATTCGTATCCTTATCTTTCCTATAAGTAATTTCTAAAGCCTTCAAAATTAAATTCATACCCTCTTCCTTTTCACAAGGCCCTATAACCGTACCCTCCTTTCCAGGCTCACCTTCAAAGACTAACATCTTATCACCCAAATACTCTATAAATTGCACATCATGATCTACCACAGCACAAGCCACATTTTTCTTTTGAGTAAACTCCTTGATAACCTCTGCAAGATTAATACGATCCTCAATATCTATGAACGCAGAAGGTTCATCTAGAACCACCAAATCAGACTTTCCACTTAAACACCCTGCTACAAATACCTTCTGGAGTTCCCCACCTGAAAGATTCTTTAGATTAGACTGCATTAACGACTGAATGTTTAACTTTTCCATAATGTTTTGTTGATACCACCCAGAATTCATTTCATCACCTGCATGTTCCCTCAAGTATTCTTCCACAGTCTTATCTTTAGGAGCAGGATACTGCGGTTTGTAAGAAATTTTAATGTCCTCTTCCGTAAGTTTGATCTCTCCAGAATCCGCCTTTAACCTATTTGAGATTAAGTTCAGGAATGTAGATTTACCCAACCCATTCGAACCCATGATTGCTAAAACCTCACCACGCTTGATAGATCCCCCCTTCACAGTTAAAGAGAATTTTTCAAAAGATTTCTTTAGATCCTTATAAGAAACCAACGTTTCCGCATTAGGATCAGGTGTCCAGATAGATCTTGAGAACTTAATCGGATAAGACCTAAACCTCACATTATCTTCAGGAAGGTAACCCTCCAAATAATCATTAATTCCATTCCTCGCACCCTTAGAAATAGATAAAACCCCATAACATGCACGTTCACCATAAATTATTTGAATTTCGTCAGAAATATAATCCAGAGTTGCAATATCGTGTTCGATAACCATCACCGCAGTATTCTCATCCTTTAATGACTGAATTATTCTTGCAACCTTAATCCTTGAAGTAATATCTAAGAAGGACGAAGGTTCATCGAAGTAATAAATATCTGCCTTTTTTAGACAAGTGGCAATGATTGCTACTTTTTGAAGCTCTCCACCAGAAAGTTCTGAAAGTTTATTGTTGATTGAATTAGATAAATCCAATTCATTAACCAACTCTGTCAGCATTCCCCTTTCATCAATTTTTTGCAATAACTCTATTGCAGTCCCATCAAACATTTTAGGAAGCAATTCAATCCTTTGAGACTTATAAGAAATCTTTAATTTTTTATGGATTAAATCCTTCAAATATTTCCCCATTACTGAATTCGAATATCTTGTTATTATCGATTGGCAAAGTAATTCTTTATTCTCATCAGAATCCTCTAAATTAAAATCACCCAAATTAGGAATAAACTCACCTGAAAGAATCTTAAACGCAGTCGACTTACCAATACCGTTCCTCCCTATAATCCCTACAACCGAACCCTTCTTAATAGCAGGCAAGTTAAACAATTCAAAAGAGTTTTTTCCAAACCTATGGATAGGTTCATCAGTCAATTTTTCCGGTAGATTAATAATATGAATTGCACCAAAAGGACACCTCTTTGGACAAATCCCGCACCCATTGCACAACTTCTCATCAATAACCGCCTTCTTAGTTATAGGGTTTTTCGTAATACAATCTGAGCCTTCCCGATTAATAGGGCATAGCCTTGCGCATAAAAGGTTGCCACATTTGTCAGGATGGCATTTATCCTGCTCTATAATCGCAATTCTATTAGCCATAATTTTCCACATTTATGAGTGTTTAAATAACTTGTTAGTAAGCCTTATAATCCGAAATTTGGTAATTTAAGCATGGCAAATTTAAGAAAATTCGTAGGAGCTAGAGACGATGGAACAGACAGGCTAGTTGAGAGACTTAGGTCTGCACACATGTTTAATCCATCTTCAACTGTGACCGCACGCAGAGGAAGTCCGCTAGCAGAAAGAGTTAATGTTGTCAAATACAACAAATTAGTGATAAAGAACTCCTTAGAAACACTAGGACTCAGAACCACAAGAGACGCACTCGACATATACACTCCAGAAATTCCTAGAATTATTGAAAAAACAACAGGTAGGCTTCCAGGAACAGTAGGATTCGACCCTCAAGAAGACATCGATTGTGCAAACAATTACTTTGTAAGATTTGTCGGACACCTTGAAAGAAATGACCTATCACCAAAAGAAGGAATTGAAGGGTTTGTTGAAAGTTTAGAATTAGACAGTCCCTACATGCCATAATGATTTCTGAGATGCTTTAGAGTTTCTCTTTTCACACCGAACGGAATTAAACAGGCATTATTTGAAGAATCATGAGCTAACGTTTTGTAAAAACCCCTAATCCGATCACTAGTTAACTCTTCAAAATGAATCGTGTATTCATGCGCTAAACCCTTACCCACAACACCATTAAATGCTTGAGAGATTAAACCATAATTTCTAAGATCCCTATTACCAAGATGTCTACTACTAAAAGATTTCATACCCTTTACGTCATCATTCAAGATTAACTCTAAGAACTCTTCTCCACGCCTTCTGCCTATCTCTAAACGAGTCCTATCAAGTAAGCATCGCGAAGTTTCTTGAGCCGATTTTGAACCTTTCATTTTTTATTGGCCAACTTAATGGCTTTAAAAAACTTAGCATAGGAATATTTATATACTGCAATATATAGTTTTAGCAATGTATTAACATGGCTGAAAACACGCTAGAAAGACAGATCGGAACCATAAACAGACTAAGAAGAGACTATGAACTAGTCATTGCTTCAGACGTCTGGGAAAGAAAAGTTCCTAGAAGTTTACCCATCAGAAAAGACACATTAGTAACCAGATCCTTTCCAGAAGAAGTCATAGAAAGAGTAATGGAAAAACATGGCGTTGAAATTACCGAAACAGTCTTAGATTATACCACCTCAATGGTTGGAAAACTAACATCTAGGATTTACAGCACAGAAGAGATTCATAACGCATTAGTGAACTTTGTCCCAATGGCCTCTAAACAATTAGAAGAAAATCCTAACTTAGATCCCTGCGACATCCTAGATGAACTAAGCGAGGATTATGCAAAAAACCTTGACCAAGCATGGACTATTCCAGAGGCTAAAGATTTTATACAATGACAAACGAAATAAGTAGGGACGATTGTTTAAGGTTAAGAGTTGGCAGTGGGAAAAACCTAGATGAATTTTTAGAATACCTTGGTGAAAACCACCCAGGCATTAATATAACCCTCTTAAGATTAAAAGACGAAGGGAGAAATTCTGCCGGCGTTTTTGATGCTTTCTTCTACAAAGACGACGGGAAAAGAGAATTAGAAACATTCGATAAAGAATTTGTTAATGAAGGTGGAGCTTACCTGATTAACACCACACCACAACAACTAATTAGTTTTAATACTCGAGATGAAGTTATAGGAAGAAAAATAGGAAAAACTGCCTCCCTCACCGCATTCAAATTTTTGTATGATAGATTGCAATCCGCAAGAGAAGACTCTATGATGCAATGATGAAAGACTAAATGTTTTCGTTCAACCAACTCATTAAAGCATCCTCATCTTTAAAACCCAGACTTTCTGAAACCGGTGCCGATTGTTTTAAGATCATAACCGTTGGAACCGACTGAATTGCATATTCTGCAAAGATTTCTTGATTATCCTCTAATTTTATTTTAAAGAAATCTGCCTTATCCTTCAATTTTTCAGAAACTGAATCAAAGACAGGAGCCAACATTTTACATGGCGGACAAGTTTCGCTATAGAAATCAACAACGGTGGTTCTTGGGTTGTTGTGTACCTTTTCTTGAAAATTAGATTTTGATAATTCTTCCATTTTCCTATTCTGATTTAATTTATTATTTAAATCTTTTGAAGAAATGTGCGAAAAATATATATTTTTCAAAAACATTAGAATTTTATGAAAAAAATACTTATCTTAGGGACAATATTATTATTTGTCTTTAGTTTATCAGTCTCTGCAGGAACATTTAGAGGACACAACCATCATGGTGTTTACGGCCAAGGACATTATTCTAACGGAGAAGTATGGGGCTGGACAAACAGCGGAAGAGCTATTTCCGGAACCTATGATAACGGACACTTTAGCGGAACCATAGGAAACAAATTTGTTTCAGGCAGTTATTTCAACGGACATTATTCTGGAAATGCCTATGGCGCAAGACACCCATACTTCCACGGACATTACTGGCGCTAAAGAAAACATTTATATAAATATCAGATTTATAAATAAACGAGGTGATTATTTTTGGAAGACCAAGGATTGTGCTGTAAATTTAAGTGCAGTTGTTGTTCAAAAGAATTAGAATTGCCCCTATGCTGTAACAAGGAATCAATACAGATAATGGACAACAAAGTTTATTGTGGACTTTGTGGATCAAAAAAAATAATTCCCGCATGTTGTGGCGAAGTAAAATTCGAAGGAATAGAATAATGGACTTATTAAAAAAATTAACAGAAGCCCACGGACCCAGTGGCGATGAAGGGAAAATTAGAGACATAATTAAAAAAGAAATTAAACCCTATGTTGATGAATTATACAGAGACAAATTTGGCAACCTAATTGCAAGAAAAAAAGGAAAAGGAACCTCAGTTATGCTTGCAGCCCACATGGATGAAATAGGGTTAATGGTTAGATCAGTAGATGCTGACGGAAAAGTTTTCGTTTCAGCAGTCGGAGGGATTGAACCCACCACACTATTAGGCGAGAAAGTAAAAATAGTTGCTAAAAATAAAAAAGACATTTATGGAATTCTAACTAACAAAGAAATACAAGATGGTGCCGAGCTATCAGCACTCCCCATAATGGATGAACTTTATGTTGACGTAGGTATGAACGAAAAAGAAGTCAAGAGAGCAGGAATACAGACCGGAGACTATGTCCACTTAATGAAAAGCTATATGGAAATTTCAGACGGCAAACTGTTTACTGCTAAAGCTCTAGACGATAGAATCGGCTGTTATGCCTTATTAGAACTAGCTAAAAAATTGAAGAATGTAAAAAGTGAAGTTTACTACGTGTTCACCGTTCAAGAAGAAATTGGACTCCACGGAGCAAAAACTTCACTATACTCCATAGACCCAGACTATGCAATCGTCTTTGACGTTACCGAAGCAGACGACGGAAGAAACCATGAAGGCCAAGGCAAATGTGTTGGGCACGGACCAGTAATTGTATACAAAGATGCTGAAATGATAACAAACAGGTGTTTGAATGATTGGTTCATGAACCTTGCCAAAAAACTAAAAATGGGAGTTCAACCAGACGTAGGAAGCTTTGGAACAACAGATGCATTAAGTGTTTCAGTATCCAGAGGAGGAATCCCTTGTACTGCAATAGGCGTTCCTGTAAGAAACATCCACACCACTACCAGCGTTGCAAGTAAACAAGACATTAAGGATGCAATTAAATTAATTACTGAATTGTTAAAAAACCCTCCAAAAGTTTGCCTATAAAAATTAAAATAAAAAAATTAATCGGAATTCCTTTTAGTACGTTTGGGAATCCCGTAAATTTCTGTTTCGTAAAGATCTGTTGATCTTAACATGATA
Organism: Candidatus Woesearchaeota archaeon; assembly: GCA_964344635.1. Lineage (GTDB taxonomy): Archaea > Nanobdellota > Nanobdellia > SCGC-AAA011-G17 > UBA489 > JABIKK01. The sequence continues at coordinate 17,514 of CAYFOE010000001.1, forward strand.
GTTCTAATATTCATGCAACCCATACACTGGAACTCTGCTACCGGATACTCTTCTTCTAGCATGACATCAGTCATCCTATAATGTCTTTGTGGACCTCCACAATCTCTACACGACCTCATTACTTGATCGGGAACTAATCTTTCATTCATCTTAACCTCCTTTGATATGATAGATTTCAATTTATGTGTCTTACAGAATTAAGGCCCAAATCCTAGTTTGAAAAACAACCAAAGACTTGAGCCAGATTAGTTGAATTTTTTAGAAGTAATAGTCTTCACAGTAGTTGTCTTAATGCATAATCTAATTTGACTACTGTGCGCTTGCATAGAAGTGATAAGTAAAACTTTTATTTAAAGATATTGTTTAAGAAAAAAGAATATATTGTATTTACTCTTTCAATTCTACAATGTTAATTGTAAAAGTACCAGGCAATCTAGGTGTTGCTTTCTTCAAAGCAGCCTTAGCATGATCAATGTTTTCCTTTTCAACCTTAACTGAAAATACAGTTTGTTTCTTTTTAAGTCTCGCAGCAACCCCAGTAGGTGTACCGAATGCACGCTGCATTCCAGTCTGCATACGATCTGCCCCAGCACCGGTAAGCATTTTATTTTCCCTGATTACTTGGTGTGGATAAACGTTAAGCTTGAAATAATAATCTTGACCAATCAACCTCATCAAGTTCCTATTGATAATCTGCCTGCAACTCTCCAAAGCATTATGCCTAATTTGAATCGGATCCTTAACTGCTAATTCAACCTTAAAAGGGAAAACTTTAGACTTTTCACCCATATCATACCTAATAACCTTGTTAGTAGGAACCGCCCTAATGTAGTTCTTCCTCCTATACTTACTCTTTCTAGTGTAAGCCCTTTTTACAGGAGTACAACAATGTCCTCTTCTTAGTGTTGCCATTTTTAGTTAATAACTACCTTTTGACCAATCGCTTGACCAGGCATTCCCTTTTCAAATATTACTCTTAAAGCGCCCTTATTTCCATGCGCAGAAGCTACCTTACCATGAATCTCCTTACCAGAAGGCGATTTCCACGTAACCCCTTTATCCACTAAATCTTGAGCCTTTTCTCTGGTTGTCACATCTGGAGAAATAACAATCATATGGTTATTTGACTTTGTGTGCCTTCCTAGCCTAAAATTAGATATTAGAGCGTCCATTGTGGATAATTTTGGTAGATTTTGGTTTTTAAACTTTTCTTTTCTGGATCAATTAGAAACTAAGATATGTACATCATCACCATAGATTCTTCTTAGATCTTCGAATAGAGGCTCTTTTATGAACACTCTAGAAGGCATCTTTGTTGAAGAAATAGCCTTTTCCAGCTCTTCTAGCGTACTTGCAGTGATTTTACCCAGAGAACCATCAGAATTTAACTTAGCCTTAGTCACAGCCTTAGTTTTAGCATCAATATCTGCCACCATATAAGCCACATCTTCAAGTAAATACACATCTCCGAATTGGTCACCATATTTGACACGAACCTTTACACGATCAACTTCCTTCCCCCGTTCTCTCTGAACATGCATTAAGATTTTCTTCCTAAGCAAAGAAGACTCTCTCCTAATCTTTTCTAGCTCCTCTTTGGTTGTAGCCTTCTTAGCAGAACCAATCGTATTCTTTAATGAGTCTAAATCCGACATATTGAAATGCCTCTTCCTAACTAACTTTTCAAAATTCTTTAATAATTCTGATTTTGTCGTTGGAAGATTTTCCAATTTCATCAAATCAATTAATAAATTTGAAATGTTTTCTACAAGATCATTCATCTGTTTCTTCGTAGACTGTTTTTCTAACTTCTTTACAATTTCTTTTACAACCTTAAGATACTTAGAAACATTAGTCATGATCTTATCAACCTCAGTTCCAGTTACATCCTTAACCTTACCATGTTCAATTCCCTTGTACAACTTGAACACATCCTTCAAGACATTTAACTCTGAAGGCTTCATCAACTTCTCTTTTTTTACAAAAATATCATCCATCAATTGGATTGTTTCCTTAGGAGTTGAAGGCGGATAACCCTGAAGCATTAACGCCGATTGTGAAGGATTCAGCGCCGCATAATACAAGTCTTCAACAACGATCGTGATCAGTTTTCCCTTCGCACGGTCAACCATCCTTTCACCCACATCCATATGCATCTCAATAGCCTCAGGACTAGGCTTTATGCGCCCCATATTAAGCAATAATTTTTGAGGCATAAAAACGCCCCTATCATATAAAGGAATTCCATCCCTTAGGAATGTGAAGAATACAGGTGTGGCATCCCTAATCCCATCCCAGAAATCCGTTAAAATATAAACTTGGATATGGAATATCTTCTTTACCCCAGCCATGCTAGAAGCCTCGTAACCCATGGACCTAATAATACTCATCAATTTATCCTTCAACTCTGCACGACTCATCCGTTTTACATCAGTATCATCAATTATAATCGCAACATCAATGTCATGGCTTGAAGCATCTCCACGAAACAAACTCCCAACAGCAACATAAGATACAATATATTTTTCAAATCTTTGAAGCACCATAGACTTATGAATCTCACTAACCTTAAGTGCACCAAGAACATCCTTAGGATCATGAATATGTACACCCGATGCAAGAAGCTTTAGAACCTCATGTTTACTATCATAACACGCTTCCCTTAACTCAGACATAAGCATACACTGCGTTCTGATTAACTTATCAACATCTTCCGCAGACTTCTTTAAGAACTCTTCAGTCTTTTTGATCAACTCTATTTTTTCTTGAGTGTTTTTTGTATCTTGATCATCCACCAGTATTAACACATTAATTTTTTGTTGCTCTTCCTTCAGCCTTTCTTTCAGTTCTTTCTCATTTAATTTTTCAGCCCTCAACCTATTCACTGTGTCTTCAAATCTTTCAGGCGGGAGAATACAGATCCCAATGGTTTTGTTATCTTTTTTAGATAAAATTTTTTTCTTGAAAGCTTCAACCTTAGACTTCATTTGCTCGAACTTCTTTTTGAGTTCCTCCTGAGCCTTCTTATCCATTTCAGGACCTTGAGAATTATTCAAGTTGTTATCTGTAACCATATTTATAAGTCCTCCAAGATTGTTTATAAATCTTAGGGTGTTTTTCAGGTAAATCTTAAAAAGCTAGTTTTTGGAGATTTAAGGTAATGAATCTAAGACCTAAATTGAGGAAAATCTGGATTATGCCAATCCTATTATTAGTCCTCAGTTCCCTAGTTTTAGCAAGCTACACTGTAAACCAAAACAGTTTTTCATTCAACGGAGAACCAACCAAAGCCTATTCTAACACATTTACTATCAGGAACGATTATCCAGACTATAATTTAACCGGATTCAACCATACTTTTGAAAAAAATACCGACCTTCCTGCAAACAGCCTAAACACAGACAGCGTCATAATAACAACCAGCTTTCCCGGAGAATTAGGAATCGGAAGTTCTGAAGAAAGTATTAACTTTGAATTTACCATGCCCACCGGACTAGACGCAATCAGCGAAGATTTTAGTGAAATAACCTGGGATGCAGGAGACTTAATTTTAGGCGCAAATGCACACAACACCACAAACCAAACTTCAATTGAAACATTCAGCGTTTTAGTCCCAATCACAATCAATGTTAAGATAGACAACAGCCTTCAATTTTACAGAGACAGAGTTGAAGTTGAAGTCTCTAGTGAAGACCCAGAAAATGTAAGTGAAGGAAGAACAGTTGATGTTTATGACGGAGAACAAGTCTCGATAAAAATAAATTATGAAAACACATTCACTGAAAATGGATTAACATTTGACAAAGAAGACATTGAAGTTCTCTTATTCGTAGACGATGAAGAAGTTGACGCCCAATACGGCGAAGACTCTGTTGACGACGGAGAAATTGGAGAAGTCAGCGTTGACTTTGAAGTAGAAGATTACGACATTGGCGAAAAATATGACGTTAGACTCGAACTATTTGGATTCGAAAATCAAGGAGGAATGCATGGAGAAATCTTCGGATTCGAGATAGATATCAATGAAATAGAAGAAGACAATGGGCCTGCATTTGTTCCAGATAGCGACGGAGATGGAGTAAATGATGACTTAGACTTATGCCCCGGAACCTCAATTTTATGCGACGTCGATGAAGCCGGGTGTGAAATCGACCTAGACAATGATGGAATCTGTAACGGAGTAGATAGAACTCCTACAGGAGAAGTAAGAGTTGAAGAACAAACAACCAATCAAAACTCCAATACTGAAGAAGAAAATAATAAAGAATCTGTAGAAAAAGAAGAAGTGGTAATTGTTGAAAAAGAAACAAACGATGGAGGAATCGGATCATTTATTTTTGGCTTGATTGTAGGCTTCATTGGTGCAATACTATTTTGCACCCTAACTAAAGTTTAATATTGGTTGATTTAATTGCTGAAGAAAGAAGCTAAAACCTAAAATGATTAAAACTCATAAAAACTATGGATGATGAAAACTTATCCTTTGACGAACTACCTGAAAAAACTAAGAATTTAACAATAAGAATCTATAAATTCATCTCAGAGAACAACCCTTTATGAAATACCAATAGGGCAAAATTTTCTGTAAAATATAACCTTTTTACAGAATAAAGGCAAAATTATGTAAAGTAGGCATAAACTATATAAATGAATTTTAGAATTAATGAATAATATGAAGGTTCCTGATGAATTATTAGTCGAGCTGGTTAAGAAAGTTGCCGGTTCTGACACCGTTAAACTATTCGATATCCTCAATAAGAGGAAGAATGTTTCTGAGTTTAAGATAGCTGAAAAAATGGGAATCTCTGTGAACCAAGTAAGGAACATGATTTACAGACTTCAAGAACATAACCTAGTTAGTTTTACAAGAAAAAAAGACAAAGTTAAGGGATGGTACATCTATTATTGGACCTTCGAGAAACCCAAAGCAGTAGAATTAATTGTAGATACAAAAACTAAAGAAATTGCAGAAGCTGAAAAAGAAATTGAGAATAATGAGATTAGATACTACCTATGTAAATTCTGTAGATTAAAAATCTTAGAAGAAGAAGCTTTAGAAACACAGTTCTTTTGTGAAGCATGTGGAGAAATCCTAGAAGAACAAGACATTAACAAAAGAAAAAGAGAGCTTACTAGAAGAATCAAAAAAGATAAAGAAAGTTTAGAGGCAGCAAGCATTGCCCTAGAACAACATAGAAAACTTTTAGCAAGAGCTATGGAAAGACAACTCGCTAAAGAAAAAGCAGAAAAAGATAAATTGCGTGCGGAAGCAAGAGCGGCTAAGGCTAAGGAGAAAAAAGCTACTGCTAAGAAAACTACGAAAAAGGCAGCTACAAAGAAAACAACAAAGAAAGCAGCCACCAAAAAAACCACTCCTAAAAAAGCAGCCACTAAGAAAGCTGCAACAAAAACTGTTTCAGAAAAGAAACCCACTAAAAAAAAGAAAGGAATTCTAGGCAGAGTTTTCAAAAAATAATTAGAAAATCATCCCAAACAAACTCGTGAATACTTTGTATCCATCAAATGGAGGGAACGGAATCATATTAAATATTCCTAAAAACAAATTTATTTGTTTAGTCAAGTGTAAACCAATTGCTTGATTCCTTGTTAGATTCTTCTTTCGATCCAAAATCTGATATGCAATGAAGAACAATAAAAAATTCATAGCAGGACCAGAAAGTGCTGTTACAAATACTTGAAAATTTGTTAAAGTTCCAGTTAGACTAACAAAACCCGGAGCAAAAATTATGAAAGGACTACTTATCCACTTCAAAAAAACACCAATGAACAACCCAAAATAAGATGCATAAAACTCAGTCTGAATCCCCATAAACAAACCTACAAATTTGTGGCCCAACTCATGAAGAACTATTCCTGGTGCAGTCACCAATGTTGCAAATTTGAAATCTTGCCAATTAAACCTCTTTGAAGCAGTTAGAACCGAATCAACAGGCGACGGAATCTTGATATAATCCATAAAAATATACCCTATTGCTCCAGACATAATGATTAAACGTATTAATTCTGCCAAACTGAATAAAGCCATTTTTTTAGAGTCTGGAGAGATTATTAAAAAGGTTTCTGTATTTACTGCAGATGTACTCTGTAAAGGATAAGATATTAAAAAGTCAAAGAAAATAATTAAATTATGGGCTCATTTAAGCTAGACAATCAAAAGATCAAAATTGGTAAAAAAGATACTTCTTGGGCCTACAAAGAACTCCCCCAGCCCAAGATTAATGAAGTTTTAAGTAAAGAATTCTTTTCAAATTCGCCCCCATCCGTATTTATTGGATCTAAGTTAAAATACCCCAATGTGAATGTAGGGATCTTAGCCCCACCAGTCAGAGTCGAAGATGTTGAAGTATATGATTCACACAAAAGATGGTCTGAAGAAAATGCAGGCATTGATGATATCTTGAGATATCGAGGAAATTTAGTTAACTCCAGATTCTTAAGCAATGTCCATACATCTAGAGGAAACAACAGTAATAAATTTTTAGACATGTCCCAAGAAGTCGGAATGGCAAAAAAACCAGTAGACATGGAATTCGAACTAAAAAAGAAAGTGAAACTAGGACTAAAATTTGACAGAGTAAGCAAACCAATCAGTTCTCCTGTCGACTTACAAAACATGAGAATCACTGAAAATACCCGAGTTGAAAGGCCCGTTGAAAACGTTTTTGGCGACACAGATTTGAAAGCTTCTGAAGCAGTCAATTACCTCTACAAGAAAAAAATTGAAGATCAAAAACTATCCCAACTATTATCACTCGGAACCATGGGCCTTGGAAAAAACAGAAGACTTGTCCCCACAAGATGGAGCATTACAACCGTAGATGACATCGTTGGAAAAGCAATCATCAAAGAAGTGAAAGATTTCAAATCATCCGAAGAATATTCACTATACTACGGGAACTTCTTAGGAAATTATTATCTAGTATTTATGTTCCCAGAAATATTTAGTTTTGAACTATTTGAAATGTACTTGCCAGGAAGTTCATGGAATCCCAACATTCAAGATAAACCAGGAAGAGTGACTGTTGCAACAGACGATGAAGATTACAATGGACGAAAAAACTATGCCTCCAATTGTGTCGGCGGCTACTATGGTGCAAGACTACCACTAGTTGAAAAAATGAAAGTAGATAAAAGACAGAGTTCCGCACTAGTTCTCAGATTTGAAACCCCAGACTATTGGGCAGGCCTCGGAGTCTGGGTGGTAAGAGAGGCCATGAAAAAGACCATGAGAACTCAAAAAATGGTATTTGACTCTAAAGAAATCATGCTTGAAAGAGGAAGATCCATGATCTTAGAAGAAATTGGATTCGATATCAACCTAATACTAAGGCGCAGCAAACTCCTTGAAAGGCTTAAGTCCCAAACAAAACTAATTAATTTCTTTTAGTTTAAAAATGTTTAAAAAGAGAGCAGTATGTTTCTAGTTCATGCATACCCACAGACAACACGTACATTATGTACACATGATTCTTACAAATAGAGAATTAAGAGATATGTACGTGGCAATGTCCTTAAAAACATTAGCTGTTAGCATGGTAGGAATCTTTATCCCAATATTCTTAATGGTTGAAATGGGCGCAACACTAAGCCAAGTCATTACATTTTACATGTTCAACACACTAGGGTACATCTTTTTTGCACCATTTGCAGGAAAAGTTGCCAGTAAATTCGGACTAAGAATGGCAGCCCTATCAACAATCCCCCTATTAATATTTTTTTACCTAGGATTATTTAATTATTCAACACTAGGATTCAACCTAAACTATCTTGCAATCATGCTAGGCATAACCCAAGCACTATACTGGGTACCATTCATAATCCACTTCGTAAGATCCTCAGATAAAAAACACAGAAGTGAAGAAGTAGGATTTCTAAGTGCAAGCACCATCATTTCAGCAATGTCAGGCCCATTTGTAGGCGGCTTAATCATTGCCTACTTCGGTTTCGGAATGCTATTCACATTTGCAAGCCTACTACTATGCGTAAGCGTTTTCCCCCTAATGTTCACCAGAGACTACCACGAACCATTCAAATGCAGCATAAAAGACATACACAAAATTCCAAAAAGATTCATGCTCAAAGTATTCTCCTTCGGTGCAACCAACATTGCAGAAATGGTATTCTGGCCAGTATTCCTATTCTCAGTCGTCAACGTTTACACAGAATTTGGCCTAATATTCTTAATTGCAGAATTTTGTGCATTCATAGGCTCATTTATTTTCGGATCAGTAGAAAATAGAAAAAAACTACTATGGATCATGAGGATCGGAGGAATCCTTTGTTCATTAGTCTGGTTGTCAAGAGTTTTCTTTGTAGGAGCAGTTGCCATTGCAGCAATCACCATCCTCGGAGCATTTTTACACGGATCTGTTGAAATACCCTTCAACACACTAGAATACGACAGAGTCGTTAAGAAAAAATACCTAGCAGAATTCGTGGTATTCAGACACATAATCGAAGGGCTGGGCAGACTAGCAATTTTAGGCATCATGAACATATTCTTAGATTTCAACGCCGCATGGATTAGCTCCGCAGTAATGTACCTAGCATACCTATTCTAGATAGAAAGGCTTTAAAAGGGCAATTGAGAGCATAAACTTAAGAAATGTGGGCTTCACTCGCCTGAATCTTAAAAAATAAAACAATGGAAGTGCAATAAAATGGGATTATACCAACACATAAGAGAAAATTCTAGAAATACATCTGCAGACCTCAGAAGAGAAAGACTTGCAGAATGGAGACGTTCTTTAGCAGTTTCAAGAGTTGCTAGGCCAATGAATCTATCTAGGGCTAGAAGCTTAGGATACAGAGCAAAAGAAGGAATTATAGTTACAAGAGTAAGAGTTCTTAGAGGCGGAAGAAAAAGAGAACTAATCAAAAAAGGTAGAAGGTCAAAAACTAGAAGAATGAAAAAAATTCTAGACATGAACTACCAATCCGTTTGTGAACAAAGAGCAAGCAAAAAATATCCTAATTGCGAAGTTTTAAACAGCTATTACCTAGACAAGGACGGAAAATACCTATGGTATGACGTTATCCTTGTAGACATTAATAGCCCTTCAATTAAGAAAGACAAAAAACTTAGTTGGATCACAAAAGGCAAGCACAAAGGAAGAACAAACAGAGGTTTGACTTCAAGTGCAAGAAAATCCAGAGGCCTTAGAAATAAAGGAACTGGTGCAGAAAAAGTAAGGAATTAATCATTTCCTTACAATATTTATTTTTATTCTTCCAAATTTTGGTAATTTTGGCTTCCTTCCAGTAAGTATACTAAACAAAATTCCCAAAGTTAAAGTTATCAATAAAAACCCAATAATCAATGCACCGAACACAATGGCCAGTGCAAAAATCAACGGAAAAAACAAAGATACTGCAATTCTCCACCTAAGCGGAATTAATTGCCTACCTGCAACTCTCAATTTGCTTGTTTTGACATAGATGAAAAGACCTAGCAAAATAAAAACATAACCTAAGACTTTCTGCCAAAGAGGCATTGTTGCGATGATTTCTTCAAGCATTGGGATGTGAATGTAGAATGATTTATAAATATTTATGAGCGTTTTAGGCTTATGTTAAGCGAAAAGCAAATTAAAGAGATTAGAAGCTTCTTAGAAAAATCTGAAAATCCACTATTTTTCTTTGATGATGACCCCGACGGCTTGACCTCCTACTTATTGTTAAAAAAGAAGTACAAGAAAGGGACAGGCGTTTGTATTAAGGCATCTCCAAAGGCCGAAGTGGTGTATTCAGCAGCCTACAGGAAACATACGCCGGACCTAGTGGTTATTTTAGATAAACCATTCATTAAACAAGAAATACTAGACGAATTTAATGTTCCAGTTGTATGGATTGACCACCACCAACCCATCGAGAGAGATGGAGTTAACTATTACAATCCCATGACCAGTGAAAAACCCAACAACAAACCAACCAGCTATTGGGCATACAAAGTTGTCGAAGAAAATGAATGGGTTGCAGTCGTAGGAATCATAGGAGACTGGAACGTGCCCGAAAAAGAAATTTTAGATAAATTTGATTACAGAGATATGCTATTAAAAACAGACAGCCCGCCAGAACTCATGTTTGATTCCCAATATGGAAAACTGATAAGCATATTTGCATTCACCATGAAAGGCGATAACCACAGCATGGACGAATGTATCGCTGCTTTGGAAAAAATTGAGAGCCCTATTGAAATTTTAGAACAAACCACAGATAACGGAAAACTAGTTTATGGTAAGTTCGACAAAATAGACAAAGAATACAGAAGATTGTTAGAAGAATCCTTAAACCAAAAAGAAGAAGGAGAAGATGTTTTTGTATATACCTACGTTGCTGAAAAAAACAGTTTTACAGGCGGCCTTTCAAACGAACTACTCTACAGACTAGACAATGATGTAGTCATTGTTGGCAGAGAAAAAGATGGAGACGTCCGCATGAGCATCCGCAGCAAAGGAAAAGACATCCTACCAGTGTTAAATAAAGCTCTCGAACATTTTGAAGGTTACGGCGGAGGTCACGCAAAAGCCTGCGGAGCATCCATAAAAATGGAAGACTTCCCAAGATTCATTGAAATGATAAAGAAAGAATATAAAAAAGAGTGAAACATAAAGATTCTATGAAAAAAATAACCATTTTTTTGTCATTGTTATTAGTTATCCCATTTGTTTTAGGAGAACCCGTCGAAAATTATAATGATGTGCAATATGTAAAGATGGGCCTGAGTGTTTATTCAGATCTAAGCCTAATTTATTCCCCAGACTACTCAATGGATTTCATAAAAAGCGATTTGTCTTTCTTCCCACAAGATAATGAGATGCAAGAGGTAATCTCATTAGATACTTACTCAACACCTTATTCTGAAATTAACCAAGGCAGCGAATCTTTAATCTATATGTGGTCTGGAAATCCAGGAGAACACTTGAGATATGGCTACGACGCAGTCATTACCGTTGACAATGAAATCTATAGAATCAGTGAGAAAAAACATTTCCCACTATTGAAGTTAGATTCAACTGTTCTAACCTACACCCAACCAACAGAATATATTGATATCAATTCCAAAATTGAAAGAAAAGCTGAAGAAATAGTTGGTGCTGACGACGATCTTTATTCTGCAGTCTTTAAAATTGCAGACTGGACAAACAAAAATATTGATTACAACCTATCAACATTAACCGCTGAAGTTGTTCAACCAAGTTCGTGGGTACTCGAAACAAGAAACGGTGTCTGTGACGAAATGACCAATCTATTCATCTCACTCCTAAGATCTGTAGGAATCCCAGCAAGATTTGTCTCAGGAATGGTCTACAGTAACGTAGACAACCAATGGGGACCGCACGGGTGGGCAGAAGTTTATTTCCCAGACATCGGATGGGTTCCCTTCGATGTTACGTTCGGAGAATATGGGTGGCTAGACCCCTCACACATTAAGTTAAAATCTAACCTAGACTCAGGAAATCCCACTGCAAAATATTCTTGGAAGGCAAACGGTGTTGATTTGAATGTAGGCGGTTTAGAGATTGAGACTACTGAATTAAGCGTTGGACCAAAAGAACTAGATGCACTAGAGATAACTGTCGAACCACTATTTAGCAATGCACAATTTGGGAGTTACATCCCTGTAGAAGTCCGTATTAAAAACATAAAAGATAGTTATGTCGTACCTAAAATAGTAGTTTCTAAAGCACCAGGATTGACCGAAGACAATGTTAAGAACGTTCTTCTAAAACCTAGAGAAGAAAAATCAATTTACTGGATTGTTGAATTACCTGAAGTAGACCCCAACTACATCTACACTACAACTTTTGAAGTTAAAGGAATGTATGGAGAGACTGCCGCTGCCACAATAAAGTATGGTGACGATTTCGAGCTCTACTCTGAAGAATATGCCCAAACATATGTTCAAGCCCAAGAAGAAAGAGGTGAAAAGAAATTACTAATATCTGTAAATGCAAAATGTAAATCTGACAGAATCCAATACTATTCTGGAGAAGTTGCAACCATAACCTGCGAACTTAGTGGCGGAAGTGATGTAGACCTAAATTACTGCTTTATGCAAGACTGTCAAAATTTAAACCTAAACGGAGGCACAATTTTAACTAACCAATTCGAAGTTAGTGAAAGCATAAGATTGCCAATCATAATTGAAAGTAGTGACAAGATAAGATACGAATATGTTAATCTAGATGTCATCCCCATTCCTGAAATTTTAATCAGCAACCCCAAACCCACTTCAGTAAACTACAAAGACGACGTAGAAGTTAGTTTCGATGTATCCTCGAATACAAATGTTAAGAACCTAAAAATATTATTTGAATTCGGAGAACTTAACTATGAAGCTTTTAAGAAAGGCGAAAGTAAGACCATCACAATGACAACCCAAGGAAGTCAACTAATGGACGATGTTAAGTTCGAAATATCATACACAGATGAAATGGGCGCCAATTATAGAGAACAGAAAGCAGTCCACGTCATTGTTAAAAACGTTCCATGGTATGGCGGAATGATAAACTGGATTAGAAGGTTATTCTAGTACGATTTTGCAGTATAAACTAAATGTTTTGCAGGCTTATCACAAATTATGCAGTTTCCTTCCGCCTTTTCTTCATCAGGATACAATGTTCCACAAACATTTACACCCTCAGTTCTTTCCTTCAACAAATCTGCACACTTCTCCCCATCCTTCTCAACCGAACAGAATGGAACCCTTACAAAACCCCTATGCGATTTCATAATTTTCATTAAATCCTTAAGATTATTTGCATCATGAGTATTATCATCAAAATAGTTTCTAGCCCTAGACTCAATTTCTTCATCAAGCAACTTTGATTGTTTAATCACTTCCTTGTTTAAGTCCTTAAGAGAGACCTGCATTTTTTCTTTACTAGTCCTTAGAACCAAAGTAACATTGTCTTTTTTTACCTCATTTGGTCCAACTTCCAACCTGATAGGGACGCCTTTCATTTCCCAATGATTGTATTTGAAGCCAGGAGTGTTATCCGATTCATCAATGATTGACTTGAAATCAGACAGTGAAGACTTAATTTTCTTACAAAAATCTAAAACATCATCTTTGTCCTTTTCTTTAAATATCGGAACTATTGCAACCTTAACAGGAGTCAAATCAAATGGAAGAATCAATCCCTTATCATCTCCATGAATACCAATTAATGCTGCCATTATCCTCCAGATTCCCGGACCATAACAAGTTTGGTAAGGATTTTGCTTCTTTCCATCCTTCCCCTGAAACTGAATATCATATGCCTTCGAAAAATTTTGACCTAAATCATGTGTTGATGCCATTTGATTTCTCTTCCCATCAGGCATTAATGTATCCGGCGTGAAAGTGTTTAATGCACCCATGAACTTATCCCACTGAGGCCTCTTGAATAACAAGAAAGGAATCTTACATTTTTTGCTGATTACCCTATCTGAAATTTTGATATCCTTTTCTACTTGAGCTAATGCATCCTTATGTGTCTCAAAAACATCATGTGTCTCAAAAAACATAAACTCCCTACCCCTTAGGAAAGGCCTTGTTGTTTTTTCACTCCTGTAAGTACAAATTCTTGACTGATAACCCTTGTAAGGCAAGTCATTATGACTCCTTATCCACAAAGAATACATAGGATAAATCTGAGTCTCGCCAGTAGGACGGAGAGCAACTTCTTCTTCCATCTTTTTACTTCCGGACTTAGTAACCCAGAAAACTTCTGGAGCGAAGCCTGCATGTTCCTCTTCCTTGTCTAAATTTTCTTTCTTGATAACCAATGGAAACAAGAAAGGTTCATGATCATCTAATTCAACCTCATTCTCTAAAAGTTCATAGATCCTCCTAAGAATCCTGAAACCCCAAGGAGAATGCACAATGAAACCTTGGACACCATACCTAATGTCTGCCAACTCTGCCTTCTGAACAACCTGAGAATACCATTCTGAAAAATCTTCATCTTTTTTTACAGAAATCCCTTCATTTGTTTTCTTTGGCATGGAAATAAAATAGAATGTGCTTATTTAAAGCTTATTCCTTTTTGAGATATACAGTTCTTGTAGGAAAAGGAATTCCAATCTTGCCCTTGTTTAAAGCCTTGTAAATCTTTTCAGTAGCCTCTAACTCTGAAGCAAACTTATCCTTATAATCACTAACCCAGAACCCTGCTTGGAATTCTAACGCAGAATCACCCATCCTCAAAAATAAAACTTGTATCGGTTTCTTTGTACTGTTCGGAACCACAGTTTTTATTGACTTTATTGCATCCCTCACACACTTTTTCACCTTATCTATGCTTGCACCATACTCGACCCCAAAATTTACTTCACCCCTAACACTTAAGTCAGGCTTTTTATAATTTTGAATAGTAGTATTAGCCAACTGACCATTAGGAATTATTAATAACTCATTGCTCCAAGTCCTAAGCTTAGTACTTCTTAATCCTACATCCATAATAGTTCCATTTCTCCCATCTTCCAACTTTACAACATCTCCAACCTTCAAAGCCTTATCTAAAATAATACTAATCCCACCAAAGATATTTGCTAGACTGTCCTTTACAGCAAAACCAATTGCAAGCCCCGCAATACCCACACCCGCCAGCAATCCAGTTATGTCAATATTCCATTCCGCCAAGATAAAGAACATTCCCAAAATAATGATAATCGCATCCACAAATTTATGAACCAAAGGAAGAAGTTCGTCATCCAAACTACTCTCAGTTTTTTCAGCCCACTTGCTCCCCCACAAATTTATGGTGATGCTCGCCAACCTTATCATCAATCCAATTACCACCACAATCAGTAATGTATTAATCGATTGGTGAATTACTGAATCAACCTTTTCAGAAAAAGGAAGAACACCTACTGCAATTTTTGTACCCATCAGAGTTAGAAATCTAACTGCAGGCTTTCTTAATGCATCAATTATTTGATCATCGATATTGGTTTCAGTTTTTTCTGCAAACCTTCTTAAATTTCCACAAATAATTACTTGAATTATTTTTGAAAGAATGTAGAATAAGGCCACTATGAAAATAAACCTATAATAAGAATTTTCTAGAAACTGGCCGTATAAAATCTCTTGAATCACCTTATAATTTAATCTAAAAAATTGATTTAAATAGGTTTTTGTTTTAAAAAGGAGTTAGGCTTAAATATTTGGATTTTTTATTAAATTTATGGCAAGATTAAGCGACCACCCAATACTTGATGAAAGAAGCGACTTTGCTAAAAGACTAGACTCATTAATCTCATTTATAGAAGGAAACGAAGAAATCAACCTTACAGGAATCGCCCAAAAGATGAACGAAGCCCTATCTGGAAGAATAGCCCAGACAACTAAGAGAGAATCCGACGGCCTATGGGCTTTAGGAAGCTACCTTGGAAGCATGCGCAGCGCCATAAACAGGCATGAAGAAAACGTATTCGCAAACAGACAAGGAGTACTAAACAAACTCTACAAAGTCAGAGAAGACTACGCAGCCTAAAAAGATTAAAGGAACTCGCAGATACTTGCACCATCAGAAAGTTTTCTCAATTTCTTACCCTTCTCAAATAAAACACCACCCAAAGGGCCGACAATCTTTGTATCTTTCCCATTAACAGAAATTATTGAACCCTCATAAATTCCAACTACGGGTTGACCATTCCCACTAATTAAATGAAATTCGTTAATACGTTCCTCTCTTGTTTCCCCTGCATGAACACTCTTCTCATGAGGATCAATATAATGAGGGTTAAGGTTGAAAGATATGGCACCCAATGAATCCAAATTTTTTGGATGAATTATAGGCATGTCATTTGTTGTTTGAATAGTCTTTCCAGCAATAACCGAACCAGCACTCACTCCGATATAAGGCATTTTTGATGAAATTTTTTGCTTCAAAGGTTGAATCAAGCCTTCCTTCTGTAATTTATCAAGTAAAGCAAAAGTGTTCCCTCCGAAAACAAATACACACTCCGCATCATTTATTGCCTGAACCTTATCTTTCTCCTTATGAAGGGCCTTAAATTTAACACCACACTTTTTATCATAATCTTTTTCATGCAAAAGATCAAAAAAACTCTCCCTTAACTTATTAGTAGGCAGTGCATAGAGTACAATCAAAACTTGAGAAATTTTCCTCTCACTCATAAATGATTGGATTCTCTCAGTATACTGGCTTAAATCACCCCCACTACACAACAATAAATCTGCCATCATATGAAGTAAAATCTAAGATATAAAAAGTTATTTGAATGAGCCTAGGAGGAATCGAACCTCCATCTCATGGTCCGAAGCCATGTATGCGATCCACTACACCATAGGCCCAACAGGACTAAATTTTGGAATTATTTAAGTTATTCTATCAAAAATATTATAAGGAAGATAAGTTTTTTGGATTATATGAAAACATTAATCATCATACTGTTGATTTTATTGGTTCTCGGACTGTATTTTTATACAGACTTTACTAAAGGTTTAATCGATATCACAGGCAATTTTGTCATAGATAAAACAAAAGAAGTATTTGTAAAATAATCAGGATGAACTATTTGTTTCATTATTGTCTAAATCCACATCATTAATAATTATTCTTAATTTGCTTGTATGCAGAGTTTCCCCATCTTCAAAGTAACCCAAGTCTGAGCCACTACCCTCACATTGGTCGTTCGTACAGAAATAACACCTGCTCTCATAATCTACAGTTATCTTTCCAACACCAGTAACTGAATCTTTCAAAATCTCTTTATCATCAATGCCCATCTCAAGAACATACCTATCCAAGTCATAAGTAACATCATCCACTTCACCATCTTGGTCTTCATCAATTGAAACAGTCTTGTCTAACTTACAAATTATTCCAGCCCTTTCCCTGTTTTCAATTTGAACTCTGTAATTGTAAATCTTTGTAGATGCTGAACCAGACCAGATCTGGATTAGGTTCCCTGCAATCTTCCCAGATGCATCAAAAATCCCTAAGCTTGAACTATCAGAGTGCTCGTCAATTAAGAAAAAGTCAAACTCCGGACCAATCTCTATAGTAGTCTCATTTTCTTCTTCAGTCCCATTAACAACCGTTTCCTCGGTGTCTTCTTCAGTTTCAGAACCGTTTAACGCCTTTTCTAATTCATCTAGTTTCTTTTGTAATTCCTCAACTTCATCAGAAGGATCTTCCTTCACAGTTGAAGGCTCCATAAATTTAGATAAGACAAATATCCCCACAATAATTAATGCGACAAAAAATGCCAATCCCAAGAATATCCATTGAATGTGATCATTTCCACCAGAACCCCTATGAGAATAATTTCGGTGAGGCTCATCATTTAAGTGAGTAATCTCTCTTTTTCTCTTGATTTCTATCTTCTTTTGAGCATCGCTCTTCTTTTTTTCAGCCTTTGATTCAGCCTCTAAGTGCTCTTTCTTACTTTCGAGAGCTTTCTTTTTTTTGAGATATTCATCGATGTCCATTTTGAAGTAGTATCAATAGATTACATGTGAGAAATATTTATTTTGTATATAAACCTTTCTGTAAATTAAAGAGTTTTCCCAGAAGAAGTTCTTGAAACCAATTCATTCAAGCAATCCTTGTGGAAAAAATATCTAGTTATTCCATTATCATCAGTGCGAACTATTTCGAACATGCCATCCTCATCGGATCTGATTGGACACCTATGGTGGTAATCACAAAGACCTTCCCCTGACCCCTCATACGGAAAAGATTTTTCTAGATAATTTATTTCAAAACCCTCAGGAGGAAGTTCACGAAACAAAAAACGATTAGTAACCACTCGACTTAAAATTCTTAAATTTGAACGATATAATCCTCCAATAATATCTCTAGAATTTACATTCATGGCTTATACCTTGTCATTGTTCTAGGGAATGCTATCACATCTTTTATGTTTTCAGCCCCACAAATCCAAGATATAACTCTCTCTACGCCCATTCCGAAACCAGAATGTGGAACCGACCCATACTTTCTTGTATCCAAATACCAAGAATAATTTTCAGGATCCTCCCCCTCCTCTTCTAGACGCCTCTTCAACTCATCAATATCATCTTCTCGTTCACTTGCACCGATCAATTCACCATAACCCTCTGGCCCGATTAAGTCAAATGCCAAAACAGTTTTTTCATTCTCAGGATTTTCCTTCATGTAAAAAGCCTTAACTTCCTTAGGATACCTAGTTACAATTATAGGAGTATCATATAATTTAGATAACTCATCTTCTTCAATAGTTCTCAAATCCTTACCCCAAGGAATGTTCATCTTTGCTTTTTCCTTTAGAATCTTCAAAGAATCATCATAAGTAATTCTAGGGAATGCTTTCTTTACTGTAGGTTCCAACATCTTTGGATCCCTCCCAAGAGTCTTAAGTTCTTCTTGATTCATCTCTAAAACCTTAGAAACAATATGTTTAACTAAAGCTTCCGCATGATCCTGAATTTTATCTAAATCTGACCAAGCTTCCTCCATCTCAGCATGCCAATACTCCGTTAGATGTCTTGAAGTTTTACTTTTTTCTGCCCTAAACGAAGGGGCAATGCAATAGATTTTTTCTAAAGCCTGAATTCCTGCTTCCGCATACAATTGCCAAGTTTGCGTTAGGTAAACTTCCTTACCAAAATAATCCACCTTGAATAGACTGGACCCGCCCTCACACGCATTAGGTGTAAAAGAAGGACTTTGATACTCGTAAAAACCTTTAGACCTAAAATAATCATGAATTGCTCCAAACACAGTTGACCGAATCTTTAGTGCGGCAGTTGTCTTCCTATTCCTTATAGATAAGTGACGCATGTCCAAAAGATGCTCGTAACTCTGATCTTTAGTAATAGGGTATTTATCTGAAAGCCCAATAATTTTGAAATCAGTTACCTTAAGTTCATAACCGGTAGGTGCACGTTCATCCTTAGATATCTTTCCAAACAATTCAATTGAAGTTTCAACCTGCAACTTGTCAATTTCATCCCACCTATCTTCAAAATCTTCTTTTTTAATTACGCACTGAATAATATTGGAAACATCCCTCAAAACTATAAATTTTAATTTATTAGAGCCCCTCTCTCTGTAAATCCAACCCCTAATAGCTACATCACCAGAGCCCTTCTTCATAGCCTCCTGAATTGGAATAAAATCTTTCATGAAGTGTTCAAAGAAAAGAAGTTTAAATAATTTTGGGATTGATAAACTACAATTTTAGCTCTTTTAATTGCTCTTTAGATACTTCAGAAGGCGCATCAAGCATTAAGTCTTTAGCATCCTTGTTTTTAGGGAATGCAATAACATCCCTAATTGAATCCTCTTGAGCCATAACTGCAACCAACCTATCTAAACCAAACGCAATTCCCCCCATAGGAGGCGCACCCTGCTTTAACGCACTTAATAAGAAACCGAATTTTTCTTCAATTTCCTCCTCACTGAGATTTAATGCCTTGAATATCTTTTTTTGCAGTTCAGTATTTGTGATTCTCAATGAACCACTCCCCATTTCAAAACCATTTAGTACAAGATCATAACTTGTTGAAACTACTTGTTTAGGATTGCTAACAATGTGTTTAATATCTTCTTCCTTTGGAGCAGTAAACGGATGGTGTTCTGAAACAAACCTATTTTCCTCTTGATTATACTCAAATAATGGAAAATCTGTAACCCACAAGAACTGAAAATCATCTTTTCCCTTCGATAAATTAGGCTTATCAGTTTTGTACTTAGCCACACAATCCTTATGAGTCATTCTTGGAAAAGGTATTTTTAGTTCCACATTTAATGCATCTTTGAATATTTTTTGCATTAACAATTCACACAAGGAGTAAACATCCTCTTCCTCTACAAAAGACATTTCCATATCTAACTGTGTGAATTCCGGTTGCCTATCTGCACGTAAATCCTCGTCTCTTAAACACCTTGCAATCTGGTAATACTTATCACAACCCGAAACCATCAATAATTGTTTGAATAATTGAGGAGATTGGGGAAGTGCAAAGAATTTTCCAGGAAATTTTCTTGAAGGCACTAAATAATCTCTTGCCCCTTCAGGCGTTGACTTTGCTAAAATTGGAGTTTCAATTTCTAAGAAATCTTCCTCGTTCAAAAATGAGTGAATAGTATTTAGAACTTTATTTCTTAAGATAATATTCTTTTGCATACGCCTAGACCTTAAATCCAAATACCTATATTTTAGACGAGTTTCTTCACTACTCGTTTCCGGATCTAAAGGAATCTCTTCAGATTCATTTAAAACCTCTATATCTGAAGCAGAAAGTTCTATTTCTCCAGTTTCCATATCCTCCTTGACCTGGTTTTCAGGCCTAGCCTTTACCTCACCAGTGATTTTTACAACCGATTCCCTGGGAATATGAGAAAATTCAGAAGTCAATTTAGGATTCACAAACACCTGAGTAATGCCATACCTATCTCTTAAAAGAATGAACGATAACTTGCCTTGAACCCTCAAAGCATCCACCCAACCACACAGAGTAACAGTTTTTCCTGCGTGCTCTTTTCTTAACTCTCCACAAGTATGCGATCTTAACATGGCCTAGGATTAATGAATTTAGTTTATAAAATTGTTGATACTACAGATTACTATTGATCAAATCCATTACCTTCTTACCATCAACCTTTCCACGATATTTAGCCATAACCAGACCCATAAGTGCATTTGGAGATAGTTTTGGGTTTTTTTGGATTAAAGATTTAATTTCCGATTCTATGTCTGAAGCAGACACAGTTTTGTACTTCTTTAGATCAATTTTATTGCCCTTTGCAACATCTGTTAAGATTTCTAGAATTGCAGATTCATTGATTGCTTTTTTCTCCAATGCAACAAACACCATTTCAAAATCTGAATTACAGATCTTCTCTTTAGGCAAATTGAACCTTTTAGATATCTCTTTTGGAGTTTCAATAAGAGTTTTAGCAATTAATTCAGGAGATATCTTGAATTGTTTAACATAAGTTTCAAAGATCTCACTTCCTACAAGTTCTTGAGCAAGTTGAGGAGATAGTTTGTATTTTTTTTCTAGCTTAATTGACTTTTCAGTAATTAATTCAGGAACCTTTACCGAAGACAAGAATTTTTTAGTTAATTCAATTGGAGGCACATCAGTTTCAGGATACATCCTTGCAGCTCCAGGCATAGGCCTAAGATATGTAGTCGTAAAATTAGGATCTGCCCTCCTTACATGAGATTCTGTTTTTTTCTTCGATTTAACCTCAGATAATTCTCTTTTTATTTCGTAATCAATAACCTTAGGAATACTCTTCAAGTCCTGGAAACCTTTAATCTCTACACGAGGGTGGCCTTTTATTGAAACATTAACATCTTGTCTGATTGTTCCAATTCCCCTCTTCACCTTATTTGTTGATCTCAAAGTCATCCCTAAAATAGATGCTACTTCTTTACAATGCTCAGGATTTTTAATCGAAGCATCAGTTGCAATCTCAACTAAAGGAACTCCCAAACGATCCAGTCTGAATTTAACACGATCATTCTTCTTCTCTAGTTTTCTAGCAGACTCTTCCTCCAAACAAATAGAATCAATTTTTACTTTCCCCAAAGAAGTTTCAACATAACCATCTGTCGCAATCAACATTGTTCTTTGGAAACCTGAAACATTTGAACCATCCACAACAGTTTTTCTCATAACCCTAACCTCGTCCACAGGCTTTGCATTAAGCAACAATGCAACCTGTAAGGCAATCTCTAATGCACCCTTATTTACTTCTAAAGGCGGTTCTTCATCTAACTCAATTAAGCAAGAAGAAGTCTTACAGGCCTCGTATTCATTAGTTAAGTCCTTTTTGATTTCATATGCTGCTGCAGCATCAACCTTTCCCGTTTCTCCAACAACAGCCCTAAGTTTTCTCTCAACATTAACTGTAGGGTTCTTATCATGAACTATTGAAGGACAATTACAAAATAATTTGTGAGTCTCTAATTGTTGATGAATTTCTAGTCCAGACTTGAAGCCAAGTTTTTTGTAATCTATCTTAGTCATAGTACAATGTTCTTTCAGAGAACTCTCCCCTTAGATTTTCATGATATAATTCCTTGATCTGCTCCTTAGGATAGTTACTTAAGAGCCATGCTAATTTAATGAATGCAGTCTCAGGCAAGATGTCTGTATGATTCCCCCAAACACCCGCACCTAAAATTTTACGTCCATATGAATAGACATTCATGTTAATCCTTCCAAAAACACATTGAGTAGTCATAGCAACTGGCATTTTCTTAGTTAAGGACTTGATTGCTTTCAATGTTTTTTCGTTTTCTTTGGTGAACTCGTCAACGCATTCAACAGGCCCATTGCCTAAGCCTGTCCCTTCTATAACTAGGCCGTCAAATTTCTTAATCGGATCCAGCATTGAAGATTGAAAATGAGGGTGGAATCTGATTATCCCCAGTTTAAGTTTTGGATCGATTAATTTTAGTTTAAGTTTTGAATCCATCCTTTCCTTATGTCTCGATTCTTGGTAAAACTCAATTCTATCCAATGTAACTCTTGCAATAGGTGTTGAATTGACAGGTTCAAAAGTATCTCTTCTTGAAGTGTGTAATTTTTTAGTCTTACAAGCAGGAAGGACATTACAGTATTTATCTTCTGAAGAGCCATGCATACATATAGCCACTCCTGAAAAGTTTGCCTCTTTTGCAAATTTAATTGAAGTGTACAAATTAAGGAAAGCATCCGAGGAACCTCTGTCTGAAGAACGCTGGGATGCAGTAAAGATTACTGGAATACTTATCCCCTCTAAAATGAAGCTTAGAGCCGCTGAAGCGTAGGTTAAGGAATCTGTTCCTAAAGTGATTATAATACCTTGAACACCCTTTTTGACTTCTTTTTGGACAGCCTTGGCAAGTAAATTATAGTGGTTGAAATTCATGTTACTCGACCACATATTTCTAACTAATTTAGACTCAATGTTCGCTAAGTCTTTTATTTCTGGGAACATAGAAATAATATCTTCAGGTGAAAACTGTGACTCCACTGCCCCTGTTTCGTAATCCACCTTTGAAGCAATAGTCCCGCCAGTATGAAGAATCGAAATAGTGGGCAGTTTTTTATTAATCTTCAATTTAGGTAATTTTTTCTTCAAATTCTTAGAATTAGTTAATCTTTTTATTTCAACAATATTAGAATTCAGTATACCAATGTTATAACCAGAAGATAATTTCAATACCACTTTTTTATCAGTAGAATCCGGTAGAACGATACCCTCAAAGGTTCTTGAATCCCTAGTAGAAATCTTAACTTTGTTATTTGGTGCTATTCTTGTTTTCAAATGGAACACTCTCTTTTACTTTTGAATGTTTAATTTTTGATAATTGCTTAAATAATGATTTATATATTTTAAATTATATTTTACAGTTTGTTAAGTATTTATATACTAGTTACGTTACATTAATAGAATTAAAACAAGTTGTTCGGCTAAAACAACTATCGACATTCGTTAAGTTCGGCTAAAACTTAACCTCAACAGATCGGCTAAAATCTGATGTATAAGATCATAGTTTGACTAATTTTCTGGAGCGATTAAATCATTAAATCATTAAACCTCTGAGTAAGATGTAGTTGGAACTATAATATAAAGATTATTGTGGTCCATCATACAAATATCGCAATCAAACAAAAAACCTAACGGGGGAAAAAGAAAAAATGGAAAATTTAATACAAGACGCATTAAACAATGCACCGGCTACGCCACAAAACAATATAGGAGAAGCTAACATCCGTGTTATTGGATGTGGTGGAGGAGGAAACAACATGGTTTCCTGGCTACACAAAAAAGGAATTAAAGGTGCAAAGATTTTTGCAGTAAACACCGATAAACAACACTTAGATATGACAAGTTGTGACGGTAAGTTCCTAATCGGAACTGATTTAACAAGAGGATTAGGATGTGGCGGATTCCCTCAGAAAGGAAGAGAAGCTGCAAAAGAATCCGTTCATGACATCAAAGGATTCATCAAAGATGCAGACATGGTATTTGTTTGTGCAGGACTTGGCGGAGGAACAGGAACAGGAAGTGCACCAGTTGTTGCACAACTAGCTAAAGAAACAGGAGCTATTGTAATCGGAACCGTTACAATGCCCTTCGAGATTGAGAGAGCTAGAGTTGATAAAGCAGAATTCGGTTTACAACAATTAAGAGAAGAATGTGACACAGTTATTGTTATCGATAACAACAGACTAGTTAACATTGCAGGAAACTTACCAATTCAACAAGCATTCGCAGTTGCAAATGAATTAATCTCCACAATGATTAAAGGAATTGTTGAAACAATCGCAGTACCTTCATTAGTTAACCTAGATTATGCTGACGTAAGAGCAATCATGTCTAACGGAGACGTAGCAATCATCGGAATTGGCGAAGCTAACACTGATGCACGTGTTGAAGAAGCTACTAGGAGAGCATTGACTAACCCACTATTAGACGTAAGCTATGATGGTGCAAGTGGAGCCTTAATCCATGTATGTGGAGGAGACGACTTAACACTTGATGAAGTTAATAGAATCGGTGAAATAATCACTGAAGCTCTTGACGTTGACGCAAATGTAATCTGGGGAGCAAGGATTGACCCGAACATGGCTGGAAGATTGAGAATTATGACCATCATAACTGGCGTAACCTCACCTTACATCCTTGGGAAGGCAAACCATGCAGAGGTGAGCAAACAAGCAGTCCAAGTTGCAGATGACTTGGGCATCGACATGGTTGGCTATGAAAATCAGCCAACCGTTCAAAAATCATATTAAAGGGCAACCCCCAAAGACTGCCCTTTTCGTGTCTTGTGTTTTGCTGATGCCACTTCTAATATCGCGGCATCAGCCATTTTTTCTTTTTAATAAGGTTTAAATACAAGATAACAGAGATATAATTAGAAATTATGAGGTGTTATGTAAATGAAAATAAGAAAAAGTCAAAATCATCACGCATTACTTTTACCAGTTTTACTTGTTCTTGCAGCAGCATTCTTAGCGACAAGTCTGACATTTAGTGGAGAAGGTAGTGAAATTACTGGTGCAGTAGTTAATGCTGAACGCACAGGTAACTGTGAGTGGGTTAACACTTTTGGAAAGGAAATTCACTCTAAAACAACAATGTGTCCTTTAGACAAATCAACTGTTGTCTCAGGAGGATGTGATGTTGAAGGATATGGCGTAGAACTAATTTCATCAAACTACTACAGCGATAACATTGGACAAGGCTGGAATTGCCTTACAAACAGCAAAGCTGAATCCATAAAAGCTAGCGCATTATGTTGTAAGGTTTAAACCCTTACAATTTCTTTATTTTTTCTTTAGTCTTTCTTAGAAGACCAGAAGTTTTCAATTTTGCACGATTAGCTGCTTGAGAAACCTTTTTTGTTGTTTGTTTAATCGGCTTAGAGATTGGCCAAATACCCTTTTGGACAACACTCTTGCCCCATTTTTCAAAAGAAACATGATGTTTAATCTCATCACGAGGCTGATCTTCATCCAAATCATTTGGGTGTCCTAACGCAATAACCATCTCAGGAATTATTCCAGAAGGAATGTCCAACTCCTCAGACAATTTCTTCCTATTGAATGCACCCACAATTGCTGTTGCTAGGCCGTCATTAACCGCCTTTAAAGTTATGAATGCAGAAACTATTGCACAATTTTGCCTTGCATAAATCTCCCCCCTTTGAGGATAACTGCTTTCACACTTAGAAGGATCATTACAAACAGTAATTAGTGCCGAAGCATCAGTCATCCAAGTTTGACCTTCACAAATATCTGCAATCTTTTCTTTTTTATCTTGATCCTTAACCACAATGAAATGCCAGTTTTGGAGATTTCCTGAAGAAGGTGCAAGCGTAGACAAATCTAAAATTTCTGCAATCTTTTCAAGAGAGACATCCTTAGGTTTAAAATCCCTACAAGTTCTTCTAGTTCTGATGGTTTCATCCAATTCCATTCTAAGAAAGATTTATATCTCGGATTTATTTAAGTTTTGTCATGGATTATTCAGAATTAGTTAAACTATATGATGATTTGGTCGGAACCGCCAAACGCCTTGAAAAAACCGAGATCATAGCTAATTTCTTGAAAAAGACTGAAAATGATGATTTAGAAAATGTAATTTCTTTGTTAAATGGAAGAGTTTTCCCCTTGTGGGATGGGCGAAAAATAGGTTTTTCATCAAGATTGTTGATTAGGGCAATTAGCTCTGCAAGTGGTTCAAGCCCAGAAAATATTGAAAAAGAACTGAATAAACTAGGGGATTTAGGAAATGTTGCAGAATTAGTTATTGGAACAAAAAGTCAAAAAACACTATTCAGTGAGAAGTTAACTGTTCAAAAAGTTGTTGACAATATTAGGAAATTATCTGTTCTTGAAGGGCCAGGTTCTGTCGATAGGAAGATCGGACTTGTTGCCGAGCTCATGACTAATGCTGGAACAGGTGAAGCCAAATACATTGCGAGAACCGTTTTAGAAGTTTTAAGAGTGGGGATTGCTGAAGGAATTATCAAAGATGCAATTGCACAAGCATTCAATAAAGAAGTTAGTGATATCGACGATGCGTTTGATATTCTCGCAGACCATGGAGAAGTTGCAATGCTTGCAAAAGAAAACAAACTTGACAGTGTCAAACTTGAACCAGGAAGACCCTTAAAGCTAATGCTAGCTGTTCTTTCAAAAAGTGTTGAAGAAGGCTTTTCTGCAGTCGGAAGTCCTGCTGCGCTCGAATTTAAGTATGATGGTTTTAGAGTTCAAATACATAACAATAAAGGAAACATTAGTTTATATACCAGAAATATGGAAAATGTAACCGAACAATTTCCAGATGTTGTAGAGATTGTTAAAAAACATGTTAAAGTTGAAAATTATATCATCGATTGCGAAGTTGTAGGTTATAACCCCAGAACAAAAGATTACCTACCCTTCCAAAAAATATCCCAAAGAATCAAAAGAAAATATTCAACCGAAGAAATGGCAAAACAGTTCCCTGTTGAAGTTAATGCTTTTGACATAATTTATTGTAAAGGTAAAAACCTACTGAAAAAAACTTTTGAAGAAAGAAGAAAAATTCTAGAAAACATAATTGATGAAAAAGAAAAAAAGATTTCTCTTTCTAAGTTATTAATTACAAACAAAGAAAAAGAAGTTCAAGAATTTTTTAAGGAAGCAGTCGATGCAGGACACGAAGGTTTGATGTTCAAATCATTAAGCTCACCATATAAGCCTGGAAGATACGTAGGCTATATGGCTAAACTAAAGGAAGTAATGGACGCTTTAGACCTTGCAATTGTTAAAGCTGAATGGGGTGAAGGTAAAAGAGCATCTTGGCTAACATCATTTACTGTTGCATGTAAAAACGGTGATGAATTCTTAGAAGTAGGAAAAGTTTCAACAGGATTAAAAGAAAAATTTGAAGAAGGTGACGTTAATAATTTTGAAGGAATAACCAATGAATTGAAAAAAATAATAATCTCTACAAAAGGAAAGGTTGTAAATGTTAAACCTCAAATTGTTGTCGAAGTTTCATATGAAGAAATTCAAGAAAGTCCAACTTATACTTCAAAATATGCATTAAGATTTCCAAGAATAATCCAAATAAGGTATGAAAAACCATTAAATGAAATCAATACGTTACAAGATATTGAAAAACTTTACAATAGTCAAAACAAATAACGACTAAATGATAGCAATGTTTATATACTAGCAACCAGTAATATTGGAATGTAGTTAGGATAGGGTGTCAAAAAAAGAGGAAGGGTGATACTTCTCTTTAGCTTTATTCTTTACTCAAAATACGGGGAAGAAAATTTATGATCGTCAAAGAAGAATTTTTGAACAAGACGAGGAGCCTATTTGGGCTTAATTTATATGAGGCAAGAATTTGGACTGCACTCCTTTCACGTGGAGTTTCTACTGCAGGTGAACTTTCAGACATAGGTAATGTTCCGAGATCAAGAGCCTATGATGTTTTAGAATCACTGGAAAAAAAAGGATTCATTATGATGAAGCTAGGTAAACCAATCAAGTATCTTGCTGTCGAACCTGCCCAAGTTGTTGAAAAAGTTAAAAAATATGTTTCAGACCAAACTAGCGAGAAAATAAAAAGACTCGATGAACTAAGAGGCGGAGATGTTCTAGAAGAATTAAGTGCACTACACAAACAAGGTGTAGACTTCATCGAACCCACAGATTTAGCAGGCGCAGTTAGAGGCAGACATAATATTTACACACATCTAGAATCAATGGTTAAAGGTGCAAAAAAATCAGTTGCAATCATGACAACCTCCAAAGGAGTTATGAGAAAAATTGAAGCATTAAAACCAGAGTTAAATAAACTAAAGAAAAAAGGCGTATCTATCAGAATTGCTGCACCAGTTAGCAAAGATGCAGAACAATCAATCAAGAGCGTTAGCAAAGATGCAGAAGTTAGACACGCAAAAGAACTAAGTGCAAGATTCTGTATTGTAGATGAAAAAGATTTAATGTTCATGGTACTCAATGATGAAGAAGTTCATCCTACCTATGATGTAGGAGTTTGGGTCCAAACCCCATATTTTGCCTCTGCAATGCAAAACATGTTCGACAATCAATGGGACAAAATGTCTCCAGCATCAAAATTGCTTAAATAGTAAGATATTTAATCTATAATTCTAGACCTGAATGTATGAACTTCAAAGAAGAGCTTGCAATCTTAATTTCTAAAAAATTAAACTGCGTTTTAGGAGATGTTTTTGACCTACTAGAGGTGCCCCCCGAGACTCAATTCGGAGATTATGCATTCCCCTGCTTCAAGTTCGCTTCAAAGATGGGCAAGAAGCCAAATAAACTCGCAGAAGAGCTAGCAGGAAGCCTAAAGGACGAACTAATCGAGAATATTGAAGTCAAAGGACCTTACTTAAACTTCTTTTTGAATAAGGAGATTTGCTCAAGAGAAATATTGAACGAGGCTTTTTTAAAAAAGAAAAAATATGGATCCTCTAAAGATGGCAAAGGCAAGACAATTCTCGTAGAATATTCCTCACCCAACATCGCTAAACCATTCGGAATCGGACACCTAAGAAGCACAGTTATCGGAAACTCCTTAAAGAAAATCTTCTCCCACAGAGGATGGAAAACCATTAGCGTGAACCATTTAGGAGACTGGGGAACCCAATTCGGTAAACTAATTGTCGCATATAAAAACTGGGGCGATGAAAAAAAATTAGAAAAAGACCCAATAAAACACCTATTAGACGTTTATGTAAAATTTCATTCTGAAGCAGAAATTAATCCCGAACTCGATGAAGAAGCAAGAAGCGAGTTTAAGAAAATGGAAGAAAACGATAAAGACAATCTAGCCCTATGGGAATTATTTAAAAAACTCTCATTGGACGAATTTGAAAAATACTACAAGATGCTAGACATTTCTTTTGATTCATTTGCAGGAGAATCCTCATACACAAATAAAATGGAACCGGCAATTGAAGTTCTTCGAGAGAGTACTAAAACTGAAATGAGCGACGGTGCAATGATTGTCAATCTTGAAGACAAAAATATGCCCCCATTCTTACTGAAAAAAAGCGACGGTGCAACCACATACCACACCAGAGATTTAGCTGCAGCACTCTATAGACTAGAAAAATACAACCCAGACAAGATATTATACGTTGTAGGTGCACCCCAAAAACTACATTTTGATCAACTATTTACCGTCCTTGGAAAAATGGGCCACTCAAAAGAACTATTTGAACACATCGACTTCGGACACTTCAAAGGAATTTCCACTAGAAAAGGAAGCATAATCTTCCTAGAAGAAGTACTTGATAAAGCAATCGAATTAGCCAAGAAAACCATTGTAAAAAAGAACCCAGGATTAAAAAACAAAGACGAAGTTGCACAAATGATTGGAATTGGCGCAGTAGTCTTTGCAGACTTAAGCAATGATAGAGTTAAAGACGCAGTATTTGACTGGGACAAATTCTTAAATTTTGAAGGTGAAACAGCCCCCTATGTGCAATACACACACGCAAGATGTTGTTCAATAATCAGAAAAGCCGGAACCAAAATAGGTAACACTGTAGACTTTTCAAGAGTTGAAGGCGAGATTAATTTAATCAAACAAATTGGGAAATTTGGAGACGCATTAGATCAAGCATCAAAACAATACAAACCTTCAATACTTGCAAGATACTTACTAGATCTAAGTTCAGAATTTAATTCATTCTATGCAAAATTCAAGATCATTGGTGAAGAGGAAGAAAAATTAAGATTATTAATTGTAGATGCCGTTAGAAATGTCTTAGAAGTAGGATTGGACCTACTCGGAATTAAAGCACCTGAAGAAATGTAATCATTGATTCTTATAAGTTGCAACTTCTTTATTAAGAACCACTAGATCTATTTCTGCTTCCCTGAATAAATCCCTGCTCATTTGAGCCTTGTGATACATTCTTTCTGCAACAACCCTCTTTATTCCAGAGTTAATTATCATCTTTGCACAAATATAACACGGTTCCATTTTACAATAAAGTGTTGCGCCATCAATTGAAATTCCATGCCTTGCAGCCTGAACAATAGCATTCTGTTCTGCATGAGTAGTCCTAATGCAATGCAAGCTTTTAGTGCCTTCCTTGTCATAAACTTCATTCATCAAGTGACCCACTTCATCACAATGAGGTGCGCCTATAGGACTCCCAGCATAACCAGTAGATAGCAACC
This sequence comes from Candidatus Woesearchaeota archaeon, assembly GCA_964344635.1. Lineage (GTDB taxonomy): Archaea > Nanobdellota > Nanobdellia > SCGC-AAA011-G17 > UBA489 > JABIKK01. Next base: position 48,205 of record CAYFOE010000001.1, read on the forward strand.
TCTTATTCTTCACTATCACCGACCCACATTTTCCTCGATTACATGTCGACCTATTAGCAACTTCTCTTGTAATCTTCATAAAGTATTCATCCCAACTAGCCCTTCTTTCTCTTTCAATAGCCTTTAGAACATTACTCCTTAAATCATCTAATGAACCCTCATTGAGAATCGTGTGTTCCGCCATAGAAATAGGACCAGCCTTGTTAATGTTCTCAATTTCTGAAAAATCTCTAGTAGTTGATTCCTCATTGTTCAAAGGCCTGATCTTTCTCGTACTTAACCTTCCATACCTTGTAGAAGGTGAAGCTTGAATTGAGAGTATGAACAATTCTGGAAACTTTTCTTTTAGAACCTTATATTCTTCCCAACTATAGAGGCCATCAATAACCACCCTTTTTCCTTCATCCCTCAGTCTTTGAATCTTAGGAAGATTTAGTACTGCATATGCAGCCATACCATGTTCCTTTCTGATACCCTCCCTAGTGATACGCTCATTTGCCTCATTGACTTCCTTTCCAGCATTTAGGATTATCTCCTCAGTAATATCGCCAAACCTTACCTTGGAATACCCCTCGCTTTCTAGAACAGTAGTTACTTCAGATTTTCCAGAACCAGTTAATCCAACTGTTGCGATAATATCAAAATTTTTTATTTTAAATCCCCCAGAATAGTAAAAAAAGAGGCAAATTAATAAGGTTTATTGTTATTTCTTACAATTGTTAGAATGAACATACACGAAAACATTGAAATTGTGGATTTAGCACTTAAATATAAAGACTGTTTAATACTCGGAGACCTACAATTAGGGTACGAAGAATATCTTTCTAGAGGTGGCGTAGTTGTTCCTAGATTTCAAACTGAAGATGTCCTAGAGAGAATAAGACATATCTTAGACGAGGCTCGAGATGTTAAGAAAGTAATCTTTAATGGAGACATAAAACACCATTTTGGAAAAATAACACCTCAAGAATGGGATGCCGTAGGGAGACTAATGGAAGAACTAATTGGCAAGTACAAAGTGGTGATTGTTAAAGGAAATCACGATGTTATGCTTGGCCCCATACTGAAAAAATACGGGAACAGAATCGAATTCCTAGATAGTTACGAACTCGAGGATGTTCTGATAACCCACGGAGACAAAATAAAGATAAGCAATAAAAAACTAATAATAATTGGGCACGAACACCCAGCAATTAGTTTTGATGAAAAACCTGGAGAAAAATATAAATGTTTTTTGAAAGGAAAATACGGAAAATCAGATTTAATTGTGATGCCTTCCTTCAGCACACTAACAGTTGGTACAGACATCAGGTTTGGAAAATTTTTAAGTCCCTACTTAAGCAAAGACCTAAATAAGTTTGAGATTTATGTCATCGAAGATAAAGCATATTACTTTGGCAAGATCAGAGATCTACCTAATTAAAAAAATTGGGTGTAGTTGTCCACACCCATGTGGTTCTCGAACTTAGTTAGATACTAACTTAACTCCGAATAATAACACTAAAAAGTGCCATACATTTATCCCCCAGAGTCCTGGACCGAAGCCTAGATCCCCTGCAACATATAGGATACCTGCAATAAGTAGAACCCATTTACACTGTGCTGGACAATCGCATTTCATATCGAAACACCTCCGTAGTTTTATTTTGAGGAGTTCTCAATACTTATATTGTTTTCTATTGTAGTCTTAAGCAAATTTAACGCTAACAAAAGATTTATAGGCTTATTTAAGAGTTTAAAATATATGTTTCAAAAAAGAGGTCAGGCAGGTATTGAGTATGTTATACTTGTTGGTTTATTGTTATTCTTTTTCATACCCTTGATACATTACTCATTCCAAGAAACAAACAATTCCATTAAAGAAAGTCAATTAGACAGTTTTATTGGCAGACTATCAAAAGGTGTTGAGACAGTTCATTCAATTGGTCCCGGATCAAAAGAGATCATAGTTGTGACACTCCCTAGAGGCATCCAAGAAGCAAATTTAATTAATGGTGAAGAAGGAAGTTTAAGTGAAATAGTTTTGAAAGTTGAATTTCGTGGAGGAGTGTCAGACATACATGCAACCGTTAAGCCAAGAATTTTTGGGACACTACCTACGAGTCCCGGAACATATCATTTGAGGCTCGTTAGTCTGAACGAAACTTCAGTAAATATTAGCATAAACTAAAATGGTTAGAAAAAATAAAAGAGGTCAAGTAAGTATTGAAATAATGTACTCCATAGGGGTTTTGTTATTAATTTTTATTCTTTTAACAGCAGTTACCTTTAGCAAAAGAGTTGATGTTCGAAAAACTGATGAAACAGTAAAGAAAAAAAACGATTGTAACGAAATATCAAGCGCACTAAACAGAATCCTGGCACTAGGAGACGGGTATAGCACTGACATCTACACACCCTACAATCTTGACCTTTTCGAAGCAGGTTTGATCGTAATTGGAGATCCAGGAGTGTCATCAACAGAAATAGAACTAGTTTGCACATTCGAAGGCATTTTGGCCAAAGAGTATAGAGACCTAACTGGAAGTCAAAGATTCAACAACACAGGAGGCATTATATGGGTTGTAGAATTTTGAAGAAAGGCCAAGCTAACTCAAGCGAGATTTTAATAGTCATGATCCTAGTCTTATTAACCACAATTCCCTTGAGCAGCGGAGTTTTGAAAGGTTTCGGAGACAGAGTCAATTATGAAAACCGTTATCAAAAAGGAGCAGAAATAACTGGAGCAATCATTTCAGTCTCCCAACTAGGACCCGGAAATTCAATAAGCATAAGCTCAAATTACGATTATGAAATCAAAGACAATAGTTTGATTTACTATGATGAAGAAGGGAGTGAAATTTCAAACCCCATTCTCCCAAGAGTTCCAGATTCAACTGCAGGAAACGGAATAATTGAAATCATTAATTCGCCCGAAGGAATATTCTTTGGAAATTCTCCAGAACTAATAAAAGTTGAACCAGAAACGGTAAGCAATTCTGGTGAAATCTCTCTTGAAGGAAAATACCTCAGCGAAGACATTTTAGTTTATTTAGACGGAGAAGAAGTTAGTCACCTATTTGAAAATGACGAATTAATTTGGATCAACATTGGAATTTTAAATGAAGGAGAGCATGAAATTTATGTCGTTAGACAAGTTAGTAACAAAGATTTAATATCACCGACCATTAAATTTAATTTTGTAAAGGAGAAAAATCTAGTAAAGAATGTTAAACAAAAATAAAAGAGGGCAGGCAGCAATTACAGACCTATTTGTTGCAGTAGGAATTTTTATCATACTCGTAACCATAACCTCGGTTTTATGGAACCTATACCAAGTTAGACTGGTTAACCGTATAGAATACGACGATCTCGTAACTAAAACTTTTGAAATGTCCGACATGATGCTAAAAACCCCAGGCTACCCAGATAATTGGGATTACTTGATACTTGCAGGAGAGATTACAAAAGATGACATCCAATACATTGGATTAGTTGAAGAAGAACTAAAAATACCCTACAACAAAACGGCCGCCATGGATAGCGCCCTATTACAAGAAGACGGGATACGAGAAATATTCCGTGCAGGATCCTACAGACTAGGAATTAGGATTAGAAACCATGCAGGCGACGAAGTTTACACAATGGGAAGAGTTAGCGGAGGAAGTAAATTCTCAGTCAACCTAGGAAGAGACGTCTTATACCAAAATGAATCCGGCGGAGAATTCCATCCAGCAATTGTAGAGGTGATCTTAAGCAAATGAAAACCGGAAAGAAAGGAATCATATTTGCACTAGATGGAGCGATTGCAGTATCAGTCGTCTTAATTATGTTAATCAATACAACCTACTATTTTACCACAACGTCCAAAGAATCACTATCTCAATCCCAAGTCATCAAAAGAGGATATGATGTAGTTGCAATGTTTGATGAAGCAGGAAGGTTGGATAGAGCCATAAGAAATATTCCAGAAAGTAGCAGTTATGTTCCTGAAGACGGAGTTGATGGGCTCTTAGTCTCGGATTATCTGCCCAACGGATATAACATGACCATAACGCTGCATGATGCCTTTAAGACTCCCTGCTTTAACAGATGCACATTTACAAATTCAGTCATGATCAGTAAGAAAAGATTGGACGAAGGAGGAGACAAATATGTACAGATTAACATGGACACCATCAACCTTGCCTCTGCAGATCCAAGAGTAACCATGAGATATACCGGGAATAAAGAATATGAATTTACTAAAATCTGCGACGTAGGAGAAACTTGCACCTACACAACCACCGAAAGAGTTGAAGGACTGAGAAACGGTTTTCCAGATCCATTCTTGCAAATTACCTCTGAAGACGGTAGTGAATATGAATTAAACTGGATTAGAGTCTTAGACGATGGAGCTTACGATTTAAGCACCAACAGAGACATCCCAGAAAATCAATTTATAGGTAGTGGAGAAAGATGGTATTCCGCATTCGATGAAAACGGACATTTCGAAGGAATGCACAAAGTATCATTTAGAATATGGATTGAAGGTGAAATCTTTGAATAAAAAAGGAATATTAATGACCCTAGGGTTAGTTTTTGTAAGTTTGACAATTCTTGCATTTGCACACGTCGTCCTAGACCATTCTGAAACCTCTGAAGAAAGAATTAAAGAATTTGGTGAAACTGAAAGACTCTACAACATGGACCAATCAATTTCTAGAAGTCTAAGCAGAATGTCCATTGAAGGAATGAACAAAACACATAGAATTACCACAGAAGGAAACATAATCCGATTAAATACCCACTTCACTGGAGAAATGAACCCTGAAGAAACAGACATCATAAACCAATTCGAAATAACCAGAGATAGAGTTGAAAACGAATCTGGAATCAATTTCACTGGAAGAAACCCATTCATGGGAGAAAATGATTTTCCACTAAGCATACAAAACTATTTAGAATTTGAAAACAGTACACGATATCACCTGCATCACGATAAGTCCATGTACATAGACTTTACAACCTGGCCCGAAAATCTAATTTACTTTAATAACTTTAACGAGACAAACACTGAAAGCATAAATGTTACAATAATCTCTGATGAAACTCAACTGTATTTACCAGAACCTTCAGTAAATGCCCATCCCCCGACCTGTACAGATTGTATAAACCTCACAATAAATAATTTTTATTCCAACTTGCCAAAAGATCAAGTTTCAATGGGCGTTAAACAACTAGATGTTACCAGAACCCAAGTTTATTTCAAAAACATATTTGAAATGCATACAACACACCCCACATGGTCAGGAGATAATGTAACTCTTGTAGGAAGCTGGACAAACAGCTCACAAAGCGAAAATAATTTTGATTACTACGTCGAAACTAAAGACGGCCTTGTTCTAACAATGCCCAACCTAGAACCTACTTCTTCAGGAGGATGTATTCCCGGAGGATCAAATATATTCGACCTACTTTATTTCGGAACATATTCCCAAAGCCATTGTTTAGCAGAAGATATACAAGTAATCATAGAAGTTAAACTAAGAGGGGAAGATGGGAAGAGAACGGTAAAACTTGTTGGCCCCCCAGCATATGATGTTTCACCACCATTATTGGACACATACGGTCTGGACTTAGGAATGAAGTACTTTACATGAGATCAAATAGTTTATAAATAATTTTAGAGTAATATTAATGCTATGGAGAGGTTTTTTAAGGTTCTGCTGGTCTTAGGGATAGTTTTATCTCTGTCTTCGTTGTATTTTTTGATGATTGAATCAATTTATGCAATTTTCTTTTCAATATTTGGCGTAATGATCGTAGGTTTTTCCGTATTTGAAATTATAAGCTTGAAGAAAAAAGGCATTGTTAGAAAGAAAGTCAAACCTGTTGCTTCCAAAGTTAAGGCAAGAGAGGACATATCCTGGACATACTACGACGTTAACAAAGTCGAAAAAGACAGAACCGAAGAAGAAAAAATAATCGAAGAACACGTTAAACATACCAAATCTAGTAAATTGTTGCATTGGTTTAAACTGAGAAAAGAGCCAAAAATTTCGGGAAAAGCTATTGAAAAAGAATTAGCTGGTGAAAAAAATAAAATTTCTAAGGATGGAAAAAAGACTAAAGAATCACAACTAAAAAAATACATTCACGAAGCATTAGATTCAAAAGTTCCTAAAAATGAAATCATTAAAGCCTGTCTTCAATCAGGATGGCCCGAAAATAAAGTTAACGAAGTATTCAATTCCCTTAACCGAAAGAAAAGCGGTAAAAAGTTTGGAACCTTCATTAGCCTAGTTGTTTTGACCATATTCTTGAGCATAGGATTAATGATAACTGGGAACTTTCTGATAGGTTACTGGTTAACCTCCTTGAAGGCAATTTCAAGTGCAGTCTATTACTCTCTATTAAGTCTGATTGTGATTTCTGTAGGAATCATCATATTCGACGTAAAAGATAAATTAACCGAGAAGAAGAAAACATATAAGATTCAACAAGAAGAGACTGTTTCTGAGATCAAAGGAGAAATGAAAGAAAGTCCTGAAATTGTTATTGGAGATGGGTTCTCCACAGACATAGATAAGCTATTAGAATTAGTCAATAAGAAAAGTAAATTAACAGTTACAGAGGTGGCAGGAATATTCAATATATCAAAGAAAGAGGCTGAACAATGGGGAAAGATATTAAAAGATGAGGGTCTCATTACACTTTATTATCCTACTGTAGGTGATGTAGAATTACGGATGAAAAAGAAGGTGAAAGTAAAAGAGGAGTGATAGAAGAGTACAAAGTTAAGACAGATGACCTTGTACTTGATGTTTCTATTCACGGCGGAAAAGGACTTAGCAAGAGCTACCATATTGCCGTTCCAAAATTAACCATTGCAACCAGAGCATTAATGGATAATGTAAAAAGTGGACTTATCTCTGAAGTAACAATCAGTAATAAAGAAATCATAGACCCCAAAGCTATCTTAATATTAAAAGAAAGGTTTAGCAATAAAGCAAGAAAATTACTTAGGGAAAAAGTTTCTAGTATCTCCGATGAAACCATCAATTTTCTAGTCAATATCCTAATGCAAGACATGCTAGGTCTTGGAGAAATTGAATATATTTTGAATGATGTTAACCTGGAAGAGATTGTCATTACCTCTTCAAAAGAACCCGTCAGAGTCTACCACAAATCACATGGTTGGCTTGAAACAAACATCACTCCAAACAATGAAGACCAGATATTAAATTATTCCAACATTATCGGTAGAAGAGTGGGTAGACAGATTAGCACCCTGACACCATTGTTAGATGCACACCTAGTTACCGGAGACAGAGCAAATGCCGTACTATTCCCCGTTTCCACCAAAGGACATACCATCACAATCCGTAAGTTCGCAAGAGACCCCTGGACCATGGTCGATCTGATCAAGAACAAAACAGTCCCTGCAGAAATACTATCCTTAATCTGGCTATCAATCCAATATGAAATGAACGTTCTGATAAGTGGGGGAACTGCTTCAGGTAAAACCTCATTCCTAAATGTTTGTATGCCATTCATTCCACCCAATCAAAGAATCGTAAGCATAGAGGATACAAGAGAATTACAACTACCTAAGTTCCTTTATTGGTGTCCTTTGACAGTAAGACAACCTAACCCCGAAGGTAAAGGTGAAGTTTCCATGCTTGACCTGCTAGTTAATTCCCTACGTATGAGACCTGACAGGATCATCCTAGGAGAGATGAGAAAGAAACAACAAGCAGAAGTTATGTTTGAAGCGATGCATACCGGGCACTCAGTTTATGCTACAGTTCACGCAGATACCGTTGAAGAAACCATCCAAAGACTTACCAACCCACCTATCGAAGTTCCCAAGAACTTATTGACAGCAGTTAACTTGAATGTAGTTATGTTTAGAGATAGAAGGTTAGGATTTAGAAGAGCTATGCAAGTAGGTGAATTCATCCCCTCAATGGATGAAGCAGGAAATTCAATCAAACCAAACGTAATCTACAGATGGAAAGCCTCAAACGACACAATGGTTGAACATGCTGCACCAGTGAGATTGTTTGCCGAATTAAGTAGGGTTACAGGAATGTCTATGGATGAGATTAACAGAGATTTACAAAGAAAACAGAAAATACTGAATTGGATGGTTAAAGAAAATATTAACAATGTAGATGCTGTAGGAGAAATTATGAGAGAATATTATACTGATCCAAACTCTGTTCTGAAAAAGGCAGGAGCTAATATGGATGAACAAAAATGATAAAAGTACCATTCTCAATACTACCTCAAAAAAAGCTATACCAATTTGCTAGATCCTTTAGAGGTCTTGCTCAAAAACTAGAAAGAAAATTTCCATTCTTAGAAATACACTTGAAACAAGCAGAATCTAAATTAGACGCTGTAGATTATGTGAGCATGTCTTTGGCTGCATCACTAATGGTCCTAGGATTCATGATCTTTGCTTCATTGCCCGCACTAAGATTTGGTGCCCCAGTAGGACTAATCTTCATGGTTGCATTTGTCGTTACCTTTTTCATATTCTTCCAACAACTAGGATATCCCAAGTTAATTGCATCTAAAAGGATTAGACTGATTGAACAGAACTTATTGCCAGCCTTGCAAGACATGCATGTTGAACTTAATGCAGGAATCCCCCTATTTAATATTCTAGTTAATGTTTCGAATGCAAACTACGGCGAGTTTTCAGAAGAAATTGGAAAAGCTGTAAGAGAAATTAATTCTGGAAAAGACCAAGCAGAAGCCTTAGAAGAGCTAGCCGTTAGAAACCCATCATTGCTATTTAGAAGATCCCTCTGGCAAATAGTTAATGGAATGAAGACCGGAGCAGATATTGGCAACTTGATTAAAGATGTCATGAATGGAATCTCAGACGAACAATTAACACAAATTCAAAAATATGGTGGACAGTTAAGTCCTCTTGCACTGTTCTACATGCTTATTGCAGTTATTGCTCCCTCCCTAGGAACCACATTCATCATCGTACTCTCCTCATTCATCTCATTAGAAGCGAACGTTGTTAAATTGATATTTTACGGAATATTAGTTATCACCATGTTCTTACAAATTATGTTTATGGGAGTAATAAAGGCTAGAAGGCCTTCATTGTTGAGTTACGATTAAGATGGCTAGAGTAATTGCCAGGATGTATCCTGAAAAAGTAAGAGAAGCATATAGACAGTTGTTAATTTATGCAAACATATCTACCCCTCTTGAGAGTTACCTGACCCACATGTTCTATGTTACATCCGTGATTTCAGTAATTGGATCTTTCTTCCTGAGTTTATTTTTGAACATTAATTTTCTAATACTATTAGTCGGAGTGTTTATTCTTTCCCAATTCGTAGCCTATTCCTGGATGACCCTAAATGCTGAAGCTAGAGGTAAATTTGTTGAAGATTTATTACCAGACCTACTACAACTTATGGCATCTAATCTGAGAGCAGGATACACACTAGATAGGGCCCTTTTATTAGCAGCTAGGCCAGAATTCGGAAACTTCAGAGAAGAAATTAATAGGACGGGAAAAGATGTTGCAACAGGGACCGATTTTAACGATGCACTCTTAGATTTAAGCTCTAGAATCAAATCAAACAAACTTGAAAAATCAGTCCAGTTAATTGTTGCAGGTGTGAAAAGCGGAGGAAGTTTAGTTGACTTGCTTTCTCAATCCGCAAGTAATCTAAGACAACAAAAAATGATTGACGAAAGAATCAGATCTAATGTTCTGGTATATGTTATCTTTATTTTTGCGGCAATTGGATTCGGTGCACCAGTATTATTCAGCCTCAGCTCATTCTTAATCGACATCATGAAGAACGTATTCTCTGAAATCGATTTACCGGACACTACAGGAAGCATAGACATCCCCATCAGTTTTTCAGAAGTTACAATTGAACCCTCATTCATCATTAAATACACAATATTTTCAATGATAATTGCATCAGTAATGGGTTCGATGATTATTGGTCTGATCTCTAAAGGAAAAAAGAGAGCAGGTTTAAAATTCATACCCCTCTTAATCATTATTACAATCAGCTTGTTCTTTATAGTAAGGGCAATGATAGGAGCACTACTAGGCGGGCTGTTCTCACTATAGAACTAAAGACTTTTATACTTGCTAGATTAAAGTTGAGATATGGCAGGTGATAGAGTTAGCACAGGGATTTCTAACCTTGATAAGTTACTTAATGGTGGATTTAAACAAGAATCGGTTAACCTAGTTGGAGGAGGTTCAGGTTCTGGTAAAAGCGTTTTTGCAATGCAATTCCTAGTTGAAGGTCTGAAAAGAGGAGAACCCTGCATATACATTTGTTTTGATGAAAAGAAGAAAAAAATATTAGAAGATTTTTCAGAATTCGGTTGGGGTTTAGAAAACTATGAACGTAGCGGACTTTTAAAATTCTTAGAAAACTCTCCCGAGCAGATTAGAAGAGTTGTAGCAGACGGCGGAGGAAGTTTAGACGTAATCGCAACACAAATGAGAGTTAAGAGAATTGTTATTGACTCAATTAGTTCATTTTCATTATTGTTTTCCAGCGAGATAAGTAAAAGAGAAGCAGGACTTGCACTCATCGAATTGATGAGTAGGTGGGAGTGTACCTCTCTGTTGATTAGTAATGCTCATGACTACAAGGGCCTAAAAAAAGATCTTGATTTTGAAGCAGATAGCGTCATATTACTTACACAACAGAAAATAAAAGGTGTTAGACAAAGAGCATTAGAAGTTGTTAAGATGAGAGGAACAAAAATTCCTGATAAAACAATGAAAATGGACCTAACCAATAAAGGAATCAGTATAGATCCTGCAAAAACTATTGCCTAATTACTAACTCATGTGTATCTTCCCTTGAAAGAAATTCTTCTTCCTTTATGTCATCAATTATGTAATAAACATGCTTTTCTAGAATCTTAAATTTCTCCTCTAATGAAGTTATGAAATCTTCTAGGTCTTTCATGTTTCTAAATATTGCTTCAAATAAGAAATCATATCCATTGTTTATCCTTTGCAATGAATTTACATTCCTATGTACTCTTAGTAGATTTTTGATGCTAGCCCTGTCTTCTCTATCGACTTTCAATATCACCTTGGCTTTGCTGTTGAAACCTAATAAAGAGAAATCAAGAAGAATTGTATTCTTTTTGATTAGGCCATCTTTGTGGTATTTCAGCCTGTCAAATATTGTTGAGACAGGAATTCCTGTCTTCCTAGAGAGCTTAGTTAGCATCTCTCTTGAGTCTTTTCTCAATCTTGAGAAAATTTGTAAGTCTTTTTTTGTGACTTTCAAATCGAATCACCTCCATAAAATCTGATTAATTTTCAGATTATTTGGAATAAATCCGGAAAAGAATAAAAAAATGATTATTAAATTATAATAATTATTATAATATTATAATATTCGTAAAATATATAAATATCTAGTATTTTAGAAAACTGTGAAAAGAAAAGTTTCCCTAATAGGGCCTGCCACACTGATGGTCAGTCTACCCAGCAAGTGGGCCAAAGAATTCGGAGTAAAGAAAGGTGACGAACTAGAGTTAACACCTCAAGGCAGAAATTTATTAATTGAAACAAAGAGTTTGAAAAAGAGCGATATGCTTAAGATTAGTCTGAATGGTTTGAATGCAAACCTCATTAGATACACAATTTATTCCTCTTACAGGAAAGGTTATGACGAAATTAGATTAGACTTTGATGAAGAATATGTATTTGATGAAAACTCAAAGAAAAAAGTATTAGTATTAGATGTAATTAATTCCGTAGTAGACAACATTATCGGGATGGAAATAGTTCTTCAAAAACAAAATTACGTCTTACTAAAAGAAATTTCTACCGTGAACCATGAAGAATTTTTAAATACGCTAAAAAGAATATTCATCACACTATTCAATACCTCCAGCGACATGAAAGACTGCATTGAAACCAAAAACAAAGAAGTCCTAGAAAGAATAAAAAAACTATCCGACAAAAAAATTAACAGGTTATGCAACTTTTGTTCAAGAATAATTAATAAAGGAGGAATTGTAGAAATAGATAAAGTTCCACACTACTATTCAATAATCTCCTCATTAGAAGAAATTGGTGATTCAGTGGAAGAAATATGTGAAATCGGGCTGAAAGACATGCATATCGAAGAAGAGGTAAATCGCCTTTACGGACTACTAGAGTTGCTTTACCTACTTTTTAGTGATTTTAACAATGAAAAACTGAGCAAGTTCTATGAACTAAAAAACAAACTCAAAAAAAAGAAATGTGAAGGGAGGTTGAAAGTAGAAATGTCCAAGATAGCAGCTAGTTGCTCAAAGATAATTCCCGAAATAATTTCACTAAAAATATGACTAAATCATTTTTGAATTCACTAAGAAATTTTGCAATAGGAATCGTACTATTTTCAATAATACTAGTATTACTAAGCCTAGCAAGTGTTATTTCTAATCTAGGAAATGAAGTTACAGGAGAAGTTATTCTAATTGAAGGACCCGAAACTGAAAAAAACATCACAATAGAAGATGCAGAAATAAAAAGCCAGATTAATGAAAATGTTCGTTGTTGGATGGAAGGAGGATTAAAAGAAGAAGATGTTGTAGTCATTGGAAATATTCTGAAAGATGTAGACTGTCCTTCAGGAGATAAGAAAAATATTACCGCCACCATCGAAGGAGATTGCATCATACTAGACATTGGAGACGAAGCAGTTACAAAATTATGCCCTGAAGGGTTAAAGCCAGTAATCGGCATTGAACTGGTCAAGGGCGATGATGGACAAGAAAAAACAATTGAAGGCGTTCCAACTAAAAATTATTATTGGTACGTCCTATTCTTCATTGCATTAGTCTCACTTGTTCTCTTCTGGAGAGAATACGAGATGAACATTAAGACAGATTTAGAAATAAAAGCCGAAAGGGCTTATTTAGAAAGAAAAAAAGCAAGAGAAAGAGCAAGAAAAAAAGCCATACAAGAAGGTAGGTTAAAACCAACTAAAAAGAAAGACAAAGATACAGTAGTCTATCTGCCCCCCGCCCCAGTATTTGATGAAAAGAAAGCTGCTAAAGAGAAAAAAGAGAAAAAAGCCTTGCTGAAAAAAGTGAAAGAAAGTAAAGAAAAAAGCGAACAAAGCAAAGTATTAGAAAGGAACCACCTGATTGCAGAATTCAACTCCCAATCCGAGAAAATAAACCAATTAATCATTTCAGGAAATTTAGTTGAAAGTAGAAAGAGATACCTGGGATTGTTTGAAACCTATTCAAAACTTTCAGCATTGCTCGATGAAAAAAATAAAGAAAACCTAGACAAGATCATGCAATACCTATGCCACTATCTTGGAGCCTTAGAAAAAATAAAAGGAACCTCTAGGAAGAGCATTTCACAAAAAATATTGAAAGATAAAACAGTGATAAAACCCGAACCAAAACTTATGGAAATGGAAGAGTTGAAAAAAATGAAAGGGTTAATTAAAGAAAAGAAATATTTGGAAGCAAAAAACATGTTTTACGGTGGAAAGATCGATGAACTAAGTATGAGCGATGCATTTGAAAATGTTAGAAGCAAAAAAGAAAAAGATGAATTAGACGAAATAGAAGTAAGACATAGCGATCTTATGAAGAAAGGAGTAGTTAATGTTTCAGAAGACGATTTCTATAACTTTATGATGCATATGACATCCCTAAGAAAGGAATTAAAGAAAAGGAGGAGTAAGCCTAAAAAGAAAAGTTAATAAAGGTTCTTGCAAATGAAGGTATTGTAAAAATGGGGTTGTTTAAGAAAGATAAAAAGAGGGATGTTTCTAAGCTTCCAGAGCTTCCAAAGTTTGAAGATGATTTTGGCGGCAATGATTTAGCTTCTAAACCTCAAGAAGGAAAAGTTCCAAGTTATGAATCTGCATTTAATGAAGCCCCAAAACTAGAAACAGGTCCAATCGTTGGAGACGGTCCCAAAATTGCAACATCGCAAAAAGAAGACTATAACATTCCAGTAAGAGAACCAGATTTTAGTAAACCTAAACAAGACTACACTGAAAGAACTAATTCTGATGATCTTGATGACCTACTACCTAAGCCCCAAGCTAGAGACTTAGGAACTCCATTCAGGAATGAAGAGCATGTTATGCCACCCTCAGACGTAAAACCCACCTTTGAAAAGAGGGAAGAACCAAAAAAAATTGAAACTCCAATTCCAACAGTTAAAGACTTGAGAAAAGATTTCAAGATGCCCAAAGTTACCAATAGGCCCGTTTTTGTTCAAATTGATGATTATAAAGATGCAATGAATAGTATCGAATTATTGAAACAAAAAGTTAGAGAAGTCGAATATACCTTAGATAGGTTGAATGAAATAAAATCTCAAGAACAATTAGAGATTAGCAATTGTGAAACTTCCCTCAACAAAATAAAAGAGAAACTAGTTGGCATAGACAAGAAGTTATTTGAAATATAAGATGTCAGTTCATGCAAGAATATCGGACCCATTAGAGTTGAGAAGCGATGTACTCGAGTGTGCAGTTATTTCTACAGACGCAATTAGATCCAGTGAGAACCTTAAAGAATTAAGCCGTGAAAAGAAAAAGTTGAAAACCCAGATTAAGAGATCATTAGTTGACTTGAAGAAAAGAGTTAAACTCTTAGAAAAAAGCTTACCCAAAGTTCCTAGGGATGAAAAAGTCCATGCAAAAAGAGAAGAGATGAGAGCCCTTATGGCTGCCGAGAGAACAGAAGACCTTGGCGGAGAAATAAAAGAAGTCGCCCAAGTTAAAGAAGAACTAGATAGGATCAAAGGAAAACACCCAAAGATATTAAGAAAAAAAGCCGTAGCCCTTGAAGAAAGAGAAAGACTTAGAAGGGAATTAGAAGGCATAAGGAAGAGGATTTCCGGCCTTAGCTCTAATTGAGAGAATAAATAAATTTAAATAAGTAATTACAAGATTCAGTATATGCTATCCGACAAGGAACTAAAAAAGAAATATCTACCAATATTTTCTGCAAATCCCGAAAAATACTATCCAGTCAACGTTCTAAAAGAAGAAGGTTTTTCAAGAAGCCATTGCAGTAAATGCGATAAGTTTTTTTGGAGTACCGATCCCGGAAGAAATTTCTGCGGAGATCCTGCATGTTCAGAAAATGAATCATTTGGCTTCATAAGTAAAAGCCCTGCGAAAAATAATTTAGAGTACAAAGAAGTTTGGCATAAATTTTCCAAGATGTTTAGAGAGGAAGGATATACACCTATCAAAAGGTACCCAATTGTTGCAAGATGGAACCCCACCATGGATTTCACCAACGCATCCATTGCAGCATTCCAACCCTACGTTGTGAGCGGCGAAGCCACGCCCCCAGCAAACCCACTAGTTATCCCTCAATTCTGTTTTAGAACCGTAGATATAGATAACGTAGGGATAAGTGGCGCACACAATACCGTTTTCAACATGATTGGACAACACCAATTTGTTGAAAAATTCAAATGGAATCAAGAAAAAGTCTTTAGAGACATCCACAAATGGTTGAAGTTCGGCCTAGGTTTGAAAAATGAAGACCTTACCTTCCACGAAGATTCATGGGCAGGTGGAGGAAACCTAGGATGTTGTATGGAGTTCTTTTCAAGAGGTTGTGAACTAGGCAACCAAGTCTACATGTTGTATGAACAAACAGACAAAGGTGTTAAAGACCTTAAACTAAACGTTTTAGACATGGGAATGGGCATGGAAAGAAATGCATGGTTCTCCCAAGGAACAAACACAATCTACGACGCAACATTCCCACAAGTCCTAAAAAAAATCACTAACAAAACACAAGTCACCCCAGACAGAGAATTATTGAAAAAATATGTCCCTTATGCAGGAATGTTAAACATTGATGAAGTTGACGATATCAAGAAAGCATGGAGCGATGTTGCTGAAAAAGTAGGCGTCGATGTCAAAGAATTAAGAAGCCAAGTTATGCCCTTAGCAGGAGTCTATTCCGTTGCAGAACACGCAAGATCACTACTAATATTATTGAGTGACGGAGCCATCCCCAGCAATTCAGGACAAGCCTACAACATAAGAGTCATGTTGAGACGAGCCCTAGGCTTCATAGACCAATACGGGTGGGATCTAAACCTACCAGAGGTATGTGAATGGCATGCAAAAGACCTGAAACCAATATTCCCCGAACTAAGCGAAAACCTAGAAGACGTCAACAAAATATTAAAGGTGGAAATAGACAAACACCATGCTACAAGAAAAAAATCAAAAGACCTGGTCAAGAAACTTGTCCAAAGAGAAGTTACAACCAAAGACTTGATTAAATCCTACAACGAAGAAGGAATTTCTCCCGAAATGATCAAAATCGAAGCCGAAAAAATTGGGAAAAACATTGAAATCCCAGATAACTTCTATTCATTAGTTGCAGAAGTTAATGAAGAAAAAACAAAGAAAAAAGTTGCAAAAAAAGACTTAGGTCTTGACCTGAAAGACGTTGAACCCACAAAAGTAAGATACTACTATGACTACTCTGTGAATGAATTTGAAACAGAAATAGCCTACGTTAAAGATAATTATGTTATCCTCAAAGAAACTTATTTCTACCCAACAAGCGGAGGACAAATACATGATATTGGCAACCTCGGAGACGAAGAAGTTGTAGACGTGATCAAAGAAGGAAACTATGTAATCCATATAATGAAAGAAAAATCTAAATTAAAAGTTGGAAATAATGCTAAATGTTTTATTAATCTAGACAGAAGATTACAGTTAGCTCAGCACCACACCAGCGCCCACATCCTGAACGCAGCAGCCAGAAGAATTTTAGGAAACCACATAAACCAAGCAGGAGCACATAAACAGTTAGATAGAGCTAGACTAGACATTACTCACTATTCAGCCTTAAATGAAAAAGAAATTGCCAACATTGAAGCAGAAGCAAACAAGATAATCGATGAAGGAATTAACATTAATTTAAGTTTTGTAGAAAGAGGAGAAGCTGAAAACAAATACGGAGTAGGAATTTACCAAGGAGGAGTTGTTCCGGGAAAACTATTAAGGATAGTTGAAATCCCAGAAGTAGACGTTGAAGCATGCGGTGGAACCCACCTGAACAACACAAAAGAAGCAATCAAGATTAAAATACTAAAGACAAGCAAGATCAGCGATGGCATCGTTAGAATAGAATATGCTGCAGGCAATGCTGCAGAAAAAGAAGAAAGCAAAGAAGACAGTATTCTTAAAGAAGCTTCAGAAATCCTAGGAGTTGGAAAAAAAGGAGTTGCAATCAGAGCCTCAGAAGTATTCAAACTATGGAAAGACGTTGTTAAGAAAAAGAAAGATGTAAGCCCAAACTATTCAAACGATGAAGAAGAGCTAAGCGATAAAGAAATATTAGAAAAAGCAGCCCACACATTGAAAACACAAATAGAACACGTCCCTAAAACACTAAATAGATTCTTGAAAGAATTAAAAGATCACTCCAAGTAAATTGCAGGTTTACCTGGCTTTGCTTTTTTAGACTTATTCTCAGGATCATACTTTTCCTTATCGTTAACCTTGTAAAGAATTACCTCTTTTTCTACACGTTGCTTTATTGAACCAACATTATAGAAAACTTCATCATTAGGAAGCACATACAAATATACCTTCCTTACATCCTTATCTATTAATTTCAAAATATTCAAGACATCTGAGACTGCCTTATCAGTAAACTCTTCCTCTTTATCGAACCGTTCATTAATTTTTGATTCATCAGATACCGGCCACCCTGCAACCGAAACAAAATCTTTGTTTCCCAAGTTAAACCACAACTCTTCTGCAAGATGCGGGCAGAATGGAGAGACTAGTTTTACAAAAGATTCTGCATTTTCTTTAGATATTGAAGAGTCTAAGCCATCTAGTAGACTCCTCAATTTCATTGAAGCATTATGGTACTTGAAATTTTCAATATCCTCAGAAATTAACTTCACACCCTTATTGATTACATGTTCTGTTTTTTCTGAAGATTCTCCAATCTTAGCATTTTCAAAATAGTCTATAATCTTCTTTGTAAACCTGTGACTGCCCTCAATGCCCTTATCGCTCCAATTCCTATCCTTATCAGGTGATGCTAGAGATACCAAAAAGAACCTTAATGCGTCTGCTGAATACTTATCAGAAATGTCTCTCGGATCAATAACATTGCCCTTAGATTTAGACATTTTCTCACCATCCTCACCCTGAACCATACCCTGATTGAACAGCCTTTGGAAAGGCTCATCAATTGACAAATAACCCATGTCCCTCAATGCCTTTGTAAAAAATCTAGCATATATCAAGTGCATACAAGCATGTTCAGCACCGCCAATATAATGATCGACAGGCATCCAGTGTTTTATTTTTTCAGGATCAAACATTGCCTTTTCGTTTTTAGGATCACAAAATCTTAAAAAATACCAGGAACTATCAAAGAAAGTGTCCATCGTATCAGTCTCTCTCTTTGCATCAGAATTACATTTTGGACATTTAACATTAACAAATTCTTCATTAGACAATAAAGGATTTCCATCTCCAAATTTAACTTCATGAGGAATTTCTACAGGAAGATCCTTCTCAGGAACAGGAACCAATCCACAACCCTTACAATGAATCACAGGAATTGGAGTTCCCCAATATCTTTGCCTAGACACTAACCAATCTCTAAATTTGTATTGCGTTGTTTTTTTACCCAAATTATTGTTTTGTAAGTATTCTGTAATCACATCCTTAGCCTCTTCACTCTTTAAATCATTGAACCTATCAGAGTCCATTATTTTACCATGGCCAGTGAATGCCCTATCCGAAGGTTCTTCCTTTCCTGAAGAAATCACTTGCTTAATATTTATCTGGTACTTTTTTGCGAACTCAAAATCCCTTTGATCATGCGCAGGAACAGCCATAACCATCCCAGTCCCATAATCAGGAAGTACAAAATTCCCCGCATATACTGGAAGCTTTTCCTCAGTTAGAGGGTGAATCGCATAAGATCCAGTGAAAACTCCCTCTTTCTCCAGAGTTTCCATTTCCTTTTCACTTACAGATTTTATCTTCTTCTGAAATTCATCAACTTCGCCTCTTTGCTCTTCCGTAACCAACGAATCTAAATCCATATGTTGTGCAGAAACCACCATGAAAGTTACCCCATAAAGTGTGTCAGGCCTTGTTGTGAATATCGGCCAAGTCTTACCATTTATTTTAAAATTAATTTGGGAACCATAACTTTTCCCTATCCAATGCTTTTGCATGCTCTTAATTCTATCCGGCCAATCCAAATCATCAATCTTATCCAATAATTCATCAGAATATTCCGTCGTTTTGATAAACCACTGCTCCAAAGGTTTAATCTCAACATCAGTTTCATCATGCCTCCAACATTTACCCCCATGAACTTGTTCATTAGCTAAAACAGTATTACACTCCGGACACCAATTAACTTGAGCTTTTTTTCTGTAAACCAAACCCTTTTCTAAAAATTTCAAGAATATGAACTGATTCCACTTGTAATACGTAGGATCACAAGTTTTTATCATTCTACTCCAATCATAACTCAAACCTAACTCCTTTTGTTGACTTGTGAAATTTTTTGTAGACTTCTCAGTATATTCCTTCGGATGATCATTTGCTTTGATTGCAGCATTCTCTGCAGGCAAACCCAACGCATCATAGCCCATCGGATAGAGAACATTATATCCTTGCATTCTCTTGAACCTAGCAAAGATATCTCCGATTGTATAATTAAACGTATGACCAATATGGATTCCAGATCCTGAAGGATAAGGAAACATTTCCAAGACGTAGCATTTCTTTTTTGAAGAATCCTCCTTAGTCTCAAAAATCTTAGACTCTTCCCATGCATCCTGCCACTTCTTAGATATCTTGTTCAAATCCATATGAGGCTTGAAGAATCATGATTTAAAATAGTTTTGGAATATGGCCAAAATATTCTATTTAAAACAAGGTTTTGAGACTATTCCCTGTAATCTGCTTCAGGAAAAATAGTCCCTACATCCCCATAACCAAGCCCTTTCAAATCATCAAATGTTTTGTCTTGACCGCCAAGCTTGCACGTAGTTGGACCATCAGTGTAAAATTCATTATTTAAGATAGAAATTCCCGAAAATAAATCTTTGTGAATTGCAACTAATACTCCAGATTCGATGTTGATGAATGTATTGTTTTCAACCAAGATATTACTGGGTGCCTTAAAATCTCTATCCTGTTGAGTTGGACGAATACCCAATCCCACCGTTGCATCTCTAACAACATTATTCCTATATTCACAATTTTTACAACCTTCAATCCCCAACGTAGCCTTGTATTGGTAACTTCCAACTACTTCAATGTTTTCAAAGATATTTCCAACTGCATGAACTTCTTCAGCAACAGGTTTAACTGAACCATCAGCATTCCTCCCATCCCAATTATTCCAACAACAACCTCCAAGAATTAGAGCATAAGGATCAACAGTCAAATCGTGGAAATAATTATTTACAAACCAAACATCATAAGCTCCTCCCTTTGCCCACATCTCAACCCCTGGATCACGCAAACCAATAGTATTGTGGTGGAATTCATTCTCAACAACCCACACATGATCCGCACCGAACACATCGATACTTTCTCCCTCTCCATGAGTTCCTACAAATTCATTTTGGTATATCAATAAGTGTTCTGATTCAGTTGTAGTTTTAATCCCATCTTCCAGAGCATTTCTAAAAACATTATTCTTCAGGATAATATGGTGCGCAATATCTTTTGTAAATATTGTAGTACACTGCAAGCCCAGAGGTTTAGGAGGACTATCCGGGCATAAAAATTCTATTCCTTCAATCATAAAATAGGCTCCCCCAATAGTCATCACACTCTTATCAAATACACCTGTCAAATCAAATTTGGGTTGTTCTCCAGGATACGCCTTTAGTACAACAGGTGAGTCTTCAGACCCATAAAATTTCATAGTTGTTGAAGTTGAACCAAAATCATAAGTTCCTCCCCTCACAAGAATATGATCTCCCGCCCTAATACTCTTTTCACGAAGCACACTCAAGGTTTCACAAGGGCCCTTCGAACCCCCACTTGATTCTGGAGCCGAACAATCATTTTTATCACTAGCACCATGCATTGCTGTACCTATGTAAAAAGTTCTTTGAGGCTGTGCAGCCATCATATTTTGGAATGCCATAGGCAACTCAATTGAAACTGGATCTCCAGGATATTCAGACGGAGGGAATGTAGGTGTCCCAGGAGGTGCTACAGAATCCCCATTTATCTGAGGCTTTCTAAATTCCCCATCTTTAGTCTTTACACACCCAGTTAGCAGCATTAAAACTAAAATAAACAGTACCAATAAGAATGTCCTTGGCCTATGATTAAACATTGAGTTGACAGTAGTTTAATAATATATAAACTTTCCTCGGGAGTAAAGACTTAGCTAATTTCTACCCCCTTACATAGGCTTCATAATTACACGTTTTGAAGCTGCAAGTAACCTTTAAAATTCCATGGCCTTGGTTTTCCAATATATAGGTGCCGATTTCATTTGGAGGCACACCTCTGTTTGCAAAAAAACCTTCTGAAGGAATAACTCTAGTGGTGAAGTTTTTGTCAACTGAAGACTTAAAGTATAATGTAGGTAGCCGTGTAAAATTCCCAGTATTTTTTATATTTATCCTACTGTTTCCAGAGATTAAAATTGGCTGCTCTTCTTCAAAGCCAAAATAACTCAAAGTCAGATTTAGTTCACTCAAAAGACTCTCTTCATAAGGCATTACCTGGAACTTAGGTTCAAAAGAGGATTTTGATAAATTTATATTCTCTGTCAATGATAAAGAGTATTTTTCTATCAAATTAAAATTGTTTTCAAAAGACTGTCTTTCAACTCCACAAATTTTAGATAGTTCAGATTCAACATAATTTAAAGGGTAACCATTTAATGCGCTGTCCTTTTTACGAGTGCTTTCCCTTTGAATATTTTCTAATATTTCTGAACCCCCATAATATCTTCTGTAATTGAATTTGTTATCTATATCTTCAACCAGAACCCGGATTATTATTTCCGGAGAACAGTAAAAATAATGTCCATTTGAAACTCGCTCCACAAAAACCCTATTGGATGAATCATTCCTCACCATTATGAATGACTCTGTTAAAAATGAACCATTTAGAACTAATTCTGCCTCAATTCTATGATCCAATCCCGACTGTATGAAATCTGCATGCTCTGATCGCCCCAAACTCTCTGAAAAGAGAATTATTTCTTTTTCGCTTAAATTTCTAGCCGCCCTTAAGAAACTGTCACCATCTTGGATTAGATTCTCTTTAATCACCAATACCGACAAATCTCCGTTTTCTGAAAAGAACGCATTGTCCGAAAATGAGTTGAATCTCATTCCAAAAGATCTGAAAAGACCTGCCTGCAAAAAGGTAAAGTTAATTTTATCTTCATTCACAACTAGGTTACTTTCGGAGATTTCCTCCATTTCGGTCTCTGCTTCTTGTGAAAGATCTTCTTGAAAAGTGCAAGAAGTTAAACTTGCAATTAGTGAAATTAAGAGTAAAATTTTGAATCTAACCATATAACTCCTTTAGTTAAAGCCTATAAAAATATTGTCAATAAGACAATGGAAAAGTTTAAAACAACAGAGTAATGATTTTTCGTGTACGGGCCCGTAGCTCAGTTTGGATAGAGCGACAGCCTTCTAAGCTGTAGGTCGCAGGTTCAAATCCTGTCGGGTCCGCTTTGGCATCGTGCCCAAGTGGTTAAGGGGACCGCCTGCAGAGCGGTTATTCGCAGGTTCAAATCCTGCCGGTGCCTTTTTTAGAATTCTAATAAGATTAAAATAAAATAAAGAAAAAATAAAAGGGAAATAAGCTATTAGCTTACTTCTTCTTTTTGATTACAACTGACTTAGGTTCAAAATCTGCAACTTTTTTAGTTTTAGATTTCTTTTTCTTTCCTGAACCGAAGATCAACTTAATCAAGAAAATTGCAATGATAATCAATACAACGTTCAAGATTATTAGGAAAGCCTTTGAGTTTTCTCCTTCAAGACCACTGAAACTGATTCCAGTGCTTCCGGTGGATTCTTCAATGTTCACAGTAAATGTTTCTGTTTCTAAGATTGAACCAGTGTTCGCGCTCTTAAGAACAATACTTGCTGTGTAAGCTGCTCCTTCTTCAACATCTTCATTTGTTTTCAAGTTAAGGAAAACGCTTGAAGTTTGTCCAGGGTTTAAGTGTACAGTCTTACTTGAAGTTGAGGTTGCGAAACCTTCTAAGTCTTCAAGGGAAACGATGTAATCAACAGGAGTGTTTTCTCTGTTGGTTAAATCTACTTTTACACTTACTAATTTGTCATTTGTAGCTGAGATTGTTGATTCACTTAAATCGATTGTACTTGTGTAAGTTCCAGTGAATTCTTCCTCTTCTTGAGTTTCTTCAAAGGAGTTTTCTGTACATAAGTTGTCGATTTGTACAACCTGGCTATCAGTTTGTTTACTTTGGTCGTAGAATGTTGAAACTAAGATTGCATATTTACCTTCAACTAATTCCTCAGGTGAAACTGATACAACAAAAGTCTCTACAGTTGTGTCATCCACATCTAAGACTAAATTTGTTAATCTTTCACTGATACCTAAAGCCATACTTTGTACATCGATAGCTACTTCATCTTCATCTCTCTTACCAAGGTTAGCCATATCTACTGAGATTTGCAATGAGGAATCATCACAGGTTAGAGCAGTAGGGTTTAATCTAACTTCTTGGATAACAATGTCGTGACTTTCTCTCTTAACTTCAACGTCAAAAGTAATCATTTCTCCATGTTTAGCTCCATTTTGGTCTGTACCATCTAGAGTTAACTCACAGGTGATTGTATTGTCATCAGCATCGTCTTCGATTTTGAAGCTGATAGTTTCATCAGACTCATCTTTAGGGCTTAGATCTCCAACGTCTACGTTGTCGTCATCAAAGTCTAGGTCACCATCATCGTCACAAACGATGTCAATTTCTACGTCTTCAATGTCTAAGTCATCCTTTGATGTATAATCACTTTCAACTTGAATTGTTAATTCAATGTCGTCTCCAGGTTTTAAGTCTGGAATGTCATCACCATCATCGATGTTGCTTTCAGTGTCTTTGCTGTTGATTAATGCATCAAGATCACTAAGAATTAACTTGTTTTCTCTTTGCATGTAAACATCAAAGCTTGCTGTTACTGTATCATTTGTATTGAAAGTTAATCTACCAACATACATTGCAACTTCCTCAAAATTTGAGTTAATGCTATCTAGAGTTGAAGGCATTGTTGCTTTAATGCTTAGATCATTGGAAGTACCATTGTTAATTGTAACTCCGGAACTCAATAATTCAAAATCACTTTCAGTTAAGCCATATTGGTTATCTGAAAAAGAAATCCCAGTTATTTCTAACGGCATACTTTCATTATTCAATAGAGTAATTGTACTTGTAACATTGATTACTCTCTTATCTTCATCGTCATGTTCAGGATTTGAAACTTCCTGTTTGTCATTCCCAAATGTAGGTGCTGTTGCTGAATAAGTATTGGTTACTTGAAGTTCACCAGCAGAAACCACAAAAGGTGTCAAGCTTATTGCCACTAGCATGAATAATGCCATTGCAATAAATTTGTTCATTTTCATTTGTTGAAACCCCCGACGAACCTTTTGGGCCCGTACGATCTTGTGTTTATCATGATATATTTTTCAATATATTTGTTACGATTGTTGAGTTGTAACTATTTATAAAATTTATGGTATTCATATCTTTTTTATAAGCAGAATTACCCCAATAATTAGCAAAATCAGAATAAGGTTTGCCACCATTAAACTGGTATCTGAGGTGCCTGAAAAGGTTGAAACCCCACCTTTAGATTCTTCAGAAGACCCACTAATTTGAGCCGAAAATGTTTGTGAAACCAGAGTTGATAAACCATCCGAAAGCTCAATAGTTCCGGAATAAATTCCTTCTTCCACATTTGAATTCGATACTAAAGGTATGAATAAATTGGTTGATTTGAACCCATCTAAGGTCACTGACTTAGTTACAGGATCAGCAAAGTCATCGACATTTATCAAATTTACAAAATAAATTCTTTTTTCAGGAGAATTATTCTCAATAATAACATGCAGCGTTTTTGTGTCTCCTGAGTCCAGTGTTAAAACCGTGTCTCCCTTAATATATAAGCTCGAAGTTCCTACTTCGAATGTTCCAGGTGTTGAAGTGAACCCTTCACATGAGAAAACTTCTAGAGGAAGAGTTTGATATGATGTACTTCCAGAATATGATGCTTCAATCCTAAAGTCATAAATTCCCTCTTCAGTGTTTTCAGGAATTTGGAACTTGAATGTTCTTGACCCCTCATTGTCATCTGAATTGAAATTTTCAATTTCAAAGGAATCGGAAATTTCCAAGATGTTTAAGACAGAGTTTTCAGCTGAGATTACTACATCTTCATCCTTTTCCCCAGTATTTATTACATCTACAATCAATGAAACTTCTTCTCCACAGATTGCTGATGAAGGTAGGAACCTTGTAGAATCATCAATAGTTACTTCATGCTTTTCTAATTCAATGTTAATGGATACTGAATCTTGAGTACACTCATTATTCTCATCATCATCGTCAAAAGCCTTGATATAGAGCGCGTAGTCTTCATCTTCGTCAATATCTCTATTTTCTGTAGGTATAGTTAATGTGAATTCAAAAGTCTCATCCTCTCCAGACTCTAGAGTTTCTCTTTGAGAAGTTGAACTTTCAATAACTTCATCTTCATCATACAGATAAGCTTCAAGTTGAACCTTTAGGTTTTCAGTACCTTCATTATCTACTTCAACTTCTATTTTGATTTGATCTCCAGGTTTGAAATCATCCCCTGAATCAGGATTTTTAATGTCCATCTTTAGTGAAGAACCAACCTGTCCGAAATCACAAACTCCGATTGAAACACTTGCTGAAAAGTCCAGAGTGATTTCCTCTGAAGTATTAATGTCTGTAAATGTAATTGTGCTGGTGTAAGTCTTAATATCTAACCTACTATCTGCATCAATAGTTATTGTGATGTTTTTTGTAGAATTAGCTTCAACAGTGATGTTTTCTGGAATTGTTAAAATTAATTCATCATCATCATTGTCTAGCATTTGTAAATAGCTTGTGTTTAAAGTGATGTTTTCTGAAGTATGATTATTAGTAATTAGTAATTCTACATCAACTAAATCTCCTTGAAGAACATTTATTGAGATGGGATCTGGATTGAATGAAATATCTGATACGCTCGCAGATACACTTGGAACTAGCATTAATAGAAATAATGCGAAAACGAATATTAATTTTTTTGACATTTGGGTTTTTCCTCACGATACCTAACCCTCTTTTTGTTATCACTGAGTCATAATGAAAGTATATAAGTCTTGTGGTGGAATGTTCAAAAACAAAGCTCTTGGTTTCGATTTAAACGTCCTTAACAGCCCTTTTGATCGAATTTCACTAATCAATCTAAAAAGATACATTTTTAATAGCAATTTATTTTAACAAATTATGAAACGAATAATTTTAACATTGCTGGTATTGATTTTGATGTCTGCATTCCCCGTTATCGCACAAATCGATTTTGAAGGAAACACTTATGCAAAAACCAATTCATTTGAAACATACATTCTTAACTACACCATATCCCAAGATTTAGATTCTGACGGAGAAGTCAGATTAGTTTTAGGCTATATATGGGAAAATAAAACAATAATCAACATCAGAGACGGTCACTGGAAAGATTTTCAAATTAATAATCCCTTGAATGGAACAGGAGTATATGCAAAAAACCACACAAAAGACCAGATATGGAACGCCCTAAAAAATAGAAGAACATACGGAACAACAGGCGGAAGACTGTTAGGATTCTTCTCAATAAACAAACATTTCGTAGGAAGCGAATTCAGCACCAACAAACGCCCAACACTAAACATTGCATTAAGAGGGACAGACGAATTCAGTGAAGTATTCATTTATAGAAACGGCGAAGAACTAGTATACTAGACCCAACCAATGAGCAAAAACATTGAAATCAGATGGAAAGACCTAAACGTAACCCGCGGAAATACTTACAGCTACTACGTCAAAGGCATCCAAGAAGACGGTGAAAGAATCTGGATAAGTCCAATCTGGGTAAACTACACAAACTAATATTCTACCTCTTCAACAGAAGCAGGGATCAATGAACGTATTAAGATAATTGCTGCTGCAAATAAAACAAGCAACCCTATTGATGAGAGGAACGTAGTATAATCCGCAGGAATATCAGAATAAACCAAGATTAATGCAATGTATGCCAAAAAATTAATAGGAAGCTTAGAACTTAAACCATATGCTAAATTCTCTGGAAGTATATGCAAAAAATTAATCATAGTTAGGAAGATTGCCATAAGCGTTACCGCTAATGCAATTGCAAGCTTAACACTCAAAGTTTCAAGCATATTATTGTTGAATAAATACCTAAAAATATCCACAGACACAAACAACAAAACCAAAGCATTACCATACGCAGAATTCCAACCCAGCTCCTCTAGCTTATACCTTGAGAAATAAAGCTCTGTAAGGAATAAGGTAAGTACTAAAGGGATTGCAATCCAGAGCATTTCTGAATATGTAATCGGTGCAATCAATAATTCTATGAACCTTTCCTTTAACGTAAAAAAAGAAAAGCCTGTCACCTCTACAGCCATAGTTTGTTGTTAGATTTTATGGTTAAAAATGTTGTGGAAAGCTTTAAATCCTGAACACAAGAGTGAGACTATATGTTAGGGATAATTGAAGCAATATTCTTAGGCATTGTACAAGGATTAACTGAATGGTTTCCAATATCTAGTTCAGGACACCTTGCACTATTCCAAAACGTGTTAGGATTAGAAGTCCCAGTACTATTCGACATATACCTACACCTAGGAACACTATCAGTCTTATTCTTCTTCTTCTGGAAAGACATCTCCGACATAATCAAAGACCTGTTTAAACTCAAATTCAAATCCCCAAACGTTAAGCTACTAGGATACATAATTGCAGGAACATTCGTCACAGCACTAGTAGGATTCCTATTTCATGACTACTTCAGTTCCTTATTCAAAAACCTACTATACGTAGGTTATGCATTCCTAGCTACAGGACTAATCCTATTACTAAGTAATAAGAAAAGATTCGTTAAAAGAAAACTAAATCTAATAGACTCACTAGCTATCGGACTATTCCAAGGACTTGCGCTAATCCCAGGAATATCCAGAAGCGGTGCAACCATCGGGTTCGGAATGATGAGAGGAATTGACAGATTAAGAGTGGCTAAATTCTCATTCTTACTATCCATCCCCTCAATAATCGGAGCAACAATAATGGAAAGCTTCAACCTCAGCGATAACCCATTCGACTTCTTCTTACAAAACGCACTCCCTGTAATCTTCGGAGTTCTGGCAGCAGCAATCACAGGATATATCTGCCTGAGCTACCTCATGAAAGTCCTAAAAGAAGGAAAATTCCACTACTTCGCATACTACGTTTTTGGAGTAGGAATAATAACTATCCTCTTAGCAATTTTCTAAAAATATGATTTCCCCGAGGGTGGTTTCTCGGGGGCATCGCAAAGACAAACCGAATGAACGGAGGTTTCAAATGCAGTCGAGAGCTAACTTGACTTACTATTCTGAAAGTAGATTTTGTTTATAAATATACTTAAAAAAAACTCGACCCTACAGTGAAAAATAGTGAAAAATAGTAAAAACTATGAACTAAGCAGTATTCTTTCGCCGTCTCTCGTTGTTTTAAGGATCTTATTCCTACCCCTCTTAGTTATGCGAATTAAGCCCAAGGAATGCAATTCTTCCACTTTCTTCTTCGTAGTTGGCGCTGTAATAGTGAAATTGGACCCAACATCCTTGTAAGTAGCAGGTTTGTTAATAGAAGACCTATCCGCTATGAATTTGAGTATCTCCCTTAGCTCCTCAGAAAGTGTTTCTGTAACCGTCTGTTGAGGAGGAGTGTGAATCTCTTTCTCAAGAAGAGATAATTGCTTATTATTGAATATCTGTGGATCCACAGGTAGCAAGAATATAGCTTTCTTACTCATTATCTTATCATTTAAATTTGTAACAAACTTAAGAAAATTTTCAAAGCCATACCTGTTTAAAATATAATCTGACCGATCAAGCAAAATTACCCCCTCATCGTTTTTTGTAATAAACTCCAAGATCATCTTTTGTAACTGATTTAGATTAGAAGTTGAAGTTACCCCCTTTTCTTTTTCATCAGATAACCAAATCATATTCTTCTTAGGAATCCCATATTTTTGTTCAAGAGTGTTTAAGTTATTTCTTGTAACCAGAAGAGGCTTATGATCTTTCATCTTATCCAACATTATTTCATATGCTTCTTGAGAATTAGACTCTTTTATGAGGTAACTCGTTCCAGCCTCAACAATATATTTTTGCATTAACTTTTCTTTCTTCCCCTTAAGATTAATGAATTTCTTTAAACGTGGACTTTCTTGGATTATCTTTCTGATACTTGAAACCATCTGATTAAAAGTATACGCCAATTCCGAGATTTCATCTTCTTTTTCATCAGATTCTATCTCAATATTGAACTTTCCAAGAGATAACTTCTTTGCAGCCGCAGACAAAGTATTAATTCTCTTAGTAATGGTTTTTGTTAACGATGAAAGAACAGCAAGCGTAGTTAGAATGCCAACAAAAGTAATGAACAGAATCATAGTAATTGCAGTCCTCACTGCAGAAGTAGAATCTGACTTTGCAACTTCCTTTAGTGAAGAAAACTCATTCTGAGCCTCTTGAAGAGATTCGACTGCATCCACAACATCCCGCTCTAACTGCTTTGCAATGCTATACTGTATCAAAATTGAAGATTCTTGATAAACAATGTTATTCGCTATATCCTCAGCCCGCTTATCCATAAGCCTCTTAGAAAGCTGATAGAAGGTGTTATGTTTATTAACCGCTTCCAATATAGCGCCTTTTGCAAGAGGATCTTCAATATTGCTAAGCGCCTCAGATTTTTTAATAAAAAACTCATTTAAGTATTCGAATTCATATTCCAAATCTTCCAATATCTCCCTATTGTCCTCTGTCGAATACCTTTGGACAATATAATTACTCTTCCATAGAATGCTCACCATATCCTGAATATCTTTCTCTAACGGATTGATTTCCTCAGTAATTTTATGCAATTTGTTATTGATTTGTAAAGTGTAAACTACAGTGATTATTGAACTAATTATTAGGAATGCAACAATAATTGTGAAACTCAGTGTAAGCTTTTTTCCAATTTTCATGAATTCTTGAAGAATGAAGGATTTATATGGCTTTCTTGATTTGGCAAAACTTAAATAAAAATCCAGTTATTCAGACTTATGAGATACTACCTAAATCTAATTCTAAGAATGGTATCAGCCATAGTCCTAGTTTCATTTAGAGATATTTATTCATGGTTAATTGTGGATTTCTCTGCATACATCTCCTACCTATCTCTGTCCCCCTTTGGAGCAGACATCACGGGTAATGTTATATCCCTAGGATCTAAAGCAATCAATTATGTAGAAGCATGTGCTGCAGTCGGAGCCTACGGACTATTAGCCATACTGATTTTACTGACCAAAGATGTTGGGCTAAAAAAAAGTGTAAAAATGTTTATCCACGGCGCTATTTTGATCCTGATTGCTAATATTATCCGAATCGATATTCTAGCCTATTTACTAGTTAACGAAAACATCAACCTATTTTTGACATTGCACATGATCATGTGGAAGCTACTATCCGGGATCTATGTTGCACTAGTTTGGATTTATTTAATTAGAAAATACCATATTGAAGAAATTCCAATTATAGGAGATTTTAAAGAATTATTAAATAGATCTAATCTGCGCCCTGCATCGCAATAAGATCCTTAGTTGTTAACTTCTTTTTCTTTTTGATCTTATCTTCTACTTCCTTTACTTTTTCTTCAATGATTTTTGCCGAATCTACAAAACTTTCTTGAATCTTCTTAATGTCCTGAGTTTTATCTCTCCTCTTTCTAGGTTGTTTTTTCCTCTTAGGAGGCAACTCGCCAGATTCTTTCAACAATACTTTCAATTGAGAATTTAATTTTGAAAATTCAGTCTTAAACTCTATGAATTTTTTGAAAGCTTGTCTCTGCTCCTTCTTTAACTCGTTTACTTTTTTAGAATTGATTATGTACTCTTTGAATTCCTTTTTATTTTTATTAACTAACTCCTTTAGTTCTTGATGGTACTTGTCTGCTTGTTCCTTAGCTTCATTTAGGTTTTGGGAAATCTCTCCCATCTGAGATTTGAAATCTCCAGTATCTTCATTTTCTTCGAGATTCTTCCTTATTTCTTTTATCTGCCTCATCAAAGACTTTTCCCTTTCTATTGAAAGAACTTCAGTCTCTATAGAATATTCTAATTTTTCCAAACGCTCTTTTAGACTATGAGGATTTGCACCTTTACCAAATTTTTCCCTAAGGTTCTCCCTCCCCTTTACTAAGCCCTTAGATTGTTCCAAGTGTTCTCTGAATTTTTTATTACACTCATCTCTCTTCTTCTTAAGTTCAGCTTCCTTAGATTTTCTAGAAATAACCTCAGGATTTGCATTCTTTAGAACATTAACCAATTCAGATATCTTTTTGTTAAGTTCTTCTTTTTTATTGAACCATTCTTCTTTTTTAGAATTAAGTTCATTTAATTTAGCCTTCAGGCTAGAAATATCTTGCTTTGGTTCTTGCGGTTTCTCTTGCGCATTTCCGGTATTTTCTGCATTTGTCATTTTTTTGATATGCAACAGAGAAGCAAATTAAAAAGAAAAAGAAAAAGGAGGGGTCTAACCGAATAGAGCCCCAAGACCTGCTGCCGCTTCATCTGCGGACTTCTTGTCTTCTTCTTCTTCTTCTTTCTTTTCTTCTGCTGCTGGAGCTGCTTCGCCACCCGCACTTGCTGCCGGTGCCGCTGCTACAGGAACAGCTGCTGCTTCTTTGATAGCTGCATCTATGTCAACATCACTAAGTGCTGCAACCAGTGCTTTTGCACGACCATCGTCAGGTGTGCCACCTGCTGCTTGAATCACTTTCTTAACTGTGTCTTCTTCTATTTTTCCGCCTAGTTTGTGTATCAACATTGCGGCATATACGTATTCCATTTTTTGGGTTTTTCCTCCGAGTGAATATTATCTCCGTAATTTATTGATCTGTTGGAGTATTAGTTGATTCCTCATCTCCTTCTTTAGTTTCTTCAGTATCTGTTTTTACATCTTTTGGTTCTTCACTAGAAGCCTTCTCTTCGCTTTCAACAGGTGTTTCTGTCGGAGCTTCCTCTTGAACAGGTGCTTCTGGAACCTTAGTATTGATGTTGGATGCTGCAGCTTCTGCCTTAGCCAATACCCTACCAACATTATCTGATGTGATAATATCAGCGGAATCTGCAAGACCTGCTGCTTCCCTATGAGCCTTGGAAATTATAGGCCTGACTGTTTCAGAGTTAATGATTCCTAGATGCATTGCCAGAGCTAATGATTCTGAGTGAGCAGCCTTAAGGTTGTTCAAGTATTCTTCCTCATCAACAGCTAATACAGTTTTATCCAGGATCTCTCCATTTTCATAAGTTAATAATAAATTTAATCCTACCTTCATAGGCTCAATGTTCATCTTTGCAAGTAGGCCAGCAACTTGTTCAGAGATTTCTTCTCCCTCTTTCACAAGCACCTTGTCGTCCCTAATGTGAATCTTTCCATCCTTTACTTCTGTTTTTAATCCAAGCATGCCCAATTCTCCAATCATGGGTCCTGGAGCGAAAGGTGTTTCTCCTGCCTCTACACCCAAATCATTAGGTGCATTTTGTCCTGGCTTTGCAGCCGCAGAAGCTTTGCTTTTCTCTAATTTCTTGTATAATAAGAATGGATCTTCGTTTGTGAATAATAATGCAGGTAGACCCCTAAGTTGTTCCTTAACTTGGCCTAGATTCTTTTTATCTTTTAATTCGTCAATTGCAATTTTGATTAATCTCTTTTTAGTGGGTTTTAGGTGGATGGAGTCACCCAATGCGAATTTAATTCTTTGAAGCATTAATGTCGGCAGTCCTTCTAGATTTACTATGCCCGCTACCTTGTACTTGTTGAATAGTTCTTTGATTTCAGCTATTTCTGCTTTTTTTGCTGAAGATATGTGAGGCTTGTAAGTAGTCATTCTTTAACCTCCACCTTTTCACCAACAACAGTAGGTTTACCCATTGAAGTCTTTAATACAACATTCTTGATGTTGTTAAGCTCTTGAGGCACGTGGTGAACTACATAATTGTAAACAGCCATTGCGTTGTCTGCTAATTCTTCATCCTTCAAAGACGTTAGGCCAATACTTGTTTTGATTGTTTGTTCGCCCTTAGTTTCAATTTTGATTAATTTTTGTAATCTCTCTACAATAGGCTTAAGATCTGCAGTAGGAGGTACAACACATCCAGCCTTTGGATTTGGCATCATTCCTCTCGGACCTAGCACTCTACCGAAGGTTGCTGCAACCTTAGGCATTATTGTAGCTTGAGCAATAAAAAAGTCAGTTTGGCTAGCCAGTTTCTTTATTGCCTTCTTATCTTGTTTTTTGAAATCTTCTAATAGAACATGATTGTCACAATCAGCCTTTGCTTTTGTAACCAGTGCTTGATCGATTAAAGCTGTAACTTTTGCCTTCTTTCCCCTTTGGTGTGGCAAAGGTATAAATGCTAGAATCTTTTGATCTTCTTTCTTTAAATCTAAACCTTTCAAATTAATAACTAAATCTACGGATTCCGTAAAATTTCTTTGTTTAGCATTCCCTCTAGCCGACTTAATTGCCTGGAGTATTTGTTTTTTATCCATTTTGAATCTCTACTACTGGATTTTTAGATCCGTTCATTTCGAACACAGACAGCGTCTGAGTAGTTCTTGAGTGTATTTGCTTCGAAATTTGAGTTTATAAAATTTTTGGTGTTAATCTTGCCACATACAAGGTTTCAAAAGCCATTTTCTCTTCTGAAACTATGTTTAAACCGTATTTAAGAGTCTTTGCAATTTCTTTTATTTGTCCTGAGAGTGAAGAGTATAATAAGAGGATTCTTCCATCATTGTTTAGATGGGATTTTGCTTGTTTTAAGAATTCTTCAATGATTTCGTGACCTTTTTCCCCCCCAGTAGTTGCTAAGGCTGAATCTTCTGGTTCGTTTGGATCCCTTGGAAGGTAAGGTGCGTTAAAGATTATCAAATCAAAAGAACCTGCAATATTATCGAATAAGTTCGATTCTACTAATTTCAGTTGTGTTGATTGAAGGCTATTTATACATTCAGGATTAATATCTACAGCAGTAACATCACTTGCAATCTTTTTAGCCGCCAATGCTTGAATACCAGAACCAGTACCCATGTCAAGAACTTTATCATTAGGTTTTGTCTCATTAATCACAACTTTCTCTAAAAGAAAAGAATCTTCCCTAGGTTCATAAATCATTATTTCGCTGCCTTACAATACTCTTTAACCCTGCTCAGAATCTGAGATAAATAATACTTCTTAATTCTTTCTTCAAAAATTACATCAAGAGCCTCATATTCTGCAACCCTATACTCATTTTTTATTTTTTCAATAATTTGTAAGTCTTTCAAACGCTTCATTTGTCTCCTTATATTCGATGCAGCAACACCATTTACAGGAAGTTTGTTTTTCTTCCTATACGCAATAACCTTCTTTTGAACATCTTCGGAAGTAATCAACTTTTTCCTATTACTTGCATCCATTATACTCTGAAGAACATCGACCACTACATCTCTTGAATCACCAGGTTGAAGGAGGCCTATTGAAAGACAGAGCATCCTTGTAGATTCTCTTCTAGTCATCTTGTAAGGCTTTTCATACCTTCTAAGAGTGATTTCACTTAGAGGAATATCCTTAGAGATTTTTTTAGGCATAGCTAACTGATTGTTAAAAAAGTTTAAAAGTTTTTGTATTTATTCTTTGGATAACTATATTAAGGCCCCTCCTATTGAAAAACTATGAAAGAAAAACTAGTCGAGAACGTACTAAAATCTAAGAAATTTACAAGGCTTAGCGAAGATTACGTAAACAGCATCGCTGAAAAGTTCAAAGATACGAAAGAAAAGGAAGCCTCAAAACTTGTTAAAGATTTCTTACATAAAACTTATGCAGTCTACCAAATAAGAAACCAAAAAAAGAAAGAGAAAATACTAGACAAAATCATACAAGAAAAAGACACTGAAAAACTCAAAGAACTACACATCGAAATGTTGCACTGTCATTCTTCAACAAGAGAAAGAAAAGAAGACTATGAAGAAATTTATTCTAAAATATCCAAACTTATCCCCAACCCTAAAAAAATAATCGACTTTGGTTGCGGATTAAATTTATTCTCACTTTTATTTTCAGGCTGGAAGAATTTTGAATACCAGGGTTTTGATGCTGTCAAGAAAGACATTGAATTGCTTAACAAATACCTCAAGATTACAGAAAAGAAACTAGGATTTACAGGAGAATGTTTTGAGATTAATGCTTTTGACAAAAACTATTTAGAAACACTTCCAAAAAAGAAATATGATCTATGCCTTCTTTTGAAAATGGCAGATATTCTAGATTATGGGAAGAAAAGCCACAAAAGAACTGAAGAATTCTTAAAAAACATTAATTCTCAATTCGTAATCGTTAGCTTTTCCACCGAGACAATTTCTCGCAAGAAAATGAACCGACCAAGAAGAAAATGGTTTGAAATTATGGTCGAAAGGTTAAATTACAAATTTGAAAGTTTTGAGCTAGAAAATGAAATATTTTATGTTGTAAACAAAACTAGCCCATAACCTTATTACACTTTCCGCAAAAAGTCCACGGAAGACCCAAAACTAAAACTTTGCCTTGCACTGGACTACCACAATCCTTGCACAGTTTAAAAAATTCAAACACCTTGCGTCTTTTGCATTTGAAGAGTTTATAAATTTGACTAAGAAATTAGATATAACCTTTCATCAATAATCTTCCAAGCATTGAAATTGACAAACTCATCTTTCCATTTTTTTCAGTAACATCTACTAGCCCAAGAGTCTTTAATCCTTCAGATTTTAATGTCCCATTAATATGGTAAGAGATTAAAGGCGGACTCATCTTAACCCTCTTACTTAGTTCTTCTAAAGATCTACAACAAGTTTTATCTTCATAAAGGACCTTAAGAATATCTAATTTTTTATCCGTTAGAGTTTTGTAATATGAAAATTTTAGTATCGGAAGAAGCATCGACTCTTCATCCATGACGGAAAAAGCCTTTAGCCCATTAACAAATGCCGCAGAAGTCATCGCACATTGAGAGTTTCTATCTCCCGAGGAAGTATTTACAATTATCTCATCTTTTTCAGATGCAGCGATTTTTGATACTTTTTCAAAAATACCCTCCCAAGTGTTACCCTCTATTTCTAAAATTTTTACGGTTATTCCAAACTTCTTTAATTCTTCTTCTGCCTTTTTTGCTTCATCCATCATCCCCTTGGGAGTTAATAGTATTATTTTGCTTGCAGGAAAATCTCTGAGTCCAACATAAAGAGCATCCATGTTATCTCCGACAGGTGCAAGAATTATTTTTTTATCCATGAAAGTTGTTAGAAATATAAGATTTATAACTTTTTTGAAAGCCCTAACAAGCCCAAACCCCCTGTTTTTGAGACTTAGGGACTAATTCTAGCTCTTTTAAGTAAGAGTAATATTTTGTGTCATTTGCATATTTGTCATAGACTCTAGCATATCCAAGTTGGACCATTTTCCCATTAATAAATTCACCATTATGATAAACGTACCTGAGTATTCTGCCATATTTTCCCTTGTTCGTAATATCCCTTTCTAAAAAAACTTCTTTATACAAGAGGAAACTGGTTAGATTTGATGTCGACATTTGGTGATGGCATTCTTTCTTTTTAGGAGTATTTATTCCAGACAGTCTAACCTTCTCAGAGGTGTTTAATTTTATGGTGTCACCATCAACGACCTTTATCACCAGATACGGCCCGGATAATTTTTCCGTTGTACAAGAGGAAGTTAGGATGATTAAGAAAATTACAAATATTAATTTCATATAAAAAATATCATTTTATTACTTTTATCTTTCATTAAACATTATCCGAAATGTTTTTGTGAACTGTGCCACATAAAGGCTTAAAAATAATGCTGGCATCAAAGAGTTATGACAGAATTAGTTGCATTTTTGAGTACTGGGAAAGGCACGTGGGGTCATGTAAACAGGCTTCTTTCAGGCATGGAAGGCAATAAGTGGAAAAAAGTAATTTTATTAACCAATGATTTCGGAATTAAGAATTATAAGCCGGAAGAAGGCGTAGAACTTATCGAACTAACTGGCAAAAATGTTGAAGAATTAAGCAGCGAGATCCAAACTAAACTGAAAGACAAAATAGAAGGAATGGAGATTGCTGTAAATTTTGTCTCAGGAGATGGAAGAGACCATATGGCATTAGTTAGTGCTTTAATGAAGATGGGTCTTGGCTTCAGACTGGTTTCTCTAGATAGCGAAAGTAATGTTAAAGAGATTTAATCACCTTGTTTAGGTCGCTAGGGAGTTCAGATTTTAGATCCATCATCTTATTTGTAAACGGATGTCTGAACTTAACTTGGCAAGCATGCAAGAATTGTCTCTTTAATTTTGGAAAAGTTTTATTTATTGTTTCATCACCATACAATTTATCCCCAACTATTGGAAGATTTCTTGAAGATAATTGGACACGAATCTGATGCATTCTTCCAGTGTTTAATTTTAGTTCCAATAATGCATAGTCCTTGTATTGTTTTAGAACCTTGTATTCTGTTGATGAGAACTTTGCCCAAGAATGATCTTTTGAAACTACCCTCGAAATTTGTTGGAAATTCTTCCTGCCTTTTGCCAAATAATCTTTAAAAGTTCCCCTTTTGTTTTTCAATTTTCCATAAACCAATGCATAGTACTTCTTTTCTATCTCTCTTTTCTTGGTTAAATCATAAATTTTAGAATTTGCATCCCTATTCTTTCCAAGAACCATCAAACCAGAAGTCTCTTTATCTAGCCTATTCCCTAGAGAGATTACTAACTTAGGATCATTTAGGTAAAACCTAACCTGGTTTACTAAATTATTTTCATTTAATCCAGGTCCACCCTGGGAAACCAAGAATGACGGCTTATCTAAGACTAAAATATTCTTATCTTCATAGACTGTTTTGAATGTTTTTTTATGGACCACTCCTTCTTTAGAATAATCAGAGATTTGGTCATCTGTGAGGTATAAGGTAAGCATATCGTTGTTCTTTAATTTGTAAGAATGCTTTTGTTTTTTGCTGTTAACCTTTACCCTCCCAACCCTAATCCATTTATAGACCTCAGATAGCGTAGATGAAGGGAACTGATCTAAGATATACCTATCTAGCCTCTTTCCACCTTTTTTGATTATTTTTTTCTGCATAATGTTTCAAACTATTCATTCATTTAAATAGTTCCTGTATTATTTGATAAAACTGCATAAATCTTAATAAGTCTGAGGTTGTTTTGAGAATTATGGGTATTTTTGAAGATATGCTGAGAGATGATGAGAGCTTATTCTTAGAAAGCATGGCATTGGATGTAGACTATATGCCCCCAATAGTTAAGCACAGGGAAGGTGAGCAAGGCTATATTGCTCAATGTTTAAAGCCATTATTCAGCAATAGGAGTGGAAAGAATGTAGTGGTTACTGGCTCTCCAGGATTAGGAAAGACTGTTGCCACTAAACACCTATTAGATGAATTAAAGGAAGAGAGCAGCACCATTAAAACATTATTCATTAATTGTTGGAAAAAAGACACCCCCTATAAGATCATTGTCGAAATGTGCAACCAACTAGGATTTAGATTTATCAGCAACCGGAATACCGACGAACTCATTAAAGAAGTTACAAAAATATTGAACAAAGGTTCTTGTGTTATTGTTTTAGATGAAGCCGACAAAATAGATGAACAGCAAATATTCTACACCTTATTTGAAGAAATATTCACAAAATCTCTTGTTTGCATCACTAATGAAAAAAACTGGCTTAGCAAGTTGGACGAAAGAGTTAGGAGTAGAATGTTAGCAGAGATCGTAGAATTCAAACAATACAACTATGAAGAAATAAGAGACATATTAAGTGAGAGAGTTAAATATGCTTTTGTTCCCGGAGTTCTAGCCGATGACGCATTTGAAAAGATTGTTGAAAAAACTGTGGAGATCGGAGATTTAAGATCAGGATTATTCTTACTAAAAAATGCTGGCGAAGAAGCAGAATCTAAAGCTAAGAGAAAAATAGAATTAACTGATGCTGAAACCGCAATAAACAAGCTTAATGAATTCCAAAGAAAGAGTTTGAAACAACTAGGAGAAGAGGAAGAATTTATTTTAAAGATAGTAAAAACTAATTCTGGAATAACCAGCAAAAGAATGTACGAAGTTTATCAAAAACAGAATGGAAAACAAGCATACACAACATTCCAAAGGAAGTTAAAAAGCCTCAGTAAAAACAAGTTTATTACTCTAAAGGAAATCAATGAAGGCAAAGGCAGATCCACAAAAGTTACTTACGGCGGTCCCGAGAACGAAGGAAACCTGAGTAAATTTGTTTAATGCACTTATCACACTTACTGATTCTACTGATTTTTCTTTTAAAATAGAACTCTTTTCTAAAGTTATTAAATGGAGGTGATCCAAGTGATCGTAAAAATTGATTTAAGCCACGAAAACATTGAGAGAATAACTAGTGAGAGACTAATGAGGTTGAACATGGATACTAGCAACCATTTCTATGATATGGACTTTATTGAAAATCTAGAAGAAAATGACGAAATTGACGTATTCGAAAGCGGATTTATGAGCGGATATCTCAACGCTTAAGAAAGTTATAAAAATATTGCTTGCAAAGTACATTGGATGAAGATACTGTTTTTTACCGATGTACATTCAGGAAGTAATTCTGAAGACTACTATATCAACGATAACGTAGAATTTGGAAAAAAATTAAATGCATTATTAGAGAAAAGTAAAGAATGTGATTTAATTGTTTCTTGTGGAGATATGAGTGTTTTTGGAGAAGGTTTGGAGAAGTTCTTTGAAGTTTTCAAAAATACAAAAATTCCATTGCTTTTAATTCATGGAAATCATGAAAGTTCTGAAGATGTTGAGAAGTTTTGCGATGGTAAAAACATAATACACATTCATAAAAAAATTGTTGAATTTGGGGGAGTTAAATTTGTAGGTTATGGTGGTGGAGGATTTAATGAACAAGACAAAAAACTTGAACAATGGGTGAAACAGATTAAACCAGGACTAAGTGGCAAGATTGTCTTTATTACACACGCCCCACCCTACGAAACTAAATTAGACAATCTGCCTGATTTGGGACATAATGGCTCTAAAAGCATAAAGTGGGCGATTAAAGAGATAGAGCCTACCATCTTCTCTTGTGGCCACTTCCATGAAACATTCGGATTTGAAGATAAGATCAACTCAACATTACTAATTAATCCAGGTGATTCAGGTAAAATTTTAGAAATATAAAAATGAAAGAGACTTAACGTCTCCTTCTTGTAGTAGTTCTTCTAGCAGCAGTTTTTCTTCTAGCTGTAGTCTTTCTTGCTGTCTTTCTTGCAACCTTTCTAGTTGTCTTCCTAGCAGCAGTTCTTCTTGTAGTCTTTCTTGCTGTCTTTCTTGCAACCTTTCTAGTTGTCTTCCTAGCAGCA
>CAYFOE010000001.1:89071-104667 GCA_964344635.1 Candidatus Woesearchaeota archaeon
GTTCTTCTTGTAGTCTTTCTTGCTGTTTTTCTAGCAGTAGTTCTTCTTCTAGCAACCATTTCCTTTTCACCTCTCTTTTTCGTTCATTCGGATATTGGACAATGAATTGGGTGTCCTATTTTTTCAAGATGTATTTTTCCTTAAATAGTTTTCTGTTTATATTTTGTTAATTATGTTTTGCAATATAACTTAACACTCAAGAGTTACAAAAATAATTTTTGGTAATTGAAGTAAATATTTTTTTCAACCTCATCAACATTCATGTTTTTTATCTCAGATATTCTCTTAATTGTTTCTGAGATAAATGAAGATTCACTTCTTGATTCCCCCAGCGGAGATAAAAATGGAGCATCAGTTTCAGTAAGCAAGTTATTAATCGAAGTTTGTTTAACTATCCCTTGAAAGTGTTCGCTTTTGTCAATATTAGCCGGTATGGACATAGTCCAGCCATTGTCTTCTATCCTCTTCGCTAACTTGAAACTCCCAGAAAAGCAATGGAAATTCACTTTTTTTACACCAAATTCTTCCAAAATCTCAATACACTCCCTTTCTGCTTTCCTCGAATGAATAACAAAAACTTTGTTTAAATCTTTCAATGAAGAAATTATTTTTTTGAAAGCAACAATCTGTTTTTGTTTTAGATCTCCCTCCTTTGTCAAATGAAAATCCAAACCAATCTCCCCAATACCAACAATTTCATCTTTCTTAGACCTTATGAATTCTATCTCTTTTTCTAAATCTTCTTGAGAAAGATTCATAGCATATGTGGGGTACAAACCTAACGTCGTCTTTAGAATTTCATCCTTCTTCGCAAGTTCCAAAACTTCCAAATTAGTCTTGTGATCTGTTCCTGCATTTACTATATTAACAACACCCTTGTTTTTCGCCCTGTCAATTACCTCATCTACATCTTCCCTGAACTGTGGAAAATTAAGATGGCAGTGTACATCTACAATCATGTTAAAATTTTGTTTATTAAACTATTTAAAATAAACCTAACATAATTAAAAAAGGCCTTAACAAGAACAGCAATAACTTCCAAAGATAAGGTGCTAAATTTATGAAGATCAACATTAATGACGTCATACTTATCCAAGACCAAATTTTCCTTGCCCTGTTCTGATCTTTTATTACAGAGGACAACCCTGTAAGAAGCATTCTTCCACCATCAACCGGCCCTAGCGGAAGTAAATTGAATAAACCTACACCCCAACTTATCACCCATAACCAGAAAAATAACATATGAGTCCAATCCACTAATGCAGGTACCCATAACCCATAATCATTAACTATCGAATCCTTTGGCTTCCTAGCTAATTCAAAATGAGAAACACCCAAGAACCCTTTTGAAGAATTTTCAGGATTGGCTGCAGATATAACCGAATAATTTCCCTTTTCAGTTATGATGAATGCTTCATCCCCCGCCATAAAATCTTGAGTAGCATTTGTGAAATCCGCAAAGTCATTTATTTCTATTCCGTTAAAACTCTCAATTGTGAATGGAACCTCTACACCAGATTGCTCCATAGGATATCCCTCAACTAAACCATTTACAATTACCCCATCTGATTCAAAAACTGCAGACTGTAAAGGCAATGTAGCAAATAGCATTACTGCAATGAACAAAAATCCAGTGAGAATATTCGAAAATGGTCCCGCTGAAAATACAGAAAGTTGAGCTTTCTTTGATTTTTTAGATAATTGCTTTTCTTCAGGTTCAACAAAAGCTGCCAAAATTGGACCAAAAAGTGCAAAACCTGAACTTTTTACTTTTATCTTGTGAAGTCTTGCATAAATACCATGTGAAAATTCATGAATTACTGCAATTATCAATATTGCAATTATCCAATGCATAAAAGATAGAACTGGAAGACCAGGCATTACCTTTATTCCAGGAAGAACCGGTGCAACTGCAGGTGCTGCTCCTGAAACCGAAAGTAAGTCAAAAGTACCTTTAAGTAACCAATAAAATATTAGAAGCATACCAAAAAAACCAGTAATTATACTAATATAGCCAAGAAAATGCAATGTTCGAGGGAATCTCTTTGCAATCTTGTCCATGAGGTTGATCCCCCATTTAGTCTTGTACAATGCAAAGATCTTCCCTTGGAATTGAACATTCGACTTATGTTTTACAAAGAATAGAATTAGAAGTAAATAAAAAATTAATGCTAAGATTATATCTAAATTCATGTTTTCCCCTTTAATTAAGACCTAGGCAAAGCTATTTACCTGACACCCTGATCTTTCTAAGTGCTCTAAAGCTTTTCCCACCACAGGACCTACACTTTACAGCTTTGAGTACAACTTTTAATGCAGAAGTTCTTTGTTTAGACTTACATCTCTTACATACAAAGATTCCTTTAATTGTCCTTTCTTCTGCTTCTTTGAATTTAGCCATTTTAATCCTTCTTTACTTGTTTCATTAACTTATCATTTAAGATTATCCAATAGATAACATTAACACCTTCAGCAATATCTTCCTTTAATTCATCAGGAACCTTGATATCAAAGGTCTCATAAGATTTTAGATCCATAACGCTTGCAGAATCTCCCGAAATCGAAATTACCTGTGCAGTTTCTTTTTCAATAATCGGACTCTCCATCTTATCATGGTTAGGTTTGATAAAAATCTTCTTTTGGCCATCAATTATGCCCACCGCTTCAATTCTAGATTTTGCATGACCATGCTTTCCAGGCCTAGAAACTTGAATACTTTTCACTGTACACGCTACGCCATCAACAACAACGTAACTTCCAATCTTCAAACCTCCAACTTCAACGGGTTTTGTGCTCATGTTGTGTTTGTCATTGGTTGCATTTATAAGTATTTCTGATTTGATTCAAAAAGCTTATAATACACTCAAATAGCTGAGCCTTATGTTTAAAATCAAGGATGGATTATACAATCTTGGATGGGCATCTAGTTCTTTTTTGAGTGCAGCAATTTTTGTCGGAGTGAGCAATTATGACAGTTCCGATTTGTTAACAGAAGGCAGAAGTTTAACAGGAACAACTGAAGTATTTCATGAAACCTCCCTCCACTCAGAAAAATTGCCAATTCCGGGAAAAAGATTGCCAGACTTAGTTTTCCCAGATGAAAATGCATGGTTGAGAGAGGACGACCTTAGAATAAGCGGTCTTCCTGGAACAGAGATTGAATTTTACCTACAAGGTACAAGAAAATCCTATTTTCAAAAAGGATTCAGTAGAGTGCAATACCATAGAATAATGTTGAACAGTTCTCCAAAAGACTCAAGACAGTCTAAAAAAACAAAGGAATAAACTTAAATAACGATAATTGAGAATTCATAAGATGGCAATAAAAAAAGGCGACTTCATTGAAATTGACTTTGTCGGAAGAGTCAAGGATACAGGAGATATTTTTGATCTCACCAAAAGAGAAGTTGCTGAAAAAGAAAAAATTCTGAACAAAAGTGCAGAGTATTCTCCAAGAATTATTTGTGTAGGCAATGGAGATTTAGTCAAAGGTCTGGATGATTTCTTCGAAGGTAAAGAAATAGGAAAATCTTACACTATTGATTTAGGTATCGAGAATGCATTTGGTAAAAAAGATGCTAAATTAATCAAAATGGTCCCTATGAGCGCATTCAAAAAAGACAATATGAAGCCATTTCCAGGCTTGCAAGTCAATATAGATGGAATGTATGGCACTATCAGGACAGTTTCTGGTGGAAGAGTTTTAGTTGATTTTAACCACCCCCTTTCAGGAAAAGAAGTCCAAT
Organism: Candidatus Woesearchaeota archaeon; assembly: GCA_964344635.1. Lineage (GTDB taxonomy): Archaea > Nanobdellota > Nanobdellia > SCGC-AAA011-G17 > UBA489 > JABIKK01. Next base: position 92,818 of record CAYFOE010000001.1, read on the forward strand.
ACGAAGTAGACATTATAAAAGAAATCAAAGACGATGCGACAAAATTGAAGAGTGTAATCAAAGGATTAATTTCTAGAGATATAGACTGTACAGTCGAAAATGGAAATGCGACTGTAGATTTAGAATTACCTGAACAATTCCAAAAACTTCTTGAAGAAAAAATTAAGGAAACAATTAAGACCTTAAAGAAGGTTGAGTTTAAGAAAAAAGAAGTTAAAAAAGAGAAGTAACTACTAAAAGATAATTAAGTTTATATATCGAGTTCTTTACAAATTATTACGGTTCTACAAGAGCGTGAAAATCATGGACAGTATGATACAAAGTGCAAAATTGGCAGGCGCAAACCCTGAACATTTGAAACAAACAAAGACTTCTTTTGATGAAGAACTTGAACATTTAGTTAAAAATCAATCCGCAAGAATCAAAGTTGTAGGTTTAGGCGGAGCAGGAAATAATACTATTAACAGAATTAAAGAAGTAGGTATTAGTGGGACTGAAGTTATCGCAGCTAACACCGATGCTCAAGATTTACTATACACCGCAGCAGACTCTAAAATCTTACTTGGAAGAGAAAGTACACTAGGAATGGGTGCTGGCGGAAAACCCCTAGTAGGTGAAGAAGCTGCAAGAGAAAGTGAACACGAAATCAAGAACAAACTTGGTGGAGCAGACATGATCTTTATTACTTGCGGACTTGGCGGAGGAACAGGTACTGGAAGTGCACCTGTTGTTGCAGAGCAAGCAAGAAAAATCGGGGCCTTGACAATTGCAATAGTTACAGTTCCTTTCCAAATGGAAGGGCAAAACAGATATGAAAATGCAATGCTAGGTTTGGAAAAATTAGAAAAAAACGTTGATACACTAATCGTTATTCCAAATGACAAACTTTTAGAGCTAGCACCCGACTTACCTTTGCAAACTGCATTCAGAGTTGCAGATGAAATTCTAACAAATTCCGTAAAAGGCATTGCAGAACTAATCACAAAAACAGGTTTAGTTAACCTAGATTTTGCAGATATCAAAGCAGTAATGGGCCAAGGCGGAGTTGCAATGATTGGAGTCGGTGAAAGTGATTCCCAAAATAGAGCTATCGAAAGTGTGAGTAAAGCTTTGACAAATCCCTTATTAGATATTGATATTGCAGGCGCAAACGGAGCGTTAGTTAATGTTTCAGGCGGACCAGATATGACCTTGGACGAAGCAAAAACAGTTGTCGAATCAGTTTCAAGCCAATTAAGCCCAGAAGCAAGAATTATTTGGGGAGCTCAAGTTTCAGACGATTTAGCTAAAACCATTAGAACAATGCTAATTGTAACTGGTGTAGATAGTACACAAATCAGTGGAAGAACCAGAGACTCCTCTAAAAGGGCTACAAAAGCCATAGAAAATGAACTAGGCATAGATTTTGTAGATAATGACGACTTCTGAATAAATGAATTTATCAAAAACTTTAAAAAGCAATTTGAGTTGAAATGCCCGTGGCATCTAGAATAAAATCATTCTTCAAGGAGATACTAAGGGTCTTTAAAGTGACCAAAAAGCCCTCCATGGAAGAATTCAAGGTTATTGTGAAAGTAAGTGGAATAGGAATACTTATAATAGGAATAATCGGATTTTTTATTCAGATTGCATGGCAAATGTTTAGTTAAGGAAAAAAATGGCAATTTTCGCATTAAGAACAACATCCAACAGGGAAGACCAAGTATTTGACTTCATAAAAGCAAATATAGAAAAGAAAAATCTAGGAGTTTATAGCGTAATTAAGGCTCACGGATTAAGAGGATACATCTTCCTTGAAGCTGAAAACAGAGAGGATGCCGAAGAATCATACCAAAAAGTACCCTATGCAAGAGGATTACTTCCATCACCAGTCGACTATAAAGAAATAGAGCACATGCTTGAACAAGTCAAAGTACAAGTTAACATTATTCAAGGCGACGTTGTAGAGATTATTAGTGGACCTTTCAAGAGAGAAGAAGCAAAAGTAACAAGAATAGACCACACTAAAGACGAAGTAGTTGTAGAACTGCTTGAGGCAGCAGTACCTATCCCAATCACTGTAAAGATGGACTCAGTGAAAGTTATTAGAAGAGAAGAAGGTGCGTCAGAAGATTTAAAAAACAGAGAACTTGTACCAGAAGAAAAAGTAGAAGTTAAAGAATCCGTTGAAGAAGTAATGAATGAAAATAACGGCGAAGTAAAAGAAGGAGAGAAGAAGAAAAAGAAAGAAAGAAAAGTTGTTGAAGAAGTGGACATGACCATGGACGATGATGACTTTAATATTAACTTGTAAAAATGGCAAAAATAAAATTAATGATTGAAGGCGGAAAAGCCACCACTAATCCTGCAATGGCTCAAACATTGGGTCCTTTGAAAATGGATATGCAACAAATTCTAAAAGATATCAACGAGAAAACTGAAACCTACAAAGGACTTAAAGTTCCTGTTGAACTAGACGTTGATGAAAAAGATAAAACCTACGAAATTACAGTTAGAAGTCCTCCTGCAGCAGAATTAATCAAGAATGCTCTAGGGATCAAGAGAGGTAGCGGAGAACCTGAAAAAAGAAAAGAAGGAAACATTGCAATCGAACAATTAATCAAAATCGCAAAAATGAAATCCGAAAGCTTATTTACTACAGATTTGAAAGCTGGAATTAAAGCAGTTGCTGGAACATGTAATAGTTTAGGTGTTTTAGTTGAGGGTACAGAATCTAGAGCATTTAATATTGCACTAGATGAGGGTAAATTCGATGCAGAAATTAGTTCAGGAAACACAGAAATAAGTGACGAGAAAGCTAACAAATTAAAAGAAGACCTAAAAGAAGTTCAAGCAGAACTTGACAAGGCATTCGCTAAAAAGAAAGGTAAAGTTAAAGAGAAAAAAGAGGAAAAGAAAGAAGAAACCGAGGAGGAAAAGGAATAACCTCGTAGTCTTACGAGGCTGTGGGGTAACTTGGTTAGCCTTCCAGGTTTGGGACCTGGGGATCACGGTTCAAATCCGTGCAGCCTCACTTGATAATAACATAAAATGGCAAATACAAAAGGACCGGCGGGAAGATTCGGAGCAAGATACGGAATCAAAACTAGAAGGAAGATTGATAGAATTGAATCAAGACAGAAGGCTAAACACAAATGTCCTTACTGTGACGAATTAAAAGTTAAGAGAGTTTCACTCGGAATTTACCAGTGTAAAAAATGTGAAGCTAAATTTACTGGAGGAGCATACACACCCTAAAATGGCATCATATAAATGTTTTAATTGTAGCAAACAAATCAAACAAGACTATATCAAAAAGAAAATTAGGTGTCCCTACTGCGGATACAAAGTTCTTTACAAAGAAAGAGTAATCAGTACAAAGGTTAAGGCTATTTAAAATGACAGAAGAATTTAACTTAGAAACTGCAATTTCCCAACTACAAGTACTTGAACAAAGTCTAAAAGGAATGGAAATGCAAAAACAAAACGTTCAACTTCAACTGATGGAATCTGAAAATTCCATGAAAGAACTTGAAGGTTACAACGGTAAACCATTCAAGATTGTTGGACCAGTCATGATAGAATCAAAGAAAGAAGATCTAGTTAAAGAACTCAACGACAAAATTGAATTGTTGAAAGTTAGATCCGAAAGCTTAGCAAAACAAGAGGCTAGTTTGAAGAAGCAATTTGAAGAAACTCAATCCAAAGTCATGGAGAGTTTAAATAAATCTCAACAAAAGAACAATTAATTTTTTAAACTGAGCGTCTGTTAATCATACTACTCGAGGGGCAAAAATGACAGACATGGGAAATATTCTAGAAATGTTACATTCTATAAGAGAAGATAATACTGTCCCAAAAAACGTCAGATCCAAGGTAGAAGATACTCTCTCTTGCCTAAATGAAGACGGTGACTGTTCAAAGGAAGTAATAATTGATAGGGCGATTCAGAGCCTAGATGAGATCTCAAACGATCCAAATCTTCCAATGTTTACTAGGACACAACTATGGAGTGTGATTAGTGCGCTGGAAAGTGAGTAGTGTTTTACAGAAATTTTTATATACCACTCAAGGCTAGTAATCTGTGAAAGGACAATAAAATGGCAATAATTTCAAAATTAAGAAATAGATTAGGCCTTGGAAACAGGGTTGATGAATTTGATGATATGTACGGAGAAGACGAATTCGTAGAAATTGATTCAGCTAAACACGTTGGAAATCGCTCCAAGATAATGGTTAAGTCTTTTGTTGTTCAAAGCTTTGACGATATTAAAGAGACTCTAGATGTTCTAAGAGAAGGTTACACTATCGCATTAGTTAATATCAGGCCTTTGAAAGATAAAGACATTGTTGAACTGAAGAGAACAATCAATAAGTTGAAAAAAACTTGTGATGCAATAGAAGGAGACATTGCAGGAATTTCAGAAGATTGGATTGTAGTTACCCCATCTTTTGCAAGAGTTCAAAGAAGCAGAGAAACTGAAGAATTAAAAGGATAATCTTTTTAAGTCAAGTTTTATTTTCTATCCTATGGAAAAATTAGAAGGCCAAAAGTGTATGTTTTGCGGTAAGAAAACCCTTACACTATTGCAAGATGAATTAGACATTCCCTATTTTGGAAGAGTAATGGCTTTTTCCATGCATTGTATTAACGCTGCATGCAAGTATTCTAAGTCAGACGTTGAAGCTATAGAACTCAGAGATCCATGCAAGATAACATTCGAAGTTAACAGCAAAGAAGACCTAAACGTAAGAGTTATCAAGAGTTCTTCTGCAACCATCAAAGTTCCTGCATTGAAAATGAATGTTAGGCCCGGACCTGCATCGGACGGTTTTGTTTCTAACATCGAAGGCATGTTAAAAAGATTCAAAAAAGTCATTGAAAGCACTAGAGACAACACTGATGACGATAAAGAAAAGAAATCTGCAAAAAACCTACTAAAGAAACTTTGGAAAATGGAATGCGGAGACATTCCCTTCAAAATAGTAATTGAAGATCCTTCAGGAAACAGCGGAATTATTTCCGATAAGGCAAAAGTTGAGAAATTAAAAGTCAAATAATCACTTTTTTCTAACTAAATATCCGAAAAAGACTCGGCCAGACCTTATCTTTGACTCATCAAAATAAATTATCTCAAAATTTCTGGACAAAATCGCCTCTACCTCTTGAGGAGAATATTCAGCAAAAAATCTTTTCCCTAATTTGTCGGTGTAGATGTTTTCTCCTTCACCCTTCAAAAAAGAACAATAAAGAATTCCAGAAGGTTTAAGGATCTCATGTATATCTTTTAATGCTTCTTGAATCTTAATTTTAGGTACATGCAATAATGATGCAGATGCTAAAACTGCAGAAAAACTATTTTTAGGAAACTCTAAATTCTCAATATCGCCCTCCTTAGCATTTAATCTTTTTTCATTACACAATAAAACCATACTTTTTGAAATATCAATCCCTTCTATCTGGAACCCCAGATCTTTACAATATTGCATGTTTACCCCTGAGCCACAACCTATATCAAGAATATTACTCTCTTCATCAAGCAATTCTAAGAATTTAATTAAATTTTTTTCAAAAAGAATAAAATCCTTTTTAGATTTTTCTTCCCAGATCTCTGCACATTCGTTATATGCTTTTTTGTTGATTTCTTTCGGACTAGCCATCATAAAAATCCTTTTTCTAGTAAAGATTCCCAAGTTATATCGCCACAAAGAACTGCGAACTCCCTTGCAGTTAAGATCGGTTTTGAAAACATTCCTGCTGCATCTATTGCTATCCTTGGACATGCGAGTTCTACAAACGCATCAATATCGTATAGGTTAACTAGCTTGTCTTCAGATATTTCACTCATTGAAATCAGAGCATAAGGTTTATTGATTTTGTCTAACTTGTTTTTTATGAATTCAAAAGATCCAAATTTTTGTCCAACCTTTGTTCCAATAATGATTCCTAACTTTTTTGCTTCCCTTGCTTTTTCTATTGCTGCAAATCTTTGCTTGATAATTTTCTCCTTGAATTCTTCCATGCTAGAATTTTCTTCATTGAAAGGATCCAGTAAGATTACTGGTTTTTGAATACTCATTGCGACACCCAATGAATGAAATTTATTTGCAATGATGAACACTACATCCACATTCCTTTCTATTGCTTTAAATGAATTATACTCACAACCTAAGACCTGGCCATCATAGAATGCATGACCTTTCGCAGAAGGCACTGTGACTTCAATTCCCTTGGACTCTAAGAATTCTTTGACAAAGGGAACCTGGTGAATATGTTGTACGGAGGTTGCTATTGCAATTTTTTTAAAACTCTTTAAAGAATCATAAGATTTTTCAAGTAAGTTTGAAATATCCTTTTCATACCTTGCTTCAAGATATAATACTGGGAAGTCGACCTCCGTAAAGGGTGCATGCCCATAAATAATAATCATATCGCACCCAAGAGTTTTAGCCTCACTGATCGCCACATCACATGCCCCCCAAAGCGGTTCACCAGAAATTATAACCTCAGAAGCTGTTTTTTCAGTGATGTAATTGGAAATTCTGAGACCTTCTTTTTTTAGACCCTCAGGTAATTGCAACAATATTCTTCTAGGATTCTTTTCCCTTATTTCCTGAATCAACTTTTCTTCATCAAATTTATACATATAAGCTGATTTTAGAGGAAAACATTATAAAGCTTACCAATATTGCAGGAATATGCCTAGCAAACCAGTTAAGGTGGACCAGAAAGAAAGAGAGAATTTCTTAACAGATTTAAGCTCATTTATGCAGAGCAAGGGCTTTATTTGGGGACCATTTCCTGAAATTTATGGCGGAATTGCAGGCTTCTATTCCTACGGACCCTTAGGTAAACTATTGAAAGAAAAGATTGAAAAATCTGTAAAGAGAACCTTCCAAAGCAATGGCTTTTGGGAAGTTGAATGCCCAATAGTTTTACCAGATGTTGTCTGGAAAGCATCTGGACATTTAGACACATTTGAAGATAGAATAGTTACATGCAGCAAATGTAAATCAGTATTCAGAGCAGATAAACTAATTGAAGAAAGTCATGATGTTTCTGCAGATGCTTATTCTGATGTAGAATTGATGAATTTTATTAACGAACATAAAATTAATTGTCCTTCCTGTAAAAGCGGATTCAACCAAGAAATCAAAGGACAAAGTCTAATGATGAAAACAGAAGTCGGAGGCATTGAAGCCTCATTGAGACCTGAAACTGCAACAGTTACTTACATTCCATTCAAAAGATATTATGAATTCTTTAGAAGAAAATTGCCCCTAGGAGTATTCCAAATAGGGAAGGCATTTAGAAATGAAATAAGTCCCAGGCAAAGTGTCTTGAGATGCAGGGAATTTACACAAGCAGAAGGTCAACTGTTTATCGACCCTTCTGAAAAAAATAATTGGGAAAAATTTGATGAAATTTCTAATGAGAAATTACCAATTTGGAGCTATAAAGATCAAAAATCTGAAGACGAACACTCTTTTTTGAGTGTCAATGACTGCTTTAACAGTAAATTATTTCAGTCCAAAGCATATGCATGGTGTGTCTGGTTAGCATACAAACAATTTGTTAACCTAGGAATCCCAGAAGACAAAATAAGGATAAGGCAACACCACCCTGATGAAAAAGCATTCTATGCAGACGACGCATGGGATATTGAGATCAATCTGAACAGCTTTGGTTGGACAGAAGTTTGCGGGATCCACGATAGGACAGACTATGACTTAGTGCAGCATTCCAAATTTTCAAAACAAAATTTAACAGCCAAAGATAAAAGCAACAAAGACATTACCCCTCACGTTCTAGAGATAGCATTCGGGATAGATAGGCCGGTTTTTGCATTATTGGACTTATTCTATGCTAAATCAGATAAGGATGCAGGCAAATCAATGTTTAGACTGCCTTACAAATTGACTCCTGTGGATGTTTCAGTGTTCCCTTTGATGAAAAAAGAAGGAATGCCTGAAAAAGCTAAGGAGATTAAGAAGATCCTTGAAGAAGAGTTTATAGTAGAATATGACCAATCAGGAAGCATAGGAAAAAGGTATCTGCGTGCAGCAGAATCTGGAACAGCATACTGCATTACTGTAGATCATGACAGTTTGAAAGATGAAACAGTAACTTTAAGAGACAGAGATACTGAAGAACAAAAAAGAGTTGCAATTAAACTACTCAACAAGACCATTAGAGATCTCATCAATGGAAAAATCAAGTTTGAGAAATTATAGTTAACAAACACAAATAGTAACATTCTTATAACCTCATTTTATGGAAAATACCATGGGAAGGAAAACTAAAAGCAGGAGAACTTTACTATCCAAGAAAAAAAGGATGAACAAAGTCAAAGGAAGATTTAGGGAAACCAAAGAATACACCATGATCCTAAAAAAGAAACCTGCCAAAAAAACTACGAAGAAGGCAAAGATAAAACTGACCAAGCCCAAAGTCGATAGATCGAAGAAGACTAGCCTAATTAAGAAAATGAGGGACCTCGCTAAATCTTGGGAGAACGAAAAATGAATGAATGCATTTTTTGTAAAATCATCAAGAAAGAGATTCCTTCTGAGATAGTCTACGAGGATGAAAAAAACATAGCATTCATGGACATAAACCCAGTTAATGCAGGCCATGTTTTAGTCATACCCAAAAAACATTTTGAAAATATTTTCGATATTGGTGAAGAAGAACTCATCGAAACAACAAAAATTGTAAGGAAAATTTCAAAAGCAGTTAAAGATTTTTCTGAAGGAGTAAACATTCACCAAAATAATGGAAGAGTTGCAGGGCAACTGATTAACCATACCCACTTCCATGTAATTCCTAGATACAATGGAGACGGACTAGTCAGTTGGCAAGGAAAAGAATATAATGCCGATGTGTCTAAAAACCTTGCAGACAAGATGAGAGAAAATCTGAACTAGCACCATAAGTCTTTTAAATTGCATTTCAAAGCCCTACTTTATAGATAATGCCCCTGTAGATTAGTTGGCTAAATCGCCAGTCTCATAAGCTGGAGATCGCGGGTTCAAGTCCCTCTGGGGGCATTAATTTCTTCTATTCAACCACTTAAAGAAAGATATTGCCCTCGCATCCAGGTGACCCAACCTAACAAGATGAGTGAAATCTAAAGAAATGTGTAAAATTATTCCTAGCAACATCATTGAAAATGCATAGAAAAAAAATTCAAGATTTGCAACATATGATCCAATTGCTCCCGCAAGAACAATTAGCCAAAATTCCCAAGTATGAAAAATATGCAATAGGTCTTTTTCATAGTCTTTTTGTTTATGCCGATCCAAATGATAATAATATGCGTTCTTCAATGAAAAATTTCTCCTTATATAGACATACCAGAGATAATGATCGAAATCAATTAGATAGCCTCCCACAATTATCCAAAGTGAATGGAACCCCACAAAAAAATACATCATACTTGCTAGAATTACAGAAGTTATTAGGTGGACCCGTATGTTCATTTTAATCAGACATTTTTTGGCCAAACCGTTCCATGAACAAAATATGCTCTATGCTTTCATTCTTTATCCTCTCAAGACTTCTTTTCCCCCGAAGCAAGCCACTAATCATTGTTGAAGCCTTTTCGCCCGAAACAATGTGAGGAATTATTACATAGTCTGCACCCGCATCATACAAGTCTAAAGCTTGATGCACATGCTCAGCAACCACAATAATCTTTGCCTTATAATCATTTTCCTTGAGATAATTAATCATGAAAAGATTATCTTCAACAACCCTAATCGTTGAAACAACAAAATCAGTCTTATCCAAACCAGCACCCTTCAATACTTCCTCATTAGCAATATCCCCATATAAAGAAGGAACCTTCAAACGCTCCAATCTCTTGATAGTTGAAGGATCATGATCTACGACCAAAACCTTCTTTTTTACCTTCTTAAAAGAATTAAGGAATATCGATCCCATCCTATGACACCCGAAAAGAACTATGTCTTTCTTCGGCACATTAGTCTTTTTCTGAGCCTTCATCTTCGGAATAAAATTTTCAACAAAACTAAAAAACCTATGCAAGAATTTGAAAAGCTTATCCTCAATCCTCAAAGCATAAGTGGTAGTTACAATTGAAGTCGCAACCAACAACACAGTTAACGAAAAAATCTCATTACCAATCATGCCCTGACTCAATGCAACAGCCGCAATAATCAATGAAAACTCACTAACCTGTCCCAACAAAAATCCTGTAGATGACGCAGCCCGCTTCTCATAACCAAATATAAGAGCAATTATTGAAATAATCAAAGGTTTTCCTACAACCACCAAAACCAACAACAAAAGATAGAGCGGAACAATATTCCCAATTGATGAAAACTCCAACTGCAAACCTAACGAAACAAAGAAAATAGTGGCAAAAAAATCCTTCAACGGACCGACCATACCCTGAATATTCAAACTATACCTCAAAGGCGCAATACTAATACCTGCAATGAATGCACCCACAGCAATTGAAAAACCGAAATACGCCGCCATAGTTGAAAATAAGAAACAGATAGTAAGCGCCATCAACAAAGTCAACTCTTGGAACTTAGCGGCCGCATTAAACAACCTAGGGAAAACCTTACTCGAAAGAAGCAATGCAATGCCAAACAATGCAATACCCTTAAAGAAAGAAACAACCAAAGTTGCTGCAGAAATACCACCACCAGTAGAAATTGCAGAAAGCAAGAAAATAACAAGAATATCCTGCATAAGAAGAAGCCCTAATGCAAGCCTACCCGGAAGAGTATCAGACCGATCACTATCAGAAAGAATCTTAGCAACAACAGAAGTACTCGAGAATGCAACAATAAAACCAACAATCGACGCAGTAGTACTATCCAAGCCCAACTTAAGCGAAATAAACAACGCCAAGAAAAACGTAATTGCAACCTGAATTATCGTTCCAAGAGACGAAAAGAAACCAACCTCTTTCAACTTCTTAATATTCATCTCAAGACCGACAAAGAACAACAAGAACGCTATACCAATCTCAGAAAGTGCAAAAATAATCTCACCATTCCTAACCAACTGCAAAAAAGAAGGACCTAAAAGGATTCCAGCAAAAATATACCCAATAATCAAAGGCTGCTTGAAAAGCCTCGCAATAAATGCAATAATCGTTGCAAAAACAATTATCACAGCAATATCAAAAAGTAAATTTACCTGCAGATTTGAAAATAATTCTAATGCCATCTATCAACCTCTGTTACAATCTAAATAAAATACAGCTTTATTAATATTCTTATTATCTCGAGTTTAGTTTTTTGCCAAAGTTAATTCAATTGTAGAAACTCTTACATCCTTGCCTTCTTTGTTTTTGAATTCTTCACTATTTATTGAGATGTTTCTTACTGAAACCTCATTCTCAAGAAATCTCTTCGTCGCTACTTCTGCAATATCTACAGCCTTACTTATGAATTTACCCCTTGCCTTAACAATGGATTCCTGTGCACCCTGCGTGGTAAATTGCATTACTACACCAGTTACATAATTCATAAAAGGCTTATCGCCAACAAAAACAACGTGATCGTCCTGCGCCTCTCTTTTTTCTACTTTTTTCTCTGTGTTTTCAGGTGTCATCTATGTACCCCCTGCTTGTTTGAGAATTAAAGTTCTTTTTCGTTCTTAACTAGCCTGGTTGCATAGCCAGCTATCACATTTCTTAACTTTTTACTTGGAGAAGTTAACTTCTCTTGAACGACTTCTTTGTTTTTTGTAAAATCCTTTGTAAAAGAAGCCCTATGTGCCTCTAATAGCTTAAGAGTTGTCCTCTTGATTAATTGTGTTTTAATTCTTCCCATGATCTAAGTTTGGTCGATTTGGTTATTTAAGCTTTTCTAATATGTATATTTTAC
>CAYFOE010000001.1:104677-132414 GCA_964344635.1 Candidatus Woesearchaeota archaeon
AACAAGTTCTATTAGTTAGCTCCCTTTAATGCAACAATGCACTAATATGTATATTTTACGCCTTATCTTACTGCCCTTGAGGACATAATCTATCGGCACCAGAGTGTTTTTCAGAGGTTGGTAGATATCAAACCCATGCTTCTTTAGCATAGTCTGGAACCCTATCCTAATAAGCTTAGCATTCTTAGTCTTAAAAGTGGGGACAACTATCGCTATTTTGGACCCCTTTTTCAGAAGCTTAGAAGATTCCCTCAAAAATGAATCATAAAGTTTTGAAAGATCCTTCACTATTTCCCTTGCTTCCTGTTCCGTTGGAAGTTTTCTTAAGAAAGGTCCCAAGTAAGGTTCTGTTGCAATACAATCCACATTCCTTAAACAAGATATTTTAGAAACATTCATGCATTTTATTTGAGGATTCTTTTTGATCTTTAGTTCCCGCTTTGCCCAATTTAGATTTGCCTTAGAATCTTTAATTATTAATTTATCATTATCCGTTCCAATAGTTTGCAAATTCATTAAAGATGCCTCTTGCAATATCGTTCCTAATCCCGAAAATGGATCTAATAATATGTCTCTCTCCTTGGGTTGTGCTAGATTAATCAAAATTTTTGCAAGCCTAACCGAAACAACCTTTAAAGAATCATAACAAGGCCTACCCTCATCCCTAAATGCGTAAGATTTTGGATCAGAGACTGCAGAGACCATATAGAGTTTATTTTTGAACAATGTCAACTCCAAATCTAAATTTTTTGACTTCGAAGGAGGTATTTCTCTTTCAGTAGAATGTTTTTGAAGTGCCTTTACACTTTCCACTCTTGAGATTTGTTTTACCTTTTCTGAAACTTTTTTTAATTCAGCCTTGGAAGACTCCATAAAATTTATTCCAAAGTTTATCTTCTTTGATCGAGTATTAACAATCTTATTCTGGATTAAGGAATCGATATCTTGAGGTTCAGAAGAAATTTTTATTGTTCCACCAAGACAACTTATTGCATCAGTCGAATCCAACTTATCCACATTTGCCAAGAGGGCACGTTTCGTTATTTTCAATATCTCATACTTTCGATTAGTCCTTTTTAGAAATGAAACTATCTCTAATGAACTCAATTCGGGGTTCCTTCCGAGGTGAAAAATGTATTCCATGGCTAAATGGCTCCCAAAAACTATATAAATCTACTTTTTGAAGCTAGAATATGGCCGAATTCAATGAATACGTTGAACAAAGATTAAAGAAACTTGACGAGCTTAAAGAATCAGGTATTGAGGCCTATCCGTATTCCTACGACCAGAAAAACCATTCTCAAGAGATTTTAGACAAATATAGCCACCTAAAGGACGGAGACGAGACTAAAGACACCGTTTCCATTGCAGGAAGACTTATGACCCTAAGAGCAATGGGAAAAGCAGGATTTGCTCATGTCCAAGACCAAGATGGAAGAATTCAGATTTATGTTAGAGCTGATGAGGTTGACGAAGAATCATTCAGTGTATTCAAGAAATTAGACTTAGGAGACATTATTGGCGTAGAAGGATTAGTCTTCAGAACAAAGAAAGGAGAAGTCAGCATCAGAGCTAAAAAAATAAAATTACTAACAAAATGCATAAGGCCCCTACCTGAAAAGTGGCACGGACTAAAAGACAAAGAAACAAGGTATAGGAAAAGGTACTTAGATTTAATAACCAACCCAGAAGTAAAAGAAACATTTGTCGTCAGAAGTAAAATTATCAACGCAATTAGAGATTTTTTAGTTGAAAAAGGATTCTTTGAAGTTGAAACTCCCACACTACAACCAATCTATGGTGGAGCTAGCGCAAGACCATTCAAGAGTTATTTGAATGAGCTAAAAATGGACGTTTACATGAGAATATCAAACGAACTATATTTGAAAAGACTTCTAGTTGGAGGCTTTGAAAAAGTATTTGAGTTCTCCAAAGATTTCAGAAACGAAGGCGTCGATAGGACACACAACCCAGAATTCTTACAAATGGAATGTTACTGGTCCTATGCAGACTATGAAGACGTAATGAAACTGACGGAAGAATGTTACGAATACGTTGCAAAAAAAGTCCTTGGCGGAACCAAAACCACATACCAAGGAAATGAAATTGATTTCAAAGCACCATGGAAGAGATTAACCATGAAGGAAGCATTGAAAGAACACGCAAAACTCGATATAGATAATATGAGCAATGAAGAATTAAAGAAATCCTTGAAAGACAACGGCATTGAATTAGAAAATGGCTTTACTAGAGGATATGCAACAATGAATCTATTTGAAGAAATTGTTGAAGACAAATTAATCCAACCCACATTTGTAATAGATCACCCACGCGAAAGTACACCACTATGTAAAGTTAAAAGAGGAGACGGCGAATTAATCGAAAGATTTGAACCATACATCTGCGGAATGGAAATTGGAAATGCCTATTCCGAATTGAATGATCCAATAGAACAAAGAAGACTCCTAGAAGAACAAGCAGAGCTTTTGAAAAAAGGAGATGACGAAGCAAACCCCATGGATGAAGACTTTGTAGAATCTTTAGAATACGGTATGCCACCCACCGGAGGGTTAGGATTAGGGATTGACCGGATGGTTATGCTTATGACCGACTCTGCATCAATCAGAGACGTGATACTATTCCCATTCATGAAACCTGAAGAGTAAAGAAAAAGGTTTATAATGTTCTTTTAAAACTAAATCCATGAGGTGGAACTATGAGGGCTCAAATAGCTTGGATTTTTGTAATTTTAGGCAGTTTAATTTTTGTCAGTGCAGCCCCAGACATGGCACCCGTTGAGAATTCTGAAAATTTAGAAAATGGCGAAGAATGTAAGACTGTATGGTACGAAGAAGAAAACCGATGGGTTACCCTCTGTGATGAAGACATTGCATTAATTGGAGAATACAAACAAGAAAAAAAAGAACAACAAACAGAAGAAGTTAAAGAAGCACCATTTTTAGAAATCAAAGAGGAACTAGTTGAAGAAGTCCAGCCAATCCAGCATGACAGTGAAGATTACTCTAACCCAATTTTTGAAGAAGTAGAGAATGGTTTTGGGATTGTCCCCAATGAAAAGAAAATCTTTGATAAAAACACAAAAAAGGAAGTTGAACATCCAAAACCCATTTTGATTGAAAAAAAATCCAAACTAACATTCACAGATCTAGTTGTTGGGAAGGTTAGTAACCTCTTTGGATTATTTAGTTTTAGAGAATCTGGAAAAGACATCCAATCTGAAGAAAAACTTATCCAAATGGAAAACATGGGAGACGAGTATTATGAAATGAATGTCGACACTCAAGTTATCCTAAAAGATATTAAAGACATTATGCACGGCTTTGGAACGGTCACCCATCCCTGGATACACCCCAAATTCTTAGAATCATATATCTCAGAAGTCGGCATTGAAGATGCAACAATCAGGCTAAGTCATAAAACTGAAGACCTTGCAAGAGGATTTCCCCCTACAAATGTCCACACTAAACTAGTGAACCACGGTGCAGAAGTCATGGTTTACATCAAAGGCGTCCCTGCTGAAGAAAACATTGCATATTGTTCAGAATATTCAGGAACTGATTGCATCGCTTATGAACCAAATGGGCCAACCCATAACCTCCAAGGCTGGAAGAACTACGTTAAAGATGTAGTGAGTTTCTACAATTCCTTAGGCGTAAAATATTTTATAATCTGGAATGGACCCAATTACCAAGTTGAGAACTGGAAAGAAGTCTGCAGATCACCAAATGATTGCTGGCAACCAACCATGGAAGAATTTATAGACATAACCATTACAGGAGTTGAAGCGATTTATGAAGTCGATCCTAACAACAAAGTAGGAGTAGCAGCAACCAGCTCATTCTTTGGAAAAATTGATTGGCAAAATGGAACTGAAGCATATGTTTCACTAGAAATTTTTGAAGCACTAGAGGAAAAAGGATTGAGTGCAATACACCACTTCCACAACTACAATCCCGACCCATACAATTTCTTGTTAGGCGGTAGCGAAGAACAAGCATTAGAATATTGGAATGGAATGAATGCATACGAAGGAGCAAACTTAGACGAATTTAGTGACGGATTAGAAAACATGGGAGCAATCAATGGTGATGGAATCCACGCAGTATCAAGTACAATGGCATTAATTGGAAACATTGTTAACTTTGACATTGAAAGAATGGGCTGGTTCCAACTGCATAGCAGCACACATGAACCCGGAACCATCGAAGGAAGATTCTTAGGCTGGAATGAAAACATGATCGATAGAAGTGGGATCTTCAAACCAGTATTTTGGTTATCTAAATTGTTACATGAAGCACCAGGAACCTTATTACTAGACGACGATCTTAATGAAGAAGGAACTGTTAGAGCATTTGGCGTAAGAGATTATGATGGAAACTCTTATTGTTTGTACAGTGTTAATTTCAATAGAGAAGGAAAGAGTGCCACATTAAAAATCAAAGCTAGAGATTTGCCTACTGACGTAAAAGAATGGACCTATAGAACCTACAAAATCGGACGGGAAGATGGAAACCCCTATCACGACGAAATTGAACCCGAAATTCAAAACATATTACAACCAATCATCGACAACATTGAAAACACTCACGGCTCTACCTGGAATGATTACATTGACGAAGCCTGGCCAACAATTAGTGAAATAAATTCCTGGGAAAGCATTAAGCCAACGGAAACTGAAGAGCGGATCAGTGGGAATAGGGCTGAAATGAACACACAGATAACACTTGAGAACGAAGAAATAAGAATTATCTGCATTGAAGCTATTCACTGATTAGTGCTAAAACCTTAGAAAACGGCAAATAGGGCCTATATTAACGAAATATTTATATACTAATTGAAACTCGTTTTATTAAATTCATGGACTAGAAAGGCTCTAAAGCCGTTTCATGAAAAAAATAAAATATAAACGAGGTGCATGATAAAAATGGCAGAACTATTAGTAGTAAGAAGCAAAGTCTTAGCGTACAAGTTCAAGGTCTAGTTAAAGACGCTTGTAGAAGAGCTAAAGAAAACGGAAGATCCACCGTTAAAGCAAGAGACCTTTAAGTCTCTTCTTTTTTTTCTTTTTTAATTTACAAAAAATATTAAAACAAATCTAAATTTCTATTAAAGGTGATCAAAAATTTCTAAAGTAAAAGGGAGCCGTACAGAACGAGAGTTACTACACCTATTCTGGAAACACGACTGGTTTTGCATTAGGATGGCAGGAAGCGGAAGTATGCCACTGCCTTGCCCAGACTTAATATCCGGAAAGAACGGCAGAGTTCTTGCAATCGAATGCAAGAGCGGAAAAGGTAAACAAAGAAGATACATCACAAAAGGACAGATCGAAGAATTAGAAGGATTTTCAAAAGGGTTTGGTGCTGAAGCATGGGTAGGAGTTAGATTCGATGGAATGAAATGGAAATTCCTTAAACCATCCCAACTAGGAAAGAGCAACGGCCTCCAAAACTATTACTTTGACAAAGCACTCGTTGCAGAAAAAGGAATCCCCTTTGAAGAAATAATCAATTAATCGAAAATATTCTGAATTATTTTTAATTAGGCCTTTAATACTGTTTTTTGTCCATTTCTTATGAAGCTGATTTGGCCTAAGGGAAAGTCTGAAAAGCCAAAGATTGAAGAAACAATTAAAATAGAAAAGGATATAAACCCCACCAATAGGCCTAATATAAGCTTAGAAAGACAAGAATTTAAACTGAAAGGAAGTACACTATACCTCCTTTATTTGATTCTATGGCTTTTTATTTGCTACATATTACTGCGATAAAATGGAAACAAAAGTAAAAATAAGGACAATTTTAGAGCTAATGGGAGCTCCTCAAGAACATGTCGATAAGACCATGGACATGATCATCAAGAAACTTGAAGAAGCTAAAAACATTGAAATCTTAGCACAAAAATTATCCGAGACAACAAGCATAGAAGATAGACCTTTCTGGAGTAAGTTTGTAGAACTGGATTTAGGTTTTGAAAACATGGATGATGTTACTGGCTTCTGTTTTGATTTCATGCCCAGTACCATCGAAATTATTGAACCTGAAACTATAAATTCAAAAAAAGACTTGTTAGAAAACCTATGGAATGACCTTGTTGCAAGACTCCACCAATATGACATGATCATCAAGAATGTCCATGCAGAAAATAAAGTCTTAAAAAAAGAGTTAGACAAATTAAAAGGTTCAGAAGAAATTAAAAAATAATTACTTTTGACTTTCCCTTATTACATCTGAAAAAGATTTTTTCTTCACCGTTTTCTTACCAGACAACAAGAATATTAATATTGCAACAACTAATAAAAATAATATAAAATAGATGAACGGCTGAACAGATCTTAATTCTTCCTGTTGCTGAACATCTTCGGGTATTGTCCAAGGAATAAACTCCTCAATCTCACTTTTTTCTGACTTGTTAATAGGGGGTTTTTCTTCCCTATAAGGAGGAATGGTTTCTTCTGTGAATTCTTGCTCCCTAGGAAGATCTAAGACAGTTATAGAGACATCCAGAGAGGATTCTATTCTCTCATTAGTTAGTGTTAAAACACCATCATAAATACCAGGAAGGGCATTTTTCAAAGGATTAATCTTCAAGAATACCGAGAAATTAGAGCTTGGAGAAATACCAGTAATTGTAAATGAATCCAAAGAAATCACACCACTCAAATTAGGAGATAGTAAGATGTTTAATTGTCCTATAGATTCGTTCTTGTTGTTCCCCAAATTTAAGTTTCCCTCAATAGACTGATTTCTAAAAAGTTCTTTAACTAACTTTCCATTATCCACGTTGAAAGTTATTAGATCTTCCTTTTCAACTTGATTTTGAGAGTCATTAGACATATTTGATCCGAGCACTCCACCAACATAAATTGGAATCGAAAGAGATTTATTTTCAAAAATTAAATTTATTTTTGCAGGACTAGGATTATCAAAATTTAGCTCGTAGGTTCTTGGATTGAAAGAATTTATGAATTGCTCCGTTATATAAGGATGAGTTATGTAATCTGGAACCTGAAAATTTACACTTGTTGCAACATCTTTTGATTCTAAAATGATCGTTAATTCTCCAGAAGAATTTGAATCAAGATTAAAAAAACCAGGCGTAACTTGTACAGAAGGAGAAGCTTTTTCCAAAACTATCTGCTTTGAAAAGGCAATGCCCTGCAAAATGCCATTAATTAAGAAATTTTGATCCTCAATTCTTAATTCATACATACCTTCTTCATAAGTTTCAGGGATTTGAAAATAAAGATAATGTCTATTTTGGCTTAATTCGCCTAAGAATGGCGCTATGGGCAAAGAGATATTGTTTGAGTTGTAAAGCCTTATATCTGTTTTTTCTAAGGTTCCTACAGGATTTTGAATTATAATCTCAGTTTGATACGTTTCTCCAGGCGAAATTATATCTCTTTCCGAATTAAAATTAATTAAATTTAGTTCTTCTGCAGAAACTAAAGTTGAAGAAATTAAGATCAAAAACAGTAATTTAAATTTCATTTGGGCCCCCTATTTTCCAAGGAGTTTTTGTGCTTCCTTAATTGATTTTTCAAGCTCCAATTCAGACTTAGTTTTTTTACTTGGAGCCCTTGGCTTTGAAACAGGCCTTCTTGCAAAACTACCCCTAGCAGGCTGTGCCTTTTGAGGAGTTCTTGGCGGCGTATAAGGACTCCCTTTTTTGAAAGTTTTACTCTTCTTTTCCTTTTTGAAGTAATGTTTGTATGCTAAAAATGCCGCACTAATCAACAGCAACAAGATCAAAATCAACAACCAAGGAAATCCTCTTTCTTCCTCAACCTCAAATGAATCCTCAGGGAAATAGGTTTCAGGAACAGTCTCCGTAACCTCACAATCTAAACTACAAGTTGCACTCTCTGTCGAATCACAGATACCATCCCCACAATAACAATCACTTGCACAATTCAATGCATTCTCATGATATTCAGGTTCACACACACCATCATTATTACAATCAGTGTTAGCTAAAACTTCACAATCTTTAGGACAAGTATACTCATCTTCATATGCAGGATCACAGTACGCATCCCCACAAACAGAAGGAGGTTGACTTCCAGAAGGAGCTTGACCTAAGGGCGGAAGAGTTATAGAAGACCCAGTAAATGCCGAGTAAAGCACAATTGCCGTGTTTATCTCACTCCCATCCCATGAACCATCAGATCTCCTTGACCCTTTCAAATATTCTATTGCCATATTTAATTGCTCTGTCGAACCAGATTCACTATAAGCTAGAACTGCAGCCGCAGTTTGAAAATTGTCTTCATTGAAACTTCCATCTAATCTTTGCAAGTCATTTAATTCTTCCAAGAAACTTTCTCTCAGATTAGTATCCGTAGTTGTTAAGTAAAGAAGTGACGAATCAACAGGACTCAAAGAATCATGAATTGTTAATAAATATAAATTGGTATTTATCTCTGAATTTCTTGAATTTAAAACCCAATTTGCCCACAGTGAACTATCCTTATTACACGTATTAGACTGAGTATGGCATGCATTTTGCACCTGAGTTTTATATTTAGAAGTCGTTGCTTGTTCAGTCAAATAAAAATTAGATCCAGTATTGTAAACTATTGAAATGATCGTTCCTTGACCAATCGATGAACAATCAATGGTTAATTCTAGAGAAGGGTTAGAATTGAGTAGATTAGGCTCTATGCAGGCATTTAAATCAAAATAAGTTTCTTGTTGCCCCTGATTACATTCGGGAAAAGTCCCCTCATCAACTAAAATATCTTTTTGTTCTTGTTCACCACCCTTAGGGTAACCAATAGTACAATATTGATCACTTGCCGAAGTTATTATCTCAAGCCACCAATTGTCTGTAAGTCCTACACCTAAACTACTATAAAGATAATCTTCAATTCCTGCAGTAGGTTCTCCATATTCTGAAAGTGCCCAATATGCAAATGCTGTTTCTTTTGGATCACAACCACTGATTGGAAAGCATGAATCCGATTCCTTCATTTGTGACTGAATATATTTTATCGCCTGCATACCATAAGTATTTCCATAACCTGAACGCTTCATTGCAACCGCATAAAAAGAAGTGGCCATTAAGTCATCATTACAGTTTCCTGCTTCACATTGTTCCGTAAGCCAAAGATAACTGTCAGAAGCATCAAAATCGCTAGAAGTGCTTCCATTCTGTGCAAAAACTATTGAAGAAGTTAGTGAAATTAAAATAGCGAAAATTATGAACTTGAAGATTGGTTTAAATCCCATCAATATGACCCCTTTTGTATTCTATTTATTGGGATGAGTATTTAAATAACTTTTGTATTGTCTCACTTAAATTGTAGTTTATAGGCCTTAAACGGACCTTAAAGGTAACTCAACATTAGAATATCTGTGAATAAGAATGCCATTTATTATGTGATGGAAGATTATGTAAAAGATCATAGGAACAACCACTGGCGGAGCAAAGTTTGAAAGTGAGACCCATGTTGCTAAAGCACTATTTTTATGACCAAATATGACCGCCAAAGTTCTTTTTATTTTGGATTTCTTAGACAAACTGAACCCTAGATAAAATGAACCAAAGGCAAACATTGAAACAAAAAAAGAGATTGAGATCAGATTACCCATATCTAACTGCCTTAAGTTTGATGATGCTAACGATACTGCAATACCTACAACCAAGATGAATGCTAACGGACTGACATAATTTGAAATATTCAATAAATTTCTTTTTACTTTAATGAACCTTCGGATTAACAACGCTATTAAGAATGGAATAAAAATCATAAACATCAATTTAACGAAGATAATTTTTGTTGACACTGTTAACGAGGTGTTTTTGAAAAAAATATGTAACAATAACGGATAAGTTAAAGGGGCTAGGAAATTGTAAAGGACAACATTAGAAATAGTAATTTCTTTGTTTCCATGAATGAAATCCACAATTATTGGCGCTCCTATTGCAGTAGGAGTTATAGTAACTAAGAACATTCCCAACCTAAGGGCAGGCTCTAGGCCCTTAGTAATTTGAAACACTATAAATGGGACAATCATTAACCCAAAAAATGCGTAATAAAACAATTCTTTACTGAAGAAACAATCCCATTTGCATTCTAGTTTAAGGAAACTAAAAAACAAAATTATACCTAGGAAAAAAGGCATTAGAAATCTAAATTCTGGACTTATTGGAAATATCAAACCTATGATGATCGCTATATAAATCCCATAACTCATAACCTGATTCATGATAGGTGTGAACATCAATTCCAAGTTTATATATTGTTTTATGGCCCTCAAAAGCATTATGGGTGCAAGAGACTACGAATAAAAGGTGTTTTAAATATGGAACTACAATTTCATGGAATAGCTATGAAACATTTCGAAAAAATAATCGGCAAAGGCAGAAGAGGCATTGTCTATGAAGGGGAATTTGAAGGAAAAAAGTGTGCAGTTAAAACTAAGAATAAAAAAAGCGAAGCCATCAACAGAATAGATAACGAGATTCAATGGTTAAAGAAATTAAATTCTCACGGCATAGGGCCTAAATTTTATTCTAGAGATGAAAATTCATTTTCTATGGAACTTTTAGAAGGAGAATCATTGGATGATTTTTTGAAAAATTGTAAGTCAAAAGATTTAATCAAAGAAGTTTTACTTGATATCTTTGATCAATGTAGGATAATGGACAAATTGAAAGTTAATAAATTTGAAATGCACAACATCACAAAAAATGCAATTGTTGTCGGCAATAAGCCCACCCTTATAGATTTTGAAAGATGTAAGACAGTTTTAGAACCCAAGAACTTAACTCAGTTTTCACAATTCCTCATGAAAAAAGGATTCTGCAATGATCTTGAGAATTTGAAGAACGTCTTGAAAGAATATAAAAAAGACATGAGTGACAAGAATTACAAGTTATTAAGGAGTTTGTTTTTTTGAAACCTTTTTGGTAGACTTCTTTGTAGATTTTCTAGTTCTTCTCTTATTTTTTCTTTCATCAAACTTTAATTTAACTAGTGTGTAGTTCAACGGATTTTTTATCTTCTTGCAAAGTCCATCAGGATTGCACACCCTCATAGAGGTGTAATATGCATCATTAGAACAGTTGGGAGGCATCAGCGAATTACCCCTCACCGCAGAATTTATTTGAGAGATTACATAACCCTCCCTGAGAGGCTCGTAGTTCTTTTTGTTCCATTCATCTATTTTCTCCTTTATTTGACTTTTTGAGAAGTTTAAACTCTTGAAGAAATTCATTAAGACAAAGAGAGATCTCTTCCTTCCATCTTCTTCTGAACCTTCAAGTAATTTCTTTATGCAAGGAGGATAATGTTCTTCCTTAATTTTAATATTATCTATCTCTTCTGCATTGAACTCGCGTTTTTGTTTTTGTTCTTCTCCAAAATAATCTTTCCCCTCTACAACGATTGTAGATTTTTTTGAGAGTAAGAAAGGTTCCCGTGACTTGTCAAATGCCTGAATTACAAGAGATCTTGCCTCATCCGGTCGAGGTTTTTTCAAAAATGGAACATCTGTTTTTACATTTTCCATTTTTGCATCTCTGAGCTTGAAGTCCCTTATTTTTTCTGGCTCGATCGGCACACTAGCTAACCAAGATTTTTCATTGATAGAATAAACTGAACGGAAAAGATGTCTTGAAGAAATTAATATTGTATCTATCTCCACTATCGTGAATGGATTGAAATTACCTTGTTCATCTTTTAATTCCTCAACAGGTTTTTTTGCTGCACGAGATATTTCCTCAATTGATTTCTCAGCGAGAATTGTTTCAGACAGTTTCGAAACGATTTTCTTCCCCAAGAAATCTGCAATCATTCTGGGCCCTTCAGGAAATAAATCTTTCACTTGCTTTCCATTTACTTCTTCAGGAAATGCCTCAAAAGGAATTATTATATGGAAACCCTTCCTGCCAGAGAACTTAACACCCACAGACTTCACACCATATAATTTTAGGGCTTCAATCAAAAGATAGGCAGTTATTTGAGAATACTCTACATAAGGTGAATCGATATCTAAAACGCAATCCCAACCAGACCTTATTTCATCTAATTCTTTTTTTGGCATGCCAGTTCTTATTTCAAGAGGGTTCGTCCATCTCTCTTCAGAAACATGAAATGACGTTGCTCCCCTTTTTACCAACTCCATGATATCAGAAGGGTACTGTAATACATCTGGGCGCTTGCCAAATCCCTGATTATTATAAGAAACAGTGACTTCTCTGTCTTTTGCAAGTTCCAATATCTTTTCTTGAATATCCTTTCTTGCATAGAATCTCAATAGTGCGTCAAAATCTCGGCCCATAAAAATTGTTTCTTTAGCCTGTTTAAATAGGTTTTGTGAGGGCTTAGAATCTAGTGATTGCAGTCAGGCCCATGGACGTGAGGTTGGTTCTTTTGAGAAAGTTTTGCAATTTCCGCATTCAACTTACTTCCTTTTTCAAGGCCTTTCGATATCTCTTCATTGATTTTAACTAACATAGAATTTAATTCAGATATTTGGAAATCCACAAGCTTTTTAGATTCCTCAATTGACCTCTCTATTGCAATATTTGAACCAATATTAACCAACACATCTTCTGTATCTTTTACTTCCGATTTTATAAATACGCCCGATCCAATCGGAGAAAACATAGGACTATTATTTTCAGAACTTTTTAATCCATCCAAGCTTTCATTCAAAGAAATAAAATCATTAATCTGATTTTCAACTGTAGATTTTTTTTGTTCTAACTGTCTCAACGATTGTTCAAGCATCTGAAATTCCATATACTTTTCTTTTACTTGGATTTCTTCAGACATTTTAGAATTACTTAGTGGTTTTTTTAGTAGCTTTCTTTGTAACCTTCTTAACTACTTTTTTAACAGTTTTTTCTGTTTTAACTACTTTTTTTACAGCCTTAGGCTTTTTTTCTTTCAAAGAAGATTTTCTTACTTTCTTAAGTCTCTCTTTCGGAGATTTAGGTTTTGTTTCTTTGATTGTAATATTGATTTTTTTGAATGCAGCTGCCACATCTTTGTGAGATGCACCCTTTTTTATGCTTAAAACTTCAGTTGTAGGCTCTAAGTGGTTAACAGAACATTTTCTTCTTCTTGTTTCCCCATCGATTAACACGGTATTTGCATCAACTGATTCGACAACAACTGCCTTTTTACCCGCATCTCTTCCTGCAAGTTTAATACATAATCTTCCAACTTCAAGCATTTTCTTCCCTCGCTCTTTGAATATACATTTTTTTAACTACTCTTGAAGATAAAACTCCACCATACGGCCTATTTGGAGCCTTGTTAGACTTGTGAGTCTTCCTCACTCTAGGCACACCATTTAGCGGGTTTCCTGTCACTGGACACATAATTCTAGCTGGCTTTCTTCTTGCCTCTGTGGTCTTTAATCTGCCTCCAGGAAGCTTTGTAGTGAATTTTCTCTTAGATCTTGAATTTATTGATTTGCCTGCCATTGTAGGTTTTAATTCTAGAATTCAGTTTAAAAGGTTTTTGGGTGGAAATATAAGCCTAATGTATCTTGAACAGCTTCCTTATTACTAGACTGAAGATTATTGCTGAAAAGAAGTAAGTTCCTAACCAGCCTAAACCTGTCCCGAATAAAGGCATGTGGAAGCCCCAGTTTATGATATCTCCTGCTTCTGAAAACCTATGCCTCAACCATCCAAAAATGATGATTAAAGGTAGGAATGTAATCAATGTCGGCTTCATACTATGTTTCATATAAGCCAAGTTTTTTTCCATAGCTTTCTTTTGAACCCTTAAAAATTCTGAAGGATGGTCCTTTAATTCTTTCATCTCAGCCTGTAACTCTTTCAGTTCTTTTTTCAGAGACTTCATTAATTCTTGGTCCGTAAATAGCTTGTAGAATAAATTAATGAGAATAGTAAGTATTAACGAAATTAAAATTATGCCTGTAGCATCACCCCATTGAAGTAAAGGTGCAAACAACCAGTCAAATAAATTTTCTAACACCATTTTATTTTTCCATCATCTTCCTCAACGCAGGATGCATATCCATCATGTGCTGTTGTGCAATTTCTTCATATAGTTTGTAAATAATCATAACTGCCAACAAGATACCGGTTCCATTCGCTAGTGCCCCCAACAGGTCTGCCGATGCTGCCAACACACCAATTGCGACTCCGCCCAAGATAGTTAATGAAGGAATATACCTATTTAATATTGCCTCAAGGACCCTCTTATCTCTTCTAAATCCAGGAATCTGAAGTCCGGAAGCCATCATTTGTTTTGCTTGTGATGCTGCATCCATGCCCGATGTTTGAACCCAGAAAACCGAGAACAGAACCGCTCCACCAATCATTAACAACATATAAACTGCAGCGTGTGCAAAGTCGAGCCCAGTTATTGAACCAGTAATAAACCCTTGAACTAAATTAGGAGGATAAATCCACGCCACAAATCCTGACGCAGGAGTGTTCCCTACAAAAGTACCTAGAACAGGTTTCCCCCAATTTTCTAGAAGTCTTGCCCACAACTGTATGTTTGCAAGCAATGCCGCTGTTAAAATAACCGGGATGTTGGAAGTATAAAGGAATTTTAGTGGCCACCTGATTCCATGCCCCCTGACACGACCGAAAGATAGAGGGATCTCTATTTTCATAGCCTGCGCATAAACAGAAAATGCAAATACAAACACAGTTGCAAGTATTGCTACAAGTGCCAAACTTGCCCCTAAAGGATTCCTATTAATTAATGATTCAAAGAATACCCATATCTGACCTACAGGTGCTTGCCCAGAACCAAACGCCCACTTACCAACACTGTTCAAAGGTGAGAGCGCCCTTACGAATATTGAACTTGAAACTCCTGCTGCGATGAATAGTGAAACACCCGAACCAAATCCATATTTATTAATTACTTGATCCATGTATAGAACCATCATTCCACCCAAGATTAATTGGAACACCAGAACCAGCTGCATAATTGGATAAGCAGAAGTTCCCAAAAGTTCTGCTGCAGGTGCTAAACCACCTAAGAATACATAGATGAATGCTTCAAAAATAATGAAGAAAATAGTCATAACTTTCTGTAAACCCTGGAAAAATGATTTTCCTTCAGGAGTTGCAGTATTAATCTTTAGAATACCTGAACCCGTTAAAAGTTGTAAAACAATAGATGCAGTTACAATAGGTCCAATACCCAAAGACATAATGGAACCGAAACTTGCCCCCAAAATAATTGATAATGATTCAAACTGTGAAAGTGCATTTTGACCTAAGCCATACAAAGGAATAACTGATAGAACATAGAATGCAACTAAAATTAAGAGAGTCCACTTTAGCTTAGTCTTAAAAGGTAGCCTCTTTTCTGTAGGACCTCTTACCTCAGGAAAAATATTCGCAACTTTTTCTAAAAATCCCATATTGATTGTCTAATATTCCTATTTATTAATATTATTGCTCTTCCTTAACTTCCGAAACTGGCTGTGAAAGGATGTTAACTTTTCCACCAGACTTCTCGATTTTCTCTCTAGCCTTTTCTGAGCAAGTATCAACTGTGATTTCGTATTTAACTTTAGGAGTTCCCTTACCAAGCAATTTATTATAACCTAACTCTCCCAAGTTTAATTTCGGTGTCAAAGGAAGGTCGCAGATGTTTATTGTTTTAACTTCAACTGCATTGTTTCTCGTAAATCCTCTCCTCCCCAAATATGAAAGACCGAATTTCTTTAAGATTGTGAACTTTCTATGATCTGCACGCTTACCAGTACCAGCATTACCATAACCACCACGATTTCCAGAACCTCTTCTCTTCTTATGAGATCCTCCTCCGTGAGTGTTACTTCCCCTGTACTTCTTATCCTTTGGTTTTCTCTTTGCAGTCATCTAAATCATCCTTGATAAAATATCATTTATTTTAGTCATCCTATAACCCAATACTCCACCTTGAGCAAAAGGCACCTTGATACCCTTTCTCTCAAACCCTTGCCTTGGAGGGTTCAATCTGAAAAAGTTCTTCAAACCAGGAACATCCTTTAGTTCTTTCTTGAAAGACATGAAGTCTTTTGTGAAACTTGCAATGTCAGTTTTTGATTTCTCTTTCAAATAAGCGTCAGTTAATGCCTTATTTCCAGGAAGCTTACCCCTCTTAGCTAAAAGATCAGTACAAGTTGCCTCATCAATCTCGCCCCAGGTTGCATCATTCTTTATTTTTTCTAACATTCCGATATAAGTTGGAGTGTTTGGGATGATTACACAAGTATTCTTATTGTAAAGTCTCAACTTTTCAAAAGTAGCTTTAACATCGTGCCTCATTCCAGGCTTTCCTTTAATACGAATCACTGCAATTCTTTTCTTGTCTTCCGCCATCTTAAAGTTTTGAACCCTCCACAATACCTAATTGATCTTTGTGTTTTTCTTGAATCTTAACTGTGGATAATTTCTTCAATGCATCAAAACATGCATACAACAAATTCATCTTTGTCCCTGTGTGGCCTGAAGTCTTTGAATAAATGTCTTTAATCCCAGCCATGCTTAGAATCTTTTGACATTCCTTTTCTACAACTAAACCTTTACCTTGCGGTGCAGGCATTAACTTTACTTTAACTGAGCCACATTTTCCCTCCACTGCGAAAGGGATAGATGTCGGTTTTGGTTCTGCGGATTCCCATGAACCGGAACCTCTCCTGATCTTAATTAAACTTAATTTAGCTTGTCTTGTTGCTTTTTCTCTTGCAGGTACAGTTTCTCTAGCCTTACCTAGTCCAATACCTACGTAACCATCTGAGTTTCCAACAATTGCTAATGCTGAAAAGCTAGCCTTGTTACCTTCTCGGGTTTTCTTTTGAGTTTGTCTCCAGATGCTTCTTTTTCCTCCACCAAACTTACCTTTAGATTGTCCGATAGATAATAAATCTGATTTTAATGTAGGCAATAATGCGTCAACAATCTCTGCCTCCAAGATAGTTTTACCTTGGTCAAGGATTTCATCAATGTTTGTTATTTTTCCTTGCTTCACTAATTTTCCGATACTTGTTATTGGAGTCCAATTCTCAATATCGAACACCCTCTCTCTTGAAACTCCTCTAGGTACGTTAGCCTCTGTCTTAGGAACTTCTTTCACTCCCTCTGCAGGAGTCTCAATTTTTGTTTCAGGTGTTTTTTTAGTTGCTGTCATTTTAGTTTAAAATCTTAGATTTTATTTCCTCATAATTATTTTTTACTTTAACATGATCCCCTTTTAAGCGTTCTTCTGTAGGGAAAACAGATTGTGCATCTGAGCTTTCCTTGTGGGAAATTTTTATTCCTGCATCTAGAATTCCCCTAAGTGCAGAGAATACTGCTCCGCCAGTGTGAGGTTTTCTAATTCCCAAATCAGGAACAACTTCTTTGATTTTTAGATCGCTCGCTTTTTTTGCAGCAAGTAATCCAGTTAAGTATGATGTCGGAATGTTCTTCAATGAACCCTTCAAATTGTATTTCTTTGCAAGTTCTTGGGAACATGTTGACGAAACAATCTTATCTCCATCCGGATGGAATTCTACAAATTGTATTAATACATTTTTTAGAGATCTTCTAATTACTAATCTGATTCTTCCTGACTTCAGCATTTCTAATCTGCTTTTGTAATCAGTCTTTCCTTCAACTTTCCTTTTGTAGGGCATTCCCCTTCTAGTTAATTTTTTCATTTTTTAGCTAAATTGTGCTCCTCAATGTATAGTTTAACGTGTCTTCTACTTCTAAAGTATCCACCTTTGGATTTTTTGTAAAGTAACCTATATGCTTTTGTATCAATCACTTCTTTTTCTTTTAAGGTCTTAAGTAGTTCTCTGATTGCCCTAATCTTATTCATCCATTCTTGTTTCTTAGGTAATCTTGCTTTGTGAGTTCCACTCTTTCTTCCAGGACCTGCCCTCCTACCTTTTCTTTTTTGTAAAAGAAGCTTTCTTGACCTTCCCTTAGAAACTCCTTTATCTTGTTTCTTTGAAATTATCTTATCCTTGATTAATCCACGAATATCCGACTTAGTAATTGCATCCTTGATAGACTGTAAGCTAGTAATGTCAAACTTAACCTTATGAGTTCCACATTTCATAACACTTGCTGCAATTCTTTTCTTACTTGATAAGTTCATTTTCTATTATTCCTTTTTTTCCAAGATTTTTTTCTTTGTTTCTTTTTCTTTATCTTTTGATTTTTCTTCAGAATCTTTCTTTTCTTTAGACTCTTTTTCTTTCTTCTTTTCTGCTTCTTTTTGAGCTCTCTTATCTTGTCTCTTTTTGATTGAAGCTTTCTTTTGCTTAATCTTGTCTTCTACTTCCTTAACATAAGCATCAACATCTTTGATATTTGAAACTTGAATCTTGTTTTCCTTACACTTCTTGATTATTTCTAATCTCTTCCTGTTACCAACTGAAGAGCCAATAACAACAGGTGTCTTTACTCCTTCAAGTTCTGAAACTGAATTGATAACAATTAGTTCATGACCTTCCCTTGTCAATCCCCTAACTTCTGCAGGTGAAGAGAATCCCATTGATGGCTGTCTCCTATAGCTTCTAAGCTTCTTACGAATCTTGGAGTGTTGACCCTTAGGTTGTCTCCAGTTTTCTGAAAGCTTTGCTAGCCTATGAGCATCCTGTTTAAGGAATGTTGGCTTCTTTGCTTTTGCAATTCTCCTAATCTTTAGTAAGTTTTTCATTTTATTGTGGTTTTGAAACTATGTAACACCCGTCTTGGAAAACACGCCTATCCCTTTTCTTAATAAAAGTTGCACGTTCCAAGTTTGCTGCAGTCTGACCTGCATGCTCGATGTTATTTGATTTGATTGTGATCATATCTCCTTTAATATCTAAGTCTACGCCTTCCAAAATCTTTGATTTTCTCGGAATCTTCTCTCCAAGGAAATTTGAGATTACTACTACATCTCCTTCTTTCTTAACAGTCATTGGGAAGTGTCCTGAACATATTTTTAGCTCGTAAGTGAACCCTTCAGTTACTCCCTTTACCATATTAGCTATATGTGCTTTTTCTGTGAAAAAAACTCTGGTGAATTTTCTTTTTGAAGATCTTATTGAAACTTTTATCTCGTTATTATTTAGCTCTGTTTGAACTAAAGGATTAAGGAAGTCTCTAGACAATTCTCCATTTGAACCCTTCAATGTAAGTACTGAATCTGTTAATGTTCCAGTTACACCCTCAGGTAAGGAAATGGTCATACTAATTCCTTGATCTTTTGTTTCTGCCATCTTAGTAAATATAAGCTAGTAATTTCCCTCCAATATTTTGGTCCTTTGCTTCATTGTGAATCATAATACCCTTGGATGTTGAGACAATGATAATTCCGAAATCCTTAGCCGGAAGATATCTCTTTTCGAACTTCTCAAATTCATCCAATGTTACTGGGAAACGCGGCTTGATCACACCACACTTGTTAAGTGCCCCAATCAGATTTATCTTAATCATTCCACCCTTATTATCCTCAATAACTTCAAAGCTACCGATGTATTTTTGTTCTTGGAGAATTTCCAAGATCTTTAATATTAATTTGGATACAGGTCTAACTGTACATTCTGACTTACCTGAATTTGAAGCCATATATACATCATTCAATACGTTTGCTAGTGGGTCGTTTAACATTTTTTCTCCTTAACTGTACTTTTTGAATCCTATGTTTTTTGCTATGTCTCTAAAACACTTCCTACAAAGTTTTAGGTTGTATTTTTGAATATGTCCTGCTGTGGAACTGCAACGCCTACATTTCTTCAAGTTTTGTCCACAGGTTCTTGCCTTTGGAGCATTGTGCTTTTTGTATTTTGCAAGTTTTGCAGGTTTTGCTTTCAATTGCTTAAATACCTTAGTGAAGCTACTTTTTGTCATTTTAAATCAATTCCACTCCATAATTTTTCTTCATAAAATTTAATGCATCATCCTTCTTGATTTGGTGTTTCAAAGGAATGCTCTTTCTTTTCATAGATCTTCTTCTTAATCTGAAACCCTTTCTTTCAAGAGTTACTGCAATTTCGAAACCAGTAATTCCAATATCTGCATCGTACTCAATTGAAGGAATATCCAAATATTCGTGAATTCCGAACGCAAAATTTCCAAAGTTATCAAATGATGATTCTTTCACCTGGTTCTTCTTTGCACTTAGGAATAATTTTAGTAATTCGTCTGCTTTCTTCCCTCTAACTGTAACCCTACACCCTAGTTCTAGTCCAGGACGAACACTCCAAGTAGGGATTCTTGTATTTGGCCCTGCTTTAGTACTCACAGGCTTGTTCCCAGTTAGCTTTTCTAAAAGTTTTAGAGATTTCTCTAGCTTATCTCCCGGTCCACCAGTTCCACAATTAAGAGTAATCTTCGCTACGTAGATCTCCCTCATCTTGTTTTCTTGAGCTTCAGCCATCATAATTCTCCATCAACAACATATGCACAATCTCTCAATGTCTCATAGTTGCCATCCTTTGTTTTTACTACAATCATTTTAGGTTGGGACCAAGTTTGATTCTCTTTTATCTCTTCAATAGTACCATTGTTTCCAATGTGTTTCCCTGAAGTCAAAAATACTTTAGCACCCTTCTCAAATTTAATATGCTTCTTAACCTTGTTTTTTTCTAATATTAAACTGTCTCCAACACTGTAATTCTTTGCATCCTTTAGAAGAATGTTTCTTCCACCGAACAAGTTAATCTGAGTTATTCCTTTTGAGAGAACCTTCTTTCCTTGAATTCTCAAAGGTTTTGCAATTTCTTTAGTTTGTTCCTTTAAATATAATTTACCAAGCGTATTATAAGACACAATGTATCTTTCCTTGGAGGTTGTGAATGAAATTTCATCTAAGAATCCAACTGCAAACCTGTGATCCTTTATTGAAACTCCATTGATCAAGATTTCTTTTGCATTCAGAGAATTCTTAACTTCTCTTCTTGTTTTTGCTAAGCTTAAAATGTCTCTTAAAACAACACTTAGTGCCATAGATTCTGCCTTTTTGTGAGCACCAGAGGATTGGCATGCAATATATTTACTTCCCTTTCTAGCTAAAAGTGTCCTATTTGTTGAGTTTATTCTTTTTTGATGGCTCATTTTTTATCTTCCTTCTTGGTTGTTTTTGATAACGATTCTATTTTTTGCGTTCTTTTTTTGTCGTCCATGTTTAATTCTTGTATTTGCAAGTTTGAAGGGTGAATCGGATAATAAGATTTTGACCCGTCTCTCTTCAAATTGAAAATGTTTTCTAAATGAACTTTTGTATTTTTTAGATCGACTTTTGCAACTGGTGAAGCCTTACCCTTATACTGGCCAGACATTACCTTTACCTTGTCTCCCTTTCTTATTCTGATAGACCTTAAACTGTGTTTCTTCGCTAAGGTTTTTGATAATTGCACATTAAGGAATTTCCCTTTTACATGTAATGGCGCATTTGCTATGTACTTTCTTTGTTTTCTCCTATTCTTACTGGAGATCCAGTTTAGTGAAAAAATTTGTTTCATTTTATAGTACTATACTCGCCACCTTTGATATTCTTGACCACCTTGCTGCAGCTTCTTTTGCAATAGGCCCTTTGAAAATTGTTCCTTTGGGAGTTCCCTTATCATCTTTCAACACAACAGCTGCATTGCTTTCAAAACAGACATGAGTTCCGTCTGGCCTTCGATAAGGCATCTTTTGACGAACGATGATTGCACTAACAACCTGCTTCCTCATTGCAGGAGTTCCTTTGATTACTGAAGCTTGAACTAAATCTCCAACTCTTGCAGTAGGCTTACGTCCTTTAACACCCTTAGCTCCCTTTACTGAAATAATCCTCAGGATCTTTGCCCCAGAGTTATCACAAGTTGGAACCTTTGCTCTATGTGGAAGGGCTCTTGTTAATTTTGCACCTAATGCTTTCATTTGCTAAGAACCTCCAATGCAAGGAAATTTTTAGTCTTAGATATTGGCCTAGTCTCCATTATCCTAACCATATCTCCCTTCTTTAATTCGAAATTTTCTGGAACATGAACTTTGATTCTAGTTCTCCTCTTTTGGAATCTTTCATATTTTGAAACGTAAATTTGTCTAGGGAACTCTACTGTAGTTGTCTTGTGGAATACATCCGAGATAACCTTACCTACAAAGATTCTTCCGTGTGTCCTCAAATTCGTTGATTTTTGTTTCATTTTATAGTTTTATTTTCTTTTTGAGACGTTCTTCAGGTCTGCCCTGGAGAATTTCTCCTTCGATTATGTATATTTTTCCTTCAATTGTTGTTTTTATTGTTACTTGATTTTTAACAAGCTTTTTTGTTTCTCCGTTTTCTTTTTCGATAGTTATTGTATTTTTTGTCTCATCAACAATCTTTCCTTTCAACTTCAAAAGTGAAGGATTTTTTGCATCGATTACTTCAATGTTTTTGCCAATGAATTCTTTTTTGATTATTTTTTTTATTTGCATGTTTAATCAATGGATTCTTTTGCAAAGCCCATTTTGATTAGCTCTTCCTTTGATCTCCTTTTGTGATCTCCCTGAAGTTCCACTTTGTCGTTTTTTACTGTCCCTCCGCATGCAAGTTTTGACTTGAGCTTTTTTGCAACGTCTTTGATATCAATTGACTTTGGATCAAATCCGCTTATGACAGTGATTAATTTTCCGAACTTCCTTTTTTCGAGAACAACCTTGATTCTTTGTTCTCCTTTAGCGATGTTTTCCCAAACATCCAGCTCCTTTGGGAGTCCTGTTATGGAATCTCTTTCAATCATTATTTTTTATTTAAATCCTCCTTTTTGGTTGTCTTCTTTGAGCTTACTTTCTTAACAACCTTCTTTACTACTTTTTTCACAGCCTTTTTTTCTGGTTGTCCACTCTTTTCTTTTTGGGTAATATAAGTATGAATTCTCGCAATTGCCTTCCTTGTAGCCTTAACAAGTCCTGGATTTTCAGGAGGTGTTCCACTTGCAGTTTGCATTCTTAACTTCATCAGTTCCTTTCTTAAGTCAGTATACTTGTTGTTCAGTTGTTCAACCGACATTTGTGCAAGCTCCTTATTCTTTACTACTGACATTTTACTCCTTCTTTTCCTCCACTACTTTTTCTTCAGCTTTGGTTTCTTCCTTTGGAGTCTCAGCCTGAACTTCTTTTTCGATAACTTCAACATCTTCCACCTTGGAAACTTTTGCATTTTCAGTTGCTTCTTCCTTTACAGGCTCTGTTTCTTCAACTTGTGGTGTTTTGAAATCTTCTTTTAGCATTAAAGTTTTGTCCAGTAACTCAATGTCTGGAGTCATTATTTTTACACAAACACCAATTGTTCCCATTTTGTTTGTGTAACTCACGTTTTTCTTACTGATCTTAGATTCATTAATATCGCCTGATTTCTTCAAGTATCCTGCAGAGAATCTCCATGATCTCGCACGAGCACTAGGGATTCTTCCGGAAAGTACAATTTCTGCACCGATTGCTCCAGCATCCATAATATCTTGTAATACCTTGTAACCAATTGATTTGAATCTCTTTTGGCCGAATCTTTCGATACTTGCAGCAATCCTATCTGCAACATAGTGAATATCCAACATAGGATTTGGAATTTCTCCAATCTCTAATTGAGGGTTTTCTAATTTGTATTTGTTTTTTAGTAAAGCTGTTAATTTCTTGATGTTTTCTCCCTTCTTTCCTACAACAATACCAGGCCTTGTAGTGTAAACTACTACGTTTTCACCAAGAGGAGTTCTTCTTATTTCAATGTGTGAATATCCAGTCCTATTGAAGATCTTTCCAATATGCTCTTGAATCTGGAATTCTCTCAATTTCTGGTTTACGAATTGTCTTTCAATCATTTTTTATTTTCTACCTCTGGTTTTGTTTCTTTTTTAGGAGTTTGATTTTCTTTAGTTTCAGTTTTTTTAGGTGCTTCCTTTTTTACATCCTTCTTTGTTTGTTTCTTTTCATTTACTTTTTCTTCAACAATAATTTCCAAGTGTGTTCTCTTCATCCTAGTTCTTCTTTGTCTTCCGTAGTGCCATGGCCTTGATGCATGGTTAGGGATTATTGAACTAATCACAAGAGATTCTGTATCTAATCCTTTGTTCTGTGCATTTGCTTCAACTGAATTTAGTAAAGCAATTACTTCTTTTGTTGCATTGATTGGATATCTTCCTGATGAAACATGCCCTTTCCTGTGCCCAATCTTCTTGTTGTGTACTGTGAAAGGAACCGCAGTCTTGTATTCCAATACCTCTGCAAGTTTCTTCTTTGCCCAGCTAAGTTTTTTGCCCCTAATGTAATTACTAATTACAACTGCGTGCTTTGTTGAGATGGATAAATTCCTTCCCGATACCTTTGCGCTGTGCATGTCTGTTTTCATTTTATCTATTTAGCCTTTGAAGATGCGGATGTACTGGACTTGGTAGCTCCAACTCCTGCTGATCCATGGCTTAATTTCTTTCTTGTAGGTGCTAATTCACCTAAAAATAAACCAAGCATCTCTTCTACGATTACGATTTCATTGAACTCTTTCCCATTATAAATTCCAATTGTTAAACCTACCATCTCTGGAAGAACTGGAAGTGTTCTAATGTGAGTTTTGATTTTTTTCTTTCTCTTACCTTCATTAGTATCCCTTACTTTTTTCATAAGAGGCTCCGCTCTTTTTAGAACGTCTCTCGACATTGTTCTTCTCTTTCTTGAATCGAGTAACTTTGAAAACTCAGCAACATCTAGTTGTTTAAGTTCTTCCAATGTTTTTCCTCTGTACTTGAATACTTGATCTGCCATTTTGATTTCCTCTATCTCTTCTTACCTGTCCTTCTTGCTTTAATCTTTCCGATGTTCCTTCCAGGTGGTGCGAACTTAGGTGCAGTTAAAGGTTTACCTGCATGACGTCCACGTCCTGAACCGAATGGGTGGTCTACTGCATTCATCGCAACTCCTGATGTACGAGGATAAAGCTTACCACGTGCTTTCATAATATGGAATCTCTTTCCAGCCTTAACCAAAGGCTTCTCCTTCTTACCCGATCCTGCAATTCTTCCGATTGTTGCACGACATAGAGGACTGAAAGTTCTCTTTTTCTTTGAAGGCATTTCCACAACTACGCCTTTTTCAGTGATTGATAATAATTTTGCTCCTGCTCCTGATGCTCTAACTAATGATCCTCCATCAGCAGGTTTTGTTTCAATATTAGATATTTGGGTTCCTTCAGGAATGCTTGAAAGAGGCAATGTGCTGCCTACAGTAGGTTGTCCCTTAGGTCCATTGTACACTGTATCCCCAACTTTGATACCGATTGGAGCGAATACATAATTGTATTCATTGTTTTCGTACTTGATGATTGCAATTGGTGCAGTGTGACCCTTACAGTGTGTCAAATCTTTTACTACGCCCTTTAACATTCCTTCTTTTTCGTTTTGATCATAAGTTCGGTGTTTAATTTGAATGTTCCACCTATGAGAGTGAGCACTATATGTGGAAGTTCCCCTTCCTCTCCTTTGTGTAATCAATCTCTTTCCCATCTTATAACATTCCCATTTGTGTTGCAATATCAATTGCAGGTGTTTCTTCAGATAATCTCACATACGCCTTCTTCTTTCCTGTTGGCATGATTGTTGTGTTTACTGAAACAACTTTTATTTTGAATATTGTTTCTAACGCTTCTTTGATTTCTCTCTTTGTTGCATCTTTTGCAACTGAAAATACCAATTTATTTTCTGATTCCATAAGTCTAACTGCTTTTTCTGTGGATTTTGGAAAGTTGATTACAGTATATGGATCTTTCATTGTTTACTCTCCTTTACAGTTTTAACTTTTTTGTAAAATAATTTTTCCTTATCTAATAACTCTATTGCTTTCTCTGAGAACAAAGTCATTCTCCCAGGATTTCCTCCAGGTGCAAGTAAGTTAACATTTAGGTCTTTTACTTCACAAACATCAATTCCCAAGATGTTTGTTGCTGAATCTGTTAATGAACATTTCTTTGAAACAACTAATAAGGGTCCTTTTTTGGTTCTGTATTTTCTGTTTCTCATTGTTCCTCTTCCAGGCCTAATTTTCTTTTCTGAAACTCTTTCAAGTTCATCCTTTAAATTTAATTTTAGTAATAATGATTTAACATCTTTTGTTTTTGATAATGATTCTATCTTTGAATCTACAACTGAAATTAATTCTGAGAACTTATGGCCTCTTGCTGAAACTAAATCAGGAATTATTGTAGATGCAATTGCTGACCTAATTGCAAGCCTTCTTTCGTTCTTGTTCATATCTTTTGAAAAATCTTTATCTGCTTTTGGAGGATGTGCACGTCTCCCTGAAACAGTTCCAGGTGCGAATGCTCCAGTGAATCCGAATTGTGTACCTCTTCTCCATGAATGCTTACGAGGAACTCTAGATATACCTTGCCCATAAGATCCCTTGAATTTTTTACGCCTTCTTGACATTTCTGCAGCAGCTCTAACTCCTGCTCCAGGGTAAGCACCGTATGCTTGTCTATTATTAGCTTCAATTGATTCATTTGCCTTTCTGATTAAATCCGGCCTGATTGATTCGGAGAACTGTTTAGGCAGATTGATTGACTTGGATTTCTTTCCATCTACTGCAAATACATCTACTTTCATTGTTTACTCTCCTTACTGATATTAACAATTTCAAAAGATTCAGGTTTTCTCTTAGCTCTTTGTGGAACAGTCATTAAAATTGGCCTATTAACTGAACCTCCAACTGAACCCTTAATTAAAATTGAATCATTGTTGATTAAACCATAGTGTTTGATTCCACCCTTTTGGTTTACCTCTTCAGGTTTTGTAATCTTAACAAGTAATTTATTGTACTCAGTTCTTTGATGGTACCCCATCTTTCCTGCATGTGCAATTTGACCAGCTGCAACTCTCTTTGGAGTCCAAGGTCCTAAGTTTCCAGGTCCACGCTTTGTTTTTTCTGATTTGTGCTGCCTAATTCTAACACCAAACCTCTTAACCGGTCCTTGTGTACCCTTACCCTTGGTAACTGAGTGAAGGTCAAGTAATTGTCCTTCATCAAAAATTTCTGAGATAGGGAATGCTTCCTTGTTTAAAAGTTCCTGAGATTTTGTTAATTTTTCAGCAGAATCTTTTCCGCCAATAGCCATTTCAAAAATATCGTGAGTTTTTTTAGGAGTTGAAGTTTTTTTAGGAGTTGTATAGACTGTAAGTCTCAAATCGTCGAAAGATGCCGGAATTTCACCAGACTTTCCATGTTTGACAGTCTTTTCGATTTTGTTTGCAAAAACTTCCGAAATTAATTTTAAACCATCAGTAGTTTTGTTATAAAATCTTAGAGAAAGAGGTTTAATCGGCGGACAATCAATGATTGTTGCCGGAATTGTGATAATTTGTGATTTTGTTAAAGAATTAGGATTATTGTCCCTTACTTGAACATGAGTCATTCCAGCCTTATAACCTAAGAATGCAAGTGGCTTAACCTCGTTAACTTGGGCATAATTCCTAACCCTAGCTACAGCTTTTTGAGCTCTTTTTCTAGGCCAAAATTGCTTACTTCCATGCCTTGGACTGTTATCGACTTTTCCCATTTTTTAGTGTTGTTTTTTTCAATCTTTGCTTTTTAATGTTTTTGGTTTTTAATCGATATAATCTACTGTCTAGAATCAACGACCATCATAGGCTTACTTAAGATGTCATTTCTGACAAATAACGGTTTTCAGTAGAGTATACTGTGGGATTCGTCGAAGGTTTTTAAAGGTTTTGATAAAACAGAGTAAAGCTTATAAAATGCCTCAATCTTAAAAATAAAGACAAAAAGGA
>CAYFOE010000002.1:0-124015 GCA_964344635.1 Candidatus Woesearchaeota archaeon
GGCATCTGATGGCAGGTCTCCGTAGCTGTTAACATGGACTAGGAATGGTTTTTCTGCACACATTATGCATTCTTCTAGGTTTTTCAAGTATTCTTTTCTTGTTATTCTTCCTTCATTGAAGTCTCTCCACCTACAACTTTTTTCGTTTCCAGTAATATTTTTTCTGATTGTGCCTCTGTGTTCGGTTTCGGCTTCAATCATAACGAAATCTTTTAATCCGAATATGTCTCTTAGGATCTTTTCATTGTGTAGTGTTCCGGACATCATAACAAAGACTTTGTTCTTATCTAAGATTTCTCCTAGTTTTTTCTTTAGGTTTACATTAACGATTCTTACAATTAAATCGTCTCTGGGGTTTCTACTAAAGCTGATGTATGTGTCGTCCATTAAACCACTAAAACTTTTAGAGATTACGTAGTACTGTTCTAGTTCTTCGTATTCCATGACGAATTCGTTTACTATTAAAAATTTGAACATGTCTTTTATTCTGGTTTCATTTATTTCTAGTATTTCTTCGGAGTCGATCATTTCGTTGACCCATCTTGCTCCTAGTAAGAAGTCTACCATTTTCATTAGTTCGCCGCAAGCGTTTTTGACACTTAGGTCTTCGGCTTTGCTCATGACTTCTTCTAGTTTTCTTCTCATCCAGTTTAGGTTGATGTTTTTTTCATTGCTTAGGCTGTCTAAGAATTCGTCGCATTCGTCTATGATTTCGACTTCGGTTTCTGGTTTTCTGTTCAGAACGTTTTCAATTTCGTATTTTTTCCCGTTGAATATTAGTACTTCTCCATCTACATAGCCCATAAATTGTTCGTAGTATTTACATCCGGGTTCTCTTTCGAAGTAGATGTATTCTTGGCCGCCTAGTCCTGCATATTTGTGTTGTTTAGCGTCTTTTAGTCCATAATCTCCAAACCACCCTTTTCCTATGACTGGACTCCAGTGTGGGCATGCAGCTGCAACGCTTATTCTTCTGACGTCGTCTATGCCGCTAAAGTCTTGGATGTCTACTTGAGAATTATTTTTCAGGTAGGCTTTAACTAAGTCCCAGTTGCTGTCTTTCAAATCAATTGTGCAGGGTAAAAATTTATCGTCGGCTTTGGTGTTTTCGCTGTAGAGGCAACTAAAATTATTTCTTCCTGTAAAGTTTCTAATTTTTAGTGGTTCTCCTTCTTTGTTTTCGATGCTGAATGAATCTGAGTAATCTTTTCCGTATTGTTCTTGTAAATATTTTACTGGGACGACGATGCTTGTTCTGCCCATTTCTCTTGCAATGTTTAAGGCCATTGCACTTTTTCCTGAGCCACAAATTCCTTTTAAGAAAATAATCTTGTGTCCTTCTTTTATGGCTCCTAGAACGTCGTTTACGACGTCTTCTTGAGTTTTTCCGTTAGTGAAAACTAGTGGTTTCAAGAATTCTCCTTCTTTATTTTTCAAAGACCATACCATTATTTTCAGTTCTAAAACACTCTTTAAAAATAAGTCTAATTTATAACTATTATCTCAAAAAACACGTAATGGAGAAGATATTAACATTAGATTTAAATAAATGGGTTCTAATTCTTTGGTATGTTTGTTCATAACATAAGTCCTGTATTGTTTAATCTAGGACCTCTGGAAGTAAGGTATTATGGCCTGGTTTACTTTTTAGGATTTTTGATTACTTGGTTGTATCTCAAAAAAAGTAAGGTTTGTTCAAGGATATTTAAGAAAAGGGAGCATGCTGATGACTTGCTGTTTTATACTCTGGTTTCTTCGATGATTTCTGCAAGGTTGTTTTATATCTTGTTTTACAATTTTGGTTTTTATTTTTCTAATCCTCTTGAGGTAATCAAATTTTGGCATGGGGGTATGTCAATTCATGGAGGGATTTTAGGAGGGTTGTTTGGAATTTATTATTTCACTAAAAAGTATAAATATTCTATTCTTAAACTAACAGATTTGTTGGTTATGCCCCTTGCCTTTTTCTTGTTCTTAGGTAGGATTGCAAATTTTTTGAATGCAGAATTGTATGGTCGGGTTTCGTCAATAAGGTGGGCGGTGAAATTTCCTAATGCAGAGGGTTATAGGCATCCTTCTCAGATTTATGAATCTTTGAAAAACATCATAATTTTCTTCACACTATTGATAAGGTCGAAAAAGCCATTCAAAACAGGTGAATTGACTGCACTCTTCTTGATTATGTATTCGGTCTTGAGGTTTGGAGTAGAATTCTTTAGGGAACCTGAATTATATGTCTTAGGCCTTACAATGGGTCAGTTCTTATCTGTATTCGTCTTCTTAATTGGCGTTTACCTCTATAAAACAAAGATTTAAATAAGCCTCAAAGCCAAGTCTAAAGATGAAAAAGGTGTTGATATTTTTACTGATTTTATCGGTTTTAGTTTTGCCAGCTTGCAAGCCTAAGGAAGAGGCTCCTGGGTCAATTAAAATTGACACGGGAATTGTTGAGGGTTCGAGAACTTTCAAGGAAACTGGCGATGAGATTTGTACTATTGATGACAAGCCTCTAATTTTAGAATTTTCGACAACTTGGTGTCCGCACTGTAACTGGATAAAGGATACCTTTCAAGAAGTGGTTAGTGGCTATGATGGGGAGATTATGGCTTACCAGTGGGAGCTTGACATTAATGATGACGGTTTGACTGAAGAAAAAGAAACTATCGTTCCTGGTGAGTTTATGGCCCCTTACCAAAAATATAATCCTCAAGGTTCGATTCCAACATTTGTGTTTGGTTGCAAGTATGTTAGGATTGGGAATGGTTATGAGTCACAGGGCAATCTTGCTGCTGAGGAACAAGAGTTTAGAGAGATCATTGAAGAACTAATAAACTCTAATTCAGAATAATGAATGGAAAATATCTTCAAATAATTTTAGTATTGTTTATTCCGATAATTCTTTTTTTATCTACAATATTGCATACTGGGTCAAATAGTGAGTTTTTTGACAATTTTTTTGAAGAGAATTTAGATGATTATGATTTGGATAATCCTGAACTAGTTTCTATTGGGGTTGCAAGGGAGGTATCTCATGAGGTTCTTGGCTATTTGGGTGATGGTGGAGATTTGGATGAAAAACTTGTTGGTTCAAGGGCTAAGGAACATATGAAGGATGTAAAAAATATTAAGGATGTCTCAAATTATACGTTGTTGATTTTAATAATCATTTTGTTTATTGGATTGATAATCTTTATTTCAACAAAGCAAACAAAGAGGATTCCTAAGATTTTAATTTGGGGTTCATCACTAACTTTGTTCTTGCTAGCTTTGATCTTGTTAGTTTCTATGATAGATTTTGGTTGGTTTTGGGAATTGATTCATAAGATTTTATTTTCAAATGATCTCTGGATCTTAGATCCTTCAACGGATAAATTGGTTGCAACATTTACTTTGGAGTTTTTCACGGCATTCATAAAGCGGATTGCTTACCTTACAGGGATTACATCATTAATTCTTCTTTCGATAGGTTTAGTCTGGAACTTTATGGTTCCTAAGGCTAAAATTGAAAAACATCATATAGAAAGAGATCATAATGAATATCAGTGGAAATAAAACTGATTTTAATTTCTTAAAACTTGGTTAAAGATAAGGTTTATATATTTTCTAGGGTTCAGTCTTGTTGGAGGTTAGAATGGCAGATCACAAAGTTAAAGTTTATGGGACGGATTCCTGTCCTTGGTGTCATAAGGCTAAGGATTGGCTTAAGGAAAATGATATTGAATTTGAAGATATTAATGTTGGAGAGGACCAAAAGGCAGCTGAGGAAATGGTTGAAAAATCAGGTCAGAGGGGCGTGCCTGTAATAGATGTTGATGGTAAGATTGTTATTGGTTTCAACGAGGATAAATTAAAGGAATTGTTAGGAATTTAGTTTAATTTTTCACAAGAGGAATGTTTAAATAAGCAACATTCATCAAAAGACTATGGAATTAAGGGATTTACACAAGGAGAGGAAGCTTGGAGAATTAAAGAATCCTATTCTAGTTAGTCCGAATTTAATTATTAATCCGGGGCTTTCAACTAATTTAAGTAGTATTCATAATTATATGGGAGAATTGGAAAAACTAACTTCATTCAGGGATTCATTACAATTAAATCTAGTGGATTCTTCAAAAATAAGAGTTCTGGAATCTCCTAAAATGTTGCTCCCGGAAGTACATAAGGTTAAGATTCAAGAATTTGGACAGATGGAATTTCCTAAGATGTCGGATAAGGGATCTTCTAGTTTGTTAAGAAGAAGTTTAGAATAAACTAAATTTGGTGTTTTTTGCCTATTTTTGCTAGTACCATTTGGTGCATTCTTCTGATGAATTCTATTTTATCTTCCATTCTTAGTATGTCTGTGTAGCCTTGTGTTACTAGGTTGAATGCGAAGGGGCTGGGTATTTTTGTGTTTATGGTTTCTATTTCTACGTTTCCTGATTTTAGGTTTTTGAATATTTGTTTAGCATTTTTTCGGTCCATTAGGTCATCTAGGACTTCTCTTCTGGCTTCTTTTAAGATGCAGAAATTGTCTCCGATTCTTCTTACGGCATTTAGTAGGATCATGCTGCTGACTTGTTGTCTACCGACGCCTTTTCTATGTCCTTTGTAGTTTCTTAGGATCATTAGTGCTCTTCCTGCGCAATGCCTAAATCTTCTTTTCAAGACTTCGCTTTTGTCGATGGATCTCTTTACAACTTCTTCAAAATTGCTTTCATTCAGTAGTTCTAGGGCTTGAGCTACATTGATATTTTTTCCTGGGGGGCAGGCCAAATAAAATCCGTTATCGTTTATTCCTACTTCTAGATCTCTGTGGTGGATTTTTGATGCTGAATACCCGATAACTCTTGATAAAACATCGTTGACTCTTCTTCCGAACATTGAATGGAATACGAGATATCTTTTTTCATCTTCTCCAGAGTTGTAGTTTTCGACTAGGATTTTTTTATCGCTTGGGATGGTTGCATACAAATATTGTTCTCTAAAGTAGTCATAAATTGCGTTTGCAGCGTTTTTATCGACGT
The DNA here is from genome assembly GCA_964344635.1 of Candidatus Woesearchaeota archaeon. Lineage (GTDB taxonomy): Archaea > Nanobdellota > Nanobdellia > SCGC-AAA011-G17 > UBA489 > JABIKK01. Next base: position 5,007 of record CAYFOE010000002.1, read on the forward strand.
ACAAGTATTCGTTGATGTATTTCATGATGTCTTCTTTGTTTCTGTCATTTTCAAACATTCCTAGCATGTATCTTCTAAATTTTCCAATGCTTGAGGCTAAGTCAAAACTTAGTGGTAACATTTCTGAAAACCAACTGGGTACGGTGGGTTTTTTGCCGTGTGAGTCGACGACTTGTGCGGTGGTTCCTCTGCTAAACCTAAATTGGTATGTTGAACCTCCTAAAACAAATATATCTCCTCGTTTTAATTTCTCTAGGAATGCTTCGTCAATCATTCCGATGATTTGGTCGCCTATTTTAACCTTGACTCCTGTGGAGTCTGGTATGGTTCCGATATTGGTCATGTTGATGATGCGGCTCATTTTTCCTTTCTTTCCAATTTCGTTGGTTTCTTCGTCATACCATATTTTTGCGTAGACATTTCTGTCTTCTAGGGCTCCAAAATTCCCTGCTAGGTAGTCTAGTATTTCTTCAAATTCGCTTATTTTTAGTTTAGAATAACAATGACTTTTTTTGATGGTTTCATACATGACCCATTTATCCCATATTTGTGTGCATGCCATTCCGTGCATTTGTTGTGCTAGAACATCTAGGCAATTGTTGGGAATGTCTATTGCGTCTATTTTTCTTTCCAATGCATTCTTCAATAAAACACTGCATTCAATTAGGTCATCTCTGTCCCTGACTAATAGTCTACCTTTGACGGTTTCGTGCATTTTGTGTCCGCTTCTTCCAACTCTTTGTAGGAATCTTGCAACACCTTTGGGACTTCCTAGGCATATAACTAAGTCGATGTACCCTATGTCAATTCCTAGTTCTAAGGATGTAGAACAGACTACTGCTTTTAGTTTTCCTTCTTTCAGATTGTTTTCGATTTCAGTTCTGTAGTCCTTGCTTAGACTTCCGTGGTGTGCTCCGATGTTTTCAGTGTAGTTTTCTGGAAATGTTTCTTTCAAATGGTGCACTACTCTTTCTGTTCCGGCCCTAGTATTTGTAAAAATTAAGGTGGTTTTGTGATCTTGGATGTATTTGTCTAACATAGAATAGATTTTTTTATGCATTTTTTTTTGTGTTGTGTTGATTAAGTCTGGTACGGGACTTACAACTTTTAGGTCGAATTTTTTCAAGAAATCAACTTTGGCGATTTTACATGTTCTTTCGCTTCCTACTAAGAAACTTGCGACTTCTTTTATTGGTTCGACTGTTGCACTTAGTCCGACTCTGCATAACTCTGGAGACTGAACTTGTAGTCGTTCCATGCTCAAACTCAAATGTACACCTCTTTTATTGTCTGCAATGGCATGTATCTCATCGATTATGCACCAATTAACTCCAAACATTAACTCTCTAAATTTAATACTTCCAAGCATTAATGCTAGGCTTTCTGGTGTTGTAATCAGGATATGTGGTGGATTCTTCAACATCTTTTGCCTTTGGTAAGGTGTAGTGTCTCCGGTTCTAGTGCCTATTCTAATTTTTAATTCGATTCCTTCTTCTTTTGCAATTTCTTCAATTTCTTTCAATGGTACTTCTAAATTTTTATGGATATCATTATTTAATGCTTTCAATGGGCTAACATAGATTGCATAAACTCTGTCTTCCAATGATTTGGTCATTGCTAGATTTACTAGTTCATTGATGACACTTAAGAATGCAGTTAGTGTTTTGGTTCCTCCAGTTGGAGCCGAGATTAATATGCTATTTCTATCATGAATTTCTTTAACACCATAGGTCTGGGGTAAGGAAAAATCTTCAAACTTTTTGAAAAACCATTTTTTTACTAGTGGATTTAGGAGTCCCTCTATGTTTTTCTTACTATGGGCTCTCTTCATGAAAGATATTCTACTGTCTAAATTTACCATTGTTACAAAAACAAATTTTCTTTTTTAAAATACTATCTCACAAGTAGTTTGTGTGAAAAGTATGGATGGAACGAGTTCTAATATACACCTCTTTAATTCCCCAAGAAGAACTCATTCCAACATAAAGATTTCCCTAACACCTTTATTTCCATAAAAATTACAACGTTATTTAATTTAAATAGGTTTCTAAACAAGATTTTTTGCTAAAACAAAAAGAAACACCTCTTCTTTTTGGAAAAAATTTTAATTAAGCTACAATCAAAGAGTTTTCTTTAATTGAAAAGTTTGCACAACCACACATGCATTCAAAAGAATTTGGCATATTTTCTTCTTGGGTTGAGTAGACTGCTTCACATTTTTCGCATTTAGCTTCAAACATCTTGGGACCTCCATACATAAAAAGTATATACTATATATTCCAATGATGTATTTAAATCTTACTATAAATCAGACTATCTGTTAAAAATAAAACTCTAAAAAAAGCTATTTTAGGCTGAGATTCTTCCTCTGGTCATAAACCACTCAGTTGGCAGCACATCGTAGAGGTTTAGCTCTTTAAATCTGTCCGTGCCAATCAGGTGGCGGTCACTTCTTTCGCTTCTAGAATTAAAACCTTCATCGACCTCATAATGAACCATTATATTGCATCTAGGAATTATTTCTCCATTTGTTAAATTTAAGGGTCTTTTCAGGACCATGTTGACTGTTTCATATATTCCTGCGTAACAGCTTGAAGATCCAATCTCTCCGGTTTCTATAGCAAAATGGCCTATTCTTCCTTCTTGGTTAAATGGGTGTAACATTGCAATGTCTGGTTTTTGATATATTGGAATTTCTCCTTCGCTGGTAACTTTCATATCATAAAACATATCTGCCCATTTTTTTAGGGGATTTAGTCGATTTCCAAATCTATTGCTAGTTGATCTAAATTCTCCCATTGTTAGGGGTGTTTCATCAGAATCTAATGTTTCGTTTAATTTTCCAATCAAACTTTCTAAATCGAATGCACTTAAAGTCATCTTAATCTAATATAACTAATCTCGACGTCGATTTAAATAATTATCCAATATCCTTTTTAAAACAATAAAGTTTATTAATCCAATATTTAAATAAATCTTCATGTTAGGAATGAATCCAAAGGATCTTGCGAAGGCCATGAAGAAGATGGGTATTAAGCAGGATGAAATCAATGCGGAAGAAGTTATAATCAAGTGTCCGGATAAGGATATTATTGTTAAAAACCCTCAGGTTATGCGTGTGAATGCTATGGGTCAGGATAGTCTTCAAATAACTGGAGATATTCAAGAACAAGCTGCTTCTGCAGAAATCAGTGAAGAAGATATTGAGACTGTTGCATCGCAAGCAAATGTTTCCAAGGAGCAAGCGAAAGAAGCCTTAGAGAATAATGGTGGCGACTTGGCTCAAGCAATTCTATCATTACAATAATGAAAGCTAAAATAGTTAATATAACTCAAGAAACTCCTTTAGTTAGAACTCTTACCTTAGAAACTGAGGAAAAAATCAACTTCAAACCTGGCCAATTCATCATGGTAATTCTTAATGATAATGACAAGGTAATTCGTAGAGCATATTCTATTTCTCATTACCAAGAACAACCTACGAATAAGATTACTATTTCTTTAAACGAAACTCCTAATGGGAATATGTCCTCATTTTTGTTCAATTCAAAAGTTAATGATACTTTGGAAATTGATGGTCCTCATGGTTTGTTCACACTACAAGAAACAAACAATCCTAAGTTATTCATTGCAGCTGGGACGGGAATAACTCCACTAATGACTATGATTGAATCTTTAGAAAATTGTGAGATGGACCAAACATTGATTTATTCATCGAAAAAAGAAGAACTGATCCTTTTCAATGACAGATTAAATCAGATAGCTAACTTAAATTTTATTCCAACTTTAACTCAGGAAACTTGGGATGGGCATAATGGTAGGATTACTAAGGAATTGATAGAAAATAATCTAAGGGAAGGGTCAGAAATCTATATTTGTGGTATGCCTGAGTTTGTTAAGAGGATTACTTCATTTTTAGAAGAATTGAACGTTGAATCTTCAAGGATTCACACAGAAAGGTGGTAGTTCTTAATCTAAACAAAAACTTAATAAGAATCAATTTAGTTTAAATCTATATGAAAGAGGTCATCTTCATTATCATCTTATTGTATATTTTGTTTTGTAAGGTTTGGCCTTATTTTTTGTATCCGAATTATTTGTCAAGGTCTAGGGTGGAAAGTTACAGAGAGATTAGGGATTTGGCTAAAAAATTAAAAGGAAAGACACAATATAAAACTTTGAGCAACATTAATGTTTATCTTGCTAAGAATTTTGATGGGATTAATAAGATGTTTAGATTGAAGAGTTTTAAGTCTGTTTTTTGGTTTGGTGATTTTAGTACTAAAAAATTATTAATAAAAAACAATTTTTGTGGTGTCATACCCAGAATAGGTTGTTCAAATCTATATTGTTGAACACTGGTCAGTTCAAAGAAGAGGATGTTAAGATAAGGAAGAGGTATCTTCTTGCGTTTTTTATTCATCAATGGTTGGAAATTAAAACTAAAGATAAGACTTTTAGGGTTGATCCGTTTTATAGAAAACTTAGATCTATTTAGAAGTGCGGTAAATCTTATATATTTCTTAGACTTCTCCAAAACATGCAAAAATTCATAGAATACAGCCAACAGGCTGTAAAATCGTATATGACGGCAGATCATATGGTTCATACAACCTATCAGGTTGTAAAGGATCCGAAATTAATGCTTCTTGCAATTACGCATCTTAATGAATCATTTGAAAATGCAATTTCTGCATTAATCTACTATGATTATTACTTTAAAAGAATACAAAACTTTCCAAAAGATTATGAAACAAAAATTGATGTTTTCAGAAGGATCACTTGCCAGAGATACAATATCCCTCGCCAAATAGTACAAACTATACTTGATGTAAAAAATATATACCAGGATCATAAATCTTCTGAAGTTGAATTTAGGAGAAGGAACAACTTTGTAATTGCGTCGAAGAACTACAGGCTAAGAACGATAAATAGCGAAAAGTTAAAAAACCTACTCATCCTAGCAAAACCACTCATATCTAAAGTCTCAGAGGTCAAAAAATTAAATGATAGAAGAATTAGCTGAATCAGCATACGAAGAAATTAAGAGAGCTGACCATTCAATTTACGTTTCACTAAAGTATACAAGAACTGTGGACATTATAAAAAACACGATTAAACGTCTTATTTCTGCAATGGATATTTCAATTATTCAAGGTTTAGAATATGCTAAACAAGAAAAGAAAATACCTTCTATTCCTCAATCGGCACGTTTGCGTGCGGACAATATTGTTAAATTATATCCTCAAATGAAAAAATGTGTTGATTTTTATCATCGTCTAAAAAATATTGATCGTGCAGATTATACGAAAAAAGAGGAGTATCGTAAGAATGTAGCGCTTATTGCTAAGGTTGGTTCTAAAAAGGTTGAGGTTGGGATGGAAGAATTAAAAGACTTTTTTGACTTTGCTGTTGTATTTTCGAGGGGTGTGGCTGAATTAACTGCTCAAAAGAAGTTTTTAGACACAAAAAAAGTGACAATTATTTATCCTGCTAAGTCTACAAAAAAAGCAGAAAAAAAGGCTGCGGCTAAAAAGGCGGCGGCTAAAAAGGCTGCTAAAAAAACTTCAAAAACTAAAAAGACTGTCAAAAAAACATACAAGCTTAATCCTCATGCTAACCATCGGGGCTTTAATGGGTTCTAAGATGAACAAAAAACTTCTTTCAATACAAATTTTATCGATTCTTGCAATGGTTATTTCGTCAGTTCTACTGCATTCACATTATAAGGAAGATCCTTCTAAATTTTGTGTTTTTGGGGATAAGTTTGATTGTGATATTGTTAACAAGAGTATTTATTCTGAACTTTCTGGTATATTTCATTTTATTTCGACAGATTTAGGAATTCCGTTCCCGCAGATTTATCTTCACATTCCTGTATCTCTGATAAGCATATTGGTGTTTCTTACTGTTTTAACAATAACATTTAGGATTCCAAAATCAAACAAACCTAAAAGATTACTGAAGACAGTAAACATTCTTATGTTGTTGAGTATATTGTTTTCTATTTACTTACTCTATATTGAAATGTTTATACTTTTAGCATATTGCATTTATTGCATAGCTTTAAATATTATAATCTTACTTACATACATACTGTCATTAAAATGAAAAAGAGATTACTGTTTGGTTTATTGTTCTTGATTTTTTTAACAGCGTGTGCTCCTAAGGAGACAACTTCAAAATATTCTCAAGAGGTTGTTGATGGGCTTGCACAGTGTTTGACGGAAAATGATGTAGTGATGTATGGTGCATTTTGGTGCCCGCATTGTATAAATTCTAAGGCTAAGTTTGGACCTTCTTTTGCACATATTAATTATATTGAGTGTGATGCTCGTTGTAAACCTGATGAGGATGGAAAGATTCTTTCGGCTTGTAAAGGGTATGCAGGTCAGCCTGAATTGTGTATTGAAAGAGAAATTGAGGGTTATGATACTTGGATCTTTGGAGATGGAACAAGAACTGCGGGGGAACCTTCCCTAGAACTTCTTGATGAAAGGTCTGGCTGTAATATTCTCCCAAAAGAGCAATAATATTATAAATGTCTTAAACCTCTTTAGATTATGTTCTCGCATGATAAGACAGTAAAAGAGGTTCTTGATTTAACTGCAACTCACCATTCTGGTTTAACTTCTGAGGAAGCAGCGAGAAGGTTAGAGGAATACGGTCCAAATAAACTAACTGAAGAAAAGAGGGCTGGTCCGTTTAGCATATTTTTAAGACAATTTCAAGGAATTTTGGTTTATATTTTAGTTTTTGCAGCGATTGTTTCGTATTTTGCACATGAAAGGATTGATTCTTATATAATTCTTGCAATTTTATTTTTTAACGCAATTTTTGGGTTCATTCAAGAATATAAGGCGGAACGGGCAATAGAACTTTTGAAAAAATTAACTGCACTTAATACTAAAGTTATAAGGAATAATAAGGTAATAGAAATTCCTACTGAAAATTTGGTTTTTGGTGATGTGGTTGTTTTAGAATCTGGGGATAAGATTCCTGCAGATTTGAGAATCATTGAATTGAGCAATCTTCAAACTGATGAGGCTGCATTAACTGGGGAGAGTAATCCTGTTTCTAAGGTAACTGATCCTATTGCAAGGTCTGCATCTTTGGGTGATAGGAAAAATATGCTTTTCTCTGGAACTAGTGTGGTTAGGGGTACCTGTAAGGGTGTGGTTGTAGCTACGGGAATGAGGGCCGAGATTGGAAATATTGCGAAGATGGTTCAGAGTGCAGAAAGGCATGAGACTCCGCTTCAAAAGAAACTGAAGGGCTTTGGAAGGTTTTTGGGTGTAATCACCATTCTGGTTTCGATCTTAGTGTTTATTATTGGTGTTCTTAGGGGTATGGAGACTCTTGAGATTTTCCTTACGGCTGTAGCTTTAGCGGTTGCGGCAGTTCCCGAGGGGCTTCCGGCAGTTGTAACTATCTGTTTGGCGCTGGGTGTCCAAAGGATGGTTAAAAGAAATGCATTGATTAGGCGTCTTGGTTCGATTGAAACTCTTGGTTGTATAACTATTATCTGTTCAGATAAGACTGGAACGATGACTAAGAATGAGATGACTGTAACTAAATGTTATACTAATCATTCTTACTATAATGTGACTGGAAGGGGTTATAATGTTGCGGGCGAATTTACTGATGAAGATAACAATAAGGTGTCTCCGGATAAGTTTAAACAAATGTTAGAGGTTGCAGCAACGTGTAACAATGCAACTGAGAGTACTGGCGATCCTACGGAGAGAGCACTGTTGTTTGCTGCATTGAAGGGTAAGGCTAAAAGGTTGGAAAGGGTTGGAGAAATCCCTTTTGATTCGGATACTAAGTTCATGGCTACAAAACATGATGGCTTTGAATACTATAAGGGTGCGCCTGAGGTAATTCTTGAACAGTGCACTAATATTATAATTGGTGGGCAGAGAAGGAGGATTCTTCCGAAAGATAAAGAAAAGATAACTCAAGCGAATCATGATATGGCTTCTTCTGCATTGAGGGTTCTTGCAATGGCTGTTAAGGAACGAAATGAGATGTATTTTTTGGGCTTGATGGGGATGATTGATCCTCCAAAGGAAGGTGTGGATGAGGCTTTAGAAAAATGTAATACTGCGGGGATAAGGCCGATAATGATTACTGGGGATCACCCGCTTACAGCAAAGGCAATAGGTGAAAAGATTGGTCTTAGGGGTGAAGCAATAACTGGTCCGGAGTTAGAAAAGTTAGATGATGAGGAACTGAGAGAAAAGGTTATCAATTATTCCATTTATGCACGTGTAACTTCTGAACAGAAAGTTAGAATCCTGAAGGCGTTCCAGAAACAAAATGAGATTGTTGCAATGACTGGTGATGGTGTGAATGATGCACCTGCGATTAAAAATTCTGATGTGGGTATTTCAATGTCTTTGAAGGGAACTGATATTGCACGTGATGCATCGGATATGGTTCTTGTAGATGATCATTTTTCATCGATTGTTAATGCAATTGAAGAGGGTAGGATTATTTATGATAATATTAAGAAGTTTGTAAGATATCTTCTTGCTGCTAATATGGCTGAAATTGGGGTTATTTTGATTGCGATGATTGCAGGTTTGCCTCTTCCTCTGCTTCCACTACAAATTCTTTGGATTAATTTGATGACGGATTCGTGGCCTGCATTGGCATTGGGTGTTGACCCGGCTGATAAGGGTATAATGAATAGGAAACCGCGTCCAACAAAGGAGAATATTATGCAGGACTTGAAGTCTTTCATAATTTCTGTAGGTATTGTTGGAACATTGGTGACTTTGGGGTCCTTTATTTGGGCTTATAATAACTTTGATTTAGATACATCAAGAACGTTTGCACTGACAACTTTGGTTATTTATGAGCTGTTTATTGCTTATTCGGTTAAGCATCCAAAGCCATTTTCACATTTGTTTGATAATAAATGGCTTAATTATGCAGTGGTCTTGTCCATATCACTACAGTTGATAGTGATCTACACTCCACTGAATGAATTGTTTGGACTTGCTCCGCTAGGAATTATGCAATGGTTGACTGTGATCTTTGCCGGGTTAATTGGATACTTGACTGTAGAATTATTTAAATACACTCAATACAAAAAACAAAAAAATGAAGATAATATCGTGGAATGTTAATGGAATTAGGGCAGTGCTAAAGAAGGGTTTCTTAGATTTTGTAAAGAAGGAAAACCCTGATATCTTGTGTATTCAGGAAACTAAAGCACATCCTGCTCAGGTAGATAAAATTCTGGATAACTACGAGCACCACTATTGGCATTCTGCAGAGAAGAAGGGTTATTCTGGGACTGCAATTTTTTCAAAGGTTGAGCCGATGTCTGTTATTTATGGGGATGGACCGATGAATGATAATGAGGGTCGTGTTATCACACTTGAATTCAAGGATTATTATTTACTTACCGTTTATACTCCTAATTCTAAGAGGGCACTTGAGCGTTTAGATTATAGGCAGGAGTGGGATAAAAATTTCTTAAAGTTCCTTAAAAAATTGGAAAAAACCAAGCCGGTAATTTTCTGTGGTGATTTGAATGTAGCTCATAAGGAGATAGATTTGGCTAGGCCTGATAGTAATCATCATTCTGCAGGTTTTACCAAAGAGGAAAGGAAAGGTTTTGAAAATTTCTTGAATGCGGGTTATATTGATACTTTTAGGGAATTTAATAAAGAACCTGATAATTATACTTGGTGGACTTATATGTTTAAGGCTCGTGAGAGGAATGTTGGTTGGCGGATTGATTATTTCTGTGTATCTAAAATACTAAAAAAGAAACTAAAGGATGCATTTATTCTTCCTAAGGTTATGGGCAGTGATCATTGTCCTGTAGGCATCGTGTTAAAATGAAAATAGTATCTTCATTGATAGGTTTATTATCGGTCTTCATAATTCTTAAGATATATCCAACTTTTGCAGATAAGGGTATGGAAACAGAATTCCTTGTAATAATGTTTTCAATGTTTTTTTTAACTGTAGGAATTGGTGCTACATTGATAAAAAATTAAGATTATAGGTGGTTTAAAGAAGCTGCAGTTTCTTGTTTTGTGTGAACATGGTATAATTCTGTAATAACTATCCCTTTAGTAGGGTCGTAATCTTTGTGTTTTTTATCTTTTTCTGCATAAATGACCATTTTATCTCTGCCGTTTTTTATCTGCCATTCGTGACCTCTCAGAACTTTATCTGCAGGTTCTGCACATATTGCGAAATATACTCCGCTTTCAAGATCGCTCGATAGGTCATCGTGGACTGCTTCCCATTCTTTTTTGGTCATTACACTTAGAACTTCGTAGTCCTTTCTGAGTAATCTCTCGTGTGTGCTGATTCTTCTTTCTAAACTTTCTGTCATTTTATTATCTAGTTATAATTTGTAAAAAATAATTTGTTGAACTAAAATCTCACAAGATTCATTGAAACACCAACTTCTTGCATAGTGTCTGGACGGTATAATTCTGTAATTTTTGTCTTAGCTGGTTTGTATGTTGGGTGTTCAGTGTTATCCATCACATAGATTGCTACTTTATTTTCTCCGCCTTTAACTTTCCAGCCACGTTCTTCTAGTATTTTTTCAGCTGGAAATGCTTTAACAGCGATAAATATTTCTTCATCTGCAGCAATTTTAAATCCGATTTCTTCATCGACCCAGTCTTTTTTAGGGATAAGGCTGTGGAGTCTAAACCCGTCATCTCTTAGTTTTTCGTGTATACTTAATTTTCCTTCTAAATCTGCTGTCATAAGTATATTCTGGAACCTCTATTTTTAAGTTTATCCATTTATTTGTGTTTTTAACGATATTTTTATTAACTTAACTTTTGTTTATAAATAAATGGAAAGATATTCGAGGCAGGAGATTTATATTGGAAAGGCTAATCAAAAAAAATTGAACAAGTCTACAGTTGCAGTTGTGGGTGTTGGTGCAATTGGAACTCAAACTTCTAATTTGCTTGCCAGGGCAGGGATTAACTTAATATTGATTGATAGAGATACTGTAGAACTGAATAATTTGCAGAGACAGACTCTGTTTTATCAAAAGGATGTTGGTAAGCCTAAGGCAAAACAAGCAAAAAGGCATTTGGGAAAGATAAATGATTCAATTGAAATCCAATTTTATGATTGTGATTTAAACAATGAAAATATTCATAAATTAATTCCTAAGACAACAGATTTAATCTTAGACTGTACTGATAACTTGGATACGAGGTTTCTAATCAATGATTATGCTTTAAAGAACAATATTCCTTGGATTTACTCGGCAGGAATAAGGGAAAAAACAACTCTGATGAACATAATTCCTAAAAAGACTCCTTGTTTCCAATGTATCTTTAAGCCTGCACAACTGGAAACTTGTCAAACTGCAGGGGTATTAAGTTCCACAACATCTCTGATTGCGTCATTACAGGTTTCGGAGGCAATAAAGATTTTGCTAAACAGTAATCCTTCAAGGGATTTAATCAATGTTAATCTAAAAAATAATTCATTTGATAAGTTCAAAATAAAAAGGGAAAAGGGTTGCCAGGCTTGTAATAAAAATTACATTTATCTGGATACGATTAACCCTCAGGGTATTTTAAAATTTTGTTCAACTGGCAATTATCAAATCCAAATTGGTAGGGTGAATCTTAGAAAATTGAAAGAAAATTTGGAAAAGATTTCGAAGGTTGAAGATTTAGGGAATTGCATTAAATTCAAAAAGATGTTGATTTTTAAGGATAGGTGCCTTGTAAAGGCTAAATCTGAGGCTGAAGCTAAATCTTTAATTTCTAAATACCTCGGAAATTAGTTACTACTTTAAAATAACTAAAAAAGATAGATTTATATACTGCAACAGTATTGACAATAGTACAATGAACAGTATTGACGAAAATCTAAGAACCTCTTTCAGAATGGTAAGGGAAGATGTAATTAGATTACAAAGAAAAATACTAAACATGGAACAAAGAGAGGCTCAAATTGTTAGAATTCTAAAAAGAATTGATACGGATAAACACAATTTAACTTCTAAACTTAAAAAAATCGAATCTTTGCTAAAAAAACCTTCAAAAACAACAAAAAAAGCGAAAAAGTCAACTTTTATCGCGCCTAAGAAAGGAAAAAAGTTTCATAAAACAAACTGTCCTTTTGCAAAGAACATTAAACCAAAAAATTCAATCAAGTTCAAAACTAAAAATGCAGCATTAAATTCTGGCCTAAAGGCTTGCAAATGTGTTAGCAATTAAATTTCTTAAAAATGAGGTTAGTATTAAAAGATTATAGTGTTATTAATGATCGAGCTAATTATATTCTTGAGATTGAGCACAGGCCAAATGTTCTAGAAAGATTATTTGGGGTAAAACCTTCTACAAGATTTTATCACGGCAATTGGGGTTTGTGGTATGAACATGGAACTGAAAAATTGTGCAGTATGAGTTTAAGGGATAAGCTCAGAGATATTGTCACAGATATTAAAGAGAATTGTCCTAAACATGCTTCTTTAGAAAATGTAGTCCAAAGAGAAGAACTTTAATTTTTCCCAATAACTATTAAGCCTTTTCCAATTCCTAGTTCTTTCCATCTTAATTTGGGATGTTTTTTTAAAATTTCAAATAAACTGCTTATTTTTTCTCCATGAGATATTGTGTTGTCGACAAAGATTAAAAAATCGTCTTCTAGTTTATCTAAAACTAATTCTAAATATGCTCCATATTCTTTCTTCATTGCATCTATTAAAACTACATTAAATTTCTCATTTAGTCTAGGAATAACTTCTTTGGCGTCACCTAAAACCACCTTAACATTATCTAAATCTTCTAAATTTTTCTTTGATTCTTTGACTCTTTTCTCGTCAATTTCTAGGCTAACAACTTTATCTGCAACTTTGGCAAACCATAAGGCTGAATATCCGTTGAATGTCCCTATTTCTAAAACGTTAATTTTTTCAAAAAACAAACTGTTTACAATGAATTCTATGGTTTCTCTTGAGATATTCCAAGTACTCCTACTTTCTTCAAGTTTCTCAATTCTTTCTTGGATCACTAAATTGAACACTTAAAACCCTATTTAAAACAAACCATATTCTCCATAATACATGTTTAAACCGATAAGTTTATTAATCAATTTAAAAATAAAAATTCTATGTATGACTTAAATAGAGATTCAGTTAGACTTTCTGGCAGTTAATGCCTTCTATTTAGTTACATGGGTGATTTTTATGCAGCAAGTTAAAGATTTTAGATGGAAGAAGAATATCGATGTGAATGATTTAGTTAATCAATTAGGTAATGTTGGTTTTCAGAGTGTCGAATTAAAGAAGGCTGTGGATAATGTCATAAAAATGAAACAGGATGGCGCTAAGATCTTCCTTACATTCACTTCAAATATGGTTACTTCTGGATTGAGAGGTTTCTTTGCACAATTGATTGAATTGGGAATTCCTGATGTGATTGTAACCACCGCAGGTGGTCTAGAAGAGGACATTATGAAGGCTAATGATGAAACTTTCTCTATTGGAGATTTCTCTGCAGATGATGTAGAATTGCACGAAAAAGGAATTAATAGAATTGGGAATTTACTAATCAAGAATGAGTCCTATATGAAGTTTGAAGATAAAATTGGTTTGATGCTAAAAGAGATTTACAAAAAAGAAAAAAGGTGGGCTGTTTCAGATATGTTAAGAGAGTTTGGTTTGATGCTTAATGACAATAACTCAATATTGTTCCAGGCAGCAAGGAATAATGTTCCGATTTTTTGTCCTTCGATTACTGATGGATCGATGGGCTTCCAATTATACTTGTTTCAAGAAAATAATAAAGAGTTCATTGTTGATGTGGTTAAGGATTTCTCAAATATTTTGTTTTCGACAAGTCAGGATGATAAAAAGGGATTAATTTCTTTGGGTGGGAGTATTTCTAAACATCATGCAATTCTTGCAGGACTCCTCAATGGCGGTTTTGATTATGCTATTTATATGACGACTGCAAGGTCCACTTCAGGGAGTATGAGTGGTGCAACTACCAAGGAGGCAAAGAGTTGGGGTAAAGTCAAAGATGATTCTGATATTGTGACAGTAATTGGAGATGTATCAATTAATTTCCCGTTAATGATGTCTTCAGCCCTTGACAGGCTATCTCATGAGGGTTTAATATGAAATCGAAGTTTATTCTCAAAAAAAGTATTGTAAAAAAACAGTTAGATTCTTGTTATGAGTTGGCAGATGAAGTGTCTTATAGTGCAAAAACAAACTATGATGTGGCTAAGGTTCTTGAAGAGTTTGATTGTAATTTTAGCGTTCATTCTTATAATGCTGCAACTAGAATGGGAAACAAAGAAAAGGTTTGGTTTTTTGCGCAAGGTTGGAATAAAGAAGAAATAAATAACTTATTCAGTCTTGGCATAAATTCTTTTGTAGTTGATAATCAGAAAGATTTGGATTTATTAGTGGAATCCGAAAAAGAGTTCAATCTACTCTTGAGGATGAGGTTGAAAGAGAACACTGTCCATACTGGAAAGCATTTTGTTTTTGGGTTTTATTCTGAAGAGATTAATAGGTTGATTCCAGAATTGAAGAATAATCGTTCAGTTAAAAAGTTGGGAATTCATTTTCATAGAAAGACCCAAAACATAAGTGAGTGGTCTTTAATTGAAGAACTCAAGGACGGATTAAGTGAAATTACTTTGAAGTCTTTAGATTTTGTAAATATTGGTGGCGGAATTCCTTGGATTTATAAGAATTATAATTCTAAGGTTGTTGAATCTGTTCTGACCAAGATTAAAAAGCTAAGAGTTTGGTTAAACAACCAAAACATTAAGATGATTGTAGAGCCTGGAAGGTTCATTGCAGCACCTTCTATTAATTTAGTTACTGAAATAAAGAATATCTATAATAAGAATATAATTGTGGATGCGTCAATCTATAATTCGGCAATGGATACTTTCATTGCAAATATTAAATTGATGGTGGAAAATGAGGCTGAAGGTGGTATTCCTTATACTCTCAAGGGTTCTACTCCTGATTCTTTAGATATCTTCAGGTATAGGGTTTATTTCAAGGAAGAGCCTAAGATTGGGGATAAAATAACTTTTCTTAATGCTGGTGCATATAATTTTAGTACGTCTTTCTGTAACCTACCTAAAATTCCGACAGAGGTTATAGAATGAATTGGATGAATTTACCTAAGGAATATTCTTCAGATAGTTCTCAATTTGCTATTCTTCCAATAGAGTATGAGGGTAACTTAACTTATGGTTCTGGGACATCAAAGGGTCCTTGTGAGATAATTAAGGCTTCAAGACATTTAGAATATTATGAGGATCAGTTTAATGTGGAACCTTTTGAAAAGGGAATAGAATTACTTAAAACTGTCAGTTCTGAAGACCAAACTGAATTGTTTAATGAAATATCTTCAAGGTTTCAGGAAAATGATGGAAAATTTATACTTAGTGTTGGTGGTGATCACTCGATTACTCTTGGTCCAGTCCATGAACTTAACAAGTCGGAAGATTTTTCGGTAATTGTTTTTGATGCGCATTCGGATTTTAGGGATTCATGGAATGGTTCTTCGAAGAATCATGCTTGTGTTTCAAAAAGAATCTCAGAAACTAATGATTTGTTGTTAGTTGGGATAAGGTCTCAGGATGTTGAAGAAAAGAATGAAATTTCTAATAATGAGAAAGTTCATGAGATTAAGGCTTATGATTTTAGTTTAGAAAAGGTAAGGGAAATCTTACCAAGATTAAAGAAAAATGTTTATGTTTCTATTGATGTTGATGTTTTTGATCCAAGTTTTATAAGAAATACTGGGACTCCTGAGCCTGGGGGTTTAACTTGGAACCAGGTAGTTGATTCGTTAATATTAATTTTCAAGGAAAAAAATGTAATTGGTTCAGATATTGTGGAGTTTTCACCAGAAAACAATTCCAGGGCGGAAGCTTATTCATTGGCAAGACTTATTTACAAAATATTTGCATTAAAATCATTACAATAAGCCATTTCTGGGCTTTGTTACCGCTGGAAAGGGTAAGGGCCTCAAATGAGTTTTTCCTGGCTTAGGCAGGATTAATTCGTGTTTTATTCTTCTCCATTTTTTTCTTAGTGATGGGTCGAATTCTCTAACTTTCTTTTCCAAGGGTGGAGTTGAAGATGGTGTTAATGAGTATGCTAGTTGAAATAGAACTACTCTTCCTTTTTTTGTTTCATCTATGGTGTAGTCGTCCATGTCTACTCCGTATTTATCTTCAATAGCTCTGACATCTTTTTTTGGGACACGAATTAGTGCATATTTTGATAGGTCACTTCCACAAATTCTAGTCATTGCTCTTTCTTCTTGGCTTGCCATGTATACTGTTGACATGTGATCTCCCACTCTAAGGAGTTGGGCAGCTACAGCACTTGCGGTTCTTCTATTGCCTGCAGTTGCATGGTGGAATCCATAGTATTCAAAGAATTTTTCTTCTAGTCTATCTGCAACAGGAGTTCTGCCTAGGATTACTTCTTCAGGAATATCTGTGTCTGTAATTTTTTTTGAAACATATCTTAGGTGTCTTGCCAATCTTTCGGCAGCATCCGTTACTGGAAAGTCTACTTTGACAAAGCCATCGGTTAAAGCGTATCTTCCTCTAGCGGTTACTGTTGGATCTCTTTGGATTACTAATGCAGAGTCTAGATCTAAACTCCTGCTTAGTAGGTTTGGGAAGTTGGGACTAGTGACGTTTCTGTCATCTGAATCGAAGTCTGCTAGTTCTACGTCTAGAACTCTTCCGACTAGATTGTCTTTTGTAAATTTTGTGCTTCTTCTGGTTCTTAGGTGATTTCGGTATTCTGGCGGGATTGTTCCTTCGCTAAAGATAACGAATGCTTCATTGAACAGTTCATATTCTTGGCTTGGTACTTTAGATCCGGGTTTTAATTCCTTTCTTTCATGGAATGGATATGCGGATCCTGCATCCTTAAATGCTTGATATGAGCCTCCAAACACACTTCTGAATAGGGTTTGTTCTAATTCAGCACGCATTGAAAGATATACTGACCTAACCCTTCTCTCTGCTGGACTAAGTAGTTCACTTTCTAACATTTCTATAAGGCCTCACTATTAAAATTTGTACTACTCAAAAGTTTATATAAATTAATATTCTGAAGAATCTATTTCTTTTGTTTTTTGTAATCCATTGCAAATGCTGAAGTCACTAAACCAGAACCGAAGGAAACTACTACAACTTTTGAATCATGATCTATTCTTCCTTCTTTTATTGCTTCGTCTAATGCAACTGGACATGTTGCTGATGACATGTTTCCATATCTTTTAACATTAGTAAAAACTTTTTCCATTCCTAGGCCTGATTGATTGGCTACAGTTTCTATTATTCTTGAGTTTGCTTGGTGCGGTATGACTAAATCTATGTCGTCATTACTCCAGCCTAAGTCCTCTTTCAAACTGGTGACTGCATTTGCCATGTTTCTAACAGCTAAACTAAAGACTTTGTTTCCATAGGGCATTCTTAGTTTTCCGTTGGGATCTCTTACGATCAAGTCTAGTCTTTCTTTTTCGACTGTGCTTCCTTCGTAGTGTCCTACGATTCTTCCTTCTAATCCGTCTGTGCTTCCAGTCCTCCCGATTATGACTGCTCCAGCACCGTCTCCAAATAACGGGGCATTTTGATCTGTATAGTCTACTTCTTTGGTCAAATGTTCGGAAGCACTCACTGCAATAAATCTGTATAAGTCGCTTATTGCAAATCTAGAAGCTGCATTTATCACTGCTGCACCAAATCCTGCACAAGCAGCGCCTACATCGTGGGCTACAAATCTATTATTCCCTGTAATTCCTAAATCTTTTTGAGCTACACATGCTACAGATGGATAGCTTTGTTCAAATGTTACTGTCGCAGAGATTATACCGTCTAACATTTGTGGATCTAGGTTTCCATCAAGAGCATTTCTTATTGCCTGGCATGCCATGTAGCTTGAATCTTCTAAGCCTACACATTTTCTTCTTTCGGCAATGCCTGTTCTTTGTTTGATCCATTCATCGGTGCAGATAACTCCTTCTTCACTAAGTTTTTTACCGTTGATATCATACTTGAACAGGGGTTCTTTTCCAAAAACATCATTTCTGACTATTTCTTCTGGTAAAAATTTTCCTGTGTGTAAAATTGCTGCATCTCCATAGAAGTATTCTCTAACCATAGTAAAATGCCAATCAATAGGTTTATAATATTTCCCTCTGCTCATTTAAACATGGCTAAAATAAAGGTTTATCTTGAAAGAGACGAAAAAACTGTGGAAATAGATGCGTCTAAAGCAAAATCTGTTGAAGATTTACTAAATTTCTTAAAAATTAATCCTATCACAGTTATTGTAACAAAAAACGACGAAGTTGTGGTTGAAACAGAAAGTATTTCTTCAAAGGATCAAATAAAAATAATTTCCGTTGTTTCGGGTGGTTAAATGCAAAAAATAGTTTACATTGATCAGTCTAAGAAAGAGTACACTAAATCTCAGTTTATTAGATATTTTGAGGCAAAGGTTCTGAGGACTATCAGAAAGTATAGTATGTTAGAGAAGGATGATAACATCTTGATTGCTCTTTCTGGTGGGAAGGATTCGTTAACAACTGCACATATTTTTAATAATATTCTTGCAAAAAGAGGTGTTCAACTTAATGCATTGCTTATTGATGAGGGTATTCCGGGTTATAGGGATAAGACTATTGAGGATGCAAAGAAGTTTTGTAAGGATGAAAATATTAGATTAACAATTGCTTCGACAAAGAAGGAGTTCAAATTCGGTTTGACTGATGCTTTAGTTAAACTAAATGAAAATCCTTGCACTTTGTGCGGGACGATGAGGCGTTTTTTACTAAACAAGTATGCTAGGAAGTTAAAGGCTACTAAAATTGCTACAGGTCATAATTTGGATGATGAAGCTCAGACGATATTAATGAACCAGTATAAGGGTAATTCTAATCTTTCGGCAAAACTTGGACCGGTCACGGGTGTTCAAGATCATAAAAAGTTCATTAGGCGTATCAAGCCTCTTTATTTTGTAACGGAAAAAGAAGTTACTATTTATACAACACTCAAGGGTTTCCAAGTTGATTATTCTGAGTGTCCTAATGCAAAAGATAATTTTAGGTCTACGATTCGTGACCAACTTAATGATTTAGAATATAAATTTCCTGGGACTAAGAATGGTTTGATTAATTCTTTTTTGGGAATTCTTCCAATACTAAAAAAGGAAGCAAAATTGGGAAAAATATTGGAATGTGATTCTTGTAAGGAGCCTTCAACTCAAAGGACCTGTGGGATGTGTAAGATTCTTGAGAGATATAATAAATAATTGAATTAGAATTATCCTTAGCATTAAAATATGTTTAAGCTGCCCTTTGTGGAAATTCTATTGATTCTGGAACCTTTTCTAAAATTCCTTCAAGACCGCCAAATTCTTCAAGATCCGCCCTCATATCATCATCAGGGTCAACTGAACAATAGGGTATAAGATGTTCTTTCAGAACAAGTATACTTTTTGAAGTTGCAAAAACTGATCCCTTGTATAGATCACCTGGATGTATCTGGGTGAAACACCTATCACAGTCGTGTAATTTCTCAGCAATATGTTCATACTCGCGTAAGCGTCTCATTATACTCTGTGAACAAGATTCTGTTTAAAGAGTTTTCTGAACAAAAAAAGTTTAGCTAATCAAAACATTAATAAATCATTTTTTCATGGTTTTAAGCATGGCAAAAAAGACTGTTAAGAAAACAACTAAGAAAAGCAGTGCAAGCAACACAAATAAGTGTTCTTCTATGTGTAAATGCTCATCTCCTAGTTGTATTTGGTTCTTAGGATTCTTAGGTGCAGCTATTTACAACATCTCCGTATCGGTGGGATTCTGGTCAGGGGTTTGGGGTGTGGTTAAGGCTGTAGTTTGGCCAGCATTTTTAGTCTTTAAGGCAATGCAATATTTAGGCATGTAATTTTCTAAAAACAACAGTAAGACTTAAAAATAGATATTCTAAAACATACTTATGGAAAGAATAAATGGGCCTTTAAGGCCAGAAAACCCAGGTTTAGGATATTTATTGAAAAGATCAATTTATGATTTATTACCTTCTATTGCAAAGAGAGGTTCTATTGCAACCAAAAATAATCCTGAAGAGAGAATCTGCACTAATGGATTAGAAAGTACGGCATACAAAGTGTCTTCTTGTCTAGAGATGCTACCTGGCGCTGCACTAATTTATCAGGGGTTCACAGAACAATCTTTACCTTTAACATTTACAGGAACTTACTTTTTTATTAGTGGCCTTACAAGAAGTTTAGTCGAGATTTCAAGAGATGATGTTGATAGAACTAACGTCCAAAATGGAATTTTTACTAAAAGAAGACCTGGAACAATAGGGCTTGAGATGATTGGACTTGGTACAGACATAGTTCTTGATGAAATTGATGATTTCAAGGCAAAAAGAGAATATCATGACTGATTACTATAATCAAATTGCTCCGTCGTATAATGAATTGCATGGTGAAGAGCAAGTAAAGAAAGCAGATATAATTCTTGATGAAGTTTTAAAACTAAAACAAGAGGGATCTCTGTTAGATATTGGGGGTGGAACTGGAGTTTCCACTGAAATTTTCACAAAGTATTTTAGTTGTGTTCTAATTGATCCTTCAGAGGATCTTCTTGAACAGGGTTCTCCTAATATAGAAAAGATTCTGGCAGGGGCAGAAGAGATTCCTTTTTCGGATAATAAATTTGATGTAATTATTTCGTTAACTGCGTTACATCATGCAGATTTACTACAGACAATAGATGAAATTAAGAGGGTTTCAAAGGATAATGCTTTAGTTGCAATTTCTTTCTTGAAAAAGTCTTCAAAGTTAGAAGAATTCAGAAGTTTATTCAAAGACCATTTCAAAAATTATAGAGAGATTGAAGAAGAAAAAGATATTATTTTCTTTAATTTTTAGGTTCTTTATTAAGGTCTTCTTCTTTGGAATAGTCGTGAACTTTGACTTTATTTTCTCTACTCCAGCCTTTGTCCACACCTTTGAAGACGTCTTTAATGATTAAGCTTTCGTTTGATAGTTTTTTCTTTTTCTTAAATTTTGAAAAGAAGCCTTTCTTTTTTATGGGTTCTTCGTTTAATTTCTTGGGTTTCAAGAGCCTGTTTGGTTCTAGTGCAGGTTTTTTTATTTCAACGGGTGGTTTAGCCTCTTGAGGTTTTTGAGTGGGCTTATACACGATGTTTCTTGGTCTAACGACTGGATTTATTCTGCCATTATCTATCGTTGCCTTGATTCTCTTTTTTCTCTTGCTGTTTTTCAGATTAACTAACAATTTCAAGAATAAATAAATAATTACTAGGGTTAATAATCCATAAACCATCCATAAGAAGTAGTTTGTTCTTTTGACTCCTAAAACTTCAATGCTCTCAAAAACTTCGCCATTGACGCTGATATCGTAAGTTCCGGTAGTTCTGTCTTCCCCTAGGTCTAGGCTGATTTCCTGTCCGACTCCTAGGTTGATTGTCTTAGAGATACTTGAAGTTTTATCCAGGCTTTCCATTTCAACTTGTAGTGGTCCTTCATAGGGAATGTTTCCTACATTTTTAACAACTAACATTTGTCCATCTAAGGAATAATCCAGCTTCAAAACTTCTCCGACAATGAATAATTTTTCGCTTTCAATGTCTCCGAATTCTCCTTTAATGAAGTAGTTTCCGGGGACTACATCTTCGGCGAGTGTTACAGAAAATTCTTCACCGGTTTTTTTAACAGAGTCATAATAGATTTCGTTCTTTTCATTCACCACCTTGACCGTAATAGATTCGTCGATGTCCATGGAGGCTTGGTCTCTTAAGAATAGTCTCATTACTATTTGTTCTCCAGGGTTTATTGCTTCTTTGTCTGAAACAACTACTATTTTTGTAGGGATTGGGTCAACTATTATTGAAAAACTATGTAGTCCAAAGTTACCTTGTTCATCTTCAATTCTAACTTCTATGTCATGTTTTCCACTTTCGATGGTGTTTAATAAATAAAAGTTTAAATCAAAATTGCCACCTTTTAGTTTGGTTTCATATCTTTCGTCACCCATATTGATGTAAACCATTCCAGTTTTGAGTTTGC
This sequence comes from Candidatus Woesearchaeota archaeon, assembly GCA_964344635.1. Classification (GTDB taxonomy): domain Archaea; phylum Nanobdellota; class Nanobdellia; order SCGC-AAA011-G17; family UBA489; genus JABIKK01. The sequence goes on from CAYFOE010000002.1 coordinate 27,124, forward strand.
CACCTAGAACGCTTGCAGAGCCAGTAATTTCTACTTTTTCTTTAGGGAAATAATGAACTTTTTCAGAATGTGCGTTAACTTCAATTTCGCTGATTAAACTAAAAATTCCTGCATTAGCGATGATTGAATTTCCAAAACTGTTTCTTGCATCAACTTCGACTGTGTATTCCCCTCCGGGAACATCTTTAGTATCAATGTCATAACTTAAGATTCCTTCTTTGATTTCAACTGAATCTGAAAAATATATGTCTCCTTCTTTCTTTAAGCTGACAATTGCAAATCCTTCAACGGCGCTACCGTCTTGTCCAAATACATTTCCACTAACGTGTATTTTCTCTCCGGCTTGTATCCCTTCTTTGTTTATTTTGAAAGAACCAGTTAGTGTTTTTGTAATTTCAAAATCGGATGAAACTTTACTTTCGATAATTTCTCCTTGTTCTTCTAAGGACACTTTGATTTTACATATGCCTTCTTCAGAGGATAATATTGCGAAGTAATCGTTAAAATCTTTCTTAACGCCTGCGTTCAGACTAACGCTTTTAACCATTAAAACGTCGGAAGAATCTCCACATTTTAATTCAAATCTTAATAATCCTAGGACGTCATCGGATCTCAAAACGTATCCATTAATGCCAATTTCGTCACCAATGTTGACTTTTGACTGGTCGGGGCCGTTAACAATAATTTCTGCGCTAGCCAAACCTGTAACTAGTAGGAGAAAAAACAAAGTGATAAATCCAAATGAGCCTCTTTTTACCTTTCCCATGGGTAAAAAATAGGAAATTGTACTTTATAATCGTTTTTGTTTTTAAAAATAAAAGAAAGAGAGATTAATTAATTTCAATAATCTCTATTTCGAATGTTAGATCTTTACCTGCTAATGGGTGGTTTAGATCTAAGAGTAAAATGTCATCCTTAATCTCTTTGATGGTTGCAATTGCAACTCCTCCATCTGGGGATTGTAAGAAGATTTTAGCTCCAATTTTCACTTCCATGTTTTCAGGGACGTTGGATTTTGGATATTCTCCAATTCTCTTCTCATCGTAGGATCCGTATGCCTTGTCTGCAGGTATGTTTATTGTTTTCTTGTCTCCTGCTTTTAGACCGATTACTCCTTCTTCAAATCCAGGTATTACTTGACCTTGACCGACTTCAAATTCTAAAGGATCTTTGTCCTTTGAAGAATCGAAAACAGATCCATCATCAAGGGTACCAGTGTAGTGAAGTTTTACCTTACTTCCTTGTTCAATCATTTCATTTCCTCCAAATATCCACAATGCAAGAACAATAATTACTATTGAAGCTAAAACGAACATGGCTTTGCTGCATATACAGTTGTCTTTGTTGCAACATTTGCATTTAGTTTTAACATCTCTCACATTTTTAGGAGTGGACTTCTTAGAAGCACTTTTCTTTGTACTTCTTTTTACAGTTCTTTTTCTCGTAGCTTTTTTAGCTGCCATTTAAATCACCTAAATGACTCATCTATGTAACATTTATAAAGATATAGCATTTAAAATGGATATGAAAAATTTCAATGAGGTGCTTGAATCTCTGCATCCTTTAGAAAGACAAGTTCTGAGATATATAAAGGATAAAATTTCGGCCTCAGAGATTGCATTTAGTTCAAATCTTAAAGAAGTAGAGGTTATGAGGGCTTTGCAGTGGCTTGAGTCAAAGGAGGCTCTAACTCTTAAAAAAGAAGAGACAGAAACGATAGATTTGGATAAGAATGGATTAATCTATTTGAAGGAGGGTTTTCCTGAAAAGAGATTCCTTAAGTCTATTTTAGAGTTTTCGAAGCCAATTACGTTGGAAAAGATAAGAGAGTTAAGTAGGTTGGATAAGGATGAAATTTCTATTTCTCTTGGTTTTTTGAAAAAAAATAATTATATTAAGCTTGGAAAGGAAATTTCTGCGACAGAGTTGGGAGAAGAGTTCTTCACAAACAACAATTCAAATGAGGATTTATTGAAGGAGCTTCCTAAGGAAAAAAATAAATTTTCAGCGGAAGAGTCTGCAACATTGAAAGAAATTTCTAAAAGAAAAAACATAGTTAAGACTTCGACTAAAAAAGTATATATTGCGCAGCTTAATGCTTTAGGAAAAAAACTAACTAAATCTAACCTTAACTTAGATTTGATTGATTCTTTGACGCCTGAAATAATCAAAAACGAGACTTGGAAGGATAAAAAGTTCAGGAGGTATGATGTTTCTGCGTCTGTTGGAAATTCTTATGCTGCAAAGAGGCATATTGTTACACAAGCAATTAATAGTATCAAAAAGGTGTGGTTGGATATGGGCTTTAAGGAAATGCCTGGACCTATTGTTGAGTCTTCATTCTGGAATTTTGATGCTTTATTCACTCCGCAGGACCATCCTGCTAGGGAAATGCATGATACTTTCTTTGTGGAAGGTGAGTCAAAACTGCCTGAAAAGAAACTGGTTAACAATGTAAAGAAGGAACACGAGTCTAAATGGGGTTATAAGTGGGATGAAAAGGTTGCTAAAGAGAAAATAATTAGAACGCATACGACTGTTACTAGTGCGAGAACGCTTGCGAAATTGAAAGAGGCGGATATTCCTTCAAAATTTTTCTCGGTATCAAAAGTTTTTAGGAATGAGGCTTTGGATTGGTCGCATTTATTTGAGTTGGTTCAAGTAGAAGGTTTTGTTGTGGATCCTAATGCTACGTTTAGGGATTTGATGGGTTACCTTAAGGCGTTCTATAAAAAGTTAGGGTTTGATGAGGATAAAATTAGGTTTAGACCTGGTTACTTTCCTTATGTGGAACCGGGGTTAGAGATTGATGTTTTCCATCCAAAGAAAAAGAAATGGGTTGAACTTGGAGGGGCAGGAATACTTAGGCCGGAGGTAGTTGTGCCTTTACTTGGAAAGGATGTGCCAGTTTTAGCTTGGGGCCAAGGCTTAGAAAGAGGTATTTCACAATATTATAATATCACTGATATTAGGGATTTGTACAAGAACGATCTAAAGCAGTTGAGGGATTCAAAAATCTGGTTAAATTAAAATGCCTAAAATAACATTAAATAAAAAAGATGTAATTAAACTTGTAGGCAAGCCTATTTCTGATAAAAAACTTGAGGAAACTATCCCTTTGATTGGTACTGATCTTGAAAGGGTAACCAAGGATGAAATTGAAGTTGAGATCTTCCCAAATAGGCCAGATATGCTTTCTGAAGAGGGCTTTGCAAGGGCATTGTCTTCATTCTTGGACATAAGAACTGGAATAAGGAAGTATGCTGTACAAAAGTCAAATCTAACTTACCGGGTAGATCCTAAAGTAAAGAAAGTTAGGCCTTTCTCTGCTATGGCGTTAGTAAAAAATGTGAAGCTAGATGAAAATTCTTTACTGTCTCTTATGAATCTTCAAGATAAATTGCACACAACTCATGGAAGGAATAGAAAGAAGGTTGCAATGGGAGTTCATGACTTGTCTAAGATTAAGTTCCCTATAACCTATACGACAAGACCGAAGACTTTTAGATTCAAGGCTTTGGAGGACAGGGAAGAAAAAACAGTCAATCAGATCTTAGAAGCGCATCCTAAGGGGAGATCCTATGCTCATTTACTTAACAAACCGGAAGTTCCGATTTGGGTTGATTCAAATGGTCAAGTTTTAAGTATGCCTCCTGTAATTAATTCCGAAGAAACAAAGGTAACTTTGAATACAAAAGACATCTTGATAGATATTACTGGTACTGATCAATTAGCGATAGATCAAGCACTAAATATTTTAACGACTGCCCTTGCAGATAGGAATGGTAAGATTTATTCAATAAACAACAAACCTGATTTAATTCCTAAAAAAATTAAAGTTAATATTGATAAGATAAACGGATTACTTGGACTTAGTTTGAGTGAAGCTAGAATTTCTAAGCTGGCTTCAAAAATGGGACTTGAGTTTAACAAAAAAGATTCTACTTTTTCTTATCCTGCTTATAGGACTGATATCCTAAGTGATGTGGACATTATTGAAGAAATTGCGATTGCTTATGGATATAATAATTTCGAAACAAAGATTCCTAATATTTCGACAATTGCTGAGGAAGATCCTATTGAAAAATTCAAGAACCAGGTTAGTGAGGTTTGTGTGGGGTTAGGATTGCAGGAAGTTTCAACATACCATTTAACTAATAAAGAAGATGAAACAACTAAGGTGAATAGTAATGTAAAGCCAATAAAGATTCTTAATTCAATAAGTAGTGAGTTTAATGTTCTTAGGTCTTCAATAATTCCTTCGTTACTAAATGTTTTCAAGATAAATCGGCATAATGAGTATCCTCAAAACATTTTTGAGATAGGGAAGGCGTTTGTGTTAAAGTCTAAGGAAATTGAAGAGCCAAATAAATTGGGTATTGCCTTATGTAATCATAATACGGATTATACTCAGGCAAAGAAGGTGTTGGATGCTGTATTTTCTAGTTTGGGTCTTGAACCGAGGTATGAAATTCTAGAGCATCCTTCTTTTATTCGGGGAAGGTCTGCAAAAGTTTTGATTAAGAATAAGAATATTGCTAGTGTTGGGGAACTCCATCCAGAGGTTATTCAAAATTTTAATATGGACATGCCTATATCGGTAATCGAATTAGATATTGATGAATTATTCAAAATTCTTAATAAATAGGCTTAAAAAGGCCTTAAAATTGGACTTTTTATGGAAGATTTTAGACTTTTAAGGCTTAGAAAGAGGATGGATGGGTTGGATAAAAAACTTGTAAGAATCCTTGAAAGGAGGATAAATCTGACTGAAAAAATAAGAGAGTTCAAGAATAAAAATAAATTTCCTGAAAGGGATCCCAGAAGGGAAAAAGAAATAATTTCAAGGATATCAAATAAAAAAATAAAGAAAATTTATCAAACTATACTGAAATAATGAAGCCAGAACTTTTAGCTCCGGTGGGAGATTGGGATACGTTAACGACTGCGATAAATGCAGGTGCAGATTCGGTGTATTTTGGGATTAAGTGGATTAACATGAGGTCTTCTTCTGCAAGAAATTTTGACATATCTGAATTAAAGGCTGTTATGAAAAAACTGCATGATAATAATGTAAAAGGGTTTTTGGCATTAAACACTTTACTTTACGACCATGAAATTTCTAAAGTGAAAGAAATAATTAAGGAAGCTAAAAAGGCTAAAGTTGATGCAATAATTGCTGCTGATATGTCTGTTGTTCAAATCTGTAATGATGAAGGCGTTGAAGTTCATATTAGTACGCAGGAGTCTGTTTCAAATTATGAGTCTGTAAAATTTTTCGCAAAGTTTTCTCCCAGAATTGTTCTTGCTAGGGAGTGTACTTTGGACCAGATAAGGGAGATTAAGAGGAAAATAAAAGAAGATAATCTTCAATTTAATGGAAGGCAGATTGAGCTTGAGGCTTTTGTGCATGGTTCTCTTTGTGTTGCGTATTCTGGAAGGTGTTTCATGAGTCAGTACCATAATAGGCTTTCAGCTAACCGGGGACAGTGTCTGCAGGAGTGTAGGAAAAAATACAAGATAATTGATATTGAGGATCCAAGAAGGGAATTTGTATTGGATGAGAATTATGTGATGTCTCCTAAGGATCTTTGTGCTCTTCCCATCCTTGATAGGTTACTTGAGGCTGGTGTTGATGTCCTAAAGATTGAGGGGAGAGCAAAGGGCCCTGAGTATGTTCATAAGGTCACAGAGTCATATAGGAAGGCTCTAGATTTAATTGAAAAGAATCAGTTTAACCAAAAAGAAGCTTTAAAGCTGGTCCAGGAACTTGAAAAGGTCTTTAACCGTGGCTTCACAGATAATTTCTTTTTGGGAACGCCAACTAATGACTCTTGGACTAAGTTTTATGGGTCCAGTGCTAAGGAAAAGAAGATCAGAGTTGGTTCAGTAAATAATTTTTACAAAGAGAAAAATGTAGCATCAATTACTGTTGAGCAAGAGCCAATAAATGAAGGGGATAAAATTTTCTTTAACGGGCCAACAACGGGTTATTATGAGACTACTGTGAGTGATATGCTTGTAAATGATAAGGGAGCAACAACTAGTAAGCAGGGAGATGAAATTACCTTTAAGGTTGATAAAAAGGTGAGGGTTTCTGATACTGTTTTTAAGATAGTGAAAAGAGATGTTAATGAAGAGGAAGAGGAAGTAAAGAGGCAGTATGAAAAAACTGGAATTCATAAACCGTTTAAATTTCTTGGAAAAGACAAGGGAATGAATTAATATTTTGAAACAACTAAATAATTATAAAGAAAAAACGATTTCTTAATGCACGGTATGGAAAACATAAAGGCCGGGTTAACATTCTCAGACGTATTACTTGTTCCTAAAAAAACAAAGTTAAGTTCGAGATCTGAGGCTGATCTCAAGACAAGGATTACTAGAAATATTAGTTTAAATGTTCCTTTAGTCAGTTCTAATATGGCTTCTGTGACAGAGCATAAGATGGCCATTGCCCTTGCTAGGGAAGGTGGAATTGGTGTAATTCACCAGTTTAATAAGATTGAAGAACAGGTTATGGAAGTTAAGAAAGTAAAAAGAAGTACTAGTCATATCATTGAAGATCCTGTAACGATTGAACTTGACAATACTGTTAGAGCTGCAAGGGAAAGAATGTTTGAAAAGGGTGTAACTAGCATCTTAGTTTTAAATGGGAATAAGCTTGCAGGGATTTTAACTCATAGGGATTATTTGTTTGAGGAGGATTTAGAAAAACCTATCTCTTCTTTGATGACTCCTAGGGATAAATTGATTACTGCGAATTCTGATATTTCTCTTGATGATGCCAAAAAGATTTTGCATGAGTATAAGATTGAAAAATTACCTTTAGTTGAAAATGAAAAGTTAATGGGCTTAATTACTACTCAGGATATTAAAAGCTTAGAACGGTGGCCTAGTGCTGCAAGGGATTCTAAGGGAAGGTTGCTTGTTGCTGCGGCGGTTGGTGTAAAGGATATTATTGAAAGGTCTGGGAGGTTAATCGAGGCGGGTGCAGATTTGATTGTTCTTGACATTGCTCATGCTCATTCGGATTATGTAATCAAGAAGTTAAAAGAGTTTAAATCTAATTTCAAGGTAGATGTTCTTGTTGGGAATATTGCAACTGCAGAGGCTGCAAGGGATCTTATTGAGGCTGGAGCAGATGGACTGAAGGTTGGAATCGGTCCTAGTCCTGTGTGTACTACGAGAATAATTTCTGGTAGTGGAATCCCTCAATTAACTGCGGTCTTTGACGTGGCTTCGGTTGCAAGAGAATATAATGTTCCTGTTTCTGCAGATGGAGGTGTTAAGTATCCTGGGGATGCAACGAAGGCTCTTGCGGCGGGCGCTTCAACAATTTATTCGGGTTCATTTTTTGCTGGTACGGATGAGGCTCCAGGTTACATAATAATGAAGGAAGGGAAAAGATATAAGAGATATTTTGGGAGTGCGTCTTACACTAATAATCATGAGCGTAAGGAAAAATTGGAAGATGTTAAACTTAAGGAGAAGATTGATGTTTTTGTTGAGGGTGTTGAAAATTTGGTAGATTATAAGGGTCCGGTTGATGATGTGATAAAGTCTATTTTAAAGGGGATTAGGAGTGGTGTAAGTTATTGTGGTGGGAAGAACATAGAAGAGATGCAAATGAACTCTGAGTTTATAAGAATCACTTCAAATGCTTGGAATGAAAGCCTCTCTAGAGGAAAAAGACTATCTGAGTAGTCTAAAAAACAATAATATTTAAACTCTGTATCTTGCAAGATTCTATGAAGTCTGAAATTATTTGTGTTGGTAAAATCAAAGAAAATTATATCAAGGAAGCCATAGAAAATTTTTTAGCAAGGCTTAGGCCTATTTACAAGTTAGAGGTAACTGAGATTAAGGATTCTTCTAGGGGTGAGGAATCAAAGAAAATATTAAACTTACTTGAAAAAAGGGAGAATAAGCACATAATTGTGCTTTCTGAGGAGGGTAAACAGTTTACCTCGTTAAGTTTTGCGAAAAAGTTCAAAAACCAAGAGAGGGATTTGGTTTTCATAATTGGTGGGGCTGATGGAATAAATCAGGAAGTTAAGGATGCTTCGGATGAGGTCTTATCTCTTTCGGGAATGACTTTTTTGCATGATATGGCTAGGTTGTTTTTAGTAGAGCAGATTTATAGGGCTCAAAAAATAAATCGTGGAGAGAGATACCACCGATGATTGCTGAGCTTTTATTCCAGATGGTTACATTTCTTGTAATCACTATTGGTTCTTGGGGGTATATTGGTATAGTTTTACTGATGATGATTGAGAGTACTTTCATTCCGTTTCCAAGTGAACTGGTGCTTATTCCTGCTGGTGTTTTGATTGCTAAGGGTGAGATGAGTTGGGCGGGTGTGATACTTTATGCTACGTTTGGTTCGTGGTTGGGTGCGACAATTAATTATTTGCTTGCTAGAGAGTTGGGGAAGAGGATGACGAATAGATTCTTGTTAGATCACAAGAGGGTTTTTTTCATAAGTAAAAATAATTTGTTAAAGGCTGAAAAGTATTTTAAAAAACATGGTGATATCACTATCTTTATTGGTCGTTTGATTCCTGTGATTAGGCAGCTGATATCTCTTCCGGCAGGGTTTGCAAGGATGAATTTCTTTAAATTTTCATTGTTTACAAGTTTCGGAGCATTAGTGTGGATTGTAGTTTTAGCTTATTTGGGGTACTTCTACGACACTAATTTAGAGTTGCTTCATCAGAATATAAAGGCTTTAACTTGGATTGTTTTGGGCTTTGTAAGCCTTCTTGTGTTGATTTATGTGCTCTGGAGAAGGAAAGCTAATAATAACAAGACTTAATAATTTCTAAGTACTTGTTATACCATGCTAAATTTGACGGAGCAGGCTGCAAAATTAAAAATAAATAATATTTATAGGGATTACTTGATTCTTAGTTATTATAAGTCTGGACTTTTAAGGAATACAAACTTGAATGATGAGAATTTGGTCAAACTTGAGGGTATTAAACAAAGAATTATTTTAGAAACAGGTGAATCTATTCAAAAGGTAAGGGAGATAACAGAAAAAAATATAGAAATTAAGGATTATATTGATCCATTAAAATCTTGTGCTGATTTAATTAATTCTGAATATTTTTATCAATTGAATGAGGTTATTTCTAAAGTCTTGGAGATTTATGAGTTATATCTAAAAAATATTAGGGATGATTTTCAGATAAGTCCTTTGGATCAGATGAAGTTGACTAAGATTGATTTTATTTAAAAAAATTCTTCATATCTAAAGTCTTTCAGATAGGTTTCCAGATCTGGGGGTCTCCATAATTCTATGTGATCTAATACGCCCAAAACGCTTGCACTTAGCTTTCTTTTGTTAGATTTAATTTTATCTCTATAAACTGCACTGTTTCCAAATATTGCGGCAACATGTTCGAGTGATAAACTAACTAGGTTGTTTTTAATAAGGTTTAAACTTTTAGAATTTCTTAAAACTCCTATGTCTCTTGGAAATTCTTTAGATATTGTCATAAAATGAATGCCTTCGGATGTCGTTCCTATACTTGCAACCATGCCAACTAAATCTTTAGCATCCATTCCGTGCGGTAGAACTGAAACGCTCCCAAAGCAGGGTATTTTTAGTAAGTAGCCTGAATGTTTTTCTGAGAAAGTTAGTGTTCTTCTAAATTTTCCGCTATAAATTCCGGAAGTTTCTTCACCAATCATGGTAGTTGTTTGATGCTAAGCCATATATATAAGTATTACTATCTGCAAAGTTGTATGTGCTTCTTAGATTGTTTGACTGGTAATTCATGAAATTGTTTGGTCTTCCGTAGCTGTAGCTTCCGCAATTGCTGTAGGATCCGTAGTAGCCGTTACATCTGCCGTAGGAGTAATAGTTGCCGCCATACATATAAGGACTAGTGTGACTTCCATAATGGCCGTGAGTGTGGTAGTTGTGAGCTCCGTATGCAGACCAAAAGCCAAGGTATGCGCTAGCATCACTTGCTACGAATAGTGCAAAAATTGCTAACATTCCGATTAAGATTAATCCTTTTTTCATGGTTTTAAGTCCTCAAATTATTATTTAAACCTTTCCATTGTAATCACTGTTTAGAGGTAAAATAAACACTGATTTAGCACCTCTAGAGTTTAAAAAACTATATAAATCGTCCAAAACTAGATAAAAAGAATGGATAAGAACCAAATCAAAGATTACGCGTTAAAACATAGTACTTCTCATTTAATGGCTTCCGCAATTAAGGAATTATATCCTGACGTTAAAGTTACAATTGGCCCACCTACTGCTGAAGGTTTCTATTATGATTTTGACAATCTTAACATTTCTGAGCAAGACTTTAAGAAAATTGAAAAAAAGATGAGGCAGATTGCAGAAAAAAACTTGCCTTTTGAAGTTAGAGAGCATCCAAAGGAAGAAGCTGAAAAAGAACTGAAAGACGAACCGTTCAAATTAGAAATTTTAAAAGATTTAGATGGTAAGATTACATTCTACACCCATGGAGACTTTACAGATTTATGTGAAGGTCCGCATGTTGATTCAACAAAAGAGATTAGACATTTCAAATTAATGAAGGTTGCTGGAGCTTATTGGAGGGGAGACTCAAACAATAAGATGCTTACAAGAGTTTATGGTGTTGTATTCAAGACAGAAAAAGAGCTGAAAGACTATTTAGCATTTTTAGAAGAGGCTAAGAAAAGGGATCATAAAAAGCTGGGGAAAGACTTAGACTTGTTCACATTCTCGGAACTAGTCGGTCCGGGTCTACCGCTTTGGACTCCGAGAGGGACAATGCTAAGGCAGATCTTGGATGATTTCATTTGGTCTATGAGAAAAGAAAAGGGTTACCAAAAGGTTGCAATTCCTCACATCACAAAAAAAGATCTTTATGAGAAAAGTGGGCATTGGTCTAAATTCAAGGATGATTTATTTCATGTAAAGACTAGAGAGAATCATGAATTTGTTATGAAGCCCATGAATTGTCCACACCACACTCAAATATTTGCGTCGAGATTAAGAAGTTACAAGGATATGCCGCAAAGGTATTCAGAAACTACTATGGTTTATAGGGATGAACAAAGTGGGGAATTACAAGGGCTTTCTAGAGTTAGGAGTATTAGTCAGGATGATGCACATGTTTTCTGTACAAAAGAGCAGGTTAATGATGAGATTAATGCCATCTGGGATATTATAGATAAATTCTATTCAAGTTTTGGTTTCCCTTTGCAAGTTAGGTTTTCAACTCACGATCCAGATAACTTTGATGCATATATGGGTTCAAAAGAAGCCTGGAGTAATGCTGAGGCTAAAATCTTAGAGGTTATCAAGAAGAGGGGTGTTGATTACATTGAGGGTGTTGGTGAAGCTGCATTCTATGGTCCTAAGATTGATTTTATGGCAAAAGATTCTCTAGATAGGGAATGGCAGGTTGCAACGATACAATTAGATTTTAATCAGCCAGAAGGATTTAACCTAAACTTTACAAATGAAAAGGGAGAAAAAGAACGAGCAGTAATGATTCATGCTGCAATTACTGGGTCTTTAGAGAGATTCCTTAGTATTTTGATTGAACATGTTGCTGGAAACTTCCCTCTTTGGCTAAGCCCAGAACAGATAAGGGTTTTGACTGTTAATGAAAGTAATAAGGAGTATGCTGCAAAGGTATACGATGCACTTAAACGAGAAGGATTCAGGGTTAATTTGGATTCAAAGTCTAATTCAATAAGTAAGAAGGTAAAAGAATCACAATTGTTAAAGATTAATTATATGTTGACTATTGGGGACAAGGAAGTTGAGAATGAAACAATTTCTATTAGGTCAAGAACTGGGGATGTTAAGTTCGGAGTCAAATTGGAAGATTTCATAAAGCAGGTAAGGAAAAAGGTAGATGATAAAAAATGATTAATCCGAAAAAAGATTTGCAAAGATTATTGGACTCAAAGGAGTTTAAAGAGTGGTTGGAAAAATATCCTAATACTTACTTATCAGATTTCTTCTGTATTTTAGATAAAGATTCTTCGGATGACAATATTTGGCAGATAGACTACTACAATCCTGAAACAGATAACATTACTTCCTTTGAACTTCCTGCAGATAAAAGGAAAAAATGCACACTGAAGGAAGCAGAGTCAAAGATTTTCAAACAAGATCATGAGAAGGTAAATGAGCTGCATCTTGAGAAAATAGACCTTAATGATCAGGATTCAATAGATAGGGCTAAGGAATTCTTAAAGGAAAAACATCCAGGGGAGACTCCAATAAAAACGATATTAATTTTACAACATAGTAAGGACTTCAAAAAACCAATCTGGAATTTAACATTTATGACTACTAGTTTCAATATGTTTAATGCAAAGATTGATGCAGGTAATGGTGATGTTTTAGAACATTCTCTAAAGAATGCAATGTCTCTAAAGAAAGAGATTCTTCCTGGGACAAAGAAGGACGATAAACCTTCTGCAAGTTAATTGCTTTTTGTTACTCCAGTTTTGGGGCATAGTTTAGAAATTGGACATTTGCTGCATTGGGGTTTCTGTGATTTACAAATTGCACGCCCATGGTGCACTCCAAGAATGTTAAAGTGTGTCCAGTTTTTCTTAGCTAGGTTATTCATCAAGTCTTTTTCAATTATTATGGGGTCTTGGCTTTTTGTAAAACCTAGTCTGTAACTAATTCTCTTAACGTGAGTATCTACAGCGATACCTTCCACGTGTCCAAAGGCATGGTTCAGTACTACATTTGCCGTCTTTCTTCCGACTCCTGCAAGTTTTGTTAGTTCTTCCATGGATTGAGGAACTTTTCCATCAAAATTGTCGACAAGTATCCTTCCGGTTTCTCTGATGTTTTTAGCTTTGTTTCTGTAAAATCCGGTTGATTTGATGTATTTTTCTAAGACTTTTTGTTTAACTTGAGCATAGTCTTCTGCTGTTTTGAAGTCTTTAAACAATTTTTTAGTTACAATGTTGACTCTTGCATCAGTGCATTGTGCGGATAATATGGTTGCGATTAGCATTTCTAGGGGATCCTTATAGTCTAGGGAAGAGTCTAATTCTTTATAATTTTTTAATAAAATCTTAATAATTTTATCTGAAACTTTTTTGTCAACCATATTTTTAAGCCCTATAACATCATTTTTAACTCTTTTCAAAAAACTTATATACTACAACCTATGTATTACAGTATGCCTTCAGATGATAATTTTTTAAGAAGTTGTAAGAAAACACAAACTCTCAGAGAATATCATGGCCTTTTAAGTTTTTTAGAAAAGTATCCTTCAGTGCCTTCAGATTTTTCTGCTAGAAAGGAAATGATAGTTTCTAGGTATGGCCCTACAATTAGAGATAGGTCTGTTGAAAGCATGAGCGAAAATCAGGTGTATAGTATTTCTAAAAGCATAGATCGTTGTGCAAGAAAAAAAATTGAAGAATTTGGATTAGAAAATGTTATTGCGCAAAACATTAATGATGTTTTAAGATTTGGTTCTCTGTTGAATGAAGCAATAAGGTATGGGGCTGTGCCTCCTAATAGAACTAAAGTAGTTCAAGCTGCACGGTTAGTTCCACATACAACCCCGCTTAGAGGTATAATCATGAGCATGTTGAAAGAAAGAAGGAGCTATTTCCCTCATGAGCTTCCAAAAGAATTGCCTAAGGAACCTAGCTTAGAGCAAGAATCTTTGTTTTAGATTTTAATCCCTTAACAATTTTGGCTTGTTTCTTAAATTTTTTAGAAAAAAATTTGGTAATTTCTAGGTTGGCTTCATTATTCTCGGGCTTACCTTTTGCGTTTATCTCGAAATAATTTTCATCTTCAGAAGTAATTTCAGTTTTTCTACAACCAGTTCGTTTAACTTTAACTTGAATAGTTTTTACCATTAAGTGTATCTTGCGTAATCACTGACTCTAACTTCGTCGATGTATCCTTTGAAGTGTTCGTTGTTTTGGACGTTTGATCCCATTATTAAATATGCTCCGCCTGTGTCTACATCTCCAGTTTGTCCTTTTGGCGAGTCTCCTATGATCGGTCCATTTAAGACTCCATCGACGTAAATTCTCATTTCAGTTCCATCATAAACTCCTGCAACATGGTACCAGGTATTTGCGCTTGGTAGTTGTGCACTTGTTGATTTCCATGATCCTCCCCCATTGGATGTATCTATAAAGAACACTACGTTGTCATCAACAACTGAAATTGCCCATTCGCCGTTCTTGAATACGGCTCTTTGTGTTCCAGTTAATTTCTTAGGATAAATCCATGCCTCTACAGTTAATTGGTCGGTTATACCTGATCCATCGTAATTTATTACGACTTGATCGTCATTGCCGTTAAACTCTAGTGCTGATCCATATTTTCCTGTGACCCATTTGTTTAGGTATGTGACTGGATTGCTGATCATTGATAGTGCATCAATTCCCATTGCATAATCTCCTGTTTGTTGAAAGTTTAGTAGCATTACTATTTTTGCGAATTTGGTTCCTCTCCACCAGGCTCCATATGCTGTACCATACAAGTTTTCCCCTGTTGTGGTTCCATCATATTCTTTCCAAGTATAAAGTGCATGATCAGGAGGTCCTTGATCATATGCTTCGTACATATATGATCCTGCTCCTTTGTGCTGTCTAACTTTTGTTCCTGCAATGAAGTCTACGTTTGCTGTTCCTTCCAATACTAGCTCCCAATAACCTTGTCCTGAATAGTCTAGAATGTCTGTTATTTTAGTAGTTAAGTCCCTGTTAGGTAAATCTGCATAGGCTCCTGAATCATCGATGTCAAATGCTGCATAAACTGATGAGCCATCATTAAGCCAGTTAGTACCATCTACAATTCTTACTGTTGTGTCTGTGGACTGTACATCCGCATAGAGTGTTGTTTCTGTAACTGCAGTAGTTACAGGATTAATTTCTTCTGATCTAATTCTAATTTGGTTTTCATCAAATGGAACATAGCCAAAAAAGAATTTACTCTTTCCTTCGCTTCCGGTAGATACAAAATGGCCACTCAAGGTGTATGTCTTTGCTAGATCTACTGCTATAAATTCTTCGCTCCATACATCATAAGGTTGTCCTGCTTTGGTGAAGCAGTAATCTCCATCATAACATTTTGCAGGGTCATAAATTGCTCCATCAAAATTATTGAAATTAAACATTGATCCCTCTTCAGCATCTCCATTATCTATTAATTCTCCTTGAGTGTTAAATGTTCCATCTAATTTGTTGCTGCTTGAATCTCCAATAGTGCTGCCGTCTCCTTCATCAAATTTGTATAAAACTACTGTGTTTCCATCGGAATGGTATCCATTTCCGCCTTGGCTTCCTCCAAAATTTTGGTTGGATCCAATTTCAACAACTGCAGTAATGACTGCATCTTTCATGTGTTCGATTCCACCATTCAAAAAACTATAATTGATAGTGAGAGGTTCTTCAATTAGATCATCTGGGTTAAAGTTACAATCAGATAAAGTAAACAATCCTTCGGCACCGTTGTCCAATCTCATACTGTCTGAAGAAATTCCACAACTTGCACTGCCGATTGAAAAGGTTTCAACGTCTTTGCCTAAACTATTTCTTACACTCATACTTATTGAGTCTTCATATACTGCAAAGTCATCACAACTTAATCCTGGGCCTAAAAAGCATGCTTTTGCTGCAAATGCTTTTGTATCAAATCCTAGATAGGATGTTAGAGAGCTTAATGCAACTAGAATAACTATAAGGGCCCAGCCATAAGTCATTACAAACTCCATAGCACCTTGACCTCTTTTCCCAAAAAGCATATTAAATTCTAAAAAAATAACTTATTTAAATCTTTTTAAAAGGTCTTCTTCGACAAAATGTAGATTTCCTGGAATAATGATGCATTGAGGTGTTAACTTAATGTCTAGATCTTTAACATTTCCAAATTTAATTTCGTAATTTTCACTTCCTAGTCCGCCGCAGGCAACAACTTCACCTTCGAATCCCATCTTCACTAGATAGTCCATGCCTTCTCTTGCAGTCATTAATTCAAATTCTCCGTCAGTGCTTCCGACATCTAATAAAATTAGGGTATGTAGTCCTGCTTTGATGTTTTCTTGTAACATTTCGTAGGGACTCACTACATTTTCATTATTTCTGGGTATGGTTATTACTCTTCCAAATTTATACAAACTTAGCCCTACAACACCGACTGCACTTAGGATTCCTGCATTGTCAATAACTTTATTCTCTATTCCTAATTCTTTTGCACGTTGTAATATGTCTGAGTGTGTGGTTGCCCCTAAGGGACTTCCCACAATTAACAATGCTACATTGCTTTCTTTTGCTGGGTTTAACATTTCTTCTTCACATTTTTTTTCAACAACGTCTCTGTCTGCAAGGGTTATTTTCTTGCCGTATAGTTCTTCCATTTTTTTAATATCAAAATCGACTAATTTGCTGGTATAACATTCTAAGAAAACTTTATCGCATGACTTGACTGCTTCTAAACCTTTGACGGTTATGTCTTTCTCGTCTCCCATTCCAATACCTATTAGATAAAACATATTTTTATTACCTTAATTTGGTTTAATAACCTTTCCAACCACACTCCTCAACATGTGGTCTACAACTTCGATATCGTAACTCTTTCTAATATCTATTTTTTCTTTGACGCCCACAATTAGTGGATAACTGCCCATTTGTCTTCCAAATGTGTGATTTCCATCATGAACTTCCATCCAGACGTCTTTCAAGATTGTGCCTTTTGGGACTAGTTTCTTTAACATTTCAAAATCGATTTCTTTTCTTATTTTGTTTCTCCATTTCCAGTAGTTTGATTTGTTTTTCCTAATGAACTTGGTTCCTACATCCCACATTGCTGTTTCGGGCATGGGTGTAACTTGCCTGATGTTGATTCTTCTTAACAAAAGTCCTTCATCTAGCATCTTCTTTAGGTATTCGTAATTTATGCCTCCGGTTTTTTTGGATTCGTTTTTTAAACCGAATACTAGGTTCAGTCCAGGTAGTAGGTACTGCATTCCATTTGGTCCTCTTTTACTTCCAAATTTATTGATTATTCTAACTGCTTTCATTGCAACTTCTGGTGCAGTGTTCAAGGTGTTGGCCTTAACTACTTCCATGTCAAAGCTTTCAACACCAAATGCGGCAACATTTCCTTCGGTACAATGTTTAACAACTAGTTTGGTTCTTTCTTCATCGACTAAAGAAGGAATAACATTATCTATATGTAAACAGTTTAGTTTTAGCTTGCTTTCTCTTCCGATGGGTTTCAATAATTTTTCAATTTCTTTGGTATTGATTCCTTTGTAACTAAAGAAGCAGGATTGTTTTCCTAGTCTGAAGTTTCTTTCTCCTAGGTCATAAAATTTTTTGATTTCTTTATGGATGTCTTTTTGTTCTCGCCATTCTACTCTCGATTTCAGGGGTTCTGTGCAAAAACTACATTTGCCCATGATGCAACCTCTTCCAGTTTCAATCTCGATCATTTTTGGCCAAGGGATTTGTTTAGCGATTGAGGCTCCTTTAACTGCTAACGGGGCTAGATCGTCGTAATCTCCAAAGACTTCGCCCATTCTTCCGTCGAATATATCTCCGGGAATTCTTTCGGCAACTCTTCCGCCTTGAAGTTGTGTTCCTGTACTGACTACTGGTCCGTATAGGATTTTTTTGGCATTGATTTTGTCTAAGAATAGTTTTAATTCTCTGATTGTTCCTGGCAGTGCGCTCAAATATTTTCCGGGTGTTTGGATTCCTACAACACAGTAGAGTGTTTTGGTTTTTTCTAGGACTTCGCCAATATTTTTCCTGGTTAGGTTATAAATTTTGATATCTGTTTTTCTGGATCTCTTTTCTTTGTTTTTATGATTGAAGTAGAATCTTAAATCGTCAATGGTGATGTAATTAACTTTTCCTTTCAAGTGTCCTGCTAGGTATCTAGGATGTACACCTAGATAGGGTGGAACTCCTAGGCCTGCTGGCTCATCTGTGTAACAATCTAAGATTGTATCTTCATGTATCATTTTAGTATCTTGAAAGGATTTTGTATGCAAAGCTCAAAATAAATCCTGAAACAAAAGAAATAACCAATGCTTCATTGAGGTAACTGTTGATTCCAAAATGAATCAAGACTATTGCAGGTAATACGAAATAGAATAGGTTCTCAAATAATAAATTTTTCTTCCAATTTAAACTTGATTCTAGCATTCCGAACCAGAATATTAGGGCTGCGATTACAACTCCTGATTTGGCTGCAACAAAGGGAATGAATATTGCAAAGACTGGATATGCATTTTTGATAAAAAATCCGAACAACAAACCTACAAAGAATAATCCGTAGGTCCAGTGAGTCATATCAGTAAAAATTAATGAAAGTGAAACCAGTCCAATAACTATGGCTATGGCCATTTGGAAATACTTATAGTAGATTTTTCCTGGAACCATTTCTTCGGGTGAAATCTTCTTCAGGATGTATCCTGAGATAAGGCCTAAATAGGCGAATAATACTAACCAAATTGCCATTGTCTCTAAAAAAACCATAATCTTAGTCAGAGGGTAGCATATAAAAAGGTTTTCAGAATCAGATTATTAGATTAAAATGTGCGGAATTATTGGGGCAATCAATCATATAGATCATAAGAAACTTGCTAGCAAGGCTCTCAAAGAGATAATTTATAGGGGGATTGACAATCAAGATTCCATATCTACAAAAAACTTCACATTCTCCCATTGTCTGCATTCTGTTGTTGGGAATAAACCTCAGCCTTTAGAAAATGATGATTTTATATTTTTGACAAATTGTGAGATCTATAATTGGGAAGAATTAAATGAGAGGTATAATTTTGATTCAGAGAATGATGCTGAGCTTCTGTTTAATCTTTTGACAACTCAAAAACTTGAGAAGGTTCTTCCTCAGTTGGATGGTGTTTTTGCATTTGCTTTGTATGATAAGAAAACAAAAAAGACTGTGCTTGCGAGGGATCTTCTGGGTGTAAAACCTATTTGGTTCCACCATGACAAACATTTATTGTTCGCATCTGAAAAAAAGGCGATAGAATCCAAAGAGGTAGATCCTGAAGAACTAAATCCAAGAAAGATAATAATTTATGATCACCAAACAAAGAAGTTGGAGTTTTCTCAACAAGAGTTTTTTAGGATAGATCATAGAGAGATAGATTTAAACAAAGAAAAGAAAAAAATAAAGGAACTTTTAGAGGATGCAGTAATCAAAAGAATACCTTCTAAGGGCCTAGGGGTGCTATTTTCTGGAGGTATTGACTCTACACTGCTTGCACATATTTTGAAGCAGAATAATGTTGATTTCACTGCGTACATGACTGTTTCTGAGACTAAGTCTAAGGAGATTGAGAATGCTAAGAACATTGCTGAAAGATTAGGCTTCAAACTAAAATTAGTAAAGATTAACAAATCTATATTAAAGGAAGAACTTCCAAACATTATCCGACTTATTGAGACTGCAGATCCGGTAAAGGTTGAAGTTGGGGCTACAATGTATTTTTCGTTGAAGGAGGCTCAAAAAGATAGGATGAAGGTTATCTTCTCGGGTGTGGGTGCAGATGATATTTTTGTGGGTTATAAACGGATGCATATGTCCCAGGATGTTTCTTTAGATTCACTTTCAAACTTGAGGAGAATTTATGAACGTGACTTGTATAGGGATGATGTTCTTTCAATGGCGAACAATATTGAGTTACGTTTACCTTATTTGGATAAAAAGTTGGTTCAAGCTTGTTTGAATGTTCCTAATGAGTATAAGATTTCTGATACTCCTAAAACTTTGTTGAGAGAAATTGCTAGAGATTTGAAACTTCCAAGAGAATTTTCTGAACTTAAGAGGAATGCCGCACAGTATAGTAGTGGTATTGGGAAGCTTACTTCTTCTTTGGTTAAGGATTCTAAGGTTCCTTACAAGGGTAAGTATTTTTCTAATATCTTAAAAGGGAAGAATTTGAGGCTGGGAGCTCTTCTCTCTACTGGGAAGGATAGTGTGTATGCTTTTCACATACAGGATAGGCTAAACTATGAGATTGCATCTTTGATTACTATTGATTCTCAGAATAAAGATTCTTACATGTACCATACTCCTACTATTAATTTAGCTAAAAAACAATCTGAATCCCTAAATATTCCGTTGATTATTGAAAAAACTGTTGGAAAAAAGGAGGTTGAATTAAAGGAACTTGAAAAGGCATTGTCTAAGGCTAAAAGAGTGCATAGGATTCAGGGAATTACTACGGGTGCTTTGTTTTCTAATTACCAGAGAACTAGGATTGAGGAAATTTGTGATAAACTAAATTTGAAATGTTACTCGCCGCTCTGGCATATGGATCAGGAAAAAGAGATGGAGTACTTGATTAATAATGGTTATAAGTTCATAATGACTAAGGTTGCTGCTGATGGTTTGGATAAATCTTGGTTGGGTAAAATAATTTCAGAGGATCATCTAAAAAAATTGGTTCAATTGAATAAGAAGAATTATCTTAACATTGCAGGTGAGGGTGGTGAGTTTGAGACTTTGGTTTTGGATGCACCTATGTTCAAAAAACAGATTATAATAAAGGAGTCTGAGGTTTTAGAAGAATCGAAGAATTCGGCAACTTTGGTAATCAAAAAATCGTCTTTAAAGAAAAAATGAGTCTGATAATAACAGTTAAATGTACTAAGTGTGGAAAACTTCAAAAAATGGAGCTTAGACAGCCTAAAATTACTGTTTTTAATAAGCCTGATTTGACAAAGAAGAGGAAAAAGTGTGTTTGGTGTGAAAAATCTTTTAAAATTGATAGGGATTCTATTGTCAAATAGCTTAAATATTTCTTGTACTCCTATAATTTACAGTGATTCGTTGGAGTGCCTCTAAAATTAAGTCTGCAACTACTTGTGCGCATATGATTTTTTTAAGGTATTTAAAAAAGGTTCAGGATCAGATGAGTGTGCCTCTTGCGGCGGGACTTTACATCCATTCTGGTTGTGAAAAATTTAATAATCCGAAATTGAAGAGGAGAAATTTTAAATCTTCGGAGAGTTATGCTAATTCTAGGGTTGGTACTTGGAAAAGTTTTGTTGCATCAAAAGGTGTTTATGCAGGTCAGGAGATAGAGGAGAGTTTTGATGGGGAGATTTGGGCTGCGGCAGAGGGAATAATTAAGCCTTGTTCGCAAAGTTTTTATGAAACTTTTTGTGGGAGGGAAAAACCAATTGCCTCTGAAAGAAAGTTTACGTTGTCTGCTGGAGATTTTAGGATAACTGGAGGTATTGATTGTATTGATCCGAATTTGGTTTATTGGGATTTTAAGAGTGGTTGGGGCGATAACCCCCCTACTAAGGAAACTTTGCAGAATGATTATCAGTTTACGATTTATTCTGCTGCTTTGCCTTTGATTCTTGCTAGTGACCCGGTTCTAGCCAGCTTATCCGATTTAACTGATGCCCAAAGAAAAGCTCTTAGGGTGGATCCTTTGTCGCTTATGGAGGAAGTGGAGGGTAGATACTTTCACCTAAAGTCTGGAATTTTTGTTCCAACGAGAAGGACTAAGTCTGATTTGATAGATCTCTTAAACACTATTGAGGCGCAGTCAATAAGGTTTGAACAAGGTGATTTTACTAGGTCTAAGGGAAAGCATTGTGATTGGTGCCATGTGCGGGATGCATGCCATGCTGAAACTCTTGAAGATGAGATTGAGTTTCGTAATATAAAGAAAGAGAATGATGGGTCTTTGTTGTTTCCTCCGAGGAGGGATTTGACTTTTTATACTGGGGTTCCTTCTAATACAAGGTTGGTTTCTAAGCCTTCTAGGAGGAAGAAGAAACTTCAGGAACCTAATTTGTTTGATTAATAGTTGTTTGGGTCTACTTCTTCGTAGGTTCCGCCGATTCTTATTTCGTCGTAATAAACGTAGTTGTTCATTCTTGCGCTTGGCCCTCGATACAATCCAACTTTAAGATTTTTTGGTGTGGGGTTATACATGTTGATTCCATAAAATGGGTCTGCTGTGAATAATTCTCCGTTCAACCATCCCCGGATATATCCGTCGGTGTCTGTTGACCATTTTATTTCAAATATTATGTCGTTCCATTCTCCTAGGTTGATTTCTTTTTCTGCAATGGATGCTGCTGGTGTTTCGGGTGTTGGTTTCCATACTAATCCGATTCCTTTTTCTCCGGTTATTAGTTCGGCATATTCTAGGTGTAGTGATGGTGGCATTCTTTTTCCGTCATAGAGGTCAAACCAGTCTTCCCAGGTTTGTCCATTACCTATGTCAGGCCTATGGAACCATTGTCCTATGATGTTGAAATTGTCTGGTGCGCTTATGTTGTATTCGTAACCTGGTGGGAAGTAGATACTCCATCCGTAGAATATTGGTTCTCCGTTCATTGGGTATTGGTCTGCGTATTCTTCTCTTAGTGATAATTCTGCCCTACTTTTGTTTGTTGGCCAGTCTGCAGGGACAGCATAGTCCAGGTAGCTTACATTGAATTTTAGTGAGTAGTCTCCGTTCCTTGAAATATCGTCTACGATGGTTATTGATTCTGAATTGTTTATTTGTAGGTTCCAAAAACTAGAGATTCCTCCGTCGTCTACATTAGTTTCTAAGGATAGTATTCCCATTGCTGCTTGGACTATTGCAGTGACTGTTATGTTTCTAATATGGTTTATCGAACTTCCTTCAAACATGTAACTTAGGTTTAAGTCTTCATTGACTAGTTCGTTTGAGTTAAAACTGCAACCACTCATTGTGAAGATTAATTCTTCTCCGTTTTCTAGTACATAATTACTTGGTGGGTTTGAACAGTCTGCGTGGTTTATTGATATTTCACTTAGGTCTCTGCCTAGGCTATTCAAAACAACTAAATTGATAGAGTCTTCATGGACTACAAAGTCTTTACAAAACAAACCTGGCCCTAGAATACATGATTCACTGACAAAACCTGCACTGTCCCTCTCCCAGAACACGTTCAAAGCTCCAATTGCTACTATTGCAACTAGTATTGTCCAACCGTAGGATGCTAAAAATTCCATAGCTGCCTGCCCTCTTTTTAAATACATAATATTAAGTTAATGAAAATTTATTTAAAAGTTTTTAAAATTTAGATACTTTGAATGTCTCTCTTATTGAGTATATTTATCATACCCATACGCTTCAGTTGGATTAAAATGTATTTTCTCAGCTATTCTAGGTTTTATTAAACCAGCTTCAGTATCACTTGTAAGAATTCTGGAATATTTTCTTAAGTTGATATCCAATTTATCTTTAAAATTTCTATAATGAGTTTTGTCATAATAGTCTATTTTAACTTCTCTCAAAATTATGTCAAATCCTTTTCGATCCCACACAAAGATTATCCTAAGATGTTTCTTATCGATCAAAAATCTCTTTTCATAAAATAACATTGAAAAAACTGCACCACCTAAAATGGTTTGATCTCGTTTTTTTACAAGCCTATTCTGAGAAATTTTATATTTTAAATCTTTAGAGCCACTTTCTTTTAAAATTTGATCTCCAATTCTTAACAAATAATCAGTTCAGTTTAGAAATTATTTTATCAATCTTAGTAGTATTATTACGTCTAGGTTTAATTCTCCCTCTTAAAGGTTCATAGGATTCACCACTTTCCATAAGCTTCTTTTAACAATTTCGTTTATATAATTTGTTATCCTAGATAACTAATGTTTAAAGATAAAAATTTCTTCCGGCTTTGTACCTCGAGGTTGAGCGCCACGACCCGGATTTGAACCGGGATACCCCGAAGGGTCTGGATTAGCAGTCCAGTGCGATACCAGGTTACGCGATCGTGGCAATGATTTGATTCGGTCGGACTTTCTTTATAAGCTTTTATCTTAGAATTTATTGGTAGTTTACCCAGATTGGTGATATCCAGATTCTTTCGCCGTCTTCTTGTATTCCTTTGACGTAGTAGTTGTATGAGTTTCCACTAGTGACGTTCAGGTCTTTCCATTTGATTTGAACATTTTTACTCATGGGTTGTGTATAATAAACTAGGTCTTCCCCATTTCTGTAAACAAATACTTCGGTGAATCTGTCTGTTCCGTGTAAAACAATATCTAGATTAGGATATTTTGTGGTGTTGAATTCGCTTCCGACGAAGTGTTTATTCACTCTGAAGGATCCGATTATTCTTGCTCCTGTTGTTCCGTAGGTTCTTCTGTTATTTAGTGCTTCCCAGATTGCGTCTCTTGAGTATTCTTTTGTATATACACCAGTGATTCCCATTCTTGTGTAGTAGTCGTCCCATGTTCCGCCGTTGGAGTTTGATGCTGGTTTACCTACGTGATTGTCTGAGTCTGCTGTGAATCCAAATTTATAACCATCTTTCAATGCTTCTTGGACGAATACTCCGCTTCCTTTGGGATGTTGGTTGCTTGTGGAGAATCTTGAGGGTAGTCCACTGTCGTAGTGTTCGTTGCCTCCGTGCCAGGAGTACATTTCGATTAGTGGTTGGTTTGGGTGGTCTTTCCATGATCCCCATTTTACTGGCCCTGCAAAGGTCCATCCGGTGTGGTGGGGGATTGCTAGGGAGTCTGTTCCTGTTAGATTGTTTAATAGGTCGTCAATTTTTGATAGTTTGTAGGTTCCTGTTGATTTTTGGTTGCATGGAACTTCGCCCCAGTTTTCTGCATTTTTTAGTAGTACATGTCTGTGACCTTCTTGGTTGCTGGTCCATTCATATCCTGCGAATGCTATGAAGTTTGGTGAGTTATAGTTTACACCGTAGTCTTTTACTTTTACCCAGTCGAATGGTAGTTCGTTTGAAACTGCTGTGCAATGTTCTGATATTGAGAAGAAGTCTAGTCCTTCAACGTTTTTTGCCCAGTCGTATGCAAAGTCTGTTGTGTGTAGTGCATGTCCTCCGATTGAGCTGTGTGTATGTATTGCTCCCCAGTATACTGCGTAGTCTTTGTATTTTCCGTTTCCTTTGATTACTGCTGGGTTGCTTGTTCCGTTGATGGTTTGGTTTCCAATTTCATAAACGAATATTTCTAGGAGGCCTCTCTTTTTAGGTATTATTTCGAACTCTACTATTCCTCTGTCTGATTCTTTGAATGTGTATTGGTTTGGCAGGATTACTTTAGCGTCTTTTGCATAGAATCCTATTGTTCCGGTATAATTTCTTACTAGTGGGTTTGCTATTTTATTGCTTGGGAATCCTTGTATTGCTTGTACTTTCATCTTCAGGGATTCGTTTATGTTTCCTACTGATCTGGTTACTACTTTGAATCTGCTTATTGAGGTTCCACTTACTTCGATTTTTGGGTATAAACTTTCTGAGTATGCAACTTCCCAGTCACTGTTTCCGTCTTTTTTTTCTTCTACGAATATTCTAGCTTCGGCTGCATCTCTGCTTAGTTGCCAGCCTTTGCTTGCTTGACTTGTGTCTCCTAGTGTGAATTCAACTATGTCTCCTGTTTTGAAGGGGTTTGAGTTGTTTGATTGCCATACTTCGAAGCCGAATTCGCTTGGTTTGAAGTCCATGCTGTTTGGTTGGTTTAGTGAGAATTCTCTGTTTTCGATTTTTACTGTTGAATATCCTTGTAGTGTTGGGCGGTCGATGTTGAAGTTCATCCAATAACCGTATCTTAGTTTAAAATTAGTTTCATTTTGCCACATGTGGCCGAGGTATACTCTTACACCTCCATCATTTCCGAAGTCTTGGCTGATTGTGTAGTTTAAGTTTAAGGTTGTGAAGACTCTTTCGATTCCTTTGTCTTCCATTGATGGGTAAAAGGTATCTCCTTCCATGTTAATTTGTGCGCTAACAATTGGTAGAATTAACATTAGTGTCGTCAAAATAATTGTAATCTTTCTCATGGGGTTTACGACATCAAACTTATTTAAAAAATTAACTAAAGTTTAGCGCCGCAGGCAGGATTTGAACCTGCATATCCAGAGGAAACCGGTTTTCGAGACCGGCGCGATACCAGATTACGCGACCGCGGCGTATCTTCAAAAATAGCTGAAACCTTTATTAACTTACTCATCGAAAGATTTATATACTAAATCATATAGTCTGGAGTATATAGTTAGTCTAAAAGAGGCTATTAAAATGACTCAAAGCAGAAACAAGGGATTTATGCCTAACGGTAAGAATGGAAGTCCTGAATGGATTGAAGAACTGTTGGCATACCATAGGGAAAACCCTGATGGAGACGCAGAAGAAATACTCTTTCAAGCAATGCATACTGATAGTTTGACTGGTGTTCTTGCTAGAAGCGGTATCGAACATGTTATTGATCAAATAGAGGAATCTAGGACGCCTACTGGTGTTGCATTCTTTGATTTAATGGATTTTAAGCAAATTAATGATGAAATAGGTCACGATGCAGGAGATAGAGCGATTTCTTATACTGCAAACACTTTAGCAAAGATACTCCGTACGGGAAAAACTGGAGATAGAAGACAATCAGAGAGAATAGTTTTCCAATCTGGTCCGGATAGAAGGTCTTATTCTCTAAAGGAAGATATTGTTTTTAACAAATTAGTTGAAAGGTCAGAAGTCGGAAGAATGGGCGGAGATGAATTCTTGGTTTTACTTCCAAGAGTTAGAACTTATGCTGCACTAGAAAATATTGGATTTAGGGTGGCTGATGCGATTAACAGTGATCCGGATTGTCAACCAACTTCTATTGGTTTTGCACTTTACCAACCTGATAAGGTGGGTATGGCTGAAACAATTGCACATGCAGATAAGGCAATGTATGCTGCTAAAAAAGAACTCAAATTAGACAAGAAGGAAAGGAATCTTTCTAGGTCAGAAAGTGGGTTCGGAATCCACCAACCTGATAAAGATTTCAAGATTTATCTTCCTGGAGATATCAAAAGTAAAAAGATAGCGTGAGCTTATCAAAACACTTAAAAGAGAACTAAATGTCCTATACCACAGCGAGGTAGGACAGTTAGGAGTGTCCGTCGGGCTCATAACCCGGAGGTCGCTGGTTCAAATCCAGCCCTCGCTACTTCTAAAAATGGAATATCCAAAACTAGAAAACAAATTAATTTTGGCCCCTATGGCAGAGGTTACTTCTAAAGCTTTTAGATTACTGTCTAAGGATTTTGGAGCTGCTATGACTTATACTGAACAGATTTCGGCGCTAGCAGTGACAAGAGATTCAGAGAAAACTTTAGGGATGGCTTCAACGTCTAAAGTGGATTCGCCAGTTGGTTTACAATTGTTTGGGAGGAATCCTAAAATTTTAGTTGAGGCTGCAAAAAAGTTATACAAAGATTTTGATGTTGTTGATTTAAACTTGGGTTGTCCTTCTAAAAAAATTGTAAAGAATGGTTATGGTTCAGCATTACTTAAAGAGAAGGATAGGATTTATGAGATTATTTCTCAGTTGGTTAAAAATATTCCAAGACCTATTACTGTTAAGATGCGTTCTGGTTTCAAAAAGCAGGAGGCCCTTTCTATTGCAAGGGTGATTGAATCGGCAGGAGCTTCTGCGATAACTATTCATGCAAGGACTCAGGAACAGGGTTATTCTGGCCATGCAGATTGGAATCTTATCAAACAGTTGAAAGAAAATTTATCAATTCCTATTATTGGGAATGGTGATGTAACGGATCCGATTTCTGCTAGAAAGATGTTAGAAATGACAGGTTGTGATTATGTTATGGTTGGTCGTGCTGCGAGAAATAATCCTTGGATTTTCAAACAGATTAACCACTATTTAGAAACTGGAGAGATTATTGAACAAACAACTAATGAAAGGATTGAGATGTTCAAGAAATATTGTAAGCTTGAGAACAATTTTAAGTTGATAAAGATGCGTGCACTAGACTTTACGAAGGGAATTCCGAATAGTCACCAATTAAGAAACAGAATAAGTCAAACTAAAAACATAACAGAAATAGAAGGATTATTAAGCACGTTAAACAACTAAGTTAAAATGAAAGTTTGTGGAATTGATGAAGCAGGTAGGGGGCCGGTGATGGGTCCTTTAGTTATGGCTGGCGTTATGGTTGACGAAACAGAGAGACATGTTCTAAAAAAATTAAATGTGAAGGATTCTAAGATGCTTTCAAAAAGAAGGAGGGAAGATTTATTTGAACAAATCAAGAGTATTTCAACATATTTTATACTGGTTGTAGAGCCTGAAGAGATTGATGCTGCGCTTAACAATCCTGAACTTAACTTAAACAAACTTGAAGGGTTAAAGATTGCAGAGATTATTAACAACTTAAATCCAGATAAGGCGATCATTGATGCTCCAAGTAACAACATTGAAGCATTTAAAGAATTTTTAAAAAATCTTGTTGAAAACCCAGACACTGAACTGCATTTAGAACATAAAGCGGATGAAAAGTATGAAGTTTGTTCAGCTGCTTCTATTTTAGCGAAGGTTGTTAGGGATAGAGAGATGGAAAATATTTCTGATAAGTTGGGAGATTGCGGTTCTGGTTACCCTAGTGATCCGAGAACTAAAGAGTTTTTACAAAATAATTGGGATAAACATCCTGAAGTATTTAGGAAAACTTGGGCTACGTATGAAAAGGTTGCTAATACTAAGAAACAAAAAAGTTTGAGTGATTTCTAAGCTGCTTTAGATCCAATAACCTTTACTTGCTTTTCATATATTGCTTCCATAATTCCTTCTAGAGATCTAACGTCACTCTGTCCAACAAAGTCGCCTTCTTCTTCACGTTTAGATAATTGTTTAGATAATGATTTTAGATTATTTCCAGCTTTTCTATAGAAGTTTTTCCAGTATTTTACTGCAGATTCCTCATCCATAAACTCAAAGACTGTAACTTTGTCTCCATCTTGGCCTACAGGTTTTCCTCCAACTTCCGGGTCTCCAAATCTGTCATATAAATCATCTCCAATTTGGTAAGCAATTCCTAGGTTGTGACCGAATGTTCTCAATGTTTTAATTTCGTTAGGTTTTGCATTCCCTGCAATTCCTCCAATAACTACTGAAGCTGCAAATAAGTCTCCTGTTTTTTGTTTGTGAAGTTCTACCATTTCATCTAAACTTTCAGGAACTTGTTTTAGGTCTTTTCTTTGGCCAATACATAAACCGCTTGCAGCTCTAGCTGCTTCTTCATGTATCGCACTTCTTTGTTCATAGGAAAGATGATCGTTTTTTGCATTAAGTTCTAGTGCTAAGGATGCAGTTATATATTGCGCTACAAGGATTGTATTATCAGGACCATATTTAACATGAAATGCAGTTCTTCCATTTCTTTTTTCAGAATTATCCATTTGGGGTGCATCATCCAATATTAGTGTTGCTCTATGGACGAATTCTTGAGCTGTAGCTGGTGCTATCAGACTATTTCTTGGAACACCATAAACTTCTCCTGTTCTTATGACTAGTTGGGGTCTAAGCATTCCTCCATCGCCTTTAACAACATATTTCATCATTTCAGACATAGCTGGGTCTTCGATTTTATCCACAGAATCATCCATATGTTTTCTAATACAATGTTTTAGATCTACACTGTTCATTTATTTTTCAACCCCCAAAGTTGACATATAATTTAGAAAATATAGGTTTAAAAGATTATATGGTTCGATATTCTGCATTTTTAGGCTCTTAAACAACAAAATAGAAGAAGATTTATAAAAGAAAACTGCTCTCAAAAAGAAAAGAAGTGACAAAATATGGCAATAATTAAATCCATGAAGCTGAAGGGTTTCAAAAGTTTTGCAAAACAATTAGATTTGGAGTTTGGTCCGGGATTTAACTGCATTATTGGTCCGAATGGTTCTGGTAAGTCGAATGTTATGGATGCGTTGTGTTTTGTTTTGGGGAAGCTTTCTGCTAAGTCTATGAGGGCTGAAAAATCTTCAAACTTAATTTTTAATGGCGGTAAGAAGGGTTCGCCTCTAAGAGAAGCTGAGGTTTCTTTAACGTTTACAAATGATGATAATGAGTTTCCGATTGAGGCGAATGAAGTTAAACTTTCTAGGATTATTAAACAGACTGGGAATTCTGTTTACAAGATTAATGATCAGGTTATGACGAGGCAACAGATTCTGGAGTTACTTGCAAGGGCTAAAATTGATCCGGATGGTCACAATATTATTTTGCAGGGAGATATTGTTAGGTTTATGGAGATGAAGGCTGATCATAGGAGAGAGCTGATAGAAGACATTGCTGGAATTTCAATTTATGAGGATAAAAAGAACAAGGCAATGAATTCTTTGACCAAAGTTGAGGCTCAATTAAATGATGTAACAATTATTTTGAAGGAACGTGAAGCGTATCTAAAGGAGCTTAGGAAAGAAAAAGAGCAGGCAGAGAAATATAGGAAGCTTGAAAAGAATATTAAATCGAATAAGGCTACATTCTTGAATATTCAGATTAATGATAAGGAAAAGAAGTTAGAGGACATTGCAAGTAGGATTAAAAAACAAGAGGCTCAACTAAAGAAGTTTGAAGAGAATGAACAAAACATTAGGGAGAAAATCAAGATAAAGAAAGGTGAGTTAGAGGCGTTAAACCATGAAATTGAAGAAAAGGGGGAAAAAGACGCTATAACACTCCAAGAGGAAATTGAAAAACTAAAAACCGAGACGGCAAGAAATTCTGAGAGAATCTCTACTTGTAAATCTGAGATATCTAAGATAACTGAAAGAAAAAAACAATTAGAAGCTTCTTTGGAAGATACTAAAAAGACCATTAATGGCTTGGAAGAAAGTAAGAATAAATTAACTGAGGAAGTTACAAAACTAAAGGAAAAAGAAACTAAGGAATCTTCTAGGATTAATCAGGTTAAATCTAGTTTGGGTCTTTCAGATAATACTGAGCTTGATTCACTGGAAACAACTTTGGACAAAAAGCTTGCAGAGTTTGAAGAATTACAATCTAAAAATCAAGAACTTCTTCAAAAGAAATTTCAATTAGATGCTGAGTTAAGTAATTTGAATGAAAAAATAAATGCAATACAAGAATTGGAAAAGTCAACGGATTTGAAGAATGCTAAAAAGGAATTTGAAAGGGTATCTAAGGAATTAAATAAAAGGTTGAATGAGGATACTGTTCTTTCAACTCAGGTGAGGAAGGCTAAAGAGGAATATGCCTTACTGAATGAAAGGTTGTTTAAGATTCAAACTCAGAAGAGTAGTATGAAGGCTTCAGCCTCTTTTGATTTGGCAATTAAAAAAATTAAAGATCTAAAAAATCCTAAGGTATTTGGGACTGTTAGTGAGCTGGGAGAGGTTGACAAAAAGTTCTCGTCTGCGTTGGAGGTTGCTGCAGGACCAAGGATAAGGTCTTTGGTGGTTCAGGATGATAGGGTTGCAGCAGAGTGTATTAAGACCTTGAAGGCCTCAAGAACAGGGACTGCGACATTCCTTCCTATGAATAAGATTAGGGGAAGGCCAGCTACTAGGATTAAGGGCACTGGGGTGTATGGTTCTGCAGTGGACTTGATTGATTTTGATCCCAGGTTCAAGGAAATTTTCTCTTATGTTTTTGCTAACACTTTAGTTGTAGAGAATATTGAAACTGCGAGAAAAGTAGGTATTGGAAAAGTTAGGATGGTTACTCTTGAGGGAGATTTAGTTGAGGCTTCGGGGGCTATGATTGGAGGGTATAGGACTAAAAGAATTGGTTTGGGCTTCCAAGAAAAGAACCTTAACACAGATTTAGATAATCTAAGTAAAAAGATTGACAAGGCGAGTCAAACTAAAGAGGTAATTGAGGGTAGAAAGGTAGAGAATGAAAACAAGATTTCAGAATTAAGGAATAATAAATCTCATTTAGAGGCTGAGATAATTAAACATGAGAGGTCTACTTCTGGTTTAAACTCGATTGAATTAAAGAATAGAATCTCTAAGATAAAAGGCGATTCAACATACTCTGAATTTTCTAATTTAGGGAAAATAATGAATTCCTTAAACTTAGAAATACAGAAATTAAAAGCAGAAAAAGAAAAATTAAAGAAAACTTCTTCTGGTAATGAAGGACGGTCTCAATTAGAAGCTTTAGAAGGTAAAAGGTTGAAGACTAGGGAAGAGGTTGTGGAGAAGAATACGCAGATAAGAAATATTGAGATCCAGAAGCAAAATATTTACATTCCTGAAAAAGAAAAGATTCAGCAATTAATCAAGAATAGTGAAAAAGAATTGATAGATTTCAATGGGGAGTTCAAAACGCTTGGGAGTCTTCTTAAGGATCAAAGTTCAAGGTTAAATAAGAAGGAAGGGGAAAAGTCTAAGTTCCAAAAACTGTATAAGGATTTATTCTCTAAGAGAAACAAAATAAGTGAGGAGACTCAAAAACTCGAGGCTTCCATAATTCTTGAGGCTAATAAGGAAAAAACAGTTAATGAAAAGATTAACGAACTTTCTATTGGCAGGGCGAAGGTAACTGCTGAGATTGAAGCCCTTAACGGTGAATTTGAAGAATTTGAAGGAATCTCGCTAAGGAGGGGTTTAACTCTTGATCAATTAAAGTTAGAAATAAAGAACTTTGAATCTATGTTGAGTAAGATAGGTAATGTTAACATGCGTGCATTGGAAGTTTATGAGGAAATCTTGAATGAATATGAAAAACTGATTGAGAAGAAGGACAAATTGAATTCTGAAAAGGAAGATGTTCATACAATGATTGATGAAATTGAAAAGAACA
The DNA here is from genome assembly GCA_964344635.1 of Candidatus Woesearchaeota archaeon. GTDB lineage: Archaea > Nanobdellota > Nanobdellia > SCGC-AAA011-G17 > UBA489 > JABIKK01. The sequence continues at coordinate 59,705 of CAYFOE010000002.1, forward strand.
AAAAGACTATATTCATGAAAACTTTCAAAGAGTTAAATAAGAATTTTGCAAGGATTTTCCTTTCACTTTCTAGAAAGGGAGAAGCTAGTCTAGAATTAGAGAATAAGTTAGATCCTCTGAGTGAAGGTGTGGATATTAAGGTAAGAATTACAGGTAATAGGTTCTTGGATATCAAGTCTCTTTCGGGTGGTGAAAAGACTATGGCTGCTTTAGCTTTCATTTTTGCAATTCAAGAATATCAACCTATGGCTTTCTATTTACTTGATGAAGTTGATGCTGCATTAGATAAAAGAAATTCAGAATTGTTATCAGAGTTGGTTTCAAAGTATTCTGGAACCGCTCAGTATATCATGATTTCCCATAATGATAATGTTATCTCTGAAGCTGACTATGTTTATGGCGTGAGTATGCATGAGACTGGAATCTCGAAGGTAGTTAGTTTAAAATTATGATTTTTTCTTAAGAATTACTTTATTTATTCCACGCATTTCTTTGTTGTAGATTAAGAAAGATACGACTAGCATAACTGCTATCAATAAGATCAATAGCTTGAATGTGTTTTCGCTCATCTTAAAGTCTTCTTCTATTCTGCTGGGTTTTTCTAAATGTGCTGCTTTAGAGTCTATGGTTATTACTGCTGAATCAACTAGGGTGATGCCTTTGTATCTTACTTCTACACCTACCACATATAGGCCGTTGCCTAAGCCTTGTGGTAAGGATAGAGTCTTGTCTAATTTTAAGGAGTCTTTCACTGTCAAAAACTGGGATGTCCTCATAATCTCCTGATTATATGAGTTCTTAACAATGTAAACTACTTCAACTCTGTCATTTGAGAATCCTTCCATGTTCAAAGAAACTAGTACATCTCCGCTCTCGATCATTGTAACAAATTGTTTTGGAAGATTTACACTTAATTTTCCTACTGCTTTGGAGGATCCAATATTCAATATTACAGGTACCAGTGATCTCAAACCTCCACCTGTTGCCGAGATATATCCGGTGAAAACTCCTGATTCAGTTCCGATAAATCTTACAATTACTGTCCCTTTTTCTCCTGGTTCAAGAATTATCCTTAAGGGTTCAAATTCTATGAGGTCTTTCAAGGTCGTTCCAAATGAAAATTCAACTGTATTAGGCGCAGTATTTTCTATCATTAGTTCTTCAGAGGCACTTCCTCCTTTTAACAGGTCTATTTCAAATCTATCATTTCCTCCGATACCTACCTTGCTTCCGGATTTAAATAATGCTACAGAAGGTGCTGCTTCTTCAACTGCAGCGGCTGCAGCGGCTGCTTCTTCTGCTTCAGGTCTTTCGATAATAGTAATATTCATACTTCCGGTCGCATCTCCGGTTATGTATGATCTTTCTATTTCTTTCTCCCCAATTCTTTCAAGGATATTTGAAGAGCCAATTAAGACTACAACGACTAATGTCAACAAGAGCAATGAAACTGTATTGATCTTTCTATTAAATTCCGCGGCAGTAAGTTTGAATTTGTTTTTTGCCATATTAAACTCTTAGATAAACTAAGGATAATTTACCAGTATAATAGCCCATTTCATAATTTTCAGGAATTTTTAATGAGAGGACTAGTGTTTTTTTCTCGCCTGCAGGCAGATAAAATCCATTATCGCTTATATCGATATTCTCTATACCGAATAAGTATGCATTAACAATAACGTCTTCATCGGAAATAATTTCTATTTCTCTTTCAAAAACCATGTTTTCACTAATTGTCCCAAAATGGATTGCGTCTTCATCTAAGTTTATTCCCATATATTCTCCATGAACATAATCAATGGGGTAAGATGCATAACCTGCAATGTTTATTTTTACGTAAAGCAACAAACCTAAAATCACCAAAACTAAAAAAGAAACTAGGAATATTGCTAGATTCTTATGCTGTTTCTTCATTTTCCTAGTTTCTCCTGTAAATCGCTCATCTTATCGTTAAATTTGGGTTTTTCACTAGCGTGCTTCATATGTCTCAACCAAAGAATATTTGCTATAATCAAGAAGATTACAAGTAAGGCTATACCTACCACATTCCAGTTTACACTGAACTTGTCAACAACTTCAAAGGCTACTCTTTCTTCTTCAAATGAATTGGGAAGACGAGTTATCATTACTAGAGTATACTCTCCAACAGGAACATTTGTAACATCCAAAAATACAGATACATCGCCCTTACCTAAGGGTTTCAGCATAATACTGTTTGAAACAGATCTCTCTGTGTAAGGCACTCCATTTTTTTCTAAAAATACTTCTAAATAAATATCGTCAAACTTATTGTTCCACATATTTTCTAATGAAAATACTACTTTTCTAATTCCTCCAACAAGAACTTCATTTGTAAAGTTTATTATGTCTACATCTTCGTAACCTACTGTGAAAGAAACATTTTGATGTTCTGTCATCAGTCCATCATAGTCTATGAAAGAATCTGCTACAAATTTACCTTTTCCAAAAACAGAACTATTTATAACAATCGATCTTGTAAGAGATTTTCCAGCAATCAAAGAGCTTGCCTTGTATTCCTCTCTAAAGATTTCTTCAGTTAAATCTTCGGTATAGATAATTAGATTGGGCTTAACTCCAAAGATGTTTTCATCTCCTCTGTTTGCAATGCCAAAATTAAAACTTATGTTTTCTCCATCGTTTACACTTTCTACTTTGAGGTCATATTCAACGTATCTTTTAGGATAAGGCACGCTTACTACAACTCTAGAGACTACACTTAATGATGCAGTAATCCCTTCTTGAGGTTTTACAATCCGGTTAACCCTTAAATCATGAGTTATCCTTCCAGATTGTTCAAATTTCCCCGGGAAAGTATAATAGACTGTGTATAGTGCGGAGTCTCCAGATTTGATTTCTTGAATCCCTCCTTCTATTTCAAAATATTTTTCAAGAGGACCGCTTATACTTAGCGAAGCATTAACATCTTCTTCGGATGTCCCGATTAAACGAATTTCAAAACTACCGCTCCCATAAGGTTCAAAATCTAAAAAGGTATCACTGGGAGCTATTCCAATTCCCATGACTGGCAATGAAAATAAGACCAAAAAAAATAGATAAACTATACCTCTTTTCATATTATTCTAAACTTAAAAGAAGTTTATAAGTTTACCTAACTACCTAACGATATTGCAGTAAATTGTATGTGGTCGTTACCTGTTCCGTTTACTGTGCTGTTTAATGTTAACAAGATTGAAACATTAATCTCGTCTGTGAATGCGCTGCTGTTTGCATAAGACATGTTAGGACAAACAATTTTTTCATAAGTTTGTAGGTCTTGTGCAATTAATGCGTAAGCCATTTTATCTTCTGCTGCACCACCACCAACATAATCAAAGCAAGAGGAATTGGTCCATTCATTGTGGCTTGTATTCTCTAGCCTGTATTGGTAGCTTGGAATTGCAGTACTGAATAGGTCGTTAGCATCTTGTGTACTGTTCACTGAAAGATTGACATAAACATTTCCGTCATTTCTTAACCAGAAAGATGTTGGACTACTAAACCCGTTAGGATTATCATTAGGTTCTGTGGTATTAATCAGGGTACTTCCTGCTGCATTTATGTATCCTGTTCCGAAATTAACATTGCTGTTCAACAACGCCATGGATACAGTGGTTGAAACTGTAACATTGACAGTTCCATGAGTTTCATTTATGATAGATAAACCTACAATTCCGCCAACACCACCAGTTACGGATAAAACTGTAATTATAGATCCTAAAACTGCTACAAAGGCTAAAATTCCTGTAATAACTAATGTTCTATCATCAACTCTCACTTACATCATCTCCTGTGGACTCAGGTAAAACTTTGATACTTAACTTAGCCCCTTCTTCATTTTCGTAAAGCTCAGCATCATAAGAATTGTTAGGTGTCTCTTCAACCGAATCGACAACTGACCAGGTGATCAGTAAACTAACAAAAATAATTATAATAAATAAAGCTAATAACAATTCTCTTTTAACACCTGTCTTTTTTGCTTTCGCCACACCCAATAACCCTCCTTTGTCCTATTTAAATATTTTGCTACTGTCCTTGCCATGCATTTTCATCCTATGGTGCCATACCATCCAGATTAAATTAATGATTAACAACGCTCCAAGCCCAATTAAAATTTTGATTAATAAACTGTGTTTCTTTTTTACAAATTCACTTCTTTCAAAGTTGATTTCTATTTTTTCGTTGAATATTTCGGTTTCAAATTCTCTCTCTATTTGTGAGCTTCCATAATAAACTGACAATCTTGTGATATATTCGGATTCATTAAACTCTCCTAGGTTGATATGGCCATTTAAAACCACATCCTCTCCGTTTGCTAGATTTACTCTTGAGGTTTCAAATGAGCCAACGAGATTGTTATGTTTATCATAGACTTGGACTTCGGCATAGACTCTTTCTAAGTCTGCATCTTGAATGTTTCTTAGTTCAATTTCAAAGCTTGCAACTCCTTCAACTAGATTCTTAGCATAAAAATCTTCTAGAACAATTTTTGGTCCGATTACTTCAAATTCTCCGCTAAGAGTTTTTACTATGTCTTCATAACTAACAATCAATTCTGCAGAATAAGTTCCTAATTCTCCTTCGTTATCCCACAAGAAGTTAACTTCTCTATTTTTTTCAAGGCCTACATAAGAAATACTTTTATTCATCCTAACTTCGCTATCATCATTACTAATCACTAATTCGACACCTAAGTTCTCAACAATTTCTGAGCCTTTGTTCTTGAGAGAAACTAAGAATTTTGTACTTTCTCCTACACCTCCTTCGACAATGAACAGTTCAGGTTCAATGTATTTTTCACTGTAGGGCACTTCTAAGATTAACTGAGTTGTTAAGGAAACGCTTGCACTAACTTTATTTTCTTCGATACCGTTTAATTCTTTAACAATAAGGTTTATTTCGTTTCTGCCTTCAACCATGCCTTGAGGATATCCTTCTGGCAAATTCAAAAAGTACCTTATACTTTTTTCGGACAATTCTTTAACATTAAATGAGGTTTCTTCAAAATTTACGTAAGTTGCCATTGCTCCAGTTTTGCCTAAAACAATATTGATTGGCCTATTTTCGGTGTTTACAACTTTGAAACTGCCTTCAAAGTTTAGGCCCGGTTCGTAACTTATTATCTTTTTTGCAGGAGTAATTCCTAAACCTAAAACTAATGATGAACTCAAAATAAATAAAATACAAATTCCGAAGATTAATTTAAACTTCATCCTCCTCCAACCTCACCATACCATGTAGTTAATTCTAAAACCATTCCTTTTGCACCAACTATTTCTTCATCTGGTACTGAAATATTAAAGTCTATTCTGGCTTCGTCGGATGCATCATCCTTGCTAAGGTTATTGATGAATTTCTCATCAGCACCTGATGCGGGCATTATCCTATAGGTTATGTTTGAATCTGCTGCATCAAATGATGTGCCTTCTGTTCCGTCTCCAACTTTAACTGAGAAATAATCTATGCTATGTGGGAGACTCTGGGTTGTCCAGAATGCAACACTTGGGCCTGTAATGTTCACGTCTGCATCAACATTTCCTGAGTTTTCAATCCATATTGGACAAGGGGTGGGCGTCTGGGTTGCTAGATCGCATCCTGAGGTCTCTGACCTAACTCCTAGGCCTAATAAGCCGAAGTCAACAACTTGGTCTAAAATGTCCAATGCCACATATACGCTAAGGTTGTAATAAAATGTGTCTGGAACATTTTCTTCTGTAACGTATGGGTCTGAGGTTTTTACTGTCCATTCATAGTATCTGTTGTCATCATAGAAGTAGATTAAGTCTGTTGGCAACGTAAAGGTACAGTTGTCTTCGTTATCTAAGTATCCGTTGGCGTTAGCATCACAATTGGTTGAGTTCTCCTCAACAGTGTAAGTTCTTGCATCGTCGCATGATCCTCCACCGACTAAGAAGCAACTAATATTGATGTCATAATCTACTTGGTCTTGGTCTGGGTCTGAAGTTCTGTCTTGGCAGAAGAATTCTCCTTCTGAGACACATGAAGAGTTCCCTACTGCTGGCAATCTTGCAAATTCATTTGCAGGTGTCCAATTGAAAGTTGGCGTCCTATTTGTGTGAGTTGTTGTGTTTATTGGTGTGTTCAAGATTGCAGTTCCCGGCTCATAATTTTCAATGAATATGTAATCTGAGTCTACTTGGTCTGAAACACTGGATCTACTGTCAGTTGCTGTTACGTTACAGCTGTAATTTTCAAAATGATTGTACGTAAATGCAGACAAGTTATCTGTATATGGGTACCCTGATGGAATACCTGTTGGAGAGTTGGTTGCAAACAGAGTGGTTTGATTATAGTATTTGATTGTCAGGTCTACTGTCCCATCCACATCATCTGTTGCTGTAAAGGTGCAGTTAATTCCTGTAGTCCTATTAACGCCTGTAGGGCCTATTGATAGGTCACTAATTTCTGGTTTCCTATCTACTGTGAACATCCAGGACTCGCTTTCATTTAAAAGGTCTGAGATAGATTCTTCATCATCGTGATCGTAGGCTTCTATAAACCAGGAATGGTCTCCTGCTTTTAACCTGTACATGTCTAGAACTTCTGAGGCATTTAAACTTTTGTTTAGTATTGCAAATTCGTCTATTGATCCGTTGAAAGGATACGCAGCAGTATCGAAATCATTCCTTCCTGTCCCAATATAAACATCCCCAATATTATTTTCTGTGAAAGGCACAAAAGTATAAGATGTATTAAAAATACCATTCCGGTAAACTGAAACTTGATCACTTTCATTAAAACTAACTACAATATGTGTCCAAGTGTCTATCTCGAAAGCTCCATCCAGTATGGTTGTGGTTGTCCCAAGTTTTAATCTCAATTCATCACTAACCATCCTAATTGCAAACCCATTTGAGGAAGCCCTTTTATCAAATATTCCTCGAGTATTCCCTATAAAACGAGGTTTAACCCAGAATGCATAAGAAATATTATTATTACGCATCCAATCATCTTGGTCCCCAAAGTTCACCCTGCTAGTATCTGAGGTTGCTTTTGAAAAAAACGTTCCTCCTAATTTTCCACCAGATTTATTTATTCTTGCATTACTTTCAATAGTCCCATTTTGTACCCCATCAGCATCTGCAAAATCAAATACTCTGGTACTGTTCTCCCCATATTTTGTATTATTGTCAAAATGAGCTAATAACAAGTAATTCCCATCTGGGACTAGAACCGGAGCTGTCCAATTATATGTTAAGTCTGTGTTGTTTTGCCAGCTTTGATTTTGGTATAACATGTCAGAATAAGCAACATCCGATTTGGATTGACCACTTGAGCCATAAATTGTTACAAATGTTAATGAGTCAGTGGAATCGTATACTGTTGAGTTCAGTAAGATTTCTCCTGTATCTGTAAAGTTAGTAGTATTAGCTGGAGCGTTTAATGTTATTTTTGGGGCTGTGTTGCTTAGTATTCCTAGTCCGAAATTAAACAGCTCAGAATTATTGACTAACTCGCTGTCATCTCCTGAGGCATTCCAGTAGTGTGTTGCACTGGTTAATTTTAAAGTGTCATTTATTTCTGAGCCAGTTAGGGTCCTATTAATTAGAATGACATCATCTAGTCCCCCATCCCAAGGAACTGGATTTCCTCCACCTGTTGAGGCTCCTGCTGCTAGCCTGTGTGAAAGTATTGCTGCAGTGTACATTGCCTGAGCATTTTCATAGGTGTCGATTACTATTCCATTTTTATAGAGAGTATAACTCCCATTTTTATACTTAGTTAATGCTACATGGTTCCATTCTCCTGCGGTATCAAAGAATCCTGCCGTGTCTGTATTTTTTTCAGCTGCACCATTTCCTTGAATAACTGTTATCGCACCACTTTTCTGTCCTATAAACCACCCTACATATTTTCCTGGAGCTAAAGTTGGATCGTAAACCCCTTGAGATGCAATAAATCCATTTTGGGAAAGATCATTAGATTTAACCCATCCCATCCAGGTTAGATTCCAACCATGTTGAATTTCAGTATAACCAGTACCTAAGTGTAACCAGTCTCCAGTCCCATCAAACTCATAATGGCCACCAAATACATCGTTTGAGAAATTAACTACGGCATTTCCTGCTGGTGTTCCATTTTTATTTCCCGCCCAGTCTAAAACTAGATTTGGAGTTTCTCCTACACCTAAGACTTCATCAAAATGGAATCCATATTGAGTATCTGCTACTATATCAAATGGGTATTTACTCCAATTATAAGTTATTTGGGTTCCATTACTCACGTTAAATTTATACAATAGATCATGTAACGAAGGATTTGCATTACTTGCACCATATATGCTTAATGTAACGTTATCTACTGGTAACAAATCATCCTCAACTCTAACTTGTAGTTCTACACCTGCAGTTCCTGCATCAAAGTGAGAGTTATTTACAGGGCTTTCGAGAGTTACATTTGAGACTTCATTGGGATCAGTAATGTGATCAAACTCTAAATACTTTTCCGTTAAGCCATCTTCATTGATAACTTTCAGATCAAATGTGTCATTCATACCGACCATGTCTGTTAAATAAGCTTTGTAATACCCTTCAGAATCAATAATTGGGAAGGTTGCAACTAGGCTAGTGGTGTTGGCTACATAAACCTCTACACGAGTATTTGCTCCTTGTACATTCCTAACATAAATTTTAACATGATGGTTTGCTGTTAGATTTTGTATGAATTCTGCTCTTATAATTTCTGTGTGGTTGATGAATTCTGTCCAGTTTCCATCTAGATATCTTGATTCATTATACACATCTGAAATAAATGAATAGTTTTCATCTAGGTGTTGTGCTGCTGAAATATTGATTTCTCCAAATCCTGGGTCGTTAGGGTAGAGTGTGATGTTGTATTCTTCTCCAGGTGTTAGTCCTGTTTTCAATAATTTCCAGGAACCACCACAGGATTGTTCGGTGTAATTCCATTCTTGACATTTATACAAGGTATCTGCAGTTGCAACAACAGTCACAGTGGCATTAGTGAAGTTTTCTGTTTTTGGATTGATTGCATAGGTTTTTTGGAATTCTTCAAGTTCGAAAGATTCATCTAGATCGACTAACTGATTAATTGGGCTTGCAACGTTATAATCATCAAATATTACTTGCTTAATTTTTCCACTTGAAGGTTTATAGATAATATCGTACATTCCTGGAACAACACTTAGATTATGTACGGTTCCATTCCTGCCATATATTAAATCTCCAGTGTCAGATTTAACTTCTAGGAATACGTTTACTAATACTCCTCTTCCGTCTTCAACTGATTCCATAACAGTGACATTGAATCCGTTTTCGAAAATAGGGTCTTCTATTAGGTCCCATTCTAAATATGCATCATCAATCAAATTTTTGTTCATGACTTTGAGGTTAAATTCGTTCGAACTTCCGTTAAATCCGTCTAGATTCAAGGAATAATATCCTTCTCCTATGATTAATGAAGAGTCCATGATTTTATTTTTCAAATCACTAGTATAGATTTCGAATAGGTTCTTTGATTCTTGTACATTTCTTAGATACATTCCGATAGAGTTTTCTCCAGTTAAATTTCCTTCAAAAACAACTCTCAAGTATTCTCCATGGTGTATCTTGCTTCCATAAACTCCATCTTGAGCAATGGTTGTAGCTTCTAAATTTGAAATGTATCTATCTGTTTTATCTCTGTGTTCTACAGTAACAGAACTAATCAATAATTCATAGGTTTCGTTTCCTAAAACTGGAACTATCCATTCAATGTAATCAATTTTTCCATCTTCGTTGGTGTCATGTCCGGTAAAATTGATCTTAACTCTTTTAGTATCATTTTTGCCTTGTAAATTAAACAGGTAAATATCCTTTAAATCACTCTCCGGAATATTCGCAAATGAAAGAACGTCTTTATATTCTACAACTGAGCCTAGGATTATTTTCATTCCATTATTTAGTGTTTCAATTTGGATTGTGGGTGCAGGCGTTTCATATTCTACGATGATTTCATCGACTTTATCATTAACTAAGATAGTATCATTAACCTGTTCCTTTAAACTATCTGCAACTGCCATTCCAGTTATTGCGTTTCCGGTAATTCTGTTTACTAATTGGTCGATGAAGGAGTCGGATCCAACACCTAACTCGATAATTGTCCCATTGCCTTCGTCTAATTCTGCTGATTCAATTTCTCCTTGCCTGCCGTTTAGTATTTTCTTTAAAGAGATGTTTCCTGCTTCTTCGGGCATGTCAAATTCGACATTGCTTTGTTCACTGCCTAAAACAATTTTTTTCTTCCATTGGACTGGCTCACCTATTACTGCGCCATATTGTATAACTTCTTCAGTATAACTTCCTTTATCTACAACGTCTCCAGCTTCTTCCTCACTAGAGGTATTGGATTTTGAGGAATCATTGTCTTCAAAATCATCTTCGATAATTAAAACATTAAACCCGTCAGAATCTCTCAACTCAATTGAATAATTAGCTCCCTCCAAGGGCCCATATCCTATTTCTAAGGATTCTAAACCTAAAACTGAATCTTGGATATAAAATTTGATAATGTATTCTCTTCCGATTGCATTTCTTAATCTGCAGGCGTCTTCACAAACATTTTCAAATTCTTCAATAGTATGATTGCTAATATTCAATGATTCTAAATAGTCTTTCAATAAATCTTCTTTAACTTCTTCTTCGACAATTTCGATTTCTTCTTCTACGTCTTCAACATCTTCTTTCTTAATTTCAAATACTCCCTCAGCAAAAGCTACAATTTCATTTGTCAAATTAATAGTGTAGTTTTCTGAAATATTGATATCTAATAAGTATTCCCAGTTGGTTAAACAAATTCCGTATTCAAAGTCCCACAGACTGCAACCGTATAGGTATTCTCCTTCGGCAGTTGAACTCAGTGTTAGGTTGGATTCATTAAATTTGGAGAAATTGAGGCCTGAAAAGTCGAATCCGAATACTTTTTCAAAACTAATGTTTACTGGTTCGATTAATCCTCTTGCAGAATACTCTTCGTAGGCTAACCAACCACCTTTTTCAGGATATTTAATTTCTAAAAAATCTCCTAATCCTAGAATAAAACTTTCATTAGTTGAATTAAGATAGTTGTAAATTACGTTTTCTCCTCTAGAATTCAAAACTCCAAAATCTTCTAAGAGATTTCCAATTTCCTTATAGTTTAGAGGCTCTATGGCTTCTTCTTCAAAAATGACGTTTCCTGTGATGCTTGGGGCTTCAAAATCTTCTTCGGTTTCACTTTCATAAACTAGGTAAGTGTCTCCCGAGTTAATATCTGATAAAAACACTTTTGCGGAACCGTCATCTAATGAAACAAACTCTCCGCTAACTTTCAAACTGTCTAGTCTCTCAATTCCTGAGACGGTTAGTGTATATTCTTGGCTTACATCAATAATTGATTTGAGGTTATGCTCGCCGTAAAGGGTTTCTTTTTTGTCAAAGAATATTGCGTCGCCTGTGATTTTATTTCCTCCTAAAACTGCATTTCCGGTTAAATGGTTTCCTCCTTCAGAGAATACGTTGAAGTCTACTGCAAATCCGCTGATAGCTCCTGAGTCACTTACAATTCCTATGATTCCTCCAAAGAACATGAATCCTGCAAGCATTACAACTAATACGAAAGATAGGAATATTCTGTCATGAAATTTTATTTGGTCATGTCGACTTAATTTGTGAACTCTTCGAGGGTTCAAGGATTTCTTGAGGGTTGCACTACTTCTTTTTTCAACGTCTTTGGACGTTTCTTGTTTAAGAATTTTTAGTTTAGCTTTTGCTTTTTTCAAGTCGCTGCCAAGATAAACGGATTTCACTTTACCGTCTTTCATCCTTACACTGTCATAGTAGTAAGGTCCAGATTTCTTACCTTTCTTTGTAATGTATTTTTTATACAACCCAAATCCCTCTTTTAAAAATTAAACAATTGTTAGGAAAAAAGTTGCACTACAGCATTATAAATATTATGGTTAACCTATAATGGCAGATTATTAGTTCCATCTACATGGAATCTATAACTGAAGGCAGTTTTACCATTGTCTGCTTCGTCTAGATCACTGACTACATACCTGATATCCACTTTATCGCTATCTGCAATTATTTCGTAGTATCCTACTTCATCTGATCCCCAGATACCTTCGCTATAGTCTGCAACACCGTTATAATCGTAATCCATTACATCCATAAACCAAGGGAGTTTAGCCCAGGGAGCTCCAACTCCTGAGGATTTTCCTCCGGAGATGTAATAAACACCCTCGCCATGGTTGGTTGCGTTTTGTTTTTCACCAATAACTGCCACGTGATCGTGACTCAAGAAGAAGAACTGGCCGTTATATTTCTTCATTAGATCGTGTAAGATTCTTTGTTCTCCTAGGAATGTACCATTGATCAAACCGTTGTCGGTTGCTCTCAAACTACTTCTCCCGTAATAATAGCAAGATACTGAGGGGTTAGGATCTGTAACTCCTCCGTCCATGTGTTCCATGAATACAAATTTCCAAGTTCTGTCTGAGGTTTTTAGTACTTCTTCGAACCATGCTAGTTGCTCTTTTCCGAGAGTCCAATCATCAACGTCTTGGGGGATGTCGTCTGGTCCACGCATTACGTTTAAGACAATTATCTGAACGTCTCCTGAAGTAAATGTGTAATAGTCTCCTTTAGGGTGTCCGATGAATGTATCGCTTGGATTTGGCAAGTATTTCATTCGTGCTGTGTGACTTAAGTTGGTTAGTTCATATGAATGGTTACATTGGTTGAATGAACTGTATGGGTCGCCAAAACTTGTTTCTCCATCGTGGTTCCCTAATTTATACACTAAGGGTAGTGAATCTGTGATTGCTCCGTAGACTTTTTCTCCAAGTATTAGTTCATATCTTAATTCTGCTTCTCTAATGTTTTCAACGCTGGTATCTCCTGAATATTCTCCGTTCACATTACAACCATTGCAACCTGAACAGTGAGTCATTGCTTCGTCTCCGCCCATTACAAAGAATCTGCTTGTGGTGTGTAGGTTCTTACATTTTCCAGGGTTAGTTTGTGTAGGTCCATTCCATCGATAGCTCTTTGATTGGGAACTCCTCCAGGAATGCAAACTCCATTCCTATTCCCTCTGGAATACAGGCCGTAGTAGTGTGAATCTGCCATAGCGATGAAAGTCACTGCTTTGTCATCGTTTCTATCTTTTAGGGTTCTAAAGGTGTATTCTTCTCTGACACCAAAGTCTGTATCATTTGCGCCTTTGCAATTAGTCCTATAGAAGTATCTTTTTCCTGGATTAAGACCGTTCAGATTAAAAGTTACTCTTTCTCCAGCTAAAATTGATTGTGTTGCGGTTGATCTAATGTATTTTCCTTTTTTCTTTCCGTATTCAATAAAGATTTCTGCATCTTCTTTTGGGACCATGCTAACTTGCATTACATTGTAATATGGGTTAGACAGTGTTTCTTCAACAACGAATTCAATGTCACAGGTGTATTTTTTTAGATCTACAAGGTTTTGTGCATATATTGAGTGAATTGAAACTATTGCTACGAACAAAAATATTATTGCAGAGAAAATAACTGATGCTCTTTTTGTATACATGAACTTTAGAAATAATTCTTCAGTTTATAAGATTTCTTACAATAAAAGATATAATAAAATTTTAAATTTTAACCCTAATTTACATAGGATTGAAATGATAAGTCTACTTCTGTAGAACCATCTCTTAATTTAAATCTGTGATTCACATGAGTATCTACATACTGCCTACTTCTGTCTTCGTAAGAAACTATGGATCTTCCAAGAAATCCACCGTAACTGTCTATTCCGTCAAAAGATTTTGCCATGTCTGTATAAGCATTTCTGAATTCATCAGAATCGGTAAAGGGCACTAATATGTCTATGTCTCTATATTGTCTTGGCATTCCTCTGAGTGCATTTTTCATTGCAGAGCCTGTTAACATATATTCTAGTCCTCTTGATTCAAGAAAGTTGGTTACTGCGTTAAATAATTTAAGGTCTTTTCCTTTGATTAGACTTTTGTCAATTCCGTCTGTTTTTTGATGCAGTTCCATTTTGAGTGTTAGTTTTGTTATTTTTGATTATGATAAAAAGAAAAAAAAAGAGGGGTTAACCTCTGTTTTCTTACTTACCTGGGTAATATTGGTAGTAGGTTTGGCCTTCAAGAGCGCTTGTCTCTTCGTCTTCATCGTCGCCTCTAACTTTTCTAAAAGCGATGATAACCGCCAAAGCAACCAATACAATCAGTAAGATAAAGAAGATTGCAGTTAATACTGATTTAACAGTATCGTTTGTTCTTACAATTTCTTCAGCTTCTACTCTTGTAGTGAATACTAATTCGCTTAGAACGTCTGTTCCAAGGGAAACTTTTGCTACCCATGTGTAAGCTGCAGTTTCTGCTGAGTCGTATGGTGTTACAAGGATTGTAACTTCGCCAGTTGAATCAGGCATAACGGTTAGGAAACTTGGTTGAACTGTAGCTTCTCCCCATGCTGATACTCCATCAACACTTACTGAGTAAACTCCAGGTTCTAAACCTAGGTTAGCCATCATTACCTTGTATTCTACTGCTTCTCCAGCATTAACTGTTTTTGAACTTGAGTCACTGTTGATAACTGTTTGTGCTCCAGGTCCTTGTGTTACACCTTCAACGTTCAAGTCTAATGATCTTGTCAAGAAGCTGTGGCCTCTATCATATTCAACATCGATTTGAACAGTGTATGTTCCTGTTGCAGCGTCAGCAGGGATTCTCAATAATAGGTCCATTTGCTTGCTGTTATCTTGTCTCAAGTGGTCTTCATTCTCTTCCTGTGTTTCGGTGTTTAACTCGTCAAGGTAATTAACGGTGCTAACTCCTAGTTCAGGAATAGATGCTGTAATCTTGATATCGTTTTCTTCTTTTTCACCTAAGTTTTCTAATCTTACTGTAACAAATAGTGAGTTACCAGCGCCGATTGTGCTGCTTGGGTTCAATAGAACGTCATAGATTGCTAAATTGTGTCTTGATTCATCAATGAATAAGCTAAACTCTTCTGTAACCATGTCGGTCTTGTCTGAAGCTTCAATTCTCAAGGTGTATTCCTCGGAAGAATCAATGTCTTCAGGTACGTATATTGTTAGAGTTTTCTTGTAGGTTCTTCCTTCATCAATTGAAAACATTTCAGTTGAATCTGAAACTGAACCGTACTCGTAGCCCATTAATTTAGCTGTAACTCTTAGATCATCTTTAGTTGCATTTGCTTCCAAATACACTTCGATTTCTAAGATTTCTCCCCTCTCAACGTCAAGGGAAGTACCTGCCATGTTCAGATCATTTACTTCAACGGAACTAATTATATAGTCGTCAGCACTAACTGATACGGATGCACCAACTAGGGCAATAAATGCTAGAACAAAAAAGGTAAATTTCTTCATGTGTCTTGTCATTTCCATTTTTTTAGTTAACCCCCCTAAGGATCATAATTTGTCAGTTTCATTTTATAAAACTGTTACTATTGCTCGGTTAAGAATGCTATATAAACCTTTCGATAGCAAATATATTTTTTATTACTTACTAATAATAATATATTACAGAGCCTCTATTTGCCATCTACATTATCTATCCCAGAAGCTTTTTAAATTAAACCCACAAAAACATTAGTCAAAGGGGATATAGCATAACCTGGCTAGTGTGGTCGGCTCCAGACCGATTGATTCAGGTTCGAATCCTGATATCCCCATACTATTCCTCAAATTCTTTCTTAAAGGTGGAGGCTATGTCTATTACATACTTTCCGTCTGATAATTTATAGACTAATGGTTCACCCTTGAACAGGTCAACTAAATCTATTTCAAAATGGCCTGGCTTCAAAACACGGATAGATTCCAGATCTAAAACGACTGGCAAATCTTTTGAAACTTCGGTCTCAGTCTTATCTCCGACTAATTCCATAGCATCTTTTTCAATCTGCTTTTTATCGTTATCAGTTAATTTGGTTGTAAGTTTTTTTGCTTCCTCAACTGACTTTTCCTTCATAAAAAAGAAAAATCTTCCGCCACAACTACATCCAGTGAGAACTTCTCTAGATCCATCCTCGTATAATTTAGAACATCTAACACATTGGTGAGGCATTTACTTGCGCCCCCTCTTAACGGTTCTTCTTGCAGTCCTAACAGTTCTTTTCTTAGAAGCCTTTTTTGTAGTCTTCTTAGCCCTCTTACTGCTTGCTTTCTTCCTTGGTTTAGAAGCAAATGCTCCCATCCCAGGCATGGTAAATAGTTCAATCTTGTTAGGATTCCTTCTAATTTCCTTAACAACTGTTGAAGGACCGATTATAGTAACTCCATCCCTATTACCTATCAGAAACTTCACCATTTCTTTCTTAATTTTATTAAAAAATTGTAAATTGTTTTCTTCAGGATAAATTGTACAGATTTCAACACCAATGAATTTCTTGTGAATCTGAGACATAGTCTCCATAATCAATAAAGTTTCTTCTTCAGGTTTCAACCTACCTTGCATCAGAACTATCTTATCCTGTTTAACTATATTCAAAAGTTTATCAATTCTATCTTTTGAAGATAAATTTTCAATCTCTCCGTATGGCACAAATTGTAATGTTAACATCTTATCACCTCTTAAATGAGTCTGAACAATGATTCATAAAATTCCTCCATGTTCTTTCCCTTCTCAGCACTAATTCCTACAACATCGTATTGGGGGAATGCATTTTCGACTCTTCTAATATTAGATTTCCTTAAATCGGATTTGTTTGCAACAATTAAAACAGGGATGTCTCTTGCTGCTAGATTACCTATTATAGTAACATTAACTTGAGAATATGGATTTTCAGTTGAATCTAGAACCACTAAGCATACATCAACTTGATCTAACCACTTAATTGCTTCAATAACTCCTTTTGTTGCTTCTTTGGCTCTATCTTTAGCTTGCTTATTCTTCATCTTAAATGTCAAGAATTCTTCAAAGTCAATCTTTGTTGCAATACCTGGAGTATCTACAATGTTGAAAGACATTTCTTTATCGTTATACTTGATGGTTACTTGTTCTTTAACTTGAACATTTCTTGTTTCGTGAGGTATCTTAGAAACTGATCCCATCCTTTCACCTAACCAATCTTTACAGATTTTATTTGCCAAGGTTGTCTTTCCAGCGTTAGGCGGACCATAAATTCCTAATTTGATGTCCTTCTTTTTAGCGAACATCTTGTTGATCATTCTTCTAACAAAATTTCTAATAAATTTAACAACTAAACCGTCTTCTTTCTTCTCAACTTTTTTTGTTTCTTTCTTAGTTTTAGCTACTTTCTTTGTTGTCTTTGAAGTTTTAGCTCTAGAACTCTTTGGTTTGGCCCTGCTTCTCTTTGCAGTTTTTGCTCTTTTTTTTGCAGTTTTTTTTGCCGCCATTAAAATATCATCCTCTTGCGAAGTTACACAACCTAAAAATAAATTTTACATTTTTAAGTATTTCGTTGCTAAAAAGCCTATTGTTAAATATCTAGGACCACAGACGCCTTATAAACGCCCTTTTCCTTAATCAAACTAAATCTGTGCATTGTAACTGCTTTGACATCAACTTTCAAACTTTGGGTTTCAGGATTGATTAAATCTCCGACAAATTTAACTTTCAATACGTATTTTCCATTATTTTTAACAATCTCAACCTTGGACTCCTTGAACAAAACTGAATTAACGTCTTTTAGATAAACAATTTCTTCTAGAAAGTCATAAAGTAGTTTTTCAAGATTTTCATTTGAACTAACGTATCCTTCAATAACAGAATCTCCTAAAGTTTTTACATCAACCATGGTGTCAAAAACCGCGTCTGCGCAAGCTTCAAAAACTTCATTCAAAGTACTGCCTTTGGCTTCAAATGCAACATCTGCAATTGCAACGTCCTCTAAAAATTTGTGCGATTTCATTTACTAATAATTCCTCACTTCCCATATAACTGTGTTTCGTCCTGGAATATCTCCCAAACAATAAGCATAGGTGCTGAACTCTACAACGTGGTCTTCGAACATATCTAATAAAGCTTCCAAGTCTGCATAGCTTGAAGGCGTCATTGTTTTTTCTAAAATTTTTTTTGCAATGAGTCCGCTTACGTTTTTTGCGTCTTTTCTAATCATAGCATCCCTCATTTTCATCTGTTTTGTTGAATAAAATAAGTCTAAACCTCTAAAACTTCTTTGAACTTCGCCTTGTATGACTAAGTCATGGTCGGGAGCACTTTCATTAAAAGAGATCCTCGAAACGTCCAAGCCTTTTTTTGTCCATATTTTTCCAACAGAGTCTATTTTATCTAATTCGACTTCGTAAGCATATTCTGAACCTCCGCCGTTTCCACGATAACGCATAGTTACGGTTCCTTCATAGCCACTCTCAAGAATTTCTTCTTTGGAACCCCAGGTTCTTAATTTATTTCCAAAAACTCCCGATTGTAATAACTCAAAATTTCTGATTTTACTATTAACTTCCATTTAGTGTTAATCTAAAAAATTAATAAAAAAAGATTTCTATCCTTTAACATTACCAATTGGGTTAAACCCGACTACTTTTTTGGCAATTCCGAAACTGTCTAAAACGTCAACTACGGAATCAATGTTTTTGTAAGCACTTCCTGCTTCTTCTGCAAGGCCTTGCATGCTTGCTGATCTGACATAAATTCCTTTTTTCATCATTGTTTCTTGTAACTCTTTACCTTTGAATTCATGTTTAGCTTTGGTTCTTGACATTGTTCTTCCAGAACCGTGAGCTGTGCTTCCGAATGTTTCGTCCATTGCTTTTTTTGTTCCGACTAATAAGTGTGATCCGGTTTCCATGCTCCCTCCTAGGATTACGGGTTGGCCGACTGGCCTATATTGTGGACAAAGTTCGGCGTGTTTTGGTGGAAATGCTCTGGTTGCACCTTTTCTATGCACTACAACTTTTTTCATTTTGCCTTCAATCTTATGTTTTTCAACTTTGGCTATGTTGTGTGCAACATCATAAACTAGGTTCATGTCCATGTTTTCATGGTTTTGTTTGAAGATTTTTGAAAATGCTTCTCTAATTCTATGGGTGATTATTTGCCTATTCACAAAAGCCATATTTGCAGAGCATGCCATTGCACTATAATAGTCCTGGCCTTCATCTGAATTGAATGGAGCGCAGGCTAATTCTTTATCATTAACTTGGATATTGTATTTATTCATTGAATCGTTAAAGACTTTCAGATAGTCCGTTGCGACTTGATGTCCTAATCCTCTTGATCCACAATGAACCATGATGACAACTTGATCGTCTCCATATACACCAAATTTTTTTGCAACCTCTTCATCAAAAACATTTACTGATTTCGCTAACTGGATTTCTAAATAATGATTTCCTGAACCTAGAGTTCCTAGTTGGTTCATTCCTCTTCCTCTAGCTCTTTGTGAAACTTTTTCTACATTTGCCCCTTCAATAAAGCCATAACCTTCGGTGTTCCACAAATCTTTTTCAACGGCATACCCGTTTTCAACACACCACTTAACTCCGGTTTCCATGATGTCATTGAACTCTTGATTTTTAAGATTAAGAAAGCCTTTACACCCTACACCTGAGGGAACTGTAACAAATAAGTGATCGACTAATTTCTTTAGCTGGGGTTTAACATCTTTATAACTCATGTTAGTTGTGATTAATCTCATTCCACAATTAATGTCGAAGCCGATCCCTCCGGGACTGATTATTCCTTCATCTACATCAAAGGCTGCCACACCTCCAATCGGAAAACCGTAACCCCAATGTCCGTCTGGCATACAGAAGGCATTTTTTTGGATTCCTGGTAGGGATGCTACATTACTCAGTTGGTCAAAAACTCCATCGTCCATTCCCTTCAAGAGAGATTCGCTTGCAATAATTTTTCCTGGAACGTTCATTCCTTTCTTAAAACTGGTTGGAAGTTCCCATTCAAAACCAGAAATTTTTTTTATTTCTTTTGGCACAGACATAATTTCAGGACGCCTTAGAGTTTATTTAAAGGTTCCTAGAAAAGTTAAGTTTATTAATGTACAGCCATCAACAATTTCATGCTTAACAGGTTAAAAAAATTAAGGCCAATTAACAAGGCAATTTTTACTTTGATGGTTGGTTTTTCTGTTGTGGCTTTCTGGAGAGGTGCGTGGGGCCTAATGGATACTTACCTCTATCCGAGTAATTACGAGTTGAGTTCTTGGATTTCAATTGTTCTCGGACTATTTGTCTTAGCAATTACGCATTACTGGACTAAGGAATTAGTCTAAAACTTTAAATAACGTTCAATTTCCATTTAAGAAATGGAATTAATATTGACTATTATCACTGTCTTGTATGCGGGCACGGGAGTTGTTGCAGCGATAGGTTATCTTCCTACATTGAGGGATTTGTTCAATCATGTTAAAAGTGCAAATGTGAATTCATACTTGATCTGGACTTGCACTAGTTTGGTTGCATTTCTTTACGCGACATTGATTATCTCTGATTTGTTATTAGAAATTGTGACTGGAGTAAATCTGTTATTTTGTGCATTAATTTTATTCCTTTCACTAAAAATAAAAAAGTAGAGGTTTGTTATAACCTCTTTTCTAATGCATCCCAGTTGATTATTTTGAAAAAGTTTTCAATCCAGTCAGCTCGTCTGTTTTGGTATTTCAGGTAATATGCATGTTCCCAGACATCGCATACTAAAAGAATTTTATATCCTGGGATGAAAACTTTTTGATGATTTTCTACAGAAAATATCTTTAGATCTCCATCTGGACCTTTTGCTAAGACGCCCCAACCTGAACCTTCAACTGCTAAGGTTACTTTTGAAAATTCTTCTCTAAATTTGTCAAAACTTCCAAATGTTTCTTCGATAGCTTCAAAGATTGCTCCGGCAGGCTTGTTTTCTTCACTTCCAGGCATTAAGTTTTCCCAGAATAGGGTATGTAATGCATGGCCTGCGCCATGGAATGCAAGTTCTTTTTCCCAATGCTTAACTAAGGAATAGTCGCCAGAATTTCTAGCTTCTTCTAATTTAGTTACGGCATTGTTTAATCCTGCAACATAACCTGCATGGTGTTTGCTATGGTGCAATTCAACAGTTTCTTTGTCATAATATGGCTCAAGTGCATCGTACTCATATTCTAGTTTAGGTAATTCGTAAGCCATTTTAGATCTTCCCTACTAAGTCCATTCCTGGTTTTAATGTGTCTTTTCCTGGTTCCCAGTTTACTGGGCAGACTTGGTCGCCGTGTTCGGCTACAAATTGTGCAGCTTTGATCTTTCTCAATAGTTCTGCATTGTTTCTTCCAATAGAGTTGTCGTGTAATTCATATGCTTTCAGGTTTCCTTCTGGGTCGATTATGAAAGTTCCTCTCAATGCCAATCCTTCTTCTCTGATGTAGGTTCCATATGCTTTGCAAACTTTTCCTGTAGGGTCTGCTAGCATTGGGAAATTAATCTTCTTGATTGTTTCAGAATTATCTTTCCATGCTTTGTGTACGAAAGCAGTGTCAGTACTTACACTGATTACTTCCGTATTCATTGACTTAAAGTCTTCATACCTGTCAGCTAAATCTCCAAGTTCTGTTGGACATACAAATGTAAAGTCTGCTGGGTAAAAGTAGAGTACTACCCATTTTCCTTTGTAATCACTTAGACTTAATTTTTTAGTATCATTTCCAACTAAAGCTTCAGCTGTAAATTCTGGTGCCGGGGCCCCAATTTCTAATTTTATATCATTATCCATTTTATTCCTCCTTAGAATACAAATGCTTGTAAGCATCTAAACATATGAAAATTTATAGAGCATATTTATTAATATTTCTGTACTTTAGTAAACAATTGTTAATTTTTGATCAAAAATCTGCCAAAAATCAGGCCCAAGATTGCTCCAACCATGTTATAGAGCATATCAAACATTGTATTGAACCATTCTGAATTAAAGAATTCTGTGTTAATATCTCCTAGGCCATGCCCAAATACACCTGCACCTTCACCTATCAGAAAGTATCCTATGAATTCCAAGAACTCAACAAAGGCTCCGACACCTAATGCGATCAAAACTATGAATAAAGATAAGACAACTTTTTTTGAGAGTGTGTTCATTAGTTTTTCTTTAACAAAGAAATTGTAGACTACCCTTGTTGCAGCAAAACTTCCAAACATGTGGGTGATGTGATCCCACTGGATAAATACGGGGGATTGACTGTAAAAACCGAAGACTCCCATGTTGTGCAGAACAAATCCTAGAACTACGACTAAATAAACTCTATTGTCTGTTTTGAAATCTCCACTATAAATGTACAGTATAGATAAAACGATTATTATGAGTAAGCTATCATTGGCATAGTCCATTACTCCTGAGACAAAAGCCACTACGATGAATCCGAAAAATAGAATAAGGGAAGCTACATATAACTTAAAATTAACAGTTCTTTTCATAATCTATCTCTTCCCAAATTTACTTAGAGGTTTTTTTAATTTTACAAATGGAAATGGCCTTTCATTGTTTACAAATGTAATATATCTTAAAAAAACATAAACTTGAGTATTCCAAATCTCACATAATTCTGCAAGCTCTCTATTTCTCTTCCCGGTAACTAATGTAACTAAAAAATTAACTACGAATAATATTTGTATCAAAAACTTCCAAACACTTAAGATTAGGCCCGACACAAAGATCACTACGATCCTCATTAGAACTTCGAGTCTTTCATCCACTTTTTTCATAATATTCTCTTAAAAAGCCAGTTTTATAAACTTTTCCAAGACTAAAAAAATTTATAAACAATCCTTCAAACATCAAATCAATAAGATGAGCATCAAAAACAAGATTAAGAACGTTAAAATGTTCGGTTTTAGGAGCGTTATGCCAAAAAGAAGCCACCAACTCGTGATTGGTCTTGTACTTGTTGCAGTGTTCTTCTCATTGGGTCAGATATTTGCTCATGATGAAAGCCCAAGCATTACTGGGAGGGTAGTTGAGGATTTCGGCCAAGAGGTCGTAGATGAGCCTACCTTTAATTCTGAAGAGGATTCTGAAGAGATTGAGGAAACTAGCCAGGAAGAACTAGAAAAAGGGGAAGAATATGAGGTCTATGAGTACTATGAATATGGCGGAGAATGCTCATATGACATAAAACAGGCTGAAGATGACATAAATGATGTTCTTTCCTTCTTGGGAGACAACGAAAAAACCTACAATGATGTTAAAGATGAGTATGAGTCTAAATTAGAAAGCTTAAAAAATGAATACGAGCCTAGGATTGAAAGAGCTAGAGAAGAATATGAAATCGATCAAGAAACTCTAATCGAAGCTCAAGACAGATTGCAGGAATTGCAGGAAATCTGTTCATACTAAAAAGAGGGGTCATCAACACGGAGGAAATTATGATGAACTCAGATAATAAAAAACTACACGTTGCTTTAGGAATTGTAGTTGGACTTATCCTTCTTCTAAGCATCTTCACATTTGGATGGGTACTTGGAGAGGAAGAAAAAACGAACACTAATCAAATTTTAGTGGTTAACAATCTAAAGAACATTGATCAAAATGAGGTTCAAAAACAAACTGAACTGCCTAAACTTGACCAAAGTTTGAGAGAACAAGAGAGACAAAACGTGGAGACTACTCATAATAATATTGAGATCAATATTCATGACAGTCACTATCATGGAACAAGATATTATGGGTCTTCAAGCCATTACTATAATCCTTACAGGACTAGGTACTACAATGGTTACCATCCATATTATAGGCATGGATTTGCATACTCTACTAGTTGGGGCAATGGCTTCAACTACAGGTATTACTAAAACATATAAATAAGAAGTTCTTAACAAGTTCATGTTAAAAATGGGTGAGAAAGTTATTATTGCATTGGGTGGGAACTCTCTCATTAAAGAGGGTGAAAAGCCTTCTATTTCTAATCAGTTCAAAAATGCAAGAAAGACTATGGAATATTTAATTCCGTTGATAAAAAATAAAAATAAAATAATTTTAACACACGGCAATGGTCCCCAGGTAGGCAACATATTGATCCGGGTTGAAGAAGCACTAGGGAAGGCTTATTCTATTCCGCTGGAGATTTGTGTTGCAGAATCCCAAGGAGAACTAGGTTACATTATT
The DNA here is from genome assembly GCA_964344635.1 of Candidatus Woesearchaeota archaeon. GTDB lineage: Archaea > Nanobdellota > Nanobdellia > SCGC-AAA011-G17 > UBA489 > JABIKK01. The sequence goes on from CAYFOE010000002.1 coordinate 83,825, forward strand.
GAGCAGAGTTTACAAAATGTTCTTACGAAAAATAAAATTAAAACTCCAGTGGTTAGTTTATTAACTCAGGTGGTTGTTGAGAAAAAAGATCCGGCTTTCAAAAATCCTACGAAACCAATAGGGCCGTTCTATAAAAAGCCCGAGGCAAAAAAGTTAGAAAAGAAGGGTTTCAATATTGTTCACCAGGTTGGGAGGGGTTGGAGAAAGGTAGTGCCTTCACCAAAACCTAAAAGTATAGATGATGTAAAAATAATAAAAACACTCTTAGAGAATAATTCAATAATTATCGCTGCAGGGGGTGGTGGCGTGCCAATAATAAAAAACAAGGGAAAGATAATTCAAGGAATTCCTGCAGTAATTGATAAGGACCTTGCATCTGCATGTCTTGCAAATTCTATAAAGGCTGAAAATTTAATAATTTTGATGAATGAACCTTGCGCTTATACTAATTACAAAAAGAAAAACCAAAAGCCCATAAGGAATATGAATTTAACTGAAGCTAAGAAACTTCTAAAACGAGGAGAGTTTCCTCCTGGCTCAATGGGTCCAAAGATAGAAGCTGCTATAAACTTCATAAAAAAGGGCGGTAAAAATGCAATAATAACTTCACCTAAGAGTTTAAAGAAAGCTTTAATAGGAAAGGCAGGGACAGTTATTACGAGGTGAACAATGAAAAAAACAAATGTATTAATCATGGGTGCGGCGGGAAGAGATTTCCATAATTTCTTAACATATTTCAAGAACAATAAAAACTTCAGGGTGATTGGTTTTACTGCTGAACAAATTCCTGGAATATCTAATAGAAAATTTCCTGCTAAACTTTCTGGAAAACTTTACAAAAATGGAATTCCTATATTCCATGAATCTAAATTAAAAAGTTTGATTAAAAAATATAAAATAGATGATGTTTACCTTTCATACTCGGATTTGTCCCATTCGGATGTAATGAATAAAGCCTCTACAGTTTTGGCAGCGGGTGCTAATTTCTGTCTTTTGGGAACAGAAGAAACTCAGATTAAATCAAGAAAGCCGTTGATTTCTGTAACTGCTGTGAGGACTGGTGCAGGAAAATCTCAGACTTCAAGAAAGATTGCTAGAATTCTAAGAGATCGAGGGTATAAGGTTGTAGCAATAAGACATCCTATGCCTTATGGTGATTTGGTAAAACAGGAGGTTCAGAGGTTTACAACTTATGATGATATGTTAAAGCATAAGTGTACTATTGAAGAGAGGGAAGAATATGATCCTTGGGTAAAGCTTGGAATTCCTATTTATGCAGGTGTAGATTATTATAAGATTCTTAAATCTGCAGAAAAAGAGGCTGATGTTATAATCTGGGATGGAGGAAATAATGATATGTCCTTCTATAAGCCTGATTTAAACGTTGTAGTTTTGGATCCCCATAGGGCTGGACATGAAATGCAGTATTATCCTGGGGAGGTTAACTTCAAAGCTGCTGATGTATTTGTGATCAATAAGGTTGACTCGGCTCCAAAGGAGGGAGTAAAAACTTTACTCGCGAACATAAAAGAACATAATTCTTCTGCGATAGTCATTAAGGCACAATCGCAACTGGTGATAGAAAAACCTCAGAGGTTGAAAAATAAAAAGGTCTTAATTGTGGGGGATGGGCCTACTTTGACTCATGGGGGAATGAGCTTTGGAGCAGGGACCATTGCTGCAGACAAATACCATGCAAAAATTGTAAAGCCGTTCAAATTCATAACGGGGACTCTAAAAGAGACTTATAAAAAATATCCTCATTTAATAAAAAGTACTGAGCTCCCTGCAATGGGTTACACGCCAAAACAGAATAAAGACCTAGAAAACACAATAAATAAGTCAAAAGTGGATCTCATCATTGATGGGACTCCTATAAATTTAAAGAAGCACATAAAGATTAAAAAAGAATTCATAGAGGTAAATTATGTTCTAAAAGAAATTGGTAAAATAAAATTAACAGATGTTCTAAAAAGGGTAAAGATCAAGAAAAAATGAAGAATCTGCTGACGCTCTCAAGTTTAAAACCTAAAGATTTCCATGAAATTCTTAATCTTGCTTCTGAGATAAAGAGTAAAAAATCTATGTATTCTAGGAGTTTATTCGAAAAAACTTTAATCATGATTTTTGAGGCTCCCTCACTTAGAACTAGGGTTTCATTCGAGGTTGCAATGACTCAGCTTCATGGTCATGCCATAAACTACTATTCTGAAAACTCGCCGTGGGGGCTTGGTAAGGAATCGATAGAGGATGTTGCTAAAACCTTGAGTCAATACTGTGATCTTATTTCTGCGAGAATCTATTCCCATTCAGAGTTAAAAAAACTGGCAAGAAACTCTGATGTGCCTGTAATTAATATGATGACTAATGAGGGGCATCCTTGCCAGGTACTTGGAGATTTTTTAACAATCAAGGAAAGGTTTGAGAAAGTTTCTGGACTAAAGATTGCATATTTGGGTGATGCAAAGAATAACGTAACTTATTCTTTGATGAGGGCCTGTGCAATTTTGGGAAATAAATTATCTATTGCATGTCCAAAAAAGAAGGAATATTTGCCTATTAAAAGAATAGTCGATGAAGCTGAGAACTTATCTAAGAAATATAAATCTCCTAAAGTTCAAATAACTGAGAATATTCGGTCTGCAACCAAGGACGCAGACGTGATTTATACTGATTCTTGGATGTCTTATAGGATTCCTATGGATGAAAAAGAAAAAAGGTTGAAAGATCTAATGAAATTTCAAGTGAGTAAAAAAACTTTATCTAATGCGAAGAAGGATGCAGTCTTCATGCACTGTCTTCCTGCAATGAGGGGCCATGAGGTTACAAAGGAAGTAATTGATGGGGCAAAATCTGTGGTTTTTCCTCAGGCACAAAACAGACTTCATGTTCAAAAATCAATTCTAATGAAACTATCCGGGAAATAAGATGGTTAACCAAAAAGTAATAGATTATGCGAGAGATCTAGCTAATAGGGGCTTTACAGAGGATGCAGCAAGAAGCATTCTCCAAACTAAGGGGTTTGCTCAAGATGATATCGAAAAGGCTATACAATTGGCTTCAAGACCCCCTAAAACAAATAGCAATCTTCAAGTATTCCTAGCAATATTTTTACTCTTGGTAGCTGGAGTAATAATTTTTGCATTAACTACTATTGATAATAATGAGTTGGAAGAAAGCGAATATGGAACCGATAACTTGGATAGCTTTGCAAATACGTTCGATAAAAGTGAAGAGGTGACTTTTACTTGTGGTTTTAATGATGAGTGCTTATTTGATGAATATTGTTTGAACAACCAATGTGAAAAACTAAACTGTTTGCCCTGTGAAGAAATATCTAATCATCAATGTGTTGAGCTCTCATGTGATGATCAAGATTCTTGTACGCTAGATGTTTGTTTGGAGGGAATTTGTTCAAATAACCTGATAGATGTATGCAATAATGGCGATGGTTGTTGTCCGTCTGATTGTAATGTGACTTCTGATTCTGATTGCAGGTCTCTTAAGGAATGTGAGATTGACTTGGACTGTTCTGATGATAATCCTCAAACAATAGATTCGTGCATAATTCAGAATGAAAGTTCAAAGTGTGAACATACTTTAATAAATTGTACAAATGATGACTTAATCTGTCCGTCGGAATGTAACAGCTTGAATGATAATGACTGTCTTCCAATTTGTGGGAATCAGATTCTTGAATCTCCGGAAATCTGTGATGGTAATTGTCCACTGAATCAGTCTTTTTGTAATGATAATAATACTTGTACAAATGATCTTTTGTTAGGATCTTCAGATTTGTGTACTGCTGAATGCATTCACTCGGAAATATTGCTTTGTAATCATAATGATGGTTGTTGTCCTTCGGGCTGTATATACTCTTCAGATAATGATTGTCCTCCAAATTCCACGTTAGAAGCCCAAGGTTCTTTTGTGACTGTCCAGAGAACTACTCAGGGGATGGGAGAATTACTATCTTACGAGGATGGAACTTATAAGATGGTCTTCAATGAAGTTTTTGCGATATTGAATGCTGAATTGAATCCGGATCTCAAGGTTTATTTGGCAATAAAACCTATAGTAACTAGTAAGGAGGATTTGAATTCTGGTAATTTATACATTGATGTTCTTAAACAAATTTCGGGTGAACAAGAGTATGTTATTTCAATTCCTCTTAGCCTTCAGGATTACAATAGTATTGTGATCTTTAGAGAAGACTTAAATTCTATATATTCTTATGCTACGTTAAACTTTGACTAATGAAATCTTTTAATGAATGGTGTTACGAACTTTTAAAACAAGTTCCTAAGGGAAATGTAACTACTTACAAAGAGCTAGCTCATGCACTGAATACAAAAGCGTATCGTGCGGTTGGCAATGCTATGAATAAAAATCCTTACGCTCCAAAAGTTCCATGCCATAGGGTGGTAAATTCTGATGGCTCAATCGGAGGCTTTGCTTCGGGATCTAAGAATAAAATAAAAATGTTGAAAAAAGAGGGCATTGAGATAAGAAATAATAAAATAGATTTAAAGAGATATCTCTTTAAACCTTGCAGATTCCGCACTTAGCTAAGACTCTTTCTTTTGCGATTTCCATTCCAAGTTTTCTTGGTGAAACGCCTTTTTCTTTAGCTTTGTCCAAGACCATTGAAGTGTTGTGGGTTACCTTTTCTTCTACCATCTTCCACATGTCTTCTTCGGTTCCGCCAGTGTATTCTACGTAACTGCTGATCACGCCTCCTGAATTAGCTACAAAGTCTGGAACAACTAAAACTCCTTTTTTGTGAAATAGCTCTTCGACTTCATGGACCATTGGGATGTTGCTTCCTTCGACAATAATGTTGAATTTCATGTCGTTAACATCTCCTGCGTTGATTAGGTCTGGTATTGCTGCTGTAACTAAAACGTCCGCTTCAACGTTCTTTATGTCGTGACTTGGTAAGGTTTCACCTTCGGGATATTTAGTAACTGTCCCTTCTTCTTTTTTTATTTTTACAAGTTTTTCGAAGTCGAGACCGTCTTTGTTGTAAATGACTCCTCTTGAGTCTGAAACCGCGACTAGTTTTGCTCCGGATTCAACCATGTATTTTGATACAAACCATCCGACATTACCGAAGCCTTCTACTGCAAAGCTTACGTCTTTTAGTTCTCTGCCTGAGTGTTCAATTGCAACTTTTGTTGCATGGAATACTCCAAAACCTGTACTTCCTAACTCGTGAGGTAATCCGCCCATGTCTGCAGGCTTCCCTGTACAAGCTTTCATGTCGCCAATTGTTTCTGCGAGTATTCTCATTTCGTCTTCGGCCATGTTCATGTCTGGGGCTGAGACGTAATGTTCTGGGCAGATTACTTTTAGACCGTCTGCGAAAGCTTTCACAAATTCTTCTTTTTCTTCTTTGCTCATGTGTTTATCGTTTGCGATAATTCCACCTTTTCCTCCACCGAATGGTAGGTCTGCTAGTGCATTTTTCCAGGTCATAGCTCTTGCTAATCTTGAAACTTCGTGTGGGGTGACTGTTGGAGTCATTCTGACTCCGCCTTTTGCAGGACCTAATGCAGTACTGTCGATTACTACAAAACCTCTCATCCCTGATTTGGGATGGTATACCTCTAGAACCTTTTCAGGTCCATAACTATCATATTCAATCATTTTTCAACCTCGTTACATAGTGATAGGCACCTTGTGCCGCAATACTTCCTTCTGCTGCAGATGTAATAAACTGTTTCAGGCTAGTTGCATTTGTTATGTCTCCTGCTGCATAGAAACCATTAATGTTAGTTGCGTGTTCTTTGTTTACTTCTATAAATCCGTGATCGTCCACTTTAACTCCTACGTTTTTTGCGATTTCATTCAAGGGTATGTGGCCAATCTCGACAAACATTCCATCTAAACTCAATTCTTTGCCATTATCTAGTTTAACTTTGTTCATTGACTTACCATTACCTAATACTTCAATAACATTTGTTTTATGTATAACTTCTATTTTCTCGTCGTCATAGACTTGCTTGGAACTAATTGGTTCTGCTCTTAATTTTTCTCCACGGTAGATAACATAAACTTTTTTTGCGTAGTCTTTCATAAAGATAGCACCCAGTGCTGCAGAATCGCTTCCGCCTATAACTGCTACAATTTTGTCCCTGTAAAGCGGACCATCGCAGGTATAACAATAATGGACTCCTTTACTGGCATATTCTTTTTCTCCGGGAATATTCAATTCCCTGTGTTTCATGCCCATTGCAAAGATTATGGATCTTCCGCGGTAGGTTTCTTTGTTACAGATTACTTCAAAGCCGCCTTCGATCTTTTTTATTTCGTTAATAGTGTCTGTGATCATAGGAACCTTATATTCCTTGACATGTGTAATGAACTTTTGCATTAAGTCAAAGCCATTTACGCCTGGCTCGCCAATCCAGTTGTCGACTTTATGGGCAATATTTCCAGTCCCACCAAATTCTTTAGCAATGCAAATTGTGTCCATGCTAAACCTTGCAGAATATAACGCAGCACCTAATCCTGCTGCACCACCGCCAAGAACTATCACATCTTTCATAAAATTACAAAAAAGAAATCTCTATTTAAGGATTATGTTTATGTAGATTAATAAAACTGTTTATAATTAATTAAAATAGGTTTTAATTATTCTTCGACAACTCTTTTTTCGTGGTGTTTGTCTGAGTCTTCATAATATGGCTCGTTTTTCTCAAATCCTTCATCAGAATTTTTGGCAACTTCACTGTTTTCAGAGGGATAATATTCGTTTGCTTGTTTTTCTTCTGGTCTTTCTTCTACACTGTCTTTGCTTAATGCTTCGGCAATCTTCTTACCGAATTCTCTTGAAGCCTGGGGGCCATCAGCAGTGATGATCTGTCCGTCTACTACGACGTGTCCATCTGAGGTTATTGCACTGGCTTCATCTAATGATTCTAGTTCGGATTCGTATGCAGTTGCGTTTTTTCCAGATAAAACTCCTGCTCTTGCTAATATTCCGGGAGCAATGCAGATTGCTGCTAGGATTTTACCTTGTTCTATTGTCTGGTAACACATTTCAAGAACTTTTTCGTTATCGAAATAAATTTTGGCTCCAGTTCCACCGGAGAAAACTAGTGCGTCATAGTCTGCAACATCTGCCTCGTCAACCAGTAGGTCGGTGACAACTTCTCTTCCATCAACGGAGCTTACTGCGGAGTCATTCAAGCTTGCTACAGCCACTTTGTGGCCTGCATTCTCAAGTTCTTCTCTAACTTGAAAATATTCTTCATCCCTAAAGTTTTCGGGAGCAATTATTATCAAAACGTCTGCCATTAGCAAACCTTCAACATAAATATCTTTTTAATATTTTTGTTTATATAGTCTATCTTTTCTGGACCCTTAAAGCTCCGCCACGCTTGTAGGGACTGCTTTTTCCACCTTTAGCCTTTCTATCTGAGTCGTCAGCTTCATATTCTACACTTTCATCAAAACCGCATTCCATACAGACTAGATAACTGAAAAAATCGTCTCCTTCTATTTCTACGTGTCCGCTTCCACATCTAGGACATTTTTTATCGGAATTTCCACAAATTTTCGCACTAGTCATCTTAACTATTCTTCAGAATAAAATGGATTTAAAGTATCATCTACTTCATACCCTTCATAATAGCCTACTATCATTTGAAATGCTTCATCAAATGCATCTTGGCTATCAATCCTACATTCTTCCTTTTTAGATACTTTTTCCATAGAATTATAGGGTTTTAATATATTAAAAAACTTACTCAAATCAGTTTTTCGCCATTTTCGTTGTAAATGTTGATTACGTTTACTGGACAGGCTTGTGCAGAATCCATAATGGCTTCTAATTGTTCTTCAGTAAATTCATATTCGAATATTCCTGGTTTGACTTCGACACCGCCAACTAAATCAGCTTTACCGTCTTTGTCAGACATTTTCCATCTTTCTTCAAGTAATGCCGCACATGCAGCTGCACCAATGCAGGCTTTTCGGTCATAAACAACTTTGTATTTTGCCATAGTCTTCAAATTTGAAAGAGTCTTATAAATTTTCCTCCACTTGAAACTATACGTATATTCCAACAATATTGGCAATTAATTGTCCTGCATAAAAGGCTACAAATGTTGCTAGGCCTCCTACAAAAACCATCTCTAAGGCACTTTTCAGCCAATTCCTGCCTGTAAAATGAGTCTTTGCAGCCCCGGCTAAGAACAGGATTGCTAGGGAAGAGATTATTGCTGATTTTAGTGCAAAGTCCAGTGATAAGAACATGAATGATGAGAGAGGAATGAATGCTCCAAAGATAAATGCCCAAAACATTACAATGCTTGCAAGAAATGCATTCTCCATTTTGGATTCATTTAATCCTAACTCTTCGTTGACTAAGACATCCAACCATATTTTTTTATTAGATGTTAGCTTTTCAACAATATCGTCAAGTTGTCTTCCTTTGAATCCTTTACTTGCATAGATTTCACGAACATGTTTCTTCTCAACTCCGGGGTAATTTTCCAATTCTTCCCTTTCTCTTTTTACTTCTCTTTTATAAAATTCTATTTGGCTTTTGGTGCTAATGTATGTTCCAAGCGACATAGAAATTGCTCCTGCTAACATTTCAGTTACGCCTGCGATTAACACTATGTTCTTGCTCATTAAAGCTCCGGCCATTCCTGCTGAAAGAGCTAAGACACTAACCAGGCCGTCATTCATTCCGAATATTGCATGTCTCAAGAACTTTCCTGCGGGCGAATGCAATTCTTCGTGAAGATCTACATTTCTATTCTTTTTGTTCTTGGAATAAACTCTAAAAAAATCCAAACCTCTTACCATTTTCACCCCTTAATCAAATAAAAACGTACACCTATTAAAAACTAACTGTTAGATTAACTTTTTTTCTTTTTCGTAAAGGTGTATACAATTAACAGGACAGGCTTGTGCAGCTTCCATGTCTTTTTCTAAGCTGTCAATTTCTAGGACTTCGTCGGTTCCCACTTCATCTGAACCTACAAGATTGCTTTTGCCATCTTGGTTGGACATAACCCAGTGTTCTGGGTTTATTGCGGCGCAAACGCCACATCCTATACAGGTTGGCCTATCATGGATTATTTTAAAATCGCTCATAGAGCCTTCAGGCCCGAATTTTGCTTATAAATTTATCCATGCGTCTTAGTGCTTCTTCTATTTGTTTAAGGTCTGTTGCATAACTGCATCTAATATATCCTTCACCGAATCTTCCGAATTCTTTTCCAGGCACGACCCCTACTTTTGCTTTCCTTAATAGGTCGAATGAAAATTTGTAGCTATTGTCAGTCAAATGGCTGATGTCCGACATTGTGTAGAATGCTCCGTTGGGCATCACTGTCTTTAGTCCAATTTGGTTCAAGCCTTTAACGATGACTTTTCTTCTTTTGTCATATTCCTTGACCATGTTATCGATGTATGATTTTTTTAACTTTAATGCCTCGGTGGCAATCATTTGAGAGATGGTTGGGGCACAGGTAGTAGTATAAAGGTGGGCTTTCTTCATAGCCTCCATTAGGGGTGTGGGTCCGACTGCATAACCTACCCTAAAACCGCACATTGCGTTAGTCTTGCTAAATGATTGCATGGTTACAACATATTTGTCCATTCCATTAAATGAACCTATGCTGTGGTGTTTCTTATCGTAGGTTAATTTTTCATAAGCTTCGTCACTGAAAACGTATAAGTCATTTTCTACTGCAATGTCTGCAACTTCTTCTAAAATTTTCTTTGATAAAACATTTCCAGTGGGATTGCCGGGCGTATTGATCAGAACCGCTTTTGTTTTTTTATTGATTAACTTTTTTAACTCGTCAGGATTAATGTTCCACCCATCTTCAGCTTTCAGCTCTAGGGAAACTGGAAATGCATTGAATAGTTCAAACATGGGTAGGTATCCTAGGTAGCTAGGATTTGGGATTATCACTTGTTCGCTAACATCTAGGGTGCATGCAGTTGTCAACAACAAAGCTTCTTGGCTTCCATTTGTAACCACGATATTGTCGGGGTTGACATCAATCTTATTGTCTTTCTTCAATTTTTTGGCTAAGGCTTCTCTTAATTCTATTCTTCCACCTGGAGGACTATAATGATTGCTTTTGCCAATTACTTTACTAGCATATTCTACTAATGGTTCAGGCAGATCAAAATCTGGCTCGCCAGGACCTAAAGAAATCACGTCTTTATCTTCAACTGCAGCTTTCATTAGCTTCCCAATAACTTCATCGGGAAGGTCTAGTTCTCTCTCAGATATATGTGTCAAAAAACTTCACCTCTATGATATGACTTCTTGAGATGTTATATAAAACTTGTCTTGAATTTATAAGAAAATTCACCACTAAAAAATTAAAATAATAATTTCGACGATAGATATAAATACAAGTTTTGACTACCCTACTTTCGAAGGCATAAGCCTGAAAAAAAGAGAAGTGATTGTATAAAATCCTTCTAAAAAACATCTGCAAAACCAACACACATCATAGTCAAGGATGCAGGCAGGGGGTTTCCTATCTTTCCCTAACACCTCTTTTCCCTCTGCCTCCTCCAAGACAAATACAATATAAAAGTTCTATCAAAGAAATCTTTAAAAGCGAAAATGGTAATATAATTTCTATGGCAGAATACGATTCTGAAAGAAGAAACTCTGATGAAAGAGCGGGGATCTATTCCGACGAAGGAAGGGAAGATCTCATTGAAAAAGAGGACGAAATTACAGATGTAGATGAAGGCTTTATGAAAGGCTATAATGACTACAGCGAGTCTACTCAATGTAAAAACTGCAAAAAAACATTAGAAGGTCACGAAGTTATTGAACGTGAATTCAAGGATGAGGTTTGCAGGTTCTGTTCTCAGCACTGTTTGACAGAGTTCGAAATAAACAACCAGGAAGAGGAATAGATTCCAATTTTTTCTTTTATTTTATAGATAGATCTCCCTAAGGTTGTTCTTTTAATGTTTTGAAACACATTTTTCTAAGGTGGCTATAGTGCCTCCATGATCTAAAACTTAACCTTCTAGTTTTTCTCATATTGGCTTTATAATTTCTTTCACCTTTTTCGAGTTCCGAAAATTTATCTGATCCAAAGGGTATGACTGTTACTTCTGTTTCAATGCCTTGAACTTGGTCTTCTGTAACGCCTACGTAGATTCCAAGATCGGAGTCTTTGTTTATCTCGTGTAAAAAAGGAGCTCCATCTTTTAGTCTGCCTATGACTCTTTCTAATCCAACAAATTCTTTTATCAATCTTGATCCATAACTGCAAGAACCTTGAGGGAAGTTAACTAAGTTTGTAGCCATAACTTCTCTAATAATTTTCAGTTGAGGATAATAGGCTAAATCAACACCTTCATAATGATCTAATTCCATTAGAAAATCACTCCTACTAAAACTCCTTTAATATCCTTAAATCTTCTCTTCCCTGTATCCATTGAGCTTAATTCGTCTCCTTTTGTCAATGCATACCATCCTTCATTGTCGTAATCGATTTGGATAATCCTGTGAATATAGACTTCGCCAGAATATTCGAATGAAATAATATCGCCTATATAGATTTCATTTTCGTTTAATGGGACAAATTCAAGACCATTTCCATTTTCATTCATGAATAATCCCATGGAGCCAGTTTCAGTAAATTTTGATAGCCTGATATTTTTTCCATTTAGGTCGATGTTAATTGAATTTTTGTATAATTTTAAGTCACTTTCTTTGATATGGTCGTAAGAGCCTTCAGCTTCTTTTTCAAAAGCATATCCTTCAGTAAAACTACCAATAACTACACCTAAGCTCAAACCAAATAACATTGCCAAAAACAATATTCCTTTTCTAAAATTTTTAAGGTGCATTTTATTCCTACACCTCTAAAAAGTCAGTCTAAATCTAATTTATTAACTTTACTATCTAAGCCTTATACTTTCTAGGTTCTTAGGAGTGATTGTTTCCATCCTATAGGTCTTATGCAAGCTAGAAGCCAGGTCTAAACACCTTGTAACCTCTCCGTGCTGTACAATAACTCTCTTAGGTCTAGGGTTTAGGTCTTTAATGAATTTCATTAATTCGTTCCTTCCTGCATGACCTGTAAAGTCTGTGATAAAATGAATTCCTAGTTTAACTTCTATTTCTGAAGCTTTTCCTTCGTCTGTGAAGATGATTTTTCTTTCACCGTCTTGTATTCTTCTTCCTAGTGTTCCTTGGCCTTGGTATGTTACAAAAACCAAGCTATTTTTGGGGTTGTCGGCCATTTTCTTGAAGTATTCTAGGCTTGCACCTGCGTTAAGCATTCCTGCGGTTGCTAAGATAATACATGATTCGTCACTTTCCATGATTTGTTCTTGTTCTTTTCTGCTTCCAACTTTCTTGAAAACTTCGCTTAAGAAAGGGTTCTCGTCTTTATGATAGATTAATCTTCTTAGATCTCTGTTCAAGAAATCTGGGTAAGCAGTGTGGATTGCGGTAATATCCCAGACCATCCCTTGTACATAGATTGGCATTTTTTCTAACTTGCCTTCACGCATTGCTGCTTCTAAGACTAGTAGTAATTCTTGTGCTCTCCCTACGCCTAAAACTGGAATTAGGGTTTTACCTTTCTTTTTCTTGGTTTCACTGATGATCTCGATCAAATCTTCTTCTGCTTTTTTCCTTGATCCTAATACGCTTTCTTTATTCCCGTATGTGCTTTCTACCATCACTGTTTCTAATCGTGGGAATTTGGTTGGCGCTGCATCTAGTGCTCTTGTTTTTAGGTACTTCATGTCTGCAGTGTACAAGAAGTTATGGGCGCCATTTCCAATGTTCAGATGGGTCATTGAACTTCCTAAGATGTGCCCTGAATTATACAATGTAAGCCTTATGTCTGGAGTAATGTCTGTAACTTCTTCCCAATCTAGAGTAATTGTGTGTTTAACCATTTCTTTGACGTCTTGGATCTCGAATAGGTTTTTCTTTGCTTGTTTGAATGAAACGCCGATTGCATCTAGGCATGAGAGTGCTGAGATGTCTCTTGTAGGTTTGGTTGCATAGACTGGTCCTCTATAGCCCATTTTGAATAAAAATGGAATGAAACCTGAGTGGTCCATGTGTGCATGTGATAAGACAATTGCGTCTAATTCAGATAGTTTGAACTCGGGTGCGTCCAGAATGGGGTATGCTCCTGAACCGTGATCGATTCCGGGATTGATTCCACAGTCTAATAGTACATTGCTTTCAGGGGTTTGTAGTAAGATTGCACTTCTCCCTACTTGTCTTCCTGCTCCGAGCATGGTTACTCTGACCCATTCTTCTTTCTTGCCTTTGGACCATCCATCGTAGATTCTATGACCTACTTTGTTCAAGAATTTTTTTCTATAATCATTATTTTGGTACAATACACTTCTAATATTTTCAATAATTTGGCTTTTGATTATTGGCGTTCTCTTAACAACTGGAACCCATAGTACTTTCTTTTTAATTTCTCTAAGAACTTCGCCTTGTTTTCCTATAACTGAGCCAGGCTTTTCTGCTTCAATGATAACGATTGATCTTTGAGGGTCAAAAATAACGTTTGTAACTTCGGCTTCTTTAGGCACTATTTTCTTGATTTCTTTTTCAGCTTTTTCCAGTTCCATACATAAACTTGGATCGGGCCTTAATTCAATTCTTTTCTTGATCTTACTAACCACTCTTCTGATAACATCACTGTTGTTTAGGAAGAAATCTTTACTGGTAGTATAAACTATAATGTTGGCACCTTCAAAAAAGGTGTCACTTACCTTAGCTTCGCTAGGTAATTCCTTCATGATTTCATCAATAATGTCTGCCATCTTTAAATAAAAAAATAAAATAAATTATTAGAATAATAAAATTTTAACAAGTAATGTTTGTGTTTAACTTTTCTGCAAATACTTTCTTTACTCCTTTGTCGGTTATTGTATATACGTCAATACCCTCTCCAGTTGCTGCATCTCTTTGCATAGCCGCATTAACAGCTTTAACAGCAAGTTTAACAGCCTCATTAACTTTTATACCTTTTTTGTATAATGTATCTAAAACTCCGAAAGCCATCATAAATCCGCTTCCGTCAGTAACATAGTCTTCGTGTTCTAGAACACTTCCGTCAACCCCTACATCGTATAGGTGGTATCCTTCCGAATCAACTCCTCCTAATAAGAATCCTGTAATTCCCATGATTGGGCTAAGTCTTCTTACGTTTTGGTAAACGATTGATCCTAGTAAGTTTGAAGTTTCTTTAACATTCATGTCCATTCCGGTTCTGTATTTTTTTAATCTTAATTCTGCTTTGATTAATTTAGTGATTAGTTGGGCATCTGAAACCACACCTGCCATTGTTACTGCAACATTATCAGAGATAGGAAAAACTTTATCTACAGTTTTATTACTGATTATTCTTCCACCCAAAGTTGCTCTTTTATCAGCAGCAAGGACAATTCCGTCAACACATTTAATACCGACAGTTGTTGTACCTTTTTTGGTATGTTCCTTTAAGTCTTCGTTCACGCTCATTTAGATTTCACCAGAATTGGTAATTCAGAATACAATATAAAATTTTAACCGATTTATAAATCTTTCTGTCTTACATTACATTGGTTTTTTGTTGGCCCATATTTCAAAATCATCCCAATACATTTGAAGAGTCTTGCCGTTATCCTTCATGTAATTCAAAAGATCGTCAGAGGTATAAAGTTTCATTGGGTTAAACCTGTTGAATCCATCTGGACAAGGATCGTCAGGATGGTGTGTGTATCCTGTAACGTCAAAGATTGTTACTTTTTTTCCGGATTCGTCTGTAACTTCAAAGACAAATCTTCCAGTCTCTTCATCGCCTTCAACTAGATAGGTTTCAATTGTAATCCATTGATTGATTGGGACAACATAATCTTCATTTTCTTCTCTCCAGATGTCATTCCATCTTCCTTTTTCTTTTGTTTGTGCGTGTGTTCCGAAATGTAATTCGTCTTCACTCTTAACTAGCTTCCTCAGGTTTAGTGTTACCCTAAATGGATATTTTTTGCCTGTTGCATCGTTCCAAAATTCTTGGATTGTTAGCCAATTCACTTTTAGTGGATATGATTTCACTTGTTCAAAATCGTCTGTCAAAAATAATCTCTGTTTCATATAAAATGATCTTAAATTTTCATTATTTACAATACTTGATTGTATTCTTCCTTTTTCTTTGATTACATCGTATTTGATGTGAGGCTCATTCATCCAAAAATGAAGTACTTTATTACCTTCATTATCCGGTTCACTGATTATTTTTGCATAACTTTTAGTTGCATCTTTGTCTTCGTACCAGATCTTAAAATTTCCAAATAATGGGTGTTCTTCAAAGCTTTTTTTCCAGTTGTTGTGGCTTGTGAAGCTTGTATCAACACCAGTTATCTTTTCATGTGCATCTTCTGGGCTCCCTTTAGATCCGCCTTCAAATCCTGAATGGAATACTAAGCCTTCTTCTAGAAATTCATTATCTGTAGAACACTTTCCCCCACCACTTTTTTGGCCAGGATTAAATAGCATGAATCCTACAATTGCTAACAACACTACCAGTACTAAAAATAGTTTTTTCAATTTAAAATATCCTCTCTAAAACTAAAAAACAATCACTCACTATAAAAATGTTTCTTCAAACTTAACTTAAATTTTCGAATGCATCTTTTGCGAATATTACTGCAACTAATACACATACTGCGAATAGTGGTGCTAGGGCTACTTGTGATATCATTAAGAAGTTACTCAGGTATTCTTTAACTCCTAGTGTCTCGACTAAGCTTGGATAAATATTTTCAGATAGAACTAAGACGTCGATTAGTTTTATTAAGGTCATTGCTAGTAAGGCAAATAGCATTGCATTGATGCTGTTTTCAAATCCACTCTTTTCATACTCCCTGTTCTTAACCAATAATACTAAGCTAAGAATTGCTAAGATTAAAACTCCCAGGTCTAGATAGAATAGTGTAGAACTCATTTCTTAGCCCTCCCATTCTTCTTATATTTTTTCTCGGAGATTATTTCGCCGATATCCCCTTCGCCTTTTGAGCGTTCTTTCAGGTCTTTGTTTAGTTTAACTTGTAGTGTGCTGACTTCTCTATTTTTCCTAGCGATAGATTTCTCAAGGTTGTTCAGATTACTTTGCCTATCTTTCAGTTTCTTTTCAAAATCATTTAAGCTTTCTTCACGTTCATTTAACAGGGTGTTTCTTTTATCATATTTAGCTTTAAGACGGTCTAAGGATTTATCTTTTCTATCGAGGGATAATTTTTCATCTTCAAAGTTATTTCTTGAATTTTTCAAAGCTCTGACGTCTTTCGTGACTTTTTTCTTAAGAATCTCTAGGTTGTCTACGGATTCATTGACGTCTGCTTCTTGTCTTCTTAGTTTGGAGAATCTAGATTCTACTTCTTTTTCTCTTTTTTCGATTAGATTTATTCTGGGGTTTAGATTTTTTTCACGTCTTGCTACTTCTTTTCTGATGGTGTTTAGTTCTGTTCTGGAAAGTTCTAGTTCTCTTTCTTTTTCTTGTAGGTCTTTCATTGCTCCTTCTTTGACGCCTTCAAGGATTTCTTTGGTTTTTTTAGAAAGATCTAGTTTATGTTTCTTGAATAATAAAGTCATGTCTTTTCCTTTCTTTTTGTAGTTTTCAATCTTCGAGTCTAAGGTGTCTAAACGAGAATCTACTAGTGATTCTTTTTTCTCTAGTTCTTTTCTCATTAACTCAACATTGTTTAATTCTTCTTTTGATTTCTTTAGGTTTATTTCAGAAGTTTTTAGATTCTTCAAGACGTATGCCTTAACATTTTCATCTTTTTTTAGCTTATCATCGATTTTGCTTTCTTTAACTTTCAGTCCAGCTTCTTCCTTTAATCTCTTTGATTTGAATTCTTTCTTTTCTTTGGTTAGTTTGTCTTCTAACTGCCTTAGTTTCTTAATTTCTGGGGCTACAATTTTTCTTGCAAATTCATATCTAATTGGGTGTTTTGTAGATTCTTTCAATAGGTCTTTCAGGTCTTTCATTCTTTCTTCGCTGTTTTTCTTATTGAATTTGAACAATACTACAAATAGACTCAAAAATACTAACAATAATAAGAAACTCATTCCGATTGTAGCTACGTCAACTGAGAAGAATGAGAATGTTCCTGCAATAAATGGTAGGACTACTAAAACTAGGATTGTATACGCTCTATTGATCTTTAACGCGCCTAATCCTTCTTCACTTCTATTCTTTCTGAGTAGCAACCACATAAAAGCTGCAACGAATAGTAAGAATACTGTAAGATATCTTTGGATGGGTATTAAAGTTTCAGGGATCACATCTATCACCACTAGGGAGTGTTATCAAAAAACATTCCTCCGTATATAAACGTTTCTAAGGTTGCTTATAAATAAGTCAAGCAGTAAGCCATATACTTAAAAGTAGTAATTAAACAAAAAATAAAGATGGCAAAAAACCCTAAACCTGAGCATATTGGAATTATCTTAGATGGGAATAGGAGATTTGCAAAAAGGCTTATGCTTAAACCTTGGCAGGGGCACGAGATGGGTGCTAAAAAGGTTGAAAAGATTTTCACATGGTGTAAAGAACTGGACATAAGAGAATTGACGCTTTATGGACTTTCTATGGAAAATTTGGACAGGCCAAAAGAAGAATTTGATTATTTAATGAAACTTTTTAGGAATACTTTCAATCAGTTCTCTGAGAATCCGGAGATAATGGAGAATGGAATTAAGGTTAGTTTTATCGGAAACACTCATTTGCTTCCTCAAGATGTTCAAGATTCTATTCAAAGGTTAACTGAAAAAACTAAGGGTAACTCAGACTACAGAATCAATATTGCTCTAGCATATGGCGGGAGAGATGAAATTGTATCTACAGCTAGAGATCTTGCAAGAAAGGTCAAGGATGGAGAAATCCAACTTGAAGATATTACTAAGGAGTTGTTTGAAAGAAGTCTTCAGCTTAGTACCTTTCCTGATTTCATAATAAGAACTGGCGGAGACTATAGAGCATCAAATTTCCTTTGTTATCAATCAGCTTATTCTGAGTGGTTTTATTTAGATAAAAAATGGCCGGAATTTGAAAAGGAAGATTTGGTCCAGTGCATTGATGATTTCTGTAATAGGACTAGAACTTTTGGTAAGTAGTTATCAAAAGCTATAAATACACATTTAAGTTCTTCCAGTTATGAAATCTGATTTTAGTGAGGGAACAACTAATTTATTGAAAGGTTTCACTCTAGAGAATATTGAAAAGTTCAAGAAAGCAAACCCAAAAGCTATTCTTGGAAAACTTCTCGGGTCTAATCCTGATCTTAAAACTAAGATTCCTGAATTGATGAAAGAGATTAATTCTACTATAGATGAGTTTTCAAAACTATCAAAAAATGAATTTGATAAATTGCATTCAAAATATACTGCACATATTGTTCATCCAACTAAAGAAAAGAGGGTTGGTCTTCCGGAATTAAAAAAGTTAGATAGGAAATATGGACTAAGGTTTGCTCCTTCTCCTTCAGGGCCTATGCATATCGGGCATTCATTTCCTTTAATTCTTAATAGTGAATATGCAAAGAGGTATGGTGGGAAGTGCATTCTTAGAATAGAGGATACTAATCCTGCGAAGATTTCAACAGAGGCGTATGACACGTTGGTCGAGGATGGGAATTGGATTACTAATAATGGAATTTCAGAAGTTATTATTCAGTCAGATAAGATAGATACTTACTACAAATATGCGCAGGAATTAATTTCTATGGAAAAGGCATATGTGTGTACTTGTAAGTCAGAATTATGGAAGGAAACTGTGGACAAAAAACTAGAATGTCCTTGTAGAAATTTGCCTTTAGAGAAACAAAAAGAAAGATGGCAAGAAATGTTAACCTCTATGCCTGAAGGTTCTGCAGTTCTTAGAATCAAAACAGACATGCAGCATAAGAATCCTGCAATCAGAGATTGGCCTGCGTTTAGGATCACTGAAGACGAACATCCTAGGGTTGGAAAAAAATATAGAGTTTGGCCTTTGATGAATTTCTCGGTTGCAATTGACGATCACGAATCTGAACTGACACATATAATCAGGGGAAAAGATCATTTAACTAATGCAGAGAGACAATCATATATTTACAAATATTTTGACTGGTGGATTCCGGAATACATTCATTTGGGTAGAATAAACTTTGAGGGCATTACAATTTCGGCTTCACAATTTAATGAGGACATTTCAAATAAAAAATATTTTGATCGTTCTGACCCTAGGCTTCCAACGATTGCAGCGTTTAGAAAGAGGGGAATTAAAGCTGAAGCATTTATCCAATATGTTCATGAAGTTGGTCCGTCTAAAGTTGATAAGACTGTGTCTTATGAGGATTTCATGAAGGCCATTTATGCTCATAATAGAAGTTTAATTGAAAAAGATGCAGATAGGTATTTTGTAATCGAGGATCCTATTGAGATTGAGGTAAGTAACATTCCGGATAATATCAAAGCAGAGATGCCTTTGCATCCGGATAATCCGGAGAAGGGTGTTAGAAAGTTCAAGAAATCCAATAGATTCTTTGTCGAGAAACAGGATAATGTTTCAGAAAAAAACTATAGGCTTATGCATCTTTGTAATTTTTCGGGAAAAACCAGGGAGTTCATTTCACAAAATCCTGATCCTGAACTAAAGGCCAAGGCATTGCATTGGCTACCTTCTAATGAAGAGCACGTTGAGATAATAATAAGGAACAATCACGGAAAAGATGTCCGTGCAATCGGTGAACCTGGCCTAAAGCACTTAAAAGAGGGCCAGATTGTACAATTTGAGAGAAAGTTCTTTGCAAAGTTCGATTCAATTGATGGAAATGTCTATGTGTTCTATAAAACTCATAAATAATTGCACCAAAATCTTTAAAAACACAAATTAAAGAAAATATTCTACTCATTATCCAATCAGGAGGAAAAACCAATGACTGAAGAAAATTTAACAAACAAAGCTTATGAGGCTGCAGAATTAGCAGCTAAGACCGGTAAAATCAAAAAAGGTACTAACGAAGTTACCAAGGCGATTGAAAGAGGAAACGCAAAGTTAGTTCTTGCTGCTGGAGACGTTAATCCTGCAGAAGTAATTATGCACTTAGAACCTCTATGTAAAGAAAAAAACACCCCTTATGTTAAGATCCCTAGCAGGGAAGAGTTGGGTGCTGCTGCAGGACTTGGAGTTCCTACATCAAGCGTTGCAGTTGTTGAAGCTGGAGAATCCGCGGGCGTAATCAAGGAAATTGCAAAAGATTTAGCTCCTAAGGAAGCACCAAAGGCTGAGGAGAAAGAAGTACCTTCAGAAAAACCGGCTGAGGCTCCTAAAGAGGAAGCTAAGGAAGAATAATCAAATGGCAGAAGATAAAAAAGCAGATGCAAAGAAGAAGACAACAGGTGTTGCTTTCACAAATGCATATCCTGCAGAAGTTCAAGAAATCGTAGGTAGGACTGGAACTAGAGGGGGAATTACTCAAGTTCGTGCAAAAGTTCTTGACGGTAGTGAAAAGAATAAGATTCTTAGGAGAAATGTTAAGGGTGCAATTGCAGTTAAGGATGTAATTATGTTGAAGGAAACTGAAATTGAAGCTCGTTCATTAAGTGTATCTAAGAGAGGTAAGAGATAATGGCGAAATGTACATTCTGTGGAAAGGACATTGAGTTGGGAACTGGAACTCTCTACATTAAGGATGATGCTAAGATGTTTAACTTCTGTACCATGAAGTGTAAAAAAAATCACTTAAAACTAAAAAGAAATCCTGTTCACACAAAGTGGACTTCTAGATTCAAAAAATGATTGAAAGAACTTTAGTCTTGATTAAACCAGACGGCGTAGAGCGTGGACTAATTGGTGAGTGTGTCAAAAGGTTTGAACAAAGAGGTTTCAAGATTATTGGAATGAAGATGGTATGGACTGATAAAGACCATGCTATGAAACATTACACTGATGATATTTCAAAGAGAAATGGTGAGAAGGTTAGGGCAAATCTTCTGGAGTTCATAACTTCTGGACCAGTTGTTGCATTTGTTATTGAAGGTGTTAATGCAATTGAAAATGTTAGAAAAATTGTAGGTTCAACTGAACCAAAATCATCACTGCCTGGAACAATTCGTGGTGACTTTACACATGTTAGTTATGCTTACGCGGACGATAAGGATATTGTAGTAAAAAACATAATTCATGCTTCTGGAAACAAGGAAGATGCAGATAATGAAGTTCCTCTTTGGTTCAATGATAACGAATTACACACTTATAGCACAACCCACGATAAGCATATAAAGGAATAATTCTTCAGCCAACTATGGCAAAGAGGGGTGTTGATAAGGATATTAAGTTCTCACTAGAGTTTAATGTGGATGGTTTGAACAGTGTCTTAAGGGCTTTTGAAAAAAAGAAGAGGTCAACTCTAAAAACTTTAGATAATTTTAGGAAAAGATTTTCAAGATATGAGGAGCCTTCTTGTGAGATAAGACAAACCCATAAAGGTATGAAGATAGAACTTAAATTGCCTGAAGTAAGAAAGAAGGACATTTTGTTAAAGCTTGCAGAAGATAAGATTGAGGTGAAGGCTGAATCAAGAACTAGGGATAGGAAAATTATCAAGACGTTTCATAGGATTATTGATATTCCTAAGTGTAGTCAACCTAAAAAGATCAAGGCTAAGTTTATCAATGAGAAGCTTAAGTTAGAAGTGCCTTACAGTTTAAAATAATTCTTTAAAGACAAAATTTATATACTGATATATACTGAGATACACTATAAAACACAAGTCACTTTTTTACAAGCACAAGGCCCAAAAATGGAATATAGAAAATTAATCAAATTTGGAAATAGTTCACACGTAATTTCTATCCCTAAAGATTGGATCTCTAGGAATAATGTAGAAAAGGGGGATGTGGTCTACTTCGAAGAAACTGATAAGGGAGATATAATTATCTCTGCAAATAATAGGGAAGAAAGAGAAAAGAGAAAAGTTGTGACTTTAAACATTGACGGCCTATCTAACAAGGAGATAGAGTTAGAGATTGTTGCATCTTATATTAAAGAGTTTAAAACTATAAACATTGTTGGAAAGGATATTCCTAAAAAAGAAAAGGAAGTAAGAGAGATTCTAAAAAAGTTAGTTGCAATTGAGGTTATTGAACAGACGGATAAAAAGATTGTTGCAAAGGATTTTCTTAATATTAAGGAAATTAATCTTAAGGATTTAAGAAAGAGATTGGACATTGTGGTGAAGGGCATTCTATCGGATTCAAGAGTGGGCCTTGGTAAGAAGAACTACAAGAGTATTTTTCAAAGGGATTTAGACGCTAATAGATTTGCATACTTGTTATTTAGGGTAATTAGAAGGTGTATAAGAAAACCTGGAATTAGGAAGGAGATTGGAATTTCGGCATTGGGTGCTGTTAATGAGCAAACTTTGGTTCTTGTAATGGAGAGAACTGGTGACATTGCTAAGAGAATCTCAAGGTCGGATGCAAAATCGGAATTAAGCGCTGCTGAGGTGAAGGCCCTGAATGCAATTTATGATAAGATTTGTAAGAATTATAACACTGCAATTTACTCTTACTCAAAAGAGGATTATGATTCTTCAAGGAGAGTGTATGCTGAGAATAAAAATATCCAAAAAGAGTGCGATAAATTAAAGGATAAGATCAAACTACCTGCTGCGTACAAAATACTGAACTTGTTAAGGGAATTATCGAATAATGTTTCTCAGATTGGTGAAGTTGGGATCATTAATAGTAAGAGTACGCTGATTAAAGTTTCTGAGGAATAACAAGATTTATAAGAGCTCAAGGGCCAATTCTCCTATGTCTAGGGGCATTAAAGATGATTCGTCAACCAATTGTAGTGATAGCAGGACACATCGACCATGGGAAGTCCAGTATACTTGAAAGAGTTAAAGGGATTTCTATTACTAGGGGTGAGTCTGGAGGGATCACTCAATCCATTAAATCTTATAACATTCCAATTCAATCTATTGAGAGGTGTTGTGGGAATCTTCTAAAAAGTTTGAACCAGAATATTACTATTCCGGGCTTATTATTTTTGGATAGTCCTGGACATGCTGCTTTTAACAATATGAGGAAAAGGGGAGGTAATCTAGCAGATTTAGCAATTCTAACGATTGACATTAATGAGGGGGTGATGGATCAGACTCTTGAATGTATTGAAATTCTTAAACAGTATAAGACTCCTTTTATCATTGCACTTAACAAGGTGGACTTGATTCCTGGTTGGAGGTCTAATAAGGATGTAAGCATCATACAAAATATTAGTTCTCAAACGGAACAGGTTAAACAAAATTTAGATAATAAGCTTTACGAGGTGCTGGGTGTGTTAGCAGAGCATGGAATTAACTCGGAAAGGTTTGATAGGGTTACTGATTATACTTCTCAAGTTGCAATGGTTCCTGTTTCTGCAAAGACTGATGAAGGAATCCCTGAGTTGTTCATGGTATTGACTGGGCTTGCACAAAAATATTTAGAGAATTCTTTAAAGATTGCTGAGGAAGGTGAAGGTAAGGCTACTGTTTTGGAAGTTCAGGAAGATTTGGGAGTTGGGACAACATTGGATGTAATTCTTTATGATGGACAACTAAAAAAGGGAGATCAGATTGTTGTTGGGACTTTAGATGATCCAATTGTTTCTAAAATAAAGGGTTTGTTTGAGCCGGAGGGTAAAAAGTTAAAGCCTGTTGATAAGGTTCATGCAGCGTATGGGGTGAGAATTTCTGCACCGGATATCAAAAATGCAATTGGCGGTATGCCTTTGATTGTTGCGAACTCAGATGTTGAAAAAAAGAAGGAAGAGCTTCAGACTGAAGTTGAGTCCGTTATGATTGATACAGATAAAGAGGGAGTCATCATCAAGGCTGATACGCTTGGGAGCTTGGAAGCATTAATCGGATTGTTGAGAAATGAAGAAATTAAGATCAAAAAGGCATCAATTGGAAACATTACTAAAAAGGATTTGGCAGAAGCTTCATCGGAATCAAATAAGGCCAACAAGGTAATTTTAGGGTTCAATATCAAGGAGAATGAGACTGATCCTTCTGTAAAAACCATTCTTAATGGTGTAATCTACAAGATAATTGAGGATTACAAGGATTGGAAAGATGAACTAAAAAAGGAGGAGGAACAGAAAAGTTTGGAAGACTTGACAAGACCTGTGAGGTTAACGATTTTGTCTGGTTGTGTATTCAGACAGTCTGGTCCGTGCGTTGTAGGTGTGGGCATAGAGGGTGGAATTCTTAAAACTGGTGTTAGGTTGATGAAAAAGGACGGTTCTAAGGCTTCTTATGTGAAGAGTATTCAGTTTGATAAAGAGAACATAAATAAGATTGAAGCTGGAAAGGATGTTGCAATTTCTATTCCTGATGTAACTGCAGGTAGACAGATTCATGAAAATGAAGTGCTTTATTCAGATTTGACAGAGACAGAGTTTTTAGAACTAAAAAAGATGAAGGGTTTCTTGAAAAAAGAAGAGATTGAAATCTTAAAGGAAATTGCAATTATCAAGAGAAAAGATAGTCCGTTATGGGGTGTTTAAGTCTTCATATTTCAAAGCTCCTTCTTGTAGGAGGTAGCTTAAGATTCCGATTTGAATTTCGCTTGCGCCGGTAATTGCAATGAGTCCTTCTATCATGTTATGTTCGCCTTTTTTTATTACTCCGCCCCTAACTAGGCCCAAAAATGAGGGTAGGTCTGAGTCTATGTCAGTAAAAACTGGTGAACCACTATGTCCATTTTTGAGATCTACGTCTAAAAAGACACCTCCTTGTCTTAGGTACCAGCCTAAAACTTTACCTATGTGATCTTTTTTCTCAACGCCATTACCTCTTAAGGATCCTACAATATCTTCCACACATAAAACGTTGCCTTCGTGGTAATAAACTAGCTCGCTACCTGTAGAGTAGTCTTTTGCAAGAAAGCTTGCGTTATTGCCGCAAGGCACTGTAAATGTTTGTTCAAAATTTAGGGGGTGTACTTTCGATTCCAGTCCAGTTTCTGCTGATAGGATTGCATAGTCGCAACGAATGTCTGATAGTTCGGTTCTTCTGATTGGATATATTTCGTCATCTCTAGTGAATGCAATGCCGTTGGTTTCGCCATGTCTGTTTAATTCTTCTACAACGTGGTTAGAGGTGAGTATTAACCCGCAATCATTGATCAGGTATCCATGGCCTAAAAATACCTCATCTTTCTCACCGACTGAGATAAATACTAGGTTATCTTTAACGCTTTTTTCTGAGGTTCTTCCGTTGACTGAGGCTAGATAAAAATCTCTAAGACCATCTAATCTCACTTGGTCCGTTCCTAGAAAGTAGGGTTTTAATTTTTCTGGTTTCTTGAAGGCGGTTTCCTCGACTAAAGTTTCTTCAACAACTTCTTCTAAGCTATTATCAATTGTAGATTCAAGGTTCTCTGTGGGAGGAATTGCACATCCAGAAATCCCTGCTACTAGTCCACTTAACGCTAAAAGTCTCTTCAATGTCAATCACTAGCTAATTAGGGGTGTGTTTGATATATAATGTTTGCCTCGTAGTAACCTTTAAAAACCCGAAATAACCAGCATTTAGACAATGACAGAAGAAATCAAATGTAATATTAGCAGCCCAAAAGATGGGAAGAGCTACTCTAAAACCTTAGATAGGACTGTTTTAAACGAGAGAAAGATCGGGGATACAGTTCCAGGTAATTTGTTTGGTTTGACTGGCTATGAATTGAAGATTTCTGGCGGATCTGATTCTGCAGGTTTCCCTATGAGGCCTGAGATTGATACGATGCACAGAAAAAAACTGTTTGTTCAAAAGAGCATTGGTGTTAATGTGAAGAAAAAGGGAGAGTTCAGAAGAAAAACACTTCGTGGAAACATGATTAGTGATGCAACTGCACAAGTAAATTTGTCAGTTACAAAATATGGTACTAAAGCAATACCCGAACTTCTAAATCCTGAAGCTCCTGCAGAAGAAGCGCCTGCTGAAAACAAGGAATAATTCTTACAAAAACCCTTATAAACAGCCAATTTTTGTATCTATTCATGTCTAAATCTAAAAAAATATCACAGCCAGAGATTAGTATTGGGTTAGTGGGTCATGTTGATCATGGTAAAACTACTCTGACTGAAAGGTTTTCTGGGAAATGGACTGACACTCATTTTGAAGAAATGAAACGTGGTATTACTATCAAATTGGGTTATGCTAATTCTTCTTTTTACAAATTCAAAAACAAGGAAACTGGAAAGACTAACTATTCTCCTTCTGAAAAAGGTCCTAATGGCGAAAAGGGAGAATTAACAAGAACGGTTTCTTTCATTGATGCTCCGGGGCACGAATCTCTGATGGCTACGATGATCTCGGGTGCAGCAATCATGGATGGTGCAATTCTTTTAGTTGCGGCGAATGAAACTTGCCCTCAGCCTCAAACTGAAGAGCATCTGATGGCTCTAGAAATAATTGGTTGTAAAAATATTATAATTGCTCAAAATAAAATTGATTTGGTTACTGAAAAGGAAGCAGAAGCAAATTACAAGCAACTTAAGAAATTCTTAAAGGGAACTATTGCAGAAAACGCACCAATCATTCCTATCTCGGCACAACAAGATATTAACATTAATTATCTAATTCAAGCAATTGAAGAAACTATCAAGACTCCTAAGAGAGATACTAAGAAGGATCCTACAATGTTTATTGCTAGAAGTTTTGACGTTAATAAGCCTGGAACTAAAATCGATAAGCTTGTTGGCGGGGTTCTTGGTGGTGCACTTAAGGAGGGTCAATTGAAGATCGGTGATGAAATTTCAATACTTCCAGGGATGCCGGTTGAAAAGGAAGGAAAGAGAACTTGGCAACCGATCGATACTAAGATTATTGGATTGAAAACCGGAAAAGATTCTATTGAAGAAGCCGGCCCGGGAGGGTCAATAGCTGTTCTAACTTCTTTGGATCCATATTATGTTAAGGGAGATTCTTTGCGTGGAAACATAGTGGGGCATAAAGGGAAAATGCCTGAGGTATGGGAAGAGTTCACCCTAAAAACCAACTTACTAAAAAGGGTTGTAGGTGAAAAGGATTCGAAAGATATCCAAGCAATCAAACTTTCAGAACCATTGATGCTAAATGTAAATTCTGCGGCAACAATTGGAATGGTTACTCAATTAAAGAAGGATAAGATTCATGTAAAGCTTAGACTTCCTGTGTGCTGTACAAAAGAGGATAGAATCACAATCTCTAGGATGGTTGGAAATCGTTGGAGACTGATTGGTTTCGGCACAATAGAATGAACTATGAGGATTTAGCTGATTTGTTCATTGAATTTTTTCAATTTCACATATTTTGCATTTGTCCATGAGAATTTAGAGGGTTAAATGATATTTAAGTTTAGACTTCTTCTTCGTTTCTAATCTTTGCAACACTTACTACTTTGTCTTCTGGGAGTAGTTTCATTACTCTTACACCTTGGGTGTTTCTTCCGATGCAGCTAATGTCTTTGGCGTTCATTCTAATGACTACGCCTTTTTGACTGATTAGTATTAGTTCGTCTTCATCTGAGACTACTGCTGTTCCTACAACTTTTCCGTTTCTCGGGCTTGCTATGATGTTTCTTACTCCTTTTCCGCCACGTTTGATTAATCTGTAATTGTCTAATAAGGTTCGTTTACCGTATCCGTTTTCTGTGATGGTGAATAATGCAGGTCCGTCTTTGCAACTGCTCATTTCGACAACGTAATCGTCACTGCCTAGTTTAACTCCTCTAACTCCTCCTGCTGTTCTTCCCATAACTCTTACGTCGGTTTCGTTGAATTTAACTGCATTTCCTGCTCTGGTTGCGATTACAAATTCGTCGTTTTCGTTACATAGTCTTACGCTTACGACTTCGTCATTTTCTCTTAATCCTACTGCAATGATTCCACCTTTTCTAGGTCTTGAGAAATCTTTCAGGCTAGTTTTTTTAACAACTCCTCCTTTTGTACACATTAGGACAGAGCCATCTCCGAATTCGTCGACAGGTAGTACTGCATTGATTGTTTCGTCTTTGTCTAGGTTCAATAGGTTAACTATTGCTTTTCCTTTTGAATATCTGCTTCCGACTGGTAGTTGGTATGCTTTTAGCCAGTATACTTTACCTTTATTGCTAAAGAATAATAAATAGTTTAGATTGGATGTTACAAATATGTCGCTGACAAAGTCTTCGTCTTTTAGTCCTGTTCCTTTAACTCCTTTCCCGCCTCTCTTTTGAACTTTGTAGACTTCGAGTGGCATTTGTTTGATGTAGCCTGAGTTGGTTACGTTAACTACCACTTGGTCTTTTTTGATTAAGTCTTCGAAGACTACGTCTCCTTCTTCTTCGCCGATTGTGGATTTTCTTTCGTCGGAATATTTGTTTTTTAGTTCTTCTAGTTCGTCAACTATAATTTGTGATATTTTTTCTTCTGATTCGAGTATGGATTTTAGTTTGTCAATAAATCTCAATAATTCTTCTCGTTCTTTCATTAATTTTTCTGTTTCTAGTGAAGTTAGTTTTTGTAGCTTCATGTCTAGTATTGCAACTGCTTGCTTTTCGCTTAGATTATATCCTTCGATTAATCCTTGTTTTGCAATGTCTGCATTGTCTGCTTTTTTGATTAATTGTACTACTGGGTCGATGTTTTCTAATGCTATTTTCAAACCTTCTAGGATGTGTGCTCTTTCTTCTGATTTTTTTAGATCAAATTTTGTTCTTCTTACGACTACTTCTTTTCTGTGGGCTACGAAGTACTTGATCATGTCTTTTAGGTTCATTACTTTGGGCTTGCCTTCGTGTAGTGCTAATAAATTAATTCCAAAGGTGTTCCTTAATGAAGTGTGTTTAAACAGTTGATTTAGGACTAAATTTTCGTCTGCATTTTTCTTAAGTTCTATTACGATCCTCATTCCTTTCCTATCACTTTCATCTCGTAAGTCTGAGATGTCTGGTATGATTCCGTTTTTGACTAACCCTGCAATGTTTTCTAATAAAGACGCTTTGTTTACCATGTAAGGTATCTCATGAACGATGATTTTGCCTTCTTCGAATGAAGTTTTGGCTTTGATCAGGCATTTTCCTTTTCCTGAGCGATAGGCCATTTTGATTCCTGAGGTTCCACAGATGATTCCTCCTGTAGGAAAATCTGGTGCTTTGACATGTTCTACTAGTTCTTCAAATGTGATTTGGTTGTTCTTGATATATGCAATAACTCCGCTTACAACTTCATTTAGATTATGTGGTGGAATGTTTGTTGCCATTCCTACTGCAATACCTGTGCTTCCGTTCAACAATAAATTGGGTAAGGCACTTGGCAGCACTACTGGTTCTTTTAGGGATTCGTCAAAGTTAGGTCTAAAATCTACAGTGTCTTTTTCGATGTCTTTCAATAATTCGTCTGAAACTTTTTTCAATCTAGCTTCGGTATACCTCATTGCTGCCGCGCTGTCTCCGTCAATGCTTCCAAAGTTTCCTTGTCCGTCGACTAAGGGGTATCTCAGGCTAAAAAATTGGGCCATTCTAACTAAGGAGTCATAAACTGCACTGTCTCCGTGGGGATGGTATTTACCTAGAACATCTCCTACGATCCTTGCGGATTTCTTGAAGGGTTTGTTGTATACCAAGCCCATTTTGTTCATTGAATATAAGATTCTTCTATGTACTGGTTTTAGTCCATCTCTAACATCTGGTAGGGCTCTAGAAGTGATAACTGACATGGCATAGTCTACGTAACTTTCCTTCATTTCTTGTTCTATTAGTCTTGGTTCTACTTTGTCTGTCAATTTATCCAGTCTCCATCTCCTAGTTCAAGTCCAGTGTCTAAACCATGCCTGTATTCATCGGATACTTTCAAGCGATATGTTAGTATTGATTCATGGCTTCCTTCGATGTTCAAGCGATTTCTTAGTTCGAGTTTTGCATGTCCTGGGAATACTATGTCTCTTGCAAAGTCCTTGATTTCTATACTGTTTAGAGGATCATAGTTTACTTGGACATCTAATGCTTGTCCGTCTTTAAAATCTCCATTTTCCAATCCACTTACTAATGAAGTGTCTAGAAAGTCTCTAAATTCTCTGAAGCTATTGAATTCGTGAAAATCTTCTCCGCCTAGATAAAAGAATCCTTTGATCATATGTCTAAATTCCTCACTAGTTGTGCGTTTTCTAGGATGAAGTTTCTTCTCGGGATTACTTCTTCGCCCATTAGTACGCTGAACATTTCGTCTGCTTGTGCTGCGTCATTAATTGTTACTTGCTGTAACAGTCTGTTTCCTGGGTCCATTGTTGTTTCCCATAATTGGTCTGGGTTCATTTCTCCTAGTCCTTTATATCTTTGTATAGAATAATTGTCTTTGCCAATTTTTTCGAATAGTTCTTCTAGTTCTCTTTCGTTGTAAACGTAATGTGTTTGTCTGTTTTTTACTATTTTGTATAGTGGTGGCATTGCGATGTACAAATAACCGTTCTCCACTAGGGGCCTCATGTATCTGTAAAAAAATGTCAATAATAAACAGTTGATGTGTGAACCGTCAATATCTGCGTCGGTCATTAGGACAATTTTGTGATATCTTAGTTTTTCTATGTTGAAGTCTTCGCCGATTCCTGTTCCTAGTGCTGTGATGATTGCTGAGATTTCATTGTTTGCAAAGATTTTATCCAGTCTTGCTTTTTCAACATTGATGATTTTTCCTCTTAAGGGTAGTATTGCTTGGGTTTCTCTGCTCCTTCCTTGTTTTGCGCTTCCGCCTGCGGAATCTCCTTCTACAACGTAAATCTCTGAAACTTTTGGGTCTTTGGATTGGCAGTCTGCTAATTTTCCTGGTAGTGATGCACTGTCCAATGCGCTTTTTCTTCTGGTTAGGTCTCTTGCTTTTCTTGCAGCTAGTCTTGCTTTTGCAGCACTGACACACTTGCCTACAATTTGTTTGGCTACGCTTGGATTTTCTCCGAGGTAAATTACAAATGCTTCGTAGAATGCAGAGTCTACATAACCTTTAACTTCCGAATTTCCTAGTTTGGTTTTGGTTTGTCCTTCAAATTGGGGTTCGGGAACTTTAACGGAGATAATTGCAGTTAATCCTTCTCTAACGTCAGGTCCACCCAATCTCATGTCTCCGACTTTATTCTTAACAATATAATCGTTGATTGCTCTAGTCAATGCAGTTGCAAAACCGCTATAGTGAGTTCCACCTTCCACGGTATTGATATTATTTACAAAAGAGTGGACATTTTCCTGATAACCTTCATTGTATTGCAGTGCAACTTCGACGCTTACACCGTCGTATTCTTTGGTAACAAAAACTGGGTTGTCATGTATTGGATTTTTGTTTTTGTTCAGATGTTTTACAAATTGTCCAATGCCTCCTTCGTATTGGAAAGTCTTTTCTTTTCCATCTCTTTCATCTTTAACTGAGATTTTAAGGTTCTTATTTAAGAAAGCTAATTCTCTTAATCTTGAAACTAAGACGTCGAAATTGAATTCGACAGTTGAAAATATTTCGTCGTCTGGTAAGAATGTTACTGAGGTTCCAGTTTTTTCAGAGTCGCCAATGACTTCTACTCCGGATAGGGGGATTCCTTTTGCATATTTTTGAAAGTGAACTTTGCCTTCACGCATAACTTTAACTTCGACGTGTTTGGATAAAGCATTAACAACGCTTACACCTACTCCATGTAGTCCGCCACTTACTTTGTATGTTTTTTTATCGAATTTTCCGCCTGCATGTAAAACGGTCATGACTAATTCTAATGCGCTTTTTCCTTCCCCTGGATGTATTGCGACAGGGATACCTCTTCCGTCATCGGAGACTGTTACGCTGCCGTCTTTGTTGATCCCTATAGAGATGTGAGTGCAATTCCCTGTTAAGGCTTCATCAATGCTGTTGTCTACAACTTCATAAACTAGGTGATGCAGGCCTCTAGAGGTTATATCTCCAATATACATCGCAGGTCTCTTCCTAACTGCTTCTAGGCCTTTCAAAACAGTGATGTTTTGAGCTCCATAATCTTCGTTAGAATCATTCTCAGACGCATTTATTTCTTCTTTGGGAACATTTTCATTTTCATTAGTAATTTCCTGCTCTATTCCTCTTTCTTGCGTCTCTTGAATATTTTTTGGCTCTTCCATCTGATTCCTACCATGAATATTTAGAACAATTGTCACTATCGTAATATTCTATATTTATAAAAACCTTTTATTATAAAAACCTTTCTACATCTGAAACCCCAAAATTCAATTGCTACAGAGCCTGTACTCTATGATTTACTCCAGAAAAATGAAAAATGGGAACTAAATCAAAAACAAATATTTATATACAATATTATCCCAATAATATTACATGAAAAAAAGCAATGTTGTCACTTTCACTGTGCCTTCAGAGATCAAGAATATTCTTGAAGCAGCACAAAATATAGGTTACTATGATAGCCTCTCAGAATTCCTCAGAGATTCAATCAGGTTTACACTGGAAAAGAAAAAACATTTAAGAATCGCAATAGCTCACGAATTATATAGTTCCAAAAAAATAAGTCTAGGAAAGGCTTCAGAAATATTGCAAACTAATATAGATGAAACAAAAAAAATATTTGAGAACTGGTGATATTGTTGAAAAAAATTGTACCTAAAAAAGAATTAAGTGAAGTTGCAGATTCTCCTAAGGGTTTGTTCGTATTCAAAACCGATGTAAAAAATCAGTTCCATCCTTTTGAATTATTAGATCACGATAAAAATCCTACGTTAATTGTACCTCTGAGAAGAACTTCTAGGGTTACCGAAAGATTGCTTGATCAGCATGGATTCCACATCCGGGATGCGCATTACATCGATATTCTTTCAAAACATATTGATTCTAGTTTAACACATGATAGGACAACATATTTACACAAGACTTCTTTGAAGGAGATTCATGCAGCTATTGAGGCTAAAATCAAAGATTTTGGTCCTGGGCCAAAGACACTAATCATTGAGGATCTTCATTCACTCTCGCCACACCATGGGAGTTTGAACACTAAAAGGTTCATTGATCATTTGTCTAAGACTATGGATGAGAATATGACTAAGACTGTAGTGCTAACAAACCATGCTAAAACGCCTATAGATGTATCTAAATTCTTGTTGGGTAATTCAGAAAAAATAATTGAAAAGCCTAATTAGGCTTTCTTCTTGGAATAAACTTTTTCTTCTTAGTTTCGGCTCTAACTTCGTTTTCTCCCATGAAGTCATCTAGGGTGTATTCCATTTCGGGTAGTTCTGGGAATTTTTTCTTCATGTATTCTCTTGCAAGAATCCAGAAAACTAATCCTAAGCTTTTTCTTCCCTTGTTATTGCAGGGTAATACTAAATCAACATATGTGCTGTCATTGTTAGTGTCACATAATGCAACGGTAACTGCGCCAACTTTAGCTGCATCTTTTAATGCATCTTTGTCAGGCCATGGGTCTGCAACGATGATTAATTTTGCTTCATGGAAGTCTTCTAAATTTGGATTTGTTAAAATTCCTGGGTGGTATCTTCCTGCATAAGCTTTAACGCCGGTAACTTTTGAAAATAATTTAATAGCTCTCCATCCGTTTTCTCTCTTTCCTACAACCACAATATCTTCTGGTTTGTATCTTGAGATGAAGTCTGCTACAACTTTGATTCTTTCGTCAATAGCTTGAACATTCAAAACTGTCAAACCGTCTGTTCTTACTTTGTAAATAAATTTCTCCATGAATTTGGTTCTGAATTTAGTTCCAATATGTAATCCTGCCTTTAAATAGTTCTCAGGAGGAACCATCATGTGAGAATCATCAGGAGTCTCTGATCCTTTAGTAGTTTTAGTTTCTTTAGCTTTAGCTTCAGGTTTTTCTGCAACTACTTCAGTCTTTACTTCGGTTTCTTTAACAGTTTTTTTCGTAACCATGACAGGATTAGCTCAAAATCCATTTATAAAGTTAACTGTCCTGGAGAGATGGTACAGCCTTAAAACAGCTTAAAATTAAAAAATAAAAAAAGAAAAAGAAGGGAAAAACTAGAAGTTTTTCCTGATTCCTTTTACTAAATTTTCAGACTCTTTCCTTAGACCTAAGCCTAATCCAATTCCTAGAGCTAGAGCAACACCGATTGCTAGAGCACCTACGATCAGTAGGAAAGTATGTTCTAGTATACCTACGTCAACACCTATTTGCTTCAATGACATTAAAATGATCATGAAGATTATAACTGC
Organism: Candidatus Woesearchaeota archaeon; assembly: GCA_964344635.1. Classification (GTDB taxonomy): domain Archaea; phylum Nanobdellota; class Nanobdellia; order SCGC-AAA011-G17; family UBA489; genus JABIKK01. The sequence goes on from CAYFOE010000002.1 coordinate 118,051, forward strand.
TTTCAGTATACCTGCACTTGCTTTAACACCCTTTTGTTTTGAGTGTTCCCATGTTTTGTAGTAGATGTAATTTGCTACTGCGATACCGAATAACAAGATTACTACAGCTACGATAACATTTGGCAACCATCCTACGAATTGTCCTAGCAATAAGCTTAATGTACCCAAGTTAATGAGTGCAACTGCTTGTTGTAAGAACAGTATAATGATATACCATTTGAAAATCTCACCTGCCACTGCGGGCACATGGGTGTGTCCGATTGTCTTTGTGAGCCTAGCTTTTCGAACGTAATCGTCAACCTTGAGCTTTTCAAGAACAACCTTAAGTGCATGGCCTAAAATAACCGCAACAAAACACCCCACAATTAAAACTATTATCGCAGCCACGATTCCTGGAAGTTGACCTACCAATGAATACCAGATTGCGCTAAGTGGATTAATTATCGATGTTGTTGTTTCACCTAAAAAACCAGCCACTATTGTTCACCTCCGTTTTCCCTAATATATAGGAACATGATACATATAATGGAAGGTTTCGCTTTAAAAAAATTTATAACCATTATAAAGTGTATACAAATAGTAAAAATAAGTTTAACAGCGTATAACTTCTAAAAAATAAAGAAATAGATTTTAACTATTTTTAACTAATAAAAAAGAAATTAAGCCTTTGTGGGTAAAGGCCTTTTGATTGAAATAGGTAATAGTCCACCTTCGAATTCTCTTTTAGCGATTTCGATTGGACTGTATCTTACTTCATCAAAACTTTTCTTTGCAAGCTTAAGAAAAATGGGAGCGCCCATTGCAATTTGCAAAGCTCTTGCTCCAATGATTCTAGCTTTTTCGTATTTTGTTACTTTCATAATGCCTTCCTTAAATTTTTGACACTTTTCTCTGAAAGGTCAACCATTTTTGCAATATCTTCAGTTGACAGTTCTCCACTGCCGCCTTTTTGCATTGCACAGATTGCACCATCCTTTAAAAAAGCAACGGTTAGCCTTGCGTCTAAGAATTCTTCTTCTTCTACACTAGGATCTACTAAAAATTCGTCAGCAATTTTGACAACTGTAACTTCAATAGGCTCGTCACTCAAAGGTAGACCATTTTTGGTTTTCTTTTCATAATTTACCATTCCAGTTTTTTTGTCTAGTTCTGGGAATTTTGCATCTTTCATTGCAGCCAAGGCAGCTAATGAACCAGCATCTCTCAAGTTCCCTGCATCGTTTATTGGGTAAACGTCAACAAAAACTTGCCATACCATTTCGCCTTCAGTAACACATAGTTTCTTGAAGTCAAGTGCTCCGCTTTCCCTGATACCTCTGTCAACAACTCTTGCAATTTCGATTGACTCTATTGAAGGAGGTCCTGTTTCGAATCTGTTACTTGCAATTGGAGATAGTTCTGCTCCAACCATGATAGATCCTGCGTCAGGTTGATCAGGGTATGGTTGTCCGATCCCTAATTTTACTCCTGCAACTACTTCTGTTTCTCCAATTTTTACACGTGCTGAGCCTTCAGCACTTTTTGGGGAAATTCCGTATTCGACAGAGATTCCATTTCTATATTCGGAAGGTTTTCTTCCGTCTTGTCTTAGTCCTTTTTCCAACAAAGAGTGTATATGTTCTTTAATTACTTTAGCCATTTTATTCATACCTCTCAGTTATTGCTGCTTTTTGTAGCTCTGCAATTTTTTTACAAACTGGCTTAGCCAATTCAAGAGCATCTAATAAAGCATCTTTCTTTATCTTTCCATCTAATTGCAACAATGTTACCTTTTCTTCATTTGGCATCATTGCAATAGGTATGTCCACTGCATCTCCAACATCTTCTTCTGCTTTGTCTAAGTCTGCAACTACGTCACCGTTTACGCTTCCAACAGCTACTGCAGAAACTAGATCTTTCATTTTGAATCCAGCATCAGCTAATGCCATTGAAGCTGCAGTGATTGCTGCACATCTTGTACCTGCATCTGTTTGTATTAGGTTAACAAATACGTCAACTGCAGATCCAGGGTAAGCACTTAGATCGATTGAAGGAGCTAATGCATTCTCCATAACTAAATTGATTTCCTTACTTCTTCTACTTGGTCCAGGTCTAACTCTGTCCCCGCTACCTGAAAAAGAAATCATGTTGTAAAAACATCTTAGTTTCCCTCTTTCAGGGTCTTGTAAAAATTTAGGGTGTAATTTTTTAGGACCCCTAACTGCAGCAACAGCTACAGTCTTACCGATCTTAAACATTGCACTTCCTTTTGCGTTAGGAATTACACCAACTTTAGCTTCCATCTGCCTTAAATCATCAGCAGCTCTTCCGTCATGTCTTTTTATTTTCTTACTCATTTTTTACTACCTCTCTTGGCAGTTTTTTTTGCCTTCTTGCCAACAGCTCTTCTCTTCGGAGCTTCTTCTTCGTCATCATCTGATTTTGAAGCTTTTTTCTTTGGCTTTTCTTCTTTAGGTTTTTCTTCACTTTCGTGAACAACTACGTCTTTCATTTTGTCTTCTAACAAGTCAGAAACTAAGTCTGTTAATCCTTGTAGGTGACCTTTTTCGTTGATGTAGTTGATAGCTTCAATTGCAACCAACTCATGTTCAGGTGCTCCTTGAATCCATACTAAACCGTTTTGACCGACAATAATTCTACAGCCAGTTTTATCTTTTAACATGGAAATCATGCTTCCTTGTTTTCCAATAACTCTTGGAACTTTTGCAGGATTAATTTCAACGATTCTTCCACCGCTGATTTTTCTTAAGCCTGGTCCTTTCATGGATAACATTGCGTTGGTTCTTCCTACGGCTGAAATTTTAGCTAATACGTAGTCGCCAAAATTGTAGTACTGTGTTAAATCAGCACCGTCTTCAACATATTCGGGAACTTCCCTTAATGTTAGTAAGCCGTCTCTAAAACTATCGATTTGTGCAAACCACATTGAGTTTGTCATATCTGAGATTTTAGCAATGACCATGTCTCCAGGTCTCGGATTGTAATTTGATTTAAGAGGTATTACTCTCAAAACTCTTCCGTTAATACTTAATACACCGACAGCAGAAGATCTTATTTCTTCTCCATCTCTGTATGCTCTACCAGCTGGCAGATAGTCCATTCCTAGAGCTAGTCTGTCTCCAGGAACTACAATTTGTCTTTCTTCAACAAATAATTCTCCCATTTTATTTCACTTCCTATTCTATAACTTTCAAAATTTTACTCTCGACTTGTCCGTGAGAAATTTTGTTCAATTCGTCAAAAAATTCATCCAATATTCCGGATGGTATTTCAACAATTGAGTAATATGAACCGTCATTAAGCCACTCGTCTTTTGTGACTTTGTGCTTGTGCACTATGCCTTTTGCCTGTCCTGCAAATTGTACAGGAACTCTGATTTCAACTTCCTTTTTTTCAAATTTAATTGGAAGTAGTTCTCTCAAAGCCTTCAAAGCGTCTTCTAATTGATCTTCAGCATTTTTGGAATCGTCAACTCTAAACTTTGATTCACCGAGTGCGGTTTCAATTCTTGCAACAGGGTGAGGATAACCAGTTTTACTGTCTACAGCATTCCTATGAATGATGTTAATAATTTTCTTCTTCTTATTTTCTCTTTCTTCCTCTCTGTGCTTTGAAGTCAGTTGGATTTCTCCTTTTTGAAGAATAATCTTAATTGCTTCATTCAGATCTTCTGTATCGAATGCTGCCCTTAAACCATCTTCAGAAACTTTTTCACCTTTCTTAACATCAAAATATACTTGAGTTGTAGCAATGACTTCTTCTAAAGAAACGTTTTTGCCTTCTTTATATTCCAAAGCTTTATCGCAATCTACAAGGATTTCAAAATGTCTTCCTTCTTTGTTTAATCTTGCAATTACGGCTTTATCAATGTCTACCATTTTCATTCAAGCAGCTATTTAGCTGCCTTGTTCAACTCCGCTTCAGTATATCTTACTAATTTTTTATCTTTGGAACTGATGTATGCTCCATCAATTCTTCCAATGTTGAAATTAGTTCCTAATGCTTTCTTCAATGATGACATTGCTAATTTCAGTGCTTGATCAAGTGTCATGCTTTCCTTGTAGTCTTTGTTCAAGATTGCTTTAACTTCGTCATCTTTTTCTCCAATTGCAGTTGCTTTGTATTCAAAGAAAGTTCCTGTTGGATCTGTAACGAATAAATGATTGGTTTCGCCAGCTCCCATGAACATGATACTTACTCCGAAGGGTCTAGCCCCTCCAACTTGGGTGTACATTTGTTTTGTATTACAAATTTCTTTAACCAATGATTCTGTGCTCATTGGGGAATTGAATGTAACTTTGTGTTGTTGTGCAATTACTTGTGCTTTCTCAATTAGGATTCTTCCGTCACTTAAGATTCCGGAAGCACTTGCTCCTATGTGTTCGTCTATTTGAAAAATCTTCTCAACAGATTTTCCTACGATTAATTTTTCAACAACTCTTTTGTCTGCTAAAATTAATACTCCGTCTTTACAAGTAATTCCTACGGCAGTTGAACCTGCTCTAATTGTTTTCCTTGCATATTCTACTTGCAATAATCTTCCATCAGGGCTAAAGACAGTACTTGCCCTATCGTATCCCATTGCTTGGTGGTTTGTTTCATCAGCTTGCATCTCATATCCCTCCTAAATGCCTCGATAAATTTGATCAGCCTTATTTACACTTCCAGATAAGCCTAGGCATCTAAACGTGACGTCCTTTGGACCCATCTTTTGTATGGTCATAAGACCTGTTCGAACATTGTCAACATATTTTCTGTCAACTCTCAATATGCCTTTTTTGCCAGAACCCTTGATAAACATGACTCCTGCTTTGGCATATCCTTCTGTCCCGAGAAATTCCAAAAGACCTTTATTCACCGTCTCTTTCAGTTTGACTGCCTCTTGAGCAGTTTTTCCAAAATAGTCTACAGAATAAACAAGATATCTTTTCTTTTCTCTCAAAGTAGGTGTTAACACCTTAATCTTTGTCTTTTTCTGCATATTTTAAACGAAGAATAAATCTTTCTTCCATCTCTCTCTTACGAAAAATCAATGAACTAAACCATATATAAAGATTTCTAATGGGGATTTCAATAAAACAAAGCCTTATATAGCATGGTTTGGCTTAAAGTTGCAGTGCATATCGGGATTTAACATCGTATGCAACTACGGAGGAGCAAAGATGGCAGATTTCGAAAACAGACGTCCAAGAAACAACATGGGCCCTAGAGAAATGCATAAAACAACCTGTACTGAATGTAGTCAAGAATGTGAAGTACCATTCAAGCCTACTGAAGGAAAACCTGTTTATTGCAGAGAATGTTTTAGTAAGAAAAGAAGATTCTAAGATTCTGATTCTAATTAAGAATCAATAAACGGTCAAACCTTTAAATTTATTTTTTATTTTACTTAATTTTAAAAAAAGAAGAGAGCTATTGCTCTCATTAATTAAATCAAACAATCATCGGATTTGATGATTCTCCAGATGTGGATTTTTTCTGGTACATGTACATCCAAGTTCTATCTCCGGGAGATTTCTTGTAAACTTTTCCGTTCTTAATCTTGAATTTTGTACCGTCTTTCATGGTTACTGGTCCCGCATCCCATGCATCAGTTACAGGGCCATTAGGATTTGGTGTTCCTGTTGCAGTTTTAGTTTCGCCATTGTATGTGAACTCTGCATCAACAGTGTTCATGATTGGGTATCCTGTAGTGCTAATATCCACAGTTACACCTGTTCTGGAAAAATGTCCTCCAGTTGTAGCCATTGCAACACCGGTCAGTCCTAGGAATGTAACCAATGTTATCAACAAGGTAATTATTTTTTTCATATTGTCTTTCTCCATTATTTTTTATTTTATTCAGTTTCAACTGAATGAGTATTAAATGCCCTTTTCAATTTGAGCATGTTCACAAGTTCTTGATTTCCATATTCTGCTTCCAACAACGCTCTTTGTCCTTCAAGAAGTCCATATACTTGATCAG
>CAYFOE010000002.1:124031-130205 GCA_964344635.1 Candidatus Woesearchaeota archaeon
ACTTCAACTTGGCCACTTGCTTCTAGAATACAGAATTCTCCATATTTGCTAATTAATCTTTCAGCCTCTGCAACGTCCATTGCAAATGAAAGGCTCTCTCTTAAGAAGGGCATGTATTCTTGCATGTCTGTTTCAATATTTTCTAAGGCTTCACCTCGGAGAGATTCAGTCCTTAATTTTTCCCTTCCGTAAAATCCGTCAATTCTATGGTCCAATGCTGAAAGTTCAGCAATTTTTGTAAATTTTTCTCTAACTTGGGGATTCCAATCAGATGCAATTTCTTCTTTTGTAGGAATTTTGTCTGCGTAAACATCTTTCAGTTTAGTTTCTTCACCATAAGACGAATGGTAAACCATATTATACAACTCGGGTAGATCTGTCCAAACAACATCGCTTCTTGGGATTGTGTTTGCTATTTCTTCAAGAGTACTTTCTGAGAGAATTCTACACAGTTCAGAATAAAATCCAGAATAAGCTTCTTTTGTAGGCAAGAGTCCATATTCTTCAGCATACATTTCTTCTCCGATTAATGCAAATAAAGAATCTTGTCTAGAAAATAGATTACTTACATAATCCTCGTCGCTTAATACTTGCGGAACTATTGGTTCAATGTCTTTAGGAACTGTCGGTTCAATAACTTCTCTTCTTAATGAACTGTCTAAACTAGCAGGGTCTAATCTTTCTTCTAATGCAGGTTGGTTGCTGTCGGCTGTTACATATTCTATGGCTGTCGGTTCAGTTCTGATTACTGAATATGCCATAGATCCTGCAACCAGAGCCAATGCCCCCAAACCAAGTTTCTGGCCGAGTCTCATGTTCGGATTAAGAAATATTTTATGTATATATACTTTTCCTAAAAGAATATATTAAGTCATATTTAAAGGCTGAATGAATATATTTAAACAACCCTTACTTTCTCCAATCTTCTTTTCCAGTTTAAGGCTTCCTTAGCCTCGCCAGGTGTCATGCCTATAACTTTTGCAAATGCTAGCAAATCTTTGGCTTCTCTCATCTCTTTAATGTTTTCAGCATATGAGCATACAATCATCTTAGTTCCGAACTTTCTACAGATTCTAACGTTCTGTCTCATTCTTCCAATCATTCTTGCTCTTTCAACACCGTTTAAATTTAAAATAAAACTGAAACCAAATCCTATTCCAACGTCATTTTCTTTAGCCAGCTTTGCTAAGACTTGGTTCAATCCGGATTTTCTAAAATGGACCTTATCTCTGTCATTTTCGAGTTCTGGATTCATTAAAACATCATTGTTAGCATCACTGAGGTGTTTCCTATTCTGTAAATCGGTACTTCCAATTTTTACTTTAATATCTTTAGAATCAATTACGTTTGAAAAACCCAATTTCTCTCCTCTTAATCTTGTTTCTTCATCTAATTTAAATTTTACAATATCTATCATGTTCAAAACTAAACTTTCAATTTATTTATTCCTTTTCCTTCTACGATTTTTACCTTGTGCCCTTTTTCTTCTGCTTCTATTAAGCAAGTTTCCATTATCTCTGCTTCAACATTTTCTTCGATTTTTTTCTTACTGTAGTTTCTTTTTTCCAGTCTTTTTCTTAGAGTTTTAACATCGCATCTAACAACTACGACTAGATCAACTAACTCGCTATCTAAATAATGACTCAGGTGGCCATCAATAACGATGCCTTTCCAACCTTCTCTTTTAATTCCCCAAATAACGTCTGTTAGAACTGAAACTAATTCGTCAACATTAACGATGCATGATTTGAAACTTCGGTCATATCCTTCATGAATTTTATATTTCTTGATGAACTCGGTTAGGTCAAAATAAAGATACTTCTTAGCCTTTGCCAACTTCTTGGCATAAGTACTTTTTCCCGTACCTGCAGACCCTGTAACACAAATAACTTTCATCAGTTTAGAATGCTTCCAGCATTTAAAAATACTTCCAGGGCACTAATGGATGATTGTTCCTAGGTATTTCTTTCCAGCGATCAATTTTTTCAGATTAGCTAGGCTTGGACCGACTATGAATGTCTCAACTTTGTAGTCCTTTATTGTCTTTGCTGCATGTTGGTCTAGAACAAAATGTTGCCCGGGATGATATTTTAGTTTGTTTATTCTTTTACTAAAATCTTCATAAGATATGTCTGGAATAAATTTAGCATTCTTTGAAATTTTGGGATTTGAAGTATACAAACCTTGTACATCTGTAACGTTAATAAATCTTGTTTTCAAATGTTTTGCAATCTTTGCACAGGTCCCATCGCTTGTTTGATCAGGTTCGTATCTTAAACCTCCGCAACAAACTATTCTATGTTTCATTAATAGATTCTTAACATCTTTTATTGAACCTGGAAAATTTTCACGGTTGGCGCTCCTGCCGATCATATTTGCAAGCATTCTTGCATTCATTCTAGTAACTCCAATTCCGAATCTAGAAAGGGCTTCTTTTTTAATTCCAAATTTTTCTAAAGCATCGATATATGTTCTTGCAATTGAACCGCCGCCAACAACTAAAACGAATTTTCTATCTTTAATGGAATTCAAGAGTTTACTTAATTTACTAACGTAAGAAACATTGACTTTGCCATCTTTGAACAGCAAACTTCCGCCAATACTTAACACCTCTACTTTCATGAAAAGATTAAGAATTAATTCTTTATATACTATTCGTCATCAACTGTAAACAGTCTGGAATCTTTGACGTCCCATAGTCCAATTCTTGCACCTGCGTCCAGCCACCCGTGTGCATAATTCAGTGCTGCAAATGCATTCACGAAATCATTATTGTTCCTAAAGTGTTTTGCGTCGGAAACATATCTTTCTACCATGTCTAAGAAATCTTCTCTTGCTCCTTCTAATTCTAACCTTTGGCCTGCTTTTTTTGCAACGCCTAAGGCTTCACAGGTTATATCGAAATATTTGTCTAATTTCTCATTGGTGATTTCTTTCATAAGATTAAGACCATAAGAACCTATTTAAAACAGTATCTTCATTTTAAATTCATGAAAAGGATAATCATGGATACTTCATTTATACTTACTTGTCTTGAGTTTAAGATAAATATCAAGGAAGAAGTGAATAAGATTGTTGAAGAAAAGACTGAGTTCTATTTTATAGATAAAACTTTTGATGAGCTTAAAAAGAAGCCTCTTGAAAAGTTAGCTCTTCAAGTCTTAGAAAAAATAGGCGCGAAACCGATTAAAACAACTAGGGAAACTAACGTAGATAGCCTCCTTTTAGACCATTCAGTGGAAAATCCGGAAGATATCATTGCAACTCAGGATAAAAGGCTTAAAGAAAAGCTTAAAAAGAGAAATGCAAGGCTAATTACGATAAGGCAAAAAAGATACCTTAAACAGGTAAATTAAAGCATTTGAGGCAAAAAAAAAACATGTTCTATGAAATGGAAGTTAGGAGCCACATAAGAGTTCCACCGAAAGAATTTGCAAATAATACAGAAGAAGCGATTTTGAGAAGCTTAAATCAAGAATTTGAAAACTTTGTATCTAAGGATTTAGGTGTAGTTATTGGAGTTACAGAAGTATTAAACATCGGTGAAGGAATTATAATTCCTGGAGACGGTGCAGCCTATTATGATACATCGTTCAAAGTTATTACTTACAAGCCTGAACTAAATGAAATAGTTCTTGGAAAGATTACAGAGATCAGCGATTTCGGAGCATTCCTGACAATCGGTCCGATTGATGGTATGATTCACATTTCACAAACAATGGATGATTTCGTTTCATTTTCAAAAACAAATGTACTAACTGGAAAAGACTCAAAGAGAATTTTGAAAGTTGGAGAGGTTTGTAGGGCTAAAATAATTGCTGCATCATATAAGGATATGAGTAATCCTAAGATTGGTCTTACTATGAGACAACATAGATTGGGCGCTCTTAAATGGATTAAAGAAGATGCAACAAAAGCTAAAAAGGAAACTAAAGAAAATAAAAAATGAAGAAAGTATGTAAAACCTGTAAAATCTTTGTAGAGGGGCCAACCTGTCCAGTTTGTAAAGGTAACCAGTTTACAGAGTCTTGGAAAGGTAGAGTTTATGTTCACAATCCTGATCAATCAGAAATTGCACAAAAAATCGGATGGAAAAACAAAGGAGAATATGCAATTAAAATAAGATAAAATGACAACAAAAATTATTTCAGAAAAAGATCAACCTTTAACTAAAAGAAAGGAATTAATTATTGAAGTGGAACATAACAAACAGGCAACACCTAAGACTGAGGATGTTCTAAAATCAATTGCAGAAAAAACCAAGGCTGATGAAAATTTAATCTCAGTTAAGGAAATAAAAAATGACTTTGGAAGTAATGTTGCTAAAGTTGTTGCTTACATTTACAGTTCAGTAGAAGCGAAAGATGCTATTGAAAAAATCAAGAAAAAGAAAATTTTAGAAGCTGAAAGAAAGGCTGCATGGGAAGCTAAGAAGAAGGCTGAGGAAGAAGCAAAGGCTCCAGAGGAAACTCCTGCAGAAAAACCGGCTGAGGCTCCTAAAGAGGAAGCTAAAGCTGAAGAAGTAGAGGCTAAGGAATAATCAAATGGCAAAGAAAGAAACAAAAAACAAGCAACCATCCCAGAGATGGAAGATGTATGAAGTTAAAGATGGAAAGTTGATCAGAAAAAATCCGACTTCACCTAAGGAAGGTCCTGGGACGTTCATGGCTGTTCACAAAGATAGAACTACTTGTGGTAAAAGTGGATATACTGAGTTTAAGAAGAAGGAATAATTCTCGCTTTTACAATAAACCTAATTTGTTACAACAATCTATTTAAACTAAAAAACAAGTTTTCGTTGCATGAATTTTGGTGATAATCCTGAACAAAAAGAGGAGTCTTATTCTGAGGAACCGGAAGAATTTGTTGAAGAAGTTGAGTATGTTGATGAAGATGGAAATCCTATAGATCCTTCAGAACTTGAAGATTATGAGGTTTTAGAAGAGGATGAAGATATTTCTGAGGAAGAGCCTCTTGAAGAAGAGGAGGATGCTGAATATGAAGAGGTTGAGTATGTTGATGAGGAACCGGAAGAATTTGTTGAAGAAAAACCATTAACTTCTGAGTCTTTAACAATCAATGATTCACAATTAACTAATGAAGAGTCAACTGAGATTCTTCAGGACATTCAGGACATTTCAGGTATACCTCTTGAGGAATTGCATGATCAAAACCAATCAATTGATCTTAGTAAAGAACAAACGCAACCGACGTTTGAGGAACATAATTCTGAATCTGTTGTTGAGCAACCAAGAGATTTAATTCAAGAAACTCAACAATCAAACCGTATTTCTGAACCAGTACTTGTTGAGGAATCTGAACAAGTTGAAGAGCCTGTACCTGTGCAGTCAGAGGAAACTTATGAACAACCTACAACGGAACAACATATTCCTGAAACTATTGTTGAACCACCTCAAGAACAACAAAATCTAACTCAAGAACCGATTAATGAAAGTATTCCAGTTCAGCAAGAAATAACTGAGGATCAGATTAAGGAACAAGAAACCTTGGAGTTTCAAAGAAAGCAGGAAGAGCTGATTAGGACTATCTCTACAGGTACAAAACCTGAAGAAGCAGATTTAGACATCTTCATAAAAAATGCGCAGGATGCTCAACAAAAAATGAATGAAACTGTGCAACAATCTCAAGTTCAGCAACCAATTACTCAACAAGTTGAAGAATCGGAACCTGTTGTTGTACAACCTCAAGAACAAATAAATAATTATCAATCTCAAGTAACTGAACCAGTTCAAACTCAACCTGTTGAACCAGTTCAACCAGAACCTCAACAAGTTGAAGAACCTGCACCGGTTCAAACACAAACAAGTGAAACTGAGGATTCTAATGAATCTTTATTGCAAAAATTATCTTTGGCGCAAAATAAACCTCAAGGTATTCAACCTGAAAAAACCAATGAGGGTGATTCAATTTCAAATCCTTATATTTATAGGAAAGGTCATCCACATTTAGGTCAAAATTTCAGTATGGATACTATTTCGAATTTAACTGAGAGAATATTTAATTCGGATGATGCTGTTAATAAATTAAAGCCTAAGAAAAAATAATTCTGTTAGCGTAGCTATTTTCTAAGTAAAACCCTAGGAAGAGACCCGAAAGTTTCTTCCTGGGGAAAAAGAGGTGATACTAGAAACGATGCAAAACCCATATATAAAT
>CAYFOE010000003.1:0-4444 GCA_964344635.1 Candidatus Woesearchaeota archaeon
GGGCCAAAAATAGCTAAGTTTGCACAAAAATAGGGTTAATTATTGTGCAAAGTCGATGAAAAAGGCTTTGCACAAAAAGGGCTTTTCTGCACAAAAACTAGAGGTGTTGCATAAAAACTAATTACTTCTTAGTTTTATCTAGAACTAGCCTAATTCCCTCCTTAACAACCTCTGCCCCTTCTTGCCTAACTTAGCGAAGCCAAAATCATGAAAGAATAACTAACACAAAGCTTTTGTTTATAAGGCTTATATAGCTCATTCAGAAAAAAATTATAAATTCAAATTTTCTGGATTTTCCGATGCAAGGAACAATTTCAGACGGAACAAAAGATTATGCAGTTGAAACTTCTCCAGATTTTGAACTTCCAACCGAAGTACCTTCAAACAAAAACATAAGAAAAGTACTACAAGAATCTATAGGAGAATATATTTGTGGCTCACTCCATGGAAGAATCAGAGGCATTATTGGATCAATAGCAATCCCTACATCAATCAGAAGAGCAAAGAGACGTATCAATGACGATTTAAGATTTGCACTTTATTCAAACGCAAGTTTAGAATATAAAATACCTGAAATAGTCGGCCTCACCTCAATGGTCACTGCCAACGCAATAGCATATGCTCTAACAATCCCCTCAATTTTAGGAGATTTAATGAGTACAATCACAGAAGATGAAGGCCTTAGTGAAATGGGACTAGGATATTTTGCAAGCACAAACCTAGTTAGTTTAGCATATGAAGTATTAAGAAAAAAACCAAAAGAAGAATTTTAACTCAGAATCATTTTTGAAAATTAGCCTGCCAAACTTAATTACCGAATAGTATCTCTGTTTCTATTCTTCTTATTTCTTCAAAGGAAGGCAGAAAAAAACTGTAATTCATCCCAGCAACTTCGTCTTGTAAAGTATGACTCATGAAATGCATGTAGTCACCATCAAAAACATTCACACCATAACCTTCCAAACCAAACCTTTCAACAAGATTTGAAACTACAATATCAACTAGCTTTCCTTGATCTGTTCCTCTGGACAACATCAACGTCGGAAACTTACTCTTACCGGACCGATCCCTCATCTGCAAAAAAGGATTCCTCCTTGCTTCTTCAACAGTTACCTCCTCCAATGCATGAGTAATACTTGGAACAAACTCCTTACCTGTTGACCCATAATCATTCAAAATACGATAATCCATAGTTGCTCCAGGCCTAGAACCGTCAATGAATTGCCCAGTCACAAGAACCCTTAGATCATACAAGTCATTGAATCGTTCTTCTGCAGAACTAGCAGTTTTACCCATAAGAAATTTTTCCATATCTCCTTCATTGTATACCATTGTAATTTACCAGAATGAAATTGGTCCCCCATAACCTCTTTCCCTAAACTCAGCAGTTACATGGTCCTTCCAAGAATCAGGAATAAGCTTTACTTGACTTAACATTTTTTCAGAAGGAGCACCCAAAAAATTTACAAACAAACCAGGAACAGTAATATGAGCATCACTACTAAAAACATCATGCAATGCCTGGTCAATATGCCCGCCCCTGTTAGGCCAAGACTCTTTAGGAATACTCAAAACTTCCAATAATCTTTTCCCGGATTCATAAGTTTCCCTTTTTTGACGTTCATCTAAAAACTGGCACCTTGAAGTTTCCAAGAAAATACTTGCAGACAATAAAGAATCATAAACCCTACTTACAAAATCAAAAGTTTCATCACTATCAACCTCTTTTTGAAGAAAAAACAACACTCGGTAGATATCATGATCTAAAACACCTTCATAAAAATTAAAACTCCCTCTCCGAGACCCCCATAGATTATTCCCTCCTTCTTCTAGATTGAAAGAACATACTTCTCTGGGATTGAGGTTCCTATAAGTTCTAATTCCTACTTTGTCGTCAATACTCATCTTCTCTGTATTTAGACTGATTTTAGTAAGATTTTAAACACTTTCGCAAAAAACTAAGTAAAAACACTACTAGGCAGGAGTGATTATTAGAAAACATTATAAAGTCTCAAAATTTAGACACCTCATGGTCAGAGACTCAAAAAAAGGAAAACTAGCAGCACTAAAAGAATTCAAGGCAGAATACGGAGTGGGGTCCTCTGAAGCCTGGAACTATATGAATGCTCGAAAAGACTTCGAACAGATAAGAGACCAAGTTGCAAGCAACCTAAAAGCAGCAGGAGTTTCCCACAAACCCACAGTATCAGAAATATCCAGCCTCTGCCAAGTTATTGAAGGAGGCGTTTATCGAACACTCAATGACTATGCAGACCTATTAATTGAAAAGCAAGGACTAGACCATAGCATGAACTACAAAGAACACATAGTTAGAAGTGCAAGCAACACCATCGGTAAAACACTAGACTCAAACATAGACCCTCAAACCAACAGGCTATGGGACTTCGACTATGCCAACTTCATCACACAAATGTACAAATGGGATTTTACCGGACACCAATTCGAAGGAAGAACCCTAGAAGAAGAAGAAATGCCAACTAGGCTAGGACTAACACATACCCTCCTCTTTGCAAGTTCCGACAGATACCTCAAAGACGAAAAAGGAAGAGAATTATCCTTCTCAGACTTTTCCAAAAACCCACAACTACTCCTAGAACTATCCGGCGAACTATTCTCCCAAAGAGAGATTGAAGAAATCACCGAAATGAGTCCCGCAAACAACACTTCACAAGATGCAGAAGAAGAATTTAGACAAAAATTTGATCACAACCTCCAAAGCCTAACGGAATTTTTAGGACAGCCAATAAAAATGACTCCCGAAGAATCAACATTCCTAAGAAACTGGGGAACAATGTACCAAAGAGCAAAAAGAGAAGGAGTCCAAAACCGACTCGAAGTAGAAAGAAGACTAGCACTGGGAGCAATTTTAAGACACGGAGGGAGAAACTTCGAAGAATCCTACCACACAGAACTAGCGTCCGCACAGAGATCTTTGAAACGCAGAAGAGAAATTGAAAAAATAAAAAAAATGTTAATTGAAGACCCAGCTAAACACACCGACGAAACAACAGAACCCACCTACCGCATAGGAATACTAAAAAGACATAAATCCTGGCTGGAAAAAATGCTAACCAACTAAACGAGAAAACCCTCAAATAACTTTTAAACTCGAAATCCATAAACTACCCCATGGATCTAGCTAAATTCTTAGGAAAAACTAAAGGCCTATTCCTAGTATACGGAAAAGCAGGAGTCGGAAAAACCACATTCTTGATGGAACTCGCCAACCACACCAAAGGCAAAGCATTCGTAATAGATTCAGAAAACGGATTCAGCATAGACAGATTCAAACAAATCTCAGGCAACGACGAACTAGAACAACTATTTGTAACCAAACCCAAAAATTTCGAAGACCAAACAAAAATGGTCAACAACTTAATAGAACACCAAGAACTATTCGACTTCATCGGAATCGACACCATCGGAAAATTCTATAGAGATGCAAGCAAAATAGACCGAACCAAAGCAAATAACGAACTAGCCAGACAGATGAGACTATTAAAAGAAATATCCAGAAAAAAACCAGTCGTTGTATGCAACCAAGTTTACCAAAACATCAACGAAAACAAAGTAGAACCCTTAGGAAGAAACTACGTCACCAAATGGTGCGACCACATCATCCTTTTAGACGAAGTTAATGAACTAAGAACCATGAAAGTTTCCGAAGAAGAACCAGTA
This sequence comes from Candidatus Woesearchaeota archaeon, assembly GCA_964344635.1. Taxonomy (GTDB): domain Archaea; phylum Nanobdellota; class Nanobdellia; order SCGC-AAA011-G17; family UBA489; genus JABIKK01. The sequence goes on from CAYFOE010000003.1 coordinate 3,700, forward strand.
CATTTTGCAATAGGAGAAAAAGGCTTCGCTATAGACTCATAAGTAGCCATCTTCCTTGTAAGTAATCATGTCATCAGGAAGAGGATTCGTATTCATCTCCAAAACTTCAATATCTCCACCTTCAGAAATTTCCAAAGTAGTCACACCACAATTTATTGGGAGATGTTTTTCAAACTCTTCCTTCAAGATTCTTAAAAAATGGAAATAAACCTCCATGATAACACCACCATGAATCACAACCAAAACCGTCTTGTCCTTATTAGAATCAATTATTTCCTGAACAAAAGGAATGATACGATTATCTACTTGACGCGGACTTTCACCACCCTCAGGCTGGAACTCACTAAAATCAACACCTGCCTTTTCGAATGCCTTCCTAAAATCTTCTTTGGACTTCCCTTCAAAAATCCCAAAACTTCTTTCCCTTAATTCTTTAGAATAAATAACATCTAACTTATGGAACTTGTTAATCTCATCGGCAGTAGTCTTTGCCCGGATAAGATCACTAGAATAAATCTTGTCAATCTTTCTATCCTTCAAGAACTTGGCAACCGCCTTAGACTGTTCAACACCATGCGGTGTCAATTCCGAATCCAACTGCCCCTGCATAATACCATTATTAATATTTGCAAAGGTCTCACCATGCCTTACTATAATCAACTTCACTTTTTGGTTTTCTTAGTCGTCCTCTTTTTAGTTGCTTTCTTAGTAGCCCTTTTAGAAGTTTTCTTTGTGGTTTTTTTAG
>CAYFOE010000003.1:4544-105219 GCA_964344635.1 Candidatus Woesearchaeota archaeon
GGTTTTTTTAGTAGCATTCTCTGCCATCTTCGCTTCCCTTGCCTTTCTCCACTCAACCTTAGGCGGACACTCCTTATTCAAACAATAATTAAACGGCCTTTTTCCACCACGTATTGCCAGAACCGTATGGAAGCCGCACTCCTTACAAGTCCCACCATTAGCCCGGATCAAAGAATTAGCAGGAAGAGAATATGTATTCTCACAATCAGGATATTGATCACAAGCAACAAACTTACCAAACCTACCCGTACGAATCTGAATCACGCCATTATTACATTTAGGACAGTCAGCGATAGTGTTTATTTTATACTCTGTTTCCCTAGTTGCCTTGATTAAAGTCTCACCAATCTCATTTTCGTGCTCCCTAAAATGGTTAAGAGTTTCCGTAAGTTTTTCCTTAGCCTCTTCCAAAACATCCTCCTTCTTCTTTTTACCTTCAGTAATCTGAACCATCTCCTCCTCAAAATGCCTTGTCAAATCAGTGTCCGTAATCTCAGGACAAAACTTAGTCAATGCCTCAACAGTTTGAATACCCAACTGAGTTGCAGTAATAGAATTGTCAACAATATAATTCCTCAAATACAACGCATCAAGAATTGAAGCCCTAGTTGCCTTAGTACCAATGTTAAGTTTTTCCATCTCCTTCAAAATCGAAGCAGGAGTGTAACGTTTTGGCGGCAAAGTTTCCTTGTCTTCCTTCACAATCTTCGGAGACACTAACTCTTCACCCTCGCTCAATGGAGGAAGTATCGTTTCATTCAATCTCACATGAGGACCATAATATTCATGCCAACCCTTCTTCACAGTAGTCGTACCCTTTGCCTTGAAAATTTCTTCGTTAACATCAATATTTGCCGTAACAGTCTTCCTCACAGCATCATCGCCAAAAGTCGCCATGAATCTTCGAACAATCAAATCATAAACCTTCTTCTGATCAGCAGAAATCCTTCCTTTTTCACCAGTCACATAAATCGCAGGGTGTGCCGGATCCGTTTTCTTACCCTCATTAGGTTTCAAGTTAGACTTAGACAATAATTGGTGACATAAATCCTTGTAATCCTTTTGCCTTGTTAAATCATTCAATATTTTTTTGAAATCCACCTTAGGAAGTTTTTGTGAAGAAGTTCTCGGATAAGAAATATAACCCGCAGTATAAAGATCCTGTGCAAGTGAAAGTGTTTTCTTAGGCGTAAAACCAAACAAAGAATACGCTTCCGTTTGCAGATTAGTTAAATTGAAAGGATGAGGTGGAGGGGAAACTCTCTCCGTCTCAGAAATCTTAGAAATAATTGCCTTTTGACCTTCAGTATTACTTACTATTTCTTCTGCCCTTTGTTTATCAAAAATTTTCCCATCCTTATGCTTCGCAGTAATAATATTTGTTTTAACCTTTGCATCCAAATTAATCTCCCAATAAGGATCAGGCTTAAACTTAGAAATTTCCTTTTCCTTTTCAACAATAATCTTTAAAGTCGGGCCCTGAACACGCCCAGAAGTTATTAACTTGAAAGAACCAGTCGACTTAATTGCCAAAGTTAACGCCCTCGAAAGAGAAATACCCCAAAAATAATCCAAATGATGCCTAGTCTGACCAGCCTCAATAACATCAAAATCTAAGTGTTTAGACTTATTCTCATAAGCCTCAACTAAATCTTCCTTAGTCAAGGTGGAGAACTTCATACGACACCCATCCTTTTTCTTTGCAATAAAATTTACACAATTAAACCCAATTACCGAACCCTCCGTATCAAAGTCGCAAGCAACAGTAAACTCATCTGCCCTCTTCACCAACTTCTTTAGAGCTTCCAAATACGGTTTTGAATGAGCCTGATTCTTCCTTATAGAATGCGCCTCAACCCATTCAATATCAAAAACCGGATAAGACCAACCCTTAGTTTTTCCCTTCTTCTCTTTTAATCCAAACAAATGACCAACCGCACAACCAACAATTATAGGCTTACCCTTATGAGTTATTTCATAATAAGGAGCCCTACCCATAGACTTAGTTTCAGGAATGTCATCCGCCAATGCAAACGCAATCTTTTCTGCTTGAGCCGGTTTCTCTGTAAAAATCAATTCCGTCATGAACTACTGTTAGAAAATATAGGTTATATAAGTATTTTGGAAAAAAAGTTGTATTTCTTATTCTGATGCTGCCTGAACTATTAATTTATTTCTTTGTTCACGACGATAGTTTAGTGAAATCGAAACAGCAGCAACGCTCGCTGCCAACCCCGCAAATCCAAGTAAAAAATTTCTTCTTTTTTCACCAAGAGCTTCATTTCTTTGACTTTCTTGACTAAAATATTCTGAAATAACTGGTTGATACTCGTTTTGAAAATAATCTCTCCTCAAAATCTCCTCTTCCAAATTTGTACTCGCCCAGTACACCAAATTAGTCTTAGATTTCAGAGTAGGATCTAAACCCAAAACAGACTCTTGATACCGCTTAAGCTTTCAATCGTAGAATCTAACGTTTCAATTTGCCTTAACTCCACAGGCTTTTCTACAAGTGGCACCCTGCCCACCATAAGATCCCATGCAGCCTTAGAAGTATATGCCGCTGCACCAATACCCAACACAGAAGTTGCACAAATTGCCAACCCTGCAAGCTTAAATCTATCCATATCATTGAAAAAATACTATCTTATTAAAAAACTTACTGAACTTGTTTAAAAAGAATTAATTCTGAGAAAGAGACTCTTATTCTAACTCATACCTTTTACCATACCCTGCAGCCAGCAATGCTGAACCAACATATAATCCCGCACCCAACAAAAAAGGTAAAAAACCCTTAGGAGCTTGAGGCTTCTGACTTTTCTGGATAGCATATTCTAAAGAAACTTCCTTAGGCTTTTCAACAACAATTTCAAGATTCCTTTGTTGAATCAAAGGAGAAGAGATCATTGCTGCAAAACCCACAGTCATTGAAGTAAAAAAAGTCCTGTACAAAGTTTTTGATGAAGGCATTTTACTTTGTTTTTATTTCCTTAAATGTCAAGTACTTATGCAACACCTTTGGCATCTTAACTGTGCCATCCTTTTCCTGGAAGTTTTCTAAAATTGCGACCATCGCTCTAGAAGTAGCAACCATAGTATTGTTAAGAATGTGAACGTAATTTTTTTCATTACCATCCATGTACTGGATGTTTAACTTTCTTGCCTGGTAATCAGTGCAGTTACCTGCAGAAGTTACTTCCCGATAATCTTTTTGTCTAGGGAACCACGCCTCAATATCGTACTGTTTTGCAAACTTGTCACCTAAATCACCGGAACAAATCTCAATAACCCTAAAAGGAATCTCTAAACTTTCAAAGAATTCCTCCGTTATCTTTTGCATTTCCTCTAACTTTTCAAAAGAATTGTCGAAAGTTGTAAGCATTACTTGTTCTACTTTGTTAAATTGGTGCACTCTGAATAAACCCTTAGTATCCAAACCATGAGAACCGATCTCCTTTCTGAAACAAGGCGTTACCGCACAAAGTTTCACAGGCAAGTCTTTTTTGTTAACAATCTTTCCTTGATTTAATGCAACTAACGGGTGTTCTGCAGTCCCAATTAAATAATAATCTTCATTTTCGACCTTATATATCACATCCTCGAAGTCTCCGAAATTAACTGCACCCTGTAATGTTTTTTTATTCAGTAACATAGGAGGTACAACCGGAGTAAAACCCTTCTTGATTAAGAAATCAATACCATACCTTTGTAATGCCAGATCTAATTGTGCAAGTTCTCCCATAATATAACTGAAACCTTGCCCCGAAGAATTCCTACTCGCATCAAAGTCTGCAAGATTTAATTTTTCAGCAAGCTCTGCATGATTAATCAATTCATAATCTAACTTCTTAGGCTTCCCAACCTTTTTTAGTTCAGGATTCTTAGACTCATCCTCACCAATAGGAGTTTTATCATGAAGCATGTTCGGAAGCTGGACTAATTTCTCATTAATTTTTTCATTAATCAGTCTTAAATCCTCATCCAACTCTTTCAATTTTACAGGAATTTCAGAAGCTTCCTTGATCTGTGCCGAAGCATCTTTCTTCTCTTTTTTTAATTTGTTAATCTCTTCCGAAACCTTATTTCTCTTAGAACGCAAATCATCTGATTCTTTCTTGAACTTCTTGAAAGACTCATAATCCTGCATAAGTTCATCAACCATCCAGATTTTATCCGCCTTGAATCTGTTTTCAAGATTCTTTTTGACCAAATCAGGGTTTTCTACAATGAATTTTATGTCTAACATTTAGTAAAAATCGGATAATTTATATAAAGAGTTTTTGGTTTTACTACGATTATTTAAATATAGACTCAAAAATATACAATGCAACAAAAAGGTTTAAATAGGGCTAAACATAGTTAATTTCTGAACAGTAAAAATAACTGTTATATTCACATTTCAAGCAAAGTTAAACACAATCTTGGGGGTTAAACACATGAAAAAAAGCGAAAAAGAAATTTTTGAAGTTTTCTTTAGATCAAAGCCAGCTATGATGCTTGTAGCTTTACGTAACAGCAACAAAAGCAGATATGGTTCCGTATTGGCAAAAGAAGTTGATTGTACATACAGTCACGCAGTTAAAATTCTTCAAGAAATGGAGACAGCTAGCTTAGTTGAATTCGAAAAAAACGGAAGAATCAAGACCATCAAACTAACAGACTCTGGACATAGAGTTGCAGAACACATCGAGAAAATTAGAGATATTCTTTAATTTTTCTCATTTCTTTTTATTACTTATTTATTGTTGTCTATATATCTATTTAAAGTTGTGAAAGGCTAAAAATTTATGGCAATCTTTGGCTTTGACAATTTCATCGGACTTTTAGGATTATTAGCACTAATTCCCTTCCTAATTTTATATTTTATCAGGCCCAAACCAAAAGAAGTTGCCATCCCCTCACTAATGTTCTTAGGCAAAAACCAAGAATCTAAAAGCAAAGGAGGATTTTTTAGGAAAATTGTAAACGACAAATTATTACTATTACAAATAATAATCCTTGGATTAGTCTCTCTCTTTTTTGCTGCACCCTACTTAATGGTGAGTGATGTTGGTGGTGGAAACGTTGTTTTTGTTTTAGACACGAGTGCCAGCATGGATGATGAAAAATTTGAAACCTTGAAAGAAACCGCTATGAGCAATATCGGTGATAAAAATACCATCATTTTAGTCGGGAGTAAACCCAGCCTAATCTTGGAAAGCGGAGATTCTAGTAGTGCGAAGAAAGAAATAGAAAAATTAGAAAGATTTGACACTAGGACCGCAATATCTGAAAGCCTAATCCTAGCAAAAAATGTGGTCGAGGATATTTCTGGGGAAAAAGCAGTGGTAATTGTTAGTGATTTCTTAGAGACCGAAAACGGTAATGTAGAAAATTCCTTAGAAAGCTTGAAAGAATTAGAGATACCTCTGAAAATTGTTAGTCTGGAAACTAAAAACAGAGAAAACATAGGATTTGTTTCCCTAATCCTAAGGGAAGGCGAGAGTCAAGCAGTAGTCAAGAACTTCTGTTGTAATACTAAAGACATTACCTTGAATTACGGAGGGAAAGAAACAGAAATCAAATTAGGAAACGGTGAAAGTTACACCTACAACTTCAAATTGAAAAACGGATTAAGTGAACTAAGTATCAAATCTGGAGACATGATTGAAGGCGACAACGTACTCTACTTGAATAACCAAAAAGATAGAGATGCAGAAGTAGTATTAGTTACTCGAGATGATGAAAAATATTTGGAAGCAGCCTTATCCGCTGCAAGCAATATAGACTTAGATGTCAAGACACCTGAAAGCGTAAGAGGAAACTATGACCTATATGTACTAAGTGAAATTGGAAATGTTCCAGAATCATTATCTGCCTTGATGGATGAAGAACTAAACAAAGGCAAAGGCGTAATCATTGTTGCCGAAGAAAGCTTAAGCGGAGACTACGGATTCTTAGATTTTGACATCTTAGAAGGAACCATTGGAGGCATGGCCAAGAACCTAGTAGACATAAGATTCCTAGAAAATGTAAATTTCGGTAAACAAGAAAGCGTGAAAGCAATTGATTGCGGTAAGTGTGATGGAGTCTACGTAGCAATTGACGAAGATCCAGTCGTAATGATTAAATCTCAAGGAAAAGGCCTAGTAGGTTATTATGGAGTTTTAGACAATACCGGAGGCTTTGAAAACAAACCAGACTTCCCAATATTCTGGACAAGATTTGCCCAACACCTATCAGGAATGAGAAGCCTAAATGGAATGAATTTGAAAACCGGAAGCAGCGTTGCCTTCGGTGACGATGTCAAATACGAAACGCCCTCAGGAGAAAAAGGCAAAGGCGAAATAATCACCTTCAATGAAGCAGGATTCTACAAAGTGAACGGGCTAGACTATTCTGCAAACTTATTAAGCGAAAAAGAATCCAGTTTAACCATCTTAGACAAAGTTAATTCCCAATCAGACGACAGTGAAGTCTTCGGAGAAAGTGAAACTGTAAAGAGAAGTATTTGGAAAGACCTCCTATTGCTAGCCCTGTTCTTATTCTTCATCGAATGGTTCATATTAAGCAGAAAGATTAGAAGGAGGAAATACAATGTTTGATTTCCTACTCAACTATTTTATGGCTCCAGTCTATCTCTGGTTATTTGTCATACTAGGATTAGGACTAGTGCTGCTTTTTGGAGTTAGCAAGAACCTGAGCATTAGCAGATTTTTCATTATCACTGCACTCATACTTGCACTAGCACAACCCTACTCCCCAGTCCAACTATTTGGAGGGGGAAGCACCCAATTAAGAATCTTAGAAGACAACAGTTCTTCATACAAAGTATTCGGGAAAAGTGTAGGTGTTGAGAACTACGAATTCTTGAAGAAGAACAGTAATGTAGACTACGTTCAATTCGGAGAAGAACTAATATCAAACGTAGGAGATTCAGTCATTGATGCAATGATGGATGGAAGAAACGTTCTTTTGTTAAGCGATGGTAATGTAAACCTTGGAGAAAACTTAGAAAAAGTTAAAGAACTAGCAATAAAAGAAAACCTCAGCATTAGTTCTATCAAAAGAGACGTTGAGAACAAAGACTATGCAGTCAGCATCATTGGCCCCTCAAAAATAGGCCCAAACACTGAAGCAACATTTGTAGTCAAAGTTGAAGGTACGGACGACACGAAAAAAAATGTAGAACTGATAGTTGACGGAAAAGTTGTGAAAAGTGGCCCAGCAGGAGAACTAGAATACAGTACAAAATTTGAAGGTGGATACCACAGGTTAACCGCTAAGATCAAAGAAGACGATCACTTTGAAGACAACAATGTCTATTATAAAAGTGTAAAAGTTGTTGAAAAAACCAAAATTTTATTACACGGTTCCGAAGGAACCCCACTACACAGAAGTTTATCCGGACTGTACGATGTAGAGATAGGTTCATTATATAATTTAGACAGGTATCACGCAGTAGTCATAGACAACAAAAATGTTGCAAGCATAAACGACAGGGTTAACGAATTAGAAACTTACGTTCAGAAAGGAAACGGGCTATTTGTTGTAGGGGGGAAAGAAGCATTTGAAAGCGGAAGTTACTCTGGATCCAAATTTGAAGAATTATTACCAGTAGAAGTTAGCGGATCTGCAAAAAAAGAAGGAGATGTAAACGTTATCATCTTAATTGATGTTTCGAGTTCTTCAAGCAGCAGTTTTGGAACGAGTACAACCATCGACGTTACCAAAAGTCTAGCAATCAGTGCATTGGACAGTGTCGCAGATGAAAACAACCTAGGAATTATAGCATTCAACACAGAAGGCATTGTTGTCGAAGACCTAGGATTGTTAGACGATAAAGACAGGAATGAATTGAAAGGACTGATCAGTTCCCTTGAAGCAGGAGGGTCTACTAACATTTGTGAAGGCTTAGATAAAGCCGTAGAAATGCTAGAAGGCAAATCTGGAGGAAAAAATATAATCTTGATCAGTGACGGGCAAACCCAAGGAGACTGGAGAGCTGCACTAGGCAGTGCTGTTGAAGAAGATGTGAACGTTTATTCTGTAGCCGTCGGTGAAAACTCAAACGCAATACTATTAAGAGAAATTTCAGACACTAGTGGCGGAGAATTTTATTTTGGAACACAAGTCCACAAATTATCTTTTGTCTTTGGCGATCCAGATGGCATAAACCTAGGAGATGTTGTTGAAACCAAAGTTTACTACAACGACCATTTCATCACCGAAGACTTAATCTTAGATGCAAAAGTGTACGGAGTCAATCAAGTCCTACCAAAAAACTCAGCACAACTACTAGTAACTAGCACTAGGGGCGAACCCTTACTAACAACCTGGAGGAGAGGTCTTGGGAGAATTGCAGTATTATCCGGAGACAATGGAGAAGCTTGGACTGGAAGATTATACATAGGAAGTAATTCAAGACTGATCAGTAGGACCACTAATTGGGTTGCAGGAGATCCCGAAAGGAAGAAAGATTATTTTGTTAGCTTTAACGACCCAAGAAAACAAGAAGCAAGCGAAATTATTGTTAAAGGAGACAGGTTACCAGAAGTAGACAACCTAAAATTCAGCAGGAACTCAGACGGAACATACTCGGCAACACTGTTCCCAGAAGAAACAGGATTCTTCAGCATTGAAAATGACGAATACAGTGTCAACTACAACAGCGAATTCGACAACATAGGAATGAACTCCCAACTAGAAGAACTGGTTAGTTTGAGTGGAGGGCACATGTTTGAAGAATCGGACAACATCAATTCAGTCCTAGACTATTTGAAAGAAAAAAAGAATATTGCCACAGTAGAAAAAGAACTATTTATCTGGCCACTAATATCCCTAGCAATGATTATTTTCGTCATAGACGTATGGATCAGAACCGTAAGTGAAAGAAAAAGTATATAAAGTTATGAGGACTTTTGGAAAATATGGATGTAGACAAGTGGAAGAAAAAAAGAAGGGCTAAAGCTCTTGACAAAGTCAACAGAGAATTAGAAGAATTAAAGAAAAAAGGCCTGGAATTTGAAAAAAATGGCAGCAAAGCAAAAAAAGAAGTCGCAGTTGTAAAAAAATCATGTAATGTTCTCAAAATTTTAGCAGCAATCCTCGTAGTCGGATGGGTTATCACATTTTTTATGTACGGCAGCAAAGTCTCCAACCTAAAAACCGACGTTGAAGAACTAGATTTGGAATTGCAAGTTAAAACTTTAGAGGCTCAGAATTTAACCGATAGTTTATTCGAAATTGAATCAGAATTAGAAGGAAAGAAAAAAGGGGAAGATGAACTTAGTCAAGAAGTAAGCGACTTACTAGAAATAAAAGACACACTTGATGAAGATATTGAAGATTTGGAGGACGAAATTAAGGATCTTAAACTTCAAATTGATGAGTTGGAAGTCAACCTAACAATCCAAGAAAGGCTTGTTTACGACTATGAAGACTGTATCACTGACCCTGCTGGATTTGATGAAGAATTAAGCTTCTGCGATTCATTCATGTAAAGATGGTGAATATTGGAAAAGACATTTCCAGAGTTAAAAGAAGACTAGTCTTAACTAAATTTTTTGATTGTTTCTTAGACAGCATATTAATCGGATTAGTAATCAGTGCAATTTTATTACTGTTTGGCGTAGGTATTGTTTACTCAGCATTTATTGGCGGAACATACCTAGTGGTAGGCTTCTTTAGGTCTGCAAAAAAATCTAGTCTGAGTGAGATAGAGAAAAAAATACCTAATCTAGAATGGCAACTAAGAACTGCAGCAGACAACGCAGGAAGAAAAAACGAAATAATCGATAGATTGAATGATGAAGTCTCTGAAAAAGTAGGCTTTGTAGGATTCTTTGACTTAGTAAGTGGTAAAAGGACAATCAAAAGACTATTCTTTGCACTATTACTAGGAGGAGTCATCTTCTATGTTCAAGCAATTGAATTTAACCTAGTCGATGCTGCAAAAAACCCCGAAGAATGGCCGATTTCAAGAGTGACCGGACTATTCTCAGACGATCTAGATACTCCTGACGGAAGAAAATCAGGATTTAATATCTTTGGAGACAGAAAAGACATTGAAGTTGGACAAAAAGACCTAGATATTGAACTAGGCTCCGAACTAAATGAAATTGATTTAAGTGGGTCCGGAGAGCTAGGCCCAGGCAGTTCTAACGGCGTAGATTTCAATGGAAGAGTTGGGTCCGAACAAGATTCTACCTATAGTGAGAGATACAGTGTGGACGAAGAAGAGATAGTGGAAAGATTTTACAATAATCTTAATAAATAGGCAGGCTTTCTTTTTTCCCAGAAAGGGGTGTGAGTAGTGAGGTATACTAATTATGGACATAAAATCAAAATCAGCCCAAGAAATTAAAGAAGTAGTAGACAGAATTCTAGAACACGTCGGATTCATTGTTGTCGGACAAGAAGAAGTTTTGAGGCAAGTCATTACCTCGATTTTATGCGGATCAAATGCTTTGTTAGAGGGATATCCAGGACTGGCAAAGACACTCACCATCAACACATTATCCAAAGTTATGGACCTAAGTTTCAGTAGAATACAAGGAACGCCGGACCTAATGCCCTCAGACATCACAGGAACTTATGTCTTAGAAGAAAAAAACGGTGGAAGAGAATTCGTTTTCCAAAAAGGACCCATCTTTGCAAACATTGTTCTGATGGACGAGATCAATAGAGCTACACCCAAGACACAAAGTGCATTATTAGAAGCAATGCAAGAAAAACAAGTCACGGTTGGAAGCAATGTATTCAAAATGGACAAACCATTCTTTGTCCTAGCAACCCAAAACCCAATCGAACAAGAAGGAACCTACCCTCTGCCAGAAGCTCAAAGCGACAGATTCTTGTTTAAAATCAAAACCAACTACCCAAACCCAGAAGAAGAAATGGAAATCGTAAACAGATTCACCGAAGACGAAAGAGATGTTGAATCATTGAAACCCTTAGTCAATGGAAAAGACATACTACAACTACAAGACATGGTCAGAAAAGTTCCCGTCGCAAACGATATCAAACAATACGCAGTCGATTTAATACACAAAACCAGAAAGCACAAAGAACTAATCGAATTCGGTGCAAGCCCCAGGGCAAGCATTGGATTATTGATGGCTTCAAAAGCAAGAGCAATCATGGAAGGAAGAAATTTTGTTACCAAAGAAGACGTAAAAAACATGTCCTTACCAGTATTAAGGCATAGAGTCATCTTAAACTTTGAAGCTGAAAGAAACAACTTTAACGAGGACGATGTTATCAATTATTTGATAAAATGATTGAGGACGATTTCTTAAAACACCTGGACCGAATGTGTTTGCTTATCAGTAAAAGAATATCTTCAAACTACGTAGGTGAAAGACAAAGCATTTCTACCGGTCGAGGAACCCTGTTCAAAGATCATGGAATGTACACGCCAGGCGATGACTTTAGAGCCATAGATTGGAGAGTCTACGGAAGAACCGACAAACTACACATAAAGAGATACGAAGAAGACAAAGCTCTTGTGAGTCACATAATCCTAGATTCTAGTAGTTCCATGAACTACGCATCCAAGAAAATTAAGAAATTTGACTACGCCTCAATGATCGGATTGGCGTTTGCCTACATGGCAATGAAGAAAAATGAAAAATTTGTCTTAACTACATTCGCAGACTCACTAGACGTCTTTGTTCCAAGAAAAGGCAAAAGACAATTCTTGAGAGTCATAGATTATTTGAAAGAAAAAGAAGCCAAAGGAAAAACCAAATTCGAAAACTCATTATTGAACTATTTAAAAAAAATAGAATCCAGAAGCATGATTGTCGTGATCAGTGACTTCTTCTACGACCTAGAAGAAATTGAAAGAAGCCTGAAAAGATTCAAGAACAGTGAGATAATCTTGATCCAAGTATTAGATGAAGTTGAATGCAACCTAAATTTGAAAGGCGACCTAAAGTTAAAAGACTTAGAAACAAGCGAAGTTGTCAGGGCATTCATTGACAAAGTCACCAAAACCGCCTACTTGAAGAAAAAAGATGAACATAACGCACGCCTGAAATGGATCGCAGACTCAATGGGCGCAAAATTCCATAGTTTTTCCACAGACAAACCAATCTACGACAGTCTTTATGAAGTCTTAAGGACATAAATAAAATTTATAAGCCCTATACCCTGTTTATCCATATGGCACAACAATTATTTGAAAGACTAGGCCTAGAAGCAATTGTTTTATCTACCGGACCCTCCTTAGAAGTTGACCGGCAACGAGCAGAAGCCAGTGCTGAACTCTACCATGAAAAAGGAAGTGAAGACTTTGTAATTGTAAGCGGAGTTTATAACCAAGGTCGATTCAATGGATCTCAATCCGCAAGAATCTACGAAATTTTAGTGGGCAATGGCGTGGTTGAAGATGACGTCTTGTTTGAAAATGAATCAAGAAACACCATACAAAAACTCACATACCTATCCCAAATGTCCAGACCGCTAGGAATCCAAAAATTATTACTAGTTTCTGACGAACTACATGCAAAAAGATTTGCAATGTTATTTAATCGTGCACAAAAGAAAGGCATTATTCCAGACTACATGGAACTCGAAACTCATTCCGAAGGATTAGATCCTTCCTTTGGAAGATTTAAAGCAAGCCTTGCCTATTTGAAAGACTTAGTTCTACCGTTAAAAAAATAGAATGAGCGGACCCAGAGGGATTTGAACCCCCGACCCCTTGGTTAAGAGCCAAGTGCTCTAGCCAGGCTGAGCTATGGACCCGTGGTATCTGAGATGTAGAATGTTAGTTTAAAAAAGTTAGGGTGTAGTCATCGAGATAAATTTTTGAGGAGTTAATTTAAGAAAGCTATATAAAGCCTCGATATACAAAACAAAGTATGAGGTATAAGTTAAAATCTAAACCTAAAAATCCAACAATAGTTGAAGGGTTTCCAGGGTTTGGACTTGTAGGGACAATTGCTACTGAATTCTTAATGAAACACTTGGATGCAAAACAAATCGGTTACATTAGGATGGATGAAGTTGCACCAGTTATTGCAATTCACAACAGCACACCGATTGAACCTATGGGAATTTTTTACAGTGCTAAGAAAAACTTAGTCATTATTCATGCATTAACAAACGTTCAAGGTTATGAATGGCAGATTTCCGACATCCTTGCAAAGATTGCTAAAGAACTAAAGGCAAAAGAGATCATTAGTTTAGAAGGTGTAGGTACACAAGGCAATGTTAAGAGGAAAAAAACCAGAGCATACTACATTACTGACAATAAAAAATTCAAATCTAAATGCGGCGAGCAATTAGAAGAAGGAATCATCGTAGGCGTTACTGGCGCATTATTACTAAGAGATGATGTTAAGTCAACCGGCATCTTTGCTGAAGCACACTCAGCATTACCAGATTCAAGAGCAGCAGCTGAAATACTATGTGTTTTAGATGAATACTTGAAATTAAACTTAGATTATTCCCCACTTTTGAAGAAAGCTGAGAGTTATGAGGCTAATTTGAAGGGAATGGTAGGAAAAGCTCAAGATGCAGCAGGTATTGCTGATAAAAAGAGACAATCTTACTTTGGGTAAATGATTAGGCACAATTCTTCATTATTTTTTAACCTAGTCCTCTCTATATCCTGTATTTTTTTAGTGTCATGTAGTGCCCACCCCTATGTTGAGGTCGAAAATGAAAAAATCTTAGTCGAAGTCGCAGACGACGCCTTCCAAATGAGGATGGGATTGATGTATAGAGAAGAATTATGCAGCAATTGTGGCATGATCTTCGTGTTTAATGACGAAATAGAACAGAGTTTTTGGATGAAAAACACCCTAATCCCACTAGACATGGTATTTATCGATGCAAAAGGCATAATTGTTGACGTTTTACATGCAGATCCCTGCAAAGAAGACCCATGTCCACACTATAAATCCAGTGAGAAATCTAAATACGTACTAGAAGTTAACCAAAATACCTTTGACACTTCAGATATAGGCAAAAAAGTTAAGATTAAACTATAATTATCTCTTTTTCTTTGCTTTCTTCTTCGCTTTTTTTACTTTTATCGGAACTTCTTCTTCAAGCATCATCAATGAACTGATGGTTCCCTCTAATTCTCTGATTCTTGCATCTTGTTCTCTTAGTTTTGACTCGTAATCTCTGTGTTTATCTCTCACTCTGGAGAAAGAATTCTTTGTGTTAATCTTGTGGTCTCTTAAATTAGATAAAATTTCCTTGAATGATTCACTTCTCGATAAAAACCAATCGCCAATTGCTATATTTAACACCTCTGTTGCTATAGATTATATAGTTTTTATTTATAAAGGTTGTTGAAATAGAATCTTTAATTTTTTCTTAATAGTTTTAAGATAAATATTGATAGTAATATTTAGTAAATGATTATAATATTTAATATTATATCTGATTAAATATTTTAAGATAATCTTATATTATTTACTTAACCACTCTCCTAAAACTTTTAATTCTTTATCAGAAGTTTTTAATTCATCAAGAGGACTTTTCACCTTTTTTAGTTGCTTTCTTGAAACAGTAGTGTAACGTTGAGTCGTAGAAATATCTGAATGTCCTAAGAGCACTTGAATGACCCTAATATCAGTCCCAGCATCCAACAAATGCGTCGCAAAAGAACTCCTCAATGCATGACAAAACACACGCTTCTTAATTTTTGCATTCCTTGCAGACTCATTAACAATCTTCTGCGCCATCCGCTCAGTTAAGTGCCCTAAACGAGAATCAAAAATATATTCAGACGTCGTTTTACGCTCTTCTAAGTAGGTTTTAAGCGCTTTTATGAAACTCTTAGAAAGAATAATGTTCCTATCCTTTTTCCCCTTACCAGAACGAACAATACCCATCTTTTCCGTCAAATCTAAATCATTCACCTTCAACTTCACCGCCTCAGACACCCTCAAACCAGACGAATACAAAAGCTCAATCAGAAGACGATGCTTAGCGTTTTTCGTTGCGTCTAAGAGACTTTTTATTTCATCCATGGTAAGAACAGTTGGGAGCTTTTTTTCGATCTTAGGAGGCTTTATATCGCCGACAATATCTTTTTTCAGAACCTCCTTGAAATAGAACTTAATTGACGACAATGCTAAATTGATTGAAGCAGGTTTTTGACGCTTTTCAGTCATCAAATGAGCAATGTAATCCTTAAGATCTTGTTCCTTAATGAACTTAGTAGATTTTTTTGCAAAATCTAAAAATTCTTTATTCTGTCTCAAGTAACTCTTGATAGTTACATTCGAATAACCACGAATCTTCAACTCCGTTTCTAAATCTTTTAGAATCTTACATCACCTTTTTGTTCGTATAATCCAAGTGCATAAATGTTTAAATAATTTTTCAGCCTACAAAGTAAGTATAGTGGGTGGATTTCCGCAGAGACAGGACAGAGAAAACCTAGCCGAGATTGGAATTTACAGATTAGACAGATGCCATGATCTAACCTTGCCAGGAATTGTTGTTGCACGTACACTTTTACCAGGAGAAGATTCTAGACCATGGGATAGAGGAAGCTCAGTTCTAGAAAAAAAATTTAGTTATATCCTTGTTGAAAAGAGTGACGACTACCGACAAACCTTTGCAGACAATTGCGCCTCTATGGCAAGATTAATTTACGAAGCAAGGCTTGACACCCTAATGAAGCACATTGAGCCTGTAGTAGTCATTAATGGACCTTCATTTAAGCTAAGCAAAAGATATGGCGAAGAGCATTCCGATGCAGGCCAATTAATCAATGCCTACTTAGAATCCTGGGGAATGAGTGGTCTAGAATTTTTCTTTAGAACAAACGCAGACAGAAATGGAAGATTCAAAGCAGTAGAAGATGCCAAGATGTTAGCAAGACAATTAGGTGCGAACCAATTAGATGCTCGCAAATTTGAAAAAATATTAAAGAAAAAACGAATCGACCAAGACTGTCCGCCCAGAGAAGGCGATTTTGAGTTTTTGAGACAAATATCACAAGCACAATAATTTACAATCACAACAAAGGAGTTGGTACTTTGCTTAGATCCATAGATGGCATCAATCTTGAAAAAAGAGTTGTTTTAGGGATTGATGAATGCAACAATGGAATGGACCTAGACATGCTTCCATTCATCTGTGCAGGATACTCAAGTAAACCGCCACACAAACCTCTAGGAAACATGGTTTCAAAAGGGAAAGGATTCCACAAAAAACCAAGCTACAGAATAAGGTTCAGGGATAAAGCACTGCAATTCTTAAGAGACCACCCCACATTTGAATACTTCACCATTGGTCAATCCAAAGATCAAGTGTTCTCCAACAACCTGCGTGCAGTTGCAACAGCAAGATTAATCTATGAACAAGCATGCACTATAGGTGAAGAGCCAGTTGTAATCCTAGATGGATGTCCATTCAGTGAATTTGCAGAAGAAAAAATTGGAGAAGCATTATACCAATATGGTTTGAATTTAGAAGACATATTTTTTGAAAGAAGAGCGGATGCAAATTACTGGCCTGTGAAAATTGCAGACAGAATTGCATACTGTTTAGGTGCGATCAGATTTGGAGGAGTGGAACGTAACAAAAAGTGGCCACACAGACATAAAAAAATAAAATTAAACACACCACCCACGAATTTAGATGAAGATCAGCTATTTGCGTTCTATAGGTCTCTAAAATCATGATTTCTTAACGTTCGTATAATATACATTATATGAAATTTTAGAAAATCTTATATGATTTATCTAATCAGGAGGAAGCATGAATAAAGAACTGATTTTAGTTTTAGTGTTGTGGTTCACAACAGTCTTTCCAGGAGTGATTGTCTTCGGGTTAGTCTTAAGCATCTTAGGAGTTTTTACTCTTACTAAACCCTACATCGCAGGAGGGCCTCTTGAGAAAAAAGAATTGAAGAGGGTCCACTTGAAATCCTTCACTCTTCTAATGTATGGTTTCCTATTTCAACTAATGGGGCAAGTAAGGACTAGGATAGACACTCTATACTTTTTGGGCTTTAACCTTCTATTTTTTGTATGGCTCGCTACGATGTATTGGGTTATGAGCTTAGATCCATAGATGGAATGTGGCCTATAGAGAAAATATCTTTTTTCATGGTTTCTCCCTATCTGTCTCAAAATTTAAGTCTAACTTTTTTATTTTTTCTTTTTTAAAATCTTCAAAGTCAATATAACTTGTGTAAGGGTTAATTTTTTTACAGGAATCTGCAATCATATTTGCGATAGATCCTATATTCCGCACTATGTGAAATGCGGTTTTGGGATTTATTTCTCTTTTATGACTATGCATTGAAAAATTAAATTCTTTGGAAGGAGAAGGATTGAATGAAGAAAATACTGATCGAGAATTTGGATGGGAAATTTCGCAGTATTCATCATACACATCAACTATTATTGGATCTACCTCCTTTAAATTACGAATTAACCCAATGACATTTGGCAACTTTAAATCTGGATCCTTGTTTCCTTTTGAACCAAACAGTGCATTGTTGAACTTTTCTGGAGAAGTAATTATATAATTACATGTTGCAAAAATCTCAATCATTTGGCGAACTATATTAGTCAGAGGAAGTGGTAAATCCTCCATTAAACAGTATTCTGAGGCCATAATACACTGATTAGTTCTGTTAACTAACGACATGCAAAAAAGTCCTTGTGCTGAGAAGTTTTCATTTTTGATTATAGTTGCAAAATAGTCGTTTAGCTTTTTCTCTGCTAATTCAATTAAATCTAACTGAGGTTTGAGAGAAGGATATTTTTCAACCAATTTGTTTTCTTTAGCCATAATATTTTTAAATAATCTTTATTTTTATGGATTATGCTCCCAGAAGGTCTAAGTCTCAGAGAAAAAGATTTATTTCTTCAAATAAATGCCCAGGCAAAGGCAATTAAAAAGCAAGCCTTCAGTAAAAAACAAGTGGAAATGTTGCAAAAAAATCTTCTTTATATTTTGAAAGATTTTGAAAAACACAATCAAAAAGAAGAAATAAAAGATTTTACTAACTGCTATTTAGCAATTAATAATTTTCTGTTTGCGCTACACATTGCATACTCCAATTATTTAAGAGAAAATCGGACACTAGTGTCTGTAATGTTTGGAAATATTGCTCCAAAAATACTTGAACCTCACAAAATATTCTCTCCCAGCTAAGAGTTCGTGCAACATATCTTATGTGAAGTTCACCGAGAATTTATTTAACTGTGGGGTGTTTTGGTTGTCCGGTTTTTTGTCTAGGCACGTCTGAAATAGCCACATAATCAACATCTCTGTTTTGGACTGCATCAAACATTATATCCTTAAACTGATCACTCCAAGTGTCCCTCAACCCATCTGAAGCTCCATGATATGAAGTCACAGCGCCTAAAAGATGGCCCACAGAAAGAGTTCTTTCTAACGATAAATTAACAGGGTCTGTCCTTACATACTTACCACCATTACCTTCAAAACCATCAAAAAAAGCATCCTCAGCCTTCTCAAATGTACTCTTGTCAAAATAATTGAACAAACCATACTTGAGTGCATAAAACTCTAAAGCAGGCATTCCTGCCTGAGAAAATTCTAGATCGAAATAACCACTAGGTTTACCCTTGTCATCAACCAAGAAATTCATTGGATGTAAATCTGTCAAAACTAATACAGGCTTATCTTCCGAACCGTTTAATTTTTGTCCTAGATAATCTAAATCTCGCTCAAGAGAACCCCTCAAATCATCAAGTTCTCCTTCGCTCAACGCTCCAGACAATTCTGCTCTCTGTAATTTTAAATCTGTTATCCCAGCAAGCCTATCTGCAAAATTCTTAATCCCATATGGTTGAACTTCGTGCCTGCCCATAACATCACCATGACTTTCAAACTTAACTCTCTGTACCTGAGCAATATCAGACCCTAAAAACCTTAACGAATCCAGATACAAATCAAGATCATAATCTGTTTCCTCTAAAAATTCTTTCCAACAAACACCAGGCAATTTTTGAACTAACATAAAAGATTCTGCACCTGCAGAGTAAGTTTCATAGACTTCTGGAGCAGGAATATCTGCCTCGTTTTTAACAATTTCAAGAAGATTTTTCTCCCTTTCTAATGAAAGTTGACCATTAAAATGAAAATCTCTTCTTTTGCCATCAACACTGCCAACCTCTCTTTCTCTCTCAAATCTAGCAATCGCAGGAGTCCCATCATCAAAACAAATATCAAAGCCATAATGGCTTCTACCCTCAGGAATATGTTGAATAGAAGAAACACTATACCCCTGAGACTCAATTAAATCCTTAGCAATTTCCTCTTTCATAAATTATTACTAATTTGCAATGGTATAAATATCTTTTGTTTTAAAAATAGATTGTAACAGCCCAAAAACTAGATAATTTGACTATTCGGGTATTTCTTGCCTATAACCGCAATCCTTGCAATATCTAACCTTATAGGCTCCGTCAGAGAATTTGTGCTCGCCTTCGTGAAGTTTTTTATTGCATTCAGGACAAAATTCTTTAGATTTCATAAGAAAAATAAGTGTAATCAAAGCTTAAAAGTTTTAGCTATTCTTCTTTGCTTTGACTTTCAATAGCATATTTTGAAGCGATTTTGGTAACTTTTAAACCACCTGGAGCCATAGGAATTTCTCCGCCGACAATCATTTCCAAAGTTTTTTCATGAGCCCAGTTCATATCTTCCATAGTATGCCTTACGCCAAAACCTTGCTCCATACCACTTTCGCCAGTCATTAATCCAACAACACATCTTTTCTTATCGACAATTCTCTCGCCAACATCTTCTACAAAAACGTGAACAGGAATGTACCTACCAAAGTCTTCAGGTTTAGGATCTTTTTTAGGAGAAAGCAGTGATGCATATGCAATATGCTCCATGTTGAGAGGCATTAAGTACATGCTACCGTCTGTAGCGTCAGCCATCAAACTAAGTCTTCCATAGTGTTTTCTTCCACCAAACCTACCAAAGTCTTCCCACTTGATAGTATCTGTTGTTTCTATTTCAAATTCGTAATTTTTTTCTGGTTCCATTTTTGGTTTGCCTTTGATTTTTATGGATATCATCCTTTATAAAGCTTTTCTTTAGTAGTTACTATTGAATGACAACACCAATGAAAATATTTAATAACCAGTTAGATACTAAAAAAACAGAAAGCAGAGATAGCAAAGATGAACCAAAGAGACTTTTACGCAATAACAGAAGGACCGAATTTTATTGGAGGAAGGGAATCCGTGGTCTACAAGCTCCCAAAACACCTTGAACGAGGACTTGGCCCTAGCGTAGTAAAACTATTCCTACCCTTCGTAGAACATAAAAATGGAGTAAGAGATATTAGAACTCCTGACGACTTAGAGCACCTAGCCGCTAACGAATTCTGCATCGGAATGGGCTTAGAAGACCTAGGAATTAATGTTCCAAGAATGCACACAGTCGTAGATTTTCCATCTCCAGGAAAAGAACACCCTCACTACAACGAAGGTAGAAGGATTCCAGGAGTAATCATGCAAGAACTAACCGGCATGAGAGAATTCAGAGAACTAAGCTGGAACGAAAAAGGAAAAGCACTAGACAGTTTTGCATTAGGCGTTGTAAAAGCAATAGGCGGAGGATTTAGACCCTTTGACACATACCACCTAAGAAATGCAATGTATGATGTCGAAGGCGAAGCTCACTTTTTTGACTTCTGCCAATGGTCCGAAGGAGAAATGAAGGCTGGAGAAGGAATGAAATACCTCCAAGAAGAATTTGTTTTACCAAAAGATACATGGGAAAAGAAAGGACTAGAACTAGCTATTTAGAGCTCATCTCTTGCGATTTAGGCTGTTTAGCCTCATTATTCTGAAAATAAGACTTACCCTTCTCAGTAATTGCAATATAAGTCTGCTTACCCTTTCTTAATTTGTGAATCAACCTCGCATCAACCAAGATCCCAATATACTCAGAAACAGTAGACCTCACTTTATCATACGTTTTCCCAGGATACAAGTCCATAGCAAGAGTTTTTAGAGCAGTCCACTCTTGACCAGACTCCCTTTGGAAAGCACCCAATCTAAAAAATATAGCTTTTTGCGTTTCCGTTAAATCATCCAAAGGACTCCTAGTCATTTTTGGAGGAAGATTTGACTCTTCATCATCATAATATAATTTTTCTTTAGAAGTTTCTCTCTTTTTGGGTTGAGCCGGAGTAGAATTTTCTCTTTCTGCTAGGTAGGAAATGACTTGACTGATCTCTTCAATTCTAGATTCTAGGTTTTGGAATCTTTCTCCGTACTCTTCATCCCTCGTTTTGAAAAAAGAAAGCCAATCTCTGATGACTTTTATGTCTGACTTTATCCTTGTGAACGAATTTTTTAGGTTTTCAGAGATTTGGTTAATGTGACTAACAGCTTCGTTTACTTCTGACCTCTTTTTTCTTGAGAATAAAAAACCCATACAACCTCTATGTCGACGTTATTTATAAAGGTAACTCAAGTGTCGGGGACGTCCCTGTACAGACGTAGACGGGTGTAGACGTGTCTTAGACGGTTCGTCGACGCGTTAATCGACGCAATACCGACGTTATTTATAAGGAAAATGGACTTTTTCCGACGGAATCGACGCATCTTTCGAAGAATCATCAAAACATACAAGAAGTGAGAATTTAGTCATCGACGCGTAAAAAAATTGAATCGACGCGTAAAAAAAGCGTCTATTCTTTCGGTTAGGCAATAGTAAGGTTTAGAATACGGCCCTAAAGGCATAGGATAAATCATAAGAATTACTGTGAAAAGGGCTTAATTTTGCAAAAGTGAGAGTAATAGGGAAACTATAACAAAAATAATGAAAAAGATAGGTAATATGCACCTGAGAATAGGGGTTTTAGAGTACTATTAATACAGGAGATTAGAGGTAGATATGCCCTCAAAACCAGAAAAGTGAGAGTTAGATAGGAGTTTTTAATGAAAATATGCTATTCTGGTGCAAAAAGAGATATTGGAGAAGTAAGGAGAACTGTAAGAAACAATAAATGTTATGAGAAAAAGCTCAAAAAATGCTCAGAATCAAAAAAGTGAGAGTTAAATTAACCAAATTTAATGAAATTATTCAAATAAGGTCCTTTGGTCAGAAGGATTCTGTCTCAAACGGATTAATTTATTCAAGAGATTAAGGTCGTGAAAGTCTTCTTTTATCATAAGTGAGACTTTACCATTAAAATGGCGTGCTTTTTTGATTGGAAGGCCTTTAGAGATAAGACGATTAGAAGTGCCTCTAATGGTAGTCTCCGTTAAATTAAGGTGGTTTGCCAAAAGTGAGTAATTAACGTCTCCAACCTGCGATTCAAGCTCTAGAATGGCCATAAACACCGAGAATTCCCTGTCTGTAAGGGTTTTGAACTGTTTCTCAAAGTCCATTTCTAGGACTTTTAGCGTGTTTTTCGGAATATTTTGTTGTCTTTCGTTGATGGTTGTTGACTGTTGATTGTTGACTGTTGACTGTTGATGATTGTTGATGACCCCATCATTTCCGATGGAATCCTTTTTAAAAGAAGTTAAAATATCTTTTATTTCGCCTAAATTTGATTTTAATTCATCTATTCTAGAATTTAAGGCTAAAATATCCTCTTTATTGTCTTTTGAACTGTTTTTTAATTCAGTTACGCTTAATTTTAGGTCTGAAATGTCATTTTTCGCATTAGAAAAAGAATTCCTTATTTTTTCCCTAAAAAGCGCTTTATTCTCAGCCATTTTCTTAAGGATTTAGAGGGCCTTACAATTATTTAAGACTTACCTGTTTGGCATTGTTTGGTATTGTTGTTCATTGTTGATGATTGTTGATGAACCCCTTTATTTCCCATGGAACTCTTTAGAAATCTTATAGTACAAGCCCAGAAAAGCCTCTTTTTGAGGGTTAAGGCCTGAGGAAAGTAATTTCTTCGCCAAATCCTGCCCAACATCCTTGTTGGTGCCTTCAGGAGGCCTATAACAGATAATTCGACGCAAAGTCTTGTTTGCAACAAAGCCCTCATTGACCTGTAAGCATAGTTTTTGGCCAGTTTTAATGCTTTTCACATTATAATTATTGAGATTCACCATTAAATCGCCCTTAGAATAGTGCTGATCAACCTTTGAGAAACCATTTGCCAAGAGCAACTCATCAAACATAGCCCTCACAGTCTCTTTTGGACTCTGTTGAGCATTGTTGACTGTTGATTGTTGATGATTGTTTAGCTCAATAACACGACCCAAATAAGCAGAAACCTTCTGTTTAGGATGCTTTTTAGACCTTTTACGGCGTTTCGTAAGAACCAAATAAGCATACTTCCTAACATCTCCAGAAACATTCTTTCTTGTCTTAGTGCGTATATACATACATAGTGGGCACTACAAAGAAATATATAAAACTATTCAAAAAAGTGAGGATAAGGCTATGAAGCCTTAGGTTTAGATTCTTCCTTTGACTCCCCTTGAGCCTTAGCCTTAAGAGAAATCTTAGGCATAGCAATATGTGGAGGGAGACCAACTTGTTGAGATAAAGAAAGAGCCATAACCCCACACTTAGCAAAAACATAATTTACTAACTGGCCTGAGAAAGAAGGTTCAATCTTCTTTTCCTTGTCCCAATCTTCTAAAATCTTATCTTTAGCATCCTTACTTGTTAAATAATGAATATAACCAACAATCTCAGTCTTAGCAATATTAGGCAAGTAATCCACCGAATAAGTGAATTTGAACTTCAAAAGAGCCTGATTATTCATACCCTCAGGAGTAGGATGCTCAGCAATATCTGTAAATTTAATGCCATTCTTAGCTTCTATTTTACCCTTCAAAGGGCCAGTCTTGTCAACCGATATTTTATCTAGTGTTAAGTTGATTATCATGTTGGTTGAAATAATCTTAAGAGATTATAAAACTTACGATTAAGAAATTAGATACTTTTGAACTTCCTCAAAATACTTTCCTTACCCTTCCACTCCAAAGCATGCTCCAAAACCTCCTTCAGAGTTTCAGCATGAATAATCTTAACCTTTCTCTTATTACTAGGACTCAAAATCACATCCTGAGCATTAGCCTTAGGAATAATTACAGTTTTAATACCAGCATGAATTGCTGCCTCAATCTTTTGAGTAACCCCACCAACCGCTAAAACTTCCCCCCGAACAGACAGAGAACCAGTCATTGCAACATTCTGCTTTATAGGAATCTGTTTCAAAGCCGAAATAATAGCCGTTGCAACAGCAATCGAAGCAGAATCTCCTTCCACACCACCAGACTCAGAAGCAGTCTGCAAAAACTGAATAAAAATATCATACTTCTCCTTAATATCCTCACCAAAATATTTCAAAATAATAGCCGAAACATTCTGTACCGCTTCCTTCGCTATCTCACCAAGCTTACCAGTCGCAATAAAATCAGACCTCTTCCCACCAGGCGTAACCTCCGACTCAATAGGCAAAACCAAACCCGAAAGATAAGAATCAGAACCCATCACAGCAAGACCATTAACACGCCCAACCCTCGACCCACTAGTAACAATAACCTCATACTTCTTTTTATTCTCAATATACTTATCAACAATCTGTTGCTCCAAAGTTCTTGCAAAAGACTTTGCCTTAATCACATGATCAGGCTCAACAAACTTAGAATTTTGTTCCAATGCCAAATCACCAGCAGCCCTCACCAAACCACCAAGCTCCCTCAAACGCAAAGTAAGCTTCTTAGAAGTACCAGAACGAATCCTAGACTCCTGAATAATCTCCTCCACAGCAGCCTTAGTAAAATGAGGAATCTTCTTATCCTTATTAACTTCCTGAGCTACAAAAATAGCAATCCGCCTTTGATTCTCAAGAGTATCCTCCATCGTATGATTCATATTAATCTCATAACCATAACCCCTAATCCTAGATCTCAACGCAGGATTCATCTTCTTAATCGTATCAGGAGTACCAGCCGCAACCAAAATAAAATCAGTAGGCACTTCCTCTGAACGCACCATCGCTCCAGAAGACCTTTCTGACTGTCCAGTGATAGGATATTTCCTTTCCTGCATACAAGTAAGAATCTCTTGTTGTGCAACAGGATCCATATTCCCAATCTCATCAATAAATAACACACCCTTGTTTGCCTTATGGATCATACCTGGCACCAACCGCTCATAAGCAGGCGTACCCAAACCACCAGATTGAAGAGGATCATGAAGAACATCACCCAACAAAGCTCCCGCATGAGAACCAGTAGCATCAATAAAAGGCGCCTTTACCTTCTTTGAATTATCAATAAGAATCTTTGGAACCTTAGTTCCCTTCCTTGCCTTTTTATTAAGATTAAGGAACAAAATAAATATTGCAATAAACATCATAGAAGAAATCAACGACGCAGCCGCCATAATATCACCATACTGTTTCCTAACCCACCACGGAGAAAAAATAGAAATAGCAATCAAAATATAGAAAAAAATCATTTGACCCTTGAACTGTTTCATAGACTCAATCTTAGATTGTTGGACCTGCAACTTACCCTTACCTTTAGACATAACCCTAATCAAAGGATTATGCTCATCAGAAGGATTATCAAAAGACAAAACATCATCCAAATCACCATTAGGAATTAATTCGGCCAAAGCCTGTCCCGTCAAAGATTTACCAGTACCCGGCTCACCAATCAACAAAACATTTCTCCTCTGCCTAGCAGCTTTCTTAATAATAGTAACAGCCTCTTCCTGGCCAATAATCTGATCAACAACAGAATCTTTAATAGAGATATCTTTAGTCGTTTTGAAATCTTTGAGAGTTTTGGAACTAACCATTTTAGATATGTAGAATGCTGAAAGACTAAATTATGTCTTCTTCAGATACAACAACAAAGTCACCAATCGCGATTACAGATGAATAAGGAATTAACAAACTGTTATTTTGATCTCTCTCAAGATCCATCCCCTCTGTATAAGTTGTCGGATTCTTTAATATGATCTGCATTAATTCACCAGTTCTAACTTCAAAAGTAATGTTTCCAACTTCCCCAAACCTTTTACCAGTTTTAGTTACAACAGTCTTACCTAATAACTGCTTAGAATAGTTTTTTTCTTCCTCTGTCATTTTAGGTAATGTTAACCCTATATGGTATATAAAGCTTTTTGTGTGGTTTTTAAGTTGTAATAAAATTTATCAATCTGAGACTAATTTATTGATAAACTCTGAAGGAAAAATAGAAAGCAGAGATATAGCCTTGATAGGAGGCTTTATTGAAACATCATTATTCTTGTAAGAATCCAAGAAAACAGGAAGCCTTTTTTGGTTAGGTAGATTCTGTAAGACATCTGAAACCGCTAAAGAAAATGCCATATCAACTTTATCTTGGTCAACATCATTTAGTAAATCCAAGATCTCTGACTTCTCAAAAGAAATATTTTCCGACAGAGTGATATTATCTGAAAGCAGGTTAGGAAATGAATCATTCGTGAATGTGAACACCTTGAAAAAACCTTGATCTGAGGAATTTTGATAATAAGTGTTTAGATCACCAGATTCAATGAAAAAAGTATCTGAATCTGAAAAATTAATTATCATAGTCGATTCTATGTTGTTATCTACCTTATAGAAGAATGCCGATTGAGATGTTTCAAGATTTGAAAGACTTTTAGCATCAGAAATTATCAGAATAGTAGTCAATAATATGAATCCAAAGATCAACAATGAAAATATGAATAGAGTTTTGAGTATTTTTTTAACAACAAAAAACAAAATTAATAGAACAATTATTGAAACAATTGCAATTGTTGTAAGTATCTCCATTGTTTAAACCTTGAATTATTGATATAAATAGGTTGTTAATTCAAGATAAGTAAAAAATAATTGGGTAAACTAAAGACCCCACACCAACATTTCGTATGGAAAAAAATATTTCGGAAAAAAACGTAAAACATACGAGTTACACTGTTTAAAGTTAAAATTAAAGAATTTTTATAAATTTTTTATTTTTTTATATTTTATTTATAAATTTTTTTATTATTTATTATTTATTATTTAATTTATTTTTTTTATTATATATTTTTCAATTATTTATTTTTAGAATGCTGAAATATTTTTGGTTTTTTGATTTATTTTTTTATAAAAGAATACTCCAGTGGAAACTATGGTGTGGGAGTTTCATATGATAGTATAGATATGCTTAAATAAAACATGAAATATTTTTGTAGTTATGGCCGACGTTAAAGACTTTCTACGAGATTACGCAAAAAAAGAGGGTTTATTCAAAAATAAAAAAGTTCTACAATCAAATTACACACCAGAAAAAGTACCATACAGAGAAGACCAAATAAACATGTTAGCAGGCATACTCGCACCTTCCCTGCGTATGGAGCGGCCCAGCAACATATTTCTCTACGGAAAAACAGGCACAGGAAAGACACTAGCAATAAAACATGTAATAGACCAAATAGACGAAGTTGCAAAAGAAAGCAAACTCAATCTAAAAATAGTCTACCTAAATTGTAAACTAAAAAGAGTTGCAGACACAGAATACAGACTAATAGCACAAATCTCAAGAGAACTAGGACAAGAAATACCACCAACAGGATTACCAACCGACGAAGTTTACAAAATATTCGTAAGACTAGTCGAAAAAGAAAAAATGCTACTTCTCTTAGTCTTAGACGAAATAGACGAAATCGTAAAAAACACAGGAGACAAAATATTATACAATCTAACAAGACTAAATGCTGAACTAGAAAACAGCGAAATCTCAATCGTAGGCGTAAGCAACGATCTAATGTTCATCGACCAAGTAGATCCAAGAGTTAAAAGCAGCCTAAGTGAAGAAGAACTAGTCTTTCCACCATACAACGCAATACAACTACAAAAAATATTGAAAGAAAGATCCCAAATCTCATTCGGAACAGAAGTAATTGGCGAAGGAGTCATTGAAAAATGTGCAGCATACGCAGCAAAAGAACACGGAGATGCAAGAAGAGCCTTAGAACTACTAAGAGTTGCAGGAGAACTAGCAGAAAGAAACAACTCAGATAAAATAGAAATCAAATTCATAGACCAAGCCGAAGAAAAAATAGAAAGAGACAGAGTCGTAGACATCGTATCAACACAACCAAAACAATTCAAAATCACCCTATACAGTATCTTACAATTCACAAGTTTAGACAGTTCTAAAACGAATTCCCAAGGAATATACACCGGAGATATATATGAACTCTACAAAGAGAATTGCATTAAATGCGGAACCAAACCCTTAACCCAAAGAAGGATTGGCGACATAATTGCCGAACTAGACATGCTCGGAATAATCAATGCAAGAGTCATAAGCAAAGGCCGATACGGCAGAACACGGAGTATCACACTAGGAATTCCTGAGAACATAGTGAAAAAAATACATGTTATGTTACAGGAAGGTCTAGGTATATGAAGAAAGAAATAAACAAAGAAATTCTAGAATCCTTTTTAGACAAAGGCTACCTGCTAGCCCCAGACATCGTAGAAGAAGACGGTTTTGATTCTGATTTCCTACACCTAGTCGATACCAAAATACTATCCAAAGACAAACCAGTAGTAATAGGTTCAGACATCTACAAAGGAGTCTCAAGAAAAGGAGTCTCAGGAATCAACTGGATAGAATTCGAAAAAAGCAGAGTACTACACGAAAAAGGAAAAACCAACAGACTATACTCCTCATTTCTAGAACTAATATTTGACGAACCACAAGAAGAAAACCTAGGCTACTCCGTAGTTACCAAAAAAGAAGAACCAGTCAAACAAGTCGAAGAAGTTGTCGAAACCGTTAAAGAAGAAATCAAAGAAGTTCCACCCGACCAAACAAGCCTACTAAGTGTAGAATATCCACTGAAAGTACTAACTAACTACGAAGACGAATCCAAACTAAGAGAAGTCAAAGACTTTGTCTACCACTACAAAGAAAGATACGAATTCTTGAAAAACATTGTAGCAAAAAGACAAGAAATGCAAAATGTCATATCCATCAGCCGCGCATTCTCCAGAGAAAAGGGAGAAGAAGTCGCCCTCATCGGATTAATCTATGAAAAAAGACTAACCAAAAAAGGAAACACCATGATCAAACTAGAAGACACAACAGGCTCAATGAACGTTATCTTCGACTCAACAAAAACCAACGACCTAGATCTACTTTGTGAAGATGAACTAATCGGAGTTGTTGGAACAATGAGTAACGGCTTCCTATACGCAAGAGAAATAATATTCCCAGACATCCCAGCACAAACAGAAGTGAAAAAATTTAACGAAGACATCTGCGCAGCATTCATATCGGACGTACACATCGGAAGCGACCTATTTATCGAAGACAAAATGCTAGAACTAATAGCATGGCTAAACGGAAAACACGAAGACCCAAAAATGGTCGAACTAAGCAAAAAAGTCAAATTTTTGTTCATAACCGGAGACGTAGTAGACGGAGTAGGAATTTACCCCGGACAAGACAAAGAACTACACATCAAAAGCATCCAAGGCCAATACGATAGATGTGCCGAACTATTAGACATGATCAGAAAAGACATCAAAATTGTTCTATGCCCAGGAAACCACGATGCAAGAAGAATTGCAGAACCCCAACCCGCATTGGACAGATATGCCGAATCCTTAAAGAAAATCGAGAACCTAACCTTAGTTTCAAACCCCTCAATGGTCAACGTGTTAGGAAACGAAACCTTTAGCGGATTCAACGTTTTAATGTATCATGGTTACAGTTATGACTACTACGCTGCAA
Source organism: Candidatus Woesearchaeota archaeon (assembly GCA_964344635.1). Classification (GTDB taxonomy): domain Archaea; phylum Nanobdellota; class Nanobdellia; order SCGC-AAA011-G17; family UBA489; genus JABIKK01. The sequence goes on from CAYFOE010000003.1 coordinate 34,229, forward strand.
ACATAGAACCCATCGCCCAAAATGGAGGTTATGATCGCGGAGACCTAATCATGAAATTCTTATTACAAAAAAGACACCTAGCCCCCGTCCATACATCAACACTATTTGTTCCCAATGGCAAAGAAGACTACCTAGTCATCGACCAAATACCCGACATATTTGTATCAGGACACATACACAAAAGCAGTATATCCAAATACAAAGGAGTTACAAACATCGTAGGTTCTTGTTGGCAATACAAAACAGACTTCCAAGAAAGAGTCGGACACCACCCAGAATATTGTAAAGTCCCAATATTCAACTTTGGAACAGGAGAAGGAATGATCCTAGATTTCGCAGGAGAAGAAGAAAATGCAAATGAATGAAGACACCAACAAGTACTTCGAAGACATAAAATCCGATGTAAACATTGCATTCAGTCTAGCAAACAAATGTAGAGCCAAAAATCTAGACCCCGAAGACCATGTAGAAATAATGCTAGCTAAAGACATGGCCGAAAGAGTAGTAGGTCTAATCTCAGTTGTAGCTCCCGAACTGAAAAAAACCAACCTAGTAGAACGAATCAAAGAACTAGAAGAAAAATTCGGAACACAAGACTGGAGAGTTGCCCTAACCGTAGCATTAGAAGTCGCCCAAGAAAAATTTGTCAAATTCGAAACAAAAGAACTGGCAATGGAAATAGGCCTGAGAGTTGGACTCTCCTACATCACTAACGGAGTTGTTTCTTCACCACTAGAAGGATTTACCAAACTACAAGTAAAAAAAAGAAGAGACGGAAAAGACTACCTTGCTTTGTTTTATTCCGGACCAATCAGAAGCGCAGGCGGAACCGCAAGTAGCGTTTCTTTACTAATTGGAGATTACATCCGGAAAAATATGGGCTACGAACCCTACGATCCAGACGAAACAGAAATCAAAAGAATGTGCACAGAACTAACAGACTATCACGAAAGAGTAACCAACCTACAATACATGCCCTCAGATGCAGAAATCAGATACTTAGTTGAAAACATTCCCATCCAAATCGACGGAGACCCAAGCGAGAAAATAGAAGTCAGTAATTACAAAGGACTAGACAGAGTTGAAACCAACCGTGTAAGAAACGGAGTTTGCCTAGTAACAGGCGAAGGCATTGCACAAAAAGCCCCAAAAGTATGGAAACAACTCGCCAAATGGGGAATAGACCTAGGAATGGAACAATGGAATTTCCTAGGAGATTTCGTCAAACTCCAAAAAGAAATTAAAGCCAAAAAAGCAGTCAAAAAAGACGATGACAGTGACCAAAAACTAAAACCCGACTACACATTCATCAAAGATATCGTTGCAGGAAGGCCAGTGTTCAACCACCCATTAGCCGACGGAGGATTCAGACTAAGATATGGACGTTCAAGAATCTCAGGACTATCAGCAAACAGCATGAACCCTGCAACCATGGCAGTATTGAACGACTTCATCGCAATAGGAACACAACTAAAAACCGAAAGACCAGGAAAAAGCACAATCATTTCTAACTGTGATTCCATCGAAGGACCAATCGTAAAATTAGTTGACGGCTCTGTCTTAAAATTAAACACCTTAGAAGAAGCTAACAAAGTCAAAAACAAAGTCGAAGAAGTAATCTATCTAGGAGACATGCTAATCTGTTACGGTGACTTCTTTGACAGAGGCCACACCCTAATCCCTGCAGGGTATTGTGAAGAATGGTGGGCACAAGAAGTTCTAGAAGCTGCCGAGAAAAAACCCAAAGAAAACTTCGAAGAACTATTAGAAAAACTAAAAGACGATTACTTCACAGAAATCCCATTCAAAGAAGCAATAAAAATCTCTGAACATTTTGGAGTTGCACTACATCCAAAATATACCTACAATTGGAAAGCAATAACCATCGAAGATCTAAAGATCTTAGACGAATGGATAAAAAATGGAAATTTCATCGAAGGTAAAGTTGTATTGCCCTTCCCTGAAGAAAAAATTAAAAGAACTTTGGAATTAGTAGGAATCCCACACAAAGTTGTAGGAAAAGAATACTTAGTAATCATGGGCCTAGATTCTGAATTAGTTAAATTCTATTTCGAAAACTTAGACCTTACAAAAAACAACATCTTAGAATGCTTCAACAAAAAATACCCCATAGCAGACAAGTTGGGAACGACAATCGGAGCAAGAATGGGACGTCCAGAAAAAGCAAAAATGAGAAAATTAACTGGAAGCCCCCACGTACTATTCCCCGTAGGCGATGAAGGTGGCAGATTAAGATCCTTCCAAAGCTCCCTAGACATTGGAAAAGTAAAAAACCAATTTCCAACCTATGTCTGCGAATGCGGAGAAAGTTCAGTCTATCCCAGCTGTCTAAGCTGTGGAAAAAAAGCAAAGAAAAAATATCAATGCAACATGTGCGGAGAACTAGGCGAAAAATGCAAACACGACTTTGTAAACGCCTATAAAAGTATGGATCTAGACATTATCAAATATTTCAACAATGCAACCAAACTTTCAGGAATGAACAGAAGTATGTTACCAGAACTGATCAAAGGCGTAAGAGGAACAAGCAACAAAGAACACATTCCTGAACATTTAGTTAAAGGTTTATTGAGAGCTAAAAATAAAATCTACGTTAACAAAGACGGAACCACCCGTTACGACATGACAGAAATGCCCATCACACACTTCAAACCAAAAGAAATAGGAACCAGTGTCGAAATGCTAAAAAAACTAGGTTATCTAAAAGACGTAAAAGGCAGAGAGTTAACCAATGAAGACCAAGTACTAGAACTAAAAATACAAGACGTCATATTACCCGCATCAAAAGAAGCAATGGATGAAGGCTGCGATGAAGTTTTCAAAAGAGTTGCACAATTCGTAGACGACCTATTAGTTAATGTCTACAGAGAAAAAAGCTTCTACAATGTAAAAGACAGAACAGACCTAGTTGGACAATTAGTTCTGGCTTTAGCCCCACACATAAGTGCAGGCGCAGTAGGAAGAATAATCGGTTTCAGCAAGACCCAAGGAATTCTAGCTCACCCCTACTTCCATTGCATGGTTAGAAGAGACTGCGATGGAGATGAACTATGCTGTTCACTATTATTAGACTCACTGATCAACTTTTCAAAACACTATCTGCCAGCACACAGAGGGAGCACACAAGACGCCCCACTAGTTTTAACAAGTGTTTTAACACCAACAGAAGTAGACGACATGGTATTCAACATGGACGTTTGTTGGAATTATCCACTAGAACTATACAGAGGAGCCCAAAATTACCTCAAACCATGGGACATCAAAATAGACCAGCTAAATGGAAGACTGGGAACCGAAAAACAATTTTGTGACATGGGCTACACACATGAAACCACAGACTTGAACAATGCAATTCCCTGCAGTGCATACAAATCTTTACCCACAATGGACGAAAAAGTTCAAGGCCAAATGGAAGTAGCAAAAAAAGTAAGGGCAGTGAAAACCGACGACGTTGCAAGACTAGTTATTGAAAGACACTTTATCAGAGACATAAAAGGAAATCTGAGAAAATTTAGCATGCAACAATTTAGGTGCGTAAAATGTAACGAAAAATATAGACGCCCCCCAATAGCAGGCCATTGTATCGCACCCAAATGTTTCGGTAAAATCATATTCACAATCTCACAAGGAAGCATAGTAAAATACTTAGAACCAAGCCTAAAACTGGCAAGGGAATTCGAGATATCTCCATATTTACAAGAAACCCTAGACATCACCAAAATGAGAGTGGAAAGCATCTTCGGGAAAAACGAAGAAAAACAAGAAGGACTAACCACATTCTTCAAGTAAAAAATAGTTTTGAGGTAGATTTTAAGGGAGTTGGTTAGTTTTTTCCGCATATTTTCTGGTAATTCCAAAAGGATAATCTTTTAAATTAACAATAGTTAATTTAGGTTCAAAATGGACCCAAATTTAAAGGTAATTCAGCCTCAAGAGATAGAAGCATGGTATATCCTGCCCCTAATAAGAAAAGAGCTAGCCCTAGCTATGAAAGAAGAAGGTCTAGACCAGAAGAGCATTGCAAAAATGCTAGGAGTTACAGCCGCAGCAATTTCACAGTACGTGAACAATAAAAGAGGCAACGACCTAAAAATTGACAACCACCTAAAAGAACACTTTTCACAATCAGCAAAAAACATCGTCAAAGATTCAAGCCTAATATTTGCAGAAGTCCAAAAATTGTTGAAATTATTGTGGAATGAAGGCGTAGTCTGTAAAATACACAGGGAGAAAAGCTGGCATCCTGAAGACAAGGATTGCGGAATTTGTTTCAAAAATGAATAAAAAAATCTACATGGATAATTCAGCAACAACCAAAATAGATGAAGTTGTTAAAGAAGAACTTATCAAATACTTAGAAGTATACGGAAACCCAGGAAGTTTTCACACCATAGGGTTAGAATCAAAAAGAGCCCTAGCAAATGCACGTGAAAGAATTGCTAAAATCTTGAATTGTAAGAGCTCCGAATTAATATTCACTTCAGGAGGAACAGAAAGCATCAACCTTGCATTGAAAGGACTGGCCTTTGGAAGTAACGGCAAAAAAAATAAAATTATTACAACCGAAATAGAACATCCTGCAGTCTTAGAAACCTGCGAATTCTTGAAGAAAAAAGGTTTTGAAATTATCTTTGTTAAGATGGATAGAACAGGATTAATCGACATGGAGGACCTAAAAAACAAAATCTCTGAAGAAACCCTACTAGTTAGTATAATGTACGCAAACAACGAAGTTGGAACCATCCAAAACATTAAAGAAATTGGAAAAATCTGCAAAGAAAAAAACATTAAACTTCACACAGATGCCTGCCAAGCCGCAGGTTATTTAGAATTAAATGTCAAAGAATTAAATTTAGACATGATGACTCTAAACTCAAGCAAAGTATACGGACCAAAAGGTATCGGGCTACTATATGTTAAAACAGGAATTGTACTAGAACCGCTAATCCATGGAGGCGGCCAAGAAGGGAACAAAAGATCAGGCACAGAAAACCTAGCTGGAATAAGGGCATTCACCAAAGCACTAGAAATTGCAGAAGAACAAAGAGAAAACGAAACCCAAAGACTATCAGAACTAAGAGACTACATGATTGAAGAAATACTAAAAAAAATTCCCAAATCCATATTAAACGGCCACCCGTCGATGAGACTTCCCAACAATATAAACATCAGCTTCTTAGACGTCGAAGGAGAAGCAATCTTGCTCTATTTAGACTCTATGGACGTTTATGCATCAAGCGGAAGTGCATGCACTTCAAAAACATTGGACCCATCCCACGTAGTTGTTGCCCTAGGCGTACCTTATGAATATGCACATGGAAGTATAAGATTCACCCTGGGGAAAGACACGACAAAAGAAGATATAGACTACGTTCTAGAAATCTTACCCAAAATTGTCAAAGACCTGAGAAAAATATCCCCATTCAACGTAGACAGTGAAAAACTAGAGAAGGAGATCAAAAAATGAGCCTAGTCAAATTAGGAGACGGAAAAAGTCATGACGGCAGAGACTGGTTTTACACAGATACAGTCAAAGAACATTTCTTCCACCCACGAAACATCTTCAAAACCGCAGACGAAGTCAAGAACTTTAATGCAGACGGAGTAGGTTTAGTCGGAAGTCCAGCCTGTGGAGACGGAATGAAAATTTTCATAAAAGTTAACCCCCAAGAAGATAAAATTGTAGACCTAAAATGGCAAACCTATGGATGCGGAACTGCAATCGCAAGCACATCAGCATTTAGCGTGATGATACTAGAAAAAGGTGGAATGAAAATCGAAGAAGCACTAAAAATCAAACCCAAAGACATTGCAGAATATCTAGGAGGAATTCCGCCAAGAAAATTCCATTGCAGCGTTTTAGCTGACAAAGCATTCAGAGAAGCAGTTAACGATTATTTTAAAAAATCCGGCCAACAAGACAGAGTCGTTGAAGGAGTTGCAAAGATCATAGACAAAGTGCTAAAAATTACAGACCACGACATCGAACACGCAGTCTTAGAAGGGACCATGGATCTTGAAGCAGTACAAAAGAAAACCAAAGTTGGAATTCACGACAAAGATTGCATCTCCCAAGTGCAAAAACTTATAGAAGAATACAAAGAAAAATATTTCGGAGATTAAAATGGACAAATTAGACGAAACAAAAAAAATAACAAAAGACATGACAATCGGATCTATCCTAGAGAATTACCCAGACAAAGCAATGAAGCTATCAGAAATAATGGCTGCCGCAGGATTACACTGCGTAGGTTGTGGAGCAGCAACCTTCGAAACCTTAGAACAAGGAGTGATTGGACATGGATTCGATGAAAACGTTTTGAATAAACTTGTCGAAGATCTAAATAGTGTTTTCGATAAAAATGAAGACATCGAAATTTCTGACGAAGAAGTTATCACCCTAGACAAATCAGCAGTAGACAAAATAAAAGAAATAAGAAAATCAGAAAACAAAGAAGGATTTGGACTAAGAGTCACAGTATTGGCCGGCGGCTGCGCAGGCTATTCATACGCCCTAGACCTGAAAGAAGGACCCGAAGAAGACGACATGATACTAGAAGAAGAAGGAATTAAAATCTTCATCGACAAAGACAGTGCCAAAGTTTTGAAAGGCACCAAAATCAAGTATGTCGAATCCTTAGAAGAAAGCGGGTTTAAATTTGAAAACCCCAACATATCATCAAGTTGCGGTTGTGGAAAATCATTTAATTAATTGAAACAGGAACACCCCCAACATCGAACTGATTAGTGAAAGACCCAATAGCCTTTTTTCAATTTTTAACAAAACCATGAATCAAACAAGAAAAGTTAATTTAAATTAATGTTGCGACAATCTCCGAAGAATCAACAATAAAACTCTTCTTCAGACCTATCAACCCATTTATATGCAACCGGTTTAGCCTCACAACAATTCTCATAAGTTGTAGCCCTAGGAATAGTAGTATGCACATAATCATAACATTGACCTAACTCAGGAACATCCTGTGGCTGAGTTGCCAACCCAGTAGGGTTCAAAATCATCTGTGCAGAAAGCAAAGTTGCCGCCAACACAAATGTTACAGCAAGAATAAAACTCGTACTTTCACCTTTTTTCATAAAGCTATATTCGCTTTTATTTATTTAAGCCTTTGTATTCATGGTTGATAGCATCAATTATTTTTTCTGCTTTTTTCTCACCCATCTTATCTATCTTCCTCAACTCCAACTCCGACGCAGAGAACACATTCCTAACAGTTTTGAATTTCTTCAAAAGTGCCTTTGCCAAAGTAGGCCCCACACCCGGAAGAGCCTCAATCAAATACTCCTGTTGCTCCTTTAATGAAGCAGACTTCCTTTTAGGAATCAAAGAATAATGCCTTGCAGGCTTTTCCAACCTTTTTGCAATCACCGAGAGAAGAGACGCAGTATCCTTCGTAGTCTTAGTATAAACCACCGGAATCTGAAAGTCAATAGCAATCGAAGCCAACATGCCACGTATTGCATTAGGGTGGATGTTTCTCAAAGTATAAATATTCTGGTCCCCCTCAATTATCAAGAGCTGCTTGGTGAAATTCCTTTTCAGTTCTAACAACTGCCTCAGAATTCTTTTATCCATCATAGAATTAAGAAAATCCTCCTGAGTCTTTTTCTCAATCCCCAACGCATGAACATTACCCTGCTGATCCCTAGTTTTCAAAATAAAATCAGCAACCTCCAACTGTTTTACCTGAGTATCAAATCCCTTTTTAGCAAGATCTACAATTATCCTCGACCTTCTCTCCCTAGTATCAACGATTATCTTCATTTTTGTTTAGATTCCTCTGCATATAACTCAACAAGTTATGCATTTTAACCTCCTTTCTTTTAGCAGTCCACAACATCGCCTCATCAAGAGTTTTTTCAGCAATTAAATTTATTATCTTACCCGGCTTAATTCTTGCAACCCTTCCGGATCTTTGAATCTTTCTTATTTCAGAAGCAGTATGATCATAGAATATTGCCAAATCAAGAGACCCTATAGAAATACCCTCCTCCCCTATCGAAGTACAGATCAAAGTGTTAAACTCATTATTGTTAAACCTTTCAATAGTATCTAGTTGATCCTTCTGAGTGAAACCATCCTTTTGTCCAACCAACATTATAGGTTTGACCGAAGGAATCTCTTCTAAACCTTCCTTGATCTCCCTTACAGTAGACCGATAATTTGCAAAGATTATAGTCTTAGTTTTCGGATTTTTTTTAGTTTCTTCCCCTATAAGTTCAAGTAGCTTGTCATATTTAGGATGGTTTTGATTATCCTCAACCAATTCATTTGTCAATTGCACGGACTTTTCTATACCCTTATTATTCAGTAAATTTTTAGACGCCTTTGAAGTTTCATTCTTTAACTTTTCAAAATACTCCTTAAGTGCAAGAGGAGTTTGAGTTTCAATCAAGCCCAAAGCATGATTTGCCTTAATCATTTCTGCAATTTCTGAAACCCCTCGGTAAGCCATATAGTCCCCCTTTTTGATCCGTTGTTGCAAGCTTTGCTGGTACAAGAGCAGATCAGTTTTATTTATAGCAGAAGGCGGCTTAGTGAATCCATACTTTCTTAAATTTCCAGCCTTAATCTTATAGAACTGCCTTAACGCACCCTGAATTTTTTGAAACTTAGGAGGAAGCCGAACCTTGATATTCTCATTTTCCTTAACCTGAATGTGCTCCGATAAATCCTCATCAGTCTCAGTCCTCAACTCAACATTCTCAATAAACAAGTTAGAACAAACCTCTGAAACTTTTTCCTTAGTAGAACCAGGAGAAGCAGTTAGAGCCAGAATCAATCCATCTTCAGATTGTCGGTTATACTCCTTCGCAACAATAGTATTTGCAAACTTTTCCTTAGACCTATGACACTCATCAACCACCAACAATGTAGTATTTTTTAATGAAACTCTTTCATTCTCCAAATCAAACTGAATCGTCTGAGGAGTTGCAACTATCACCCTTGAATTCTGAAATATCTTGCTCCGTTCTTCAGGCTTGATGGTTCCAGTCAAAAGATTTATTTCTTCAGAAGGTATCGAAGTACACTCTTTTACCTCCTCAGCAATCTGGGATGAAAGAGGTTTCGTAGGAGAAATAATCAAAATCTGCTTACCAGGATATTCATTCAGCCTCTTGATAAGAAGGCTTATCGCAAGCTTAGTTTTGCCAGTCCCAGTAGGTAGACAAACTAAAGTATTCTTGTTCGAAATCGTATTCAGGATATTTTCCTGATATTTTCTTGGTTCGAAACCTTTTATTTGGTACATCGTGAATAAAAACTTAAAAACCTCTTTAAATTTTTTTTATTATGTTAATTCAATTTTTCGGCATTCTAGATTTGAGCATTGCAATCCTACTGATCATGGCCAGATTTGGCTTCGAAGGACCACTAGTTAGCTTATTTGTAACCCTACTCATGATCAAATCCCTGGCATTTTTTGGAGGCCTTCTGAGTGTATTAGACATTTTAGGAGGACTTTACCTGATTTCTATAGTAACCGGATTATTACCTATTTATCCATTTATTGTTTGGACCTTTGTAGTATGGTTTTTGCAAAAAGGCATTTTTAGCTTCTTACACTAAAGAATAAAAGTTTTCACATAATAAACAAACATGAAAACTAGTGAAGCAAGAATACTGATTAGCAAAGAACTTCCAATATCCAAGGCCTGTGAAATAAAATATGAAAAAACTATGAACGCCATAGAAAATGCATAAAGCGGCGGCGAACCAATATACGCATGCATTCCATTTAGTCTAGGAAGCGGAAGCATTGTACAAAAAGCAATCGAGAACGTAATCATTGCAAGCTTTGAAAATTCAGGAGTCTGAAACCCAGACAATAAAATTCCAGTTATTGCCAAAGTAAGTGGTCCAATCAACGCAACCAAACCTAACTCTCTCTCAGTAGGTCTTTCAAATTTCTTAGAAATCCTTGAATGCTTTGTATGTGCAAATGTTGGAGAAATTATAACTGAAAAAAACAATTTACCCATACTAACCAGAGTGGTAAAAGCAGGCAGTATTAACCAGAGAGGAATTCCATCCCCCTTCGAAACTGCATCCCTTGTAAGCCCATGCCTCTTTGCAGTCCAAAGTCCAAAGTTCACAAAAATACCCTTAGATTTAGCATAGGCCTTAGTAGACCTGATGAACAAAGAAAGAATCACCAAAGACGAAATTATTTGGACAAACAAATTCTTAGCCCAATCCAGTTTAATAAATGTCTGAGAACCATCATCAAAACCAAAAGATAAACCTAAAACCAACGAAGCAATGACCAGAACTTTTAGTTCAGCTAAATTATATTTTGTCTTATCCATTTTTTTTGAGATTTGAAATTATTCCCTTAATGTGGCCCGCACCAACAATGACCAACACTTTATCACTAGGATTATCCTCAGAGATTTTATTTAAATTTTTTGACATGAAAAAATCCCTATCAGTAATCAGACTTTTGTAGATCGAAGGGTAATCTTTCTTCATTTTTTTACTTAAAATTTCAATTTGTTTTTCTGTAGGAACCTTATTGAAGTTTATTTTAGTAATCTCTTTCTTTGAAAACATTGCTTTGAAAAATTCTGAAACAAACTTTCCTTTTTCCTTCCAAGTTATCCTAGAAGATATATTTTTTAGGGTGACCCTTATTGGCTGATCTATTAGTGCGATAGGAATCTTTTCCTTTTTAGATAATCTAATCGCAGTCCTCATCTCCGAACCCGGAGCAACACCCGTTAATTTTCCAATCTTAGCCTCCACAAATGCCCCTAAGAGTCCAAATAAGTAGCCTTTGAACCCAATACTCTTAATAGATTTTATCGAAGGTTTCCCTCTTTTTTTCCGAGTCATCGCAACAAACCTTTCCCTATCAAGCTCAATTGCAACAACCTTCGGTTCTTCTTTTAAGATAAGTTTTTTAACAGAATCCACACTCTCCTTTGACACATGGGACGTCCCAAGGAATACAAGGTTTTTATATCTTTTAACCATTATATCTCAATGCACGGAAACTTTTATAAAGATTAGGCATTCAATTAGCATGTTTTGGAGGCTTACAAATGCTTAAACTAAAAAAGATGACTTCTGTTTACGACATGAAAGTTTTTACAGATAGCGGTGATTACTTTGGTGATGTTGAAGAAGCAATTGTTACTATGACCAAGATATTTGGTTGGAGAATTAGAGCTACTAGAAATTCCTCTCTCTCGAGAGTTTTAGGTGGCGCAAAAGGAGTAATTGTTCCACACAGACTTGTAAAAGCTGTGGGAGACATAATGGTGATCAGTAAAACAGCTATCCCCGAATACGGAGAAGTAAACGAAGGAGAAACTGTTGAAGGCGAGGCAATGAATGAAGGAGCTTAGCTCTGGATTTGAGGTGATTAATTGACTTCCCCACTATACGGCGCAATCGAATTCATGAAATCCTTCGGGATTTTTGACATAGTTCTACCATTCTTACTGGTATTTACAGTAGTATACGGGATTTTTGAGAAGACCAAAGTCTTCGGTGCCGAAGGCGATAAAAAGAATTTGAATGCAATGGTCGCATTCGTAATCGGATTCTTCGTAGTTGCAGCAACACAAATCGTGGACATCATGCAAGCAGCCCTACCCTACATCATGTTATTACTCGTTTTAATAATAATGTTCATGGTAGTATTCGGAGCAACACTAGCAGGCGGCGAAATAAATATCTGGGAACACATGGGAAGCTCAAAAATGAAAGGCATTTTCGCTTTCGGACTATTCATGGCAATCATTGCAATTGTTTTAGGTGCAATTGGAAGTTTACAAGACTTAATCGATTGGATATTCTTGAAATTCACAGGACCAGTACTATCAACAATAATCCTATTATTAGTAGTAGGGATCTTCATGTACCTAGTTGTTGGAAAGAGTTCTAGCGGCTCTGATTAAAGATATAAAAAGTATTAAAAAGAGTGAGAGCAACAGAATTATGAGGTGCACAATTAATGGACTTTTATGAGCTATTAGGAAATTTTGATCAAATCGGCGGTTTCGATTTACTACTACCATTCTTACTTGTATTCACATTAATATTTGCAGTCTTACAAAAAATTAGTTTATTTGGGAAAGATAAACATAACATAGATATGATCGTAGCATTAGTAATGTCTATTTTCTTCCTGAATAATACCTATTTGATATTTATCTTACAGAAATTTTTACCTAGTGTTTCACTCATCTTGATAGTCGTTTTGATGTTTCTATTGGTATTTGGATTATTTGGAAAGAAAACTGAATTCAAAGAGCATATGAGGGGCTGGGCATTTCTCTTCTCATTAGTGGCCATTCTTTTTGCATTATTTTCAGATCTATTTGTTCCGGGAGGAATGTATCCCGGATACGGAGTTGGAGGATTCTTAGACGGACTGTTTGGACCAGGAAACACTGCAATGGTGTGGGCATTAGTATTCATTGTAATATTTATGATGTGGATAAAGCCTAAGGATAAAGAAGAAGATATTACCTTCTCAAAAATTTTGAAGAATATCGGGAAAAATACCTAATTAGAAGATGGCAACTTTATTGGAAGCAAGCGGACTAGGAAACATGATGGCAATGATCTTCGTATTTCTACTTGTATTCGTAGTTACATTTGCACTATTAAAAAAAATAAACTTCTTCGGAAAAGATGGCTTTGACGCACTAATCGCATTCGTGATTGCAATATTCACAGTAATGATACCAGAAACAACAGTCGTGATAGGCAACTTCCTGCCATGGTTCTTTGTATTCCTATTACTAGCATTAGTAATCATGATGTTCTTCATGATGATGGGCGTAAAAGGAGAAACAATCGCAGACCTAACCAAAACACCAATAGTCCAAACAATAGGAATCGGAGCAATCGTAATAATATTCTTAATCTCAATGACCCAAGCATTCGGACCATTCCTAATGGTCGACCCAATGGCAACCGGATTCTGGGCAACAACCAAAAGACTAATCTTCAAAAGAGAATTCTTAGGAGTATTATTATTGCTGTTCATAGGAGCATACGCAATAATGTACCTATCAAGTCAAGATTAAAAAATTTAATCTTTCAAATTTTTAACAATACCCTGTAATTCTTTTACATTGCTTGTCAAAGGATTAATTATATTAGAAAGTAATTTACCCAGCGCCTTTATTTCAACACCCACTTCACCAACAGATTGATCATACTCCCTAACCTTACCAATTACCGAATTTTGTAAATTTTCGAACCTATTTTCAACCCTCATAACCTCTTGCTTAATTGCATCAAGATCATTGTTTATCTTTTCCTTCCAAGACATAATATCTCCAAGATCTTCTGTTAATTTTTGCCACTTTTCATTAATTATCGATTCTGCAATCTCTTCAATGTCTTCAGAAGTAGCACCCAAACTTGTAGAATTAAAATTCATAGGCTGGCTTTCCGGCCATGCCTGAGGCTGATAAGTGCCCTCAAAAGATTCAGTAGCCGGAGCAGGACTACTACCTGGCGTCGGAACAGGAATATCTGTCTCCGAGTTTAACTTTTCAGAATATATCACCGAAGGTTTCATCTCAGAAGGATTTTGTTCCACAGGCTGAGATTCTTGAGCCATCTCCTGTTGAGGCGGTTGCACTTGAGGTTCAACGCTAGCCTTAGCCTGAGCTTGATTCAAAGCTTCAGAAATCTGTTGGAAAGAATAACCCTGACCTTGAAGAGTCTGAATTATTTCAGTATTAGATTTACCCTCTGCTTGAAGTTCAATCGCTTTTTTCGTTGGAGTTTCTTCTGGCAACTTTTTTTACCTCTTTCTTATTTGTTGGATTTAGTTCAGATTTAAACCTTTCTAATTTTTTATCTAGTTGTTCAGTAGTTACAAGTTCCAAAATATTGATCATATCTATGTATTTTTCTAAAACTTTTAACTGATCTTTTTTTGCAAAGATCTTCATCTCCTTAACAACATCCTTCACAACTTCCTGCGTGTGTTCAGTCTTTATCCTAGACTGTTTTGTTTCATTAGATACATTACGAAGCTCTTTCATAATCTGTTTGTATTCCTCAATCATATTCTGATTGACAACCAACAATCTTTCAGTTAGTACATTATACTTATTTTCTAACGCCCTAATCCTTCCATTAAGATCTAGAATTAACTGACTAGGATCATTTTGACTAAATTGTTGTTCCGGCACTTTCTTTTTCCCCAACCTATTTAAGTTTAGGGCTATTTAAATACTTTTTCAGGAGAAATAGGAGCAATTTATATAAATTTGACAATAAGGAATACCATATGGCATTTAGAAAAGAGGGTCCTTATCAAGTAGTTAGAGAAGGTAATGAAGAAGTTTTGAGAGTAAACGCAATTTCTTGGAGCTATATCCCCTCAATTGAAGACATCCCACAAGTTATGTCCGAAGTTATAGACCACTTAGTTTCCTCTCCAGGCATTAGGAGAATTGAATTCAACCAAAGAAAAAGATTTGCCTATTTTTATGACCAGACTCAAATGCTTTTAGAAATTGCAGGAATCTATTCTCACCTGATCAAAAACAAAAAAGCACTAAGTGTTTCAAGATGGGGCTTCGATGAAAAAAGTGCTAGATTCTTTGGAGGAAAACTAGGAGAATTACAACACTTAATCATGAATCTCCTGAAGAGTGATCCAATTGGTGCATATGTTGAAACACTAAGAATAATCAGAGAAGAAAGAATCCTATTACAAAGAGACAAAGACGAAAAAATTGCAAGTGCTAGAACAAGTTACATTAAATTATTGGCAGAAATGGCAGACCTCCTAGGGAAAACCAAACTAATCCAACTAGCTGGCGACAGAATAGCAGGACACCATGTAGGCGACAGAAAACTTTACAGGGATTACTTCCGTGCAACAATCACCCCAGATTTTATGTACACCAGACTAAAATCTAATCCGCCCCTGAAAGGAGAAGAGTTAGACTTCTACCAAGTAGGTTCAAATGAAGTTTCAATCTTTAGAATGCCTAACGACATCAAAAACTATTATCACTCCGTTCCCGTAGAATTCAAATTAAGAGAAGACGAATATGAACTATTAGACCTTGCAAAAAACGTACTCGCAGGACATAAACCAAGAAATGAAGAATTTTTAGATCCCGAAAGAATGAGAACAACATTCTTCAACATAGGAAAAGACCTATTGGACGAACTTGCAAAAAACAAAGGATACAATATCCCCTACGCAAGAATCTGCGACCTCGCCAGCATCCTAGTAAGATACACAGTAGGTTTTGGATTAATTGAAATATTACTAGCAGACAAAAAAGTACAAGACATTACAATAAACAGTCCCATCGGAAAATCACCAGTATTTTTAGTACACCAAGATTACGGAGACTGCTACACCAACATCATGCCAAGTTTTGATGATGCACAAAGCTGGGCAACCAAATTTAGATTAATCAGTGGAAGACCCTTAGACGAAGCAAATTCAGTTTTAGACACCGAACTAAATATTCCTGGAGGACGAAGCAGAGTAGCAATCATGACCAAACCCCTAAGTCCACAAGGGTTAGCCTTCGCATTCAGAAGACACAGAGATAGGCCATGGACACTACCATTATTCATTGAAAACAGAATGATCAGCCCACTAGGTGCAGGACTAGTTAGCTTCATGATCGACGGCGCTAGAACCATGTTAGTTGCAGGAACAAGAAGTAGCGGAAAGACAAGCTTACTTGGAAGCTTCTTAGTCGAAATAATGAGAAAATACAGGATTATCACAGTTGAAGATACCTTAGAACTGCCTGTTGATTATATGAGGGGACTAGGATATAATGTTCAAAACATGAAAGTTCGTTCCGCACTAGCACAAGGCGGTTCAGAGTTAGGCGCAGATGACGGAATTAGGACAAGCCTAAGACTGGGAGATAGCAGTTTGATCGTCGGAGAAGTAAGAAGTCTAGAAGCAAAAGCACTCTACGAAGCAATGAGAACCGGAGCACTAGCAAACGTAGTTGCAGGAACAATACACGGTGCAGATCCCTACGGAGTATTTGACAGAGTTGTAAATGACCTCGGCGTTCCAAAAACAAGCTTCAAAGCAACAGACGCAATCATTGTCTCAAACCCAGTGAAAAGTGCAGATGGCCTGAGAAGTTGGAAAAGAGTCCTACAAATCTCAGAAGTCAGAAAACATTGGAATGACGACCCACTCGCAGAAAGAGGCTTTGTTGACTTAATGAAATATGACACTAAGAAAGACGAGTTAGTGCCCACCGCAGACCTGTTAAACGGAGAAAGTGACGTGATCAAATCCATCGCAGGAAACGTAAGAGAGTGGGTTGGAAACTGGGATGCAGTCTGGGAAAATATCTTACTAAGAGCCAAGATAAAACAAACCTTAGTAGAATATTCCAGAAAAGCAAACAATAGAGAAATACTAGAATCCAATTTCGTCGTAGCATCAAACGATGCATTCCACAGAGCCATCGAACAAGTTAGGAGAGAAGTCGGCGGCATCGATTCAAAGAGAGTTTTCTTTGAATGGGACGATTGGACAAGAAAGGCAATAAAAAACCTTAAGAAAAAATAACCTGGTGAAATTAAGTGGCAGACAAAGTTGACGATATTTTAAAGAAGTACGAAAGAAAACTTGGAGACGAGTATGGAGAAAACTACCTAGAAGATTTCGAACCAAGGTTGACCCACAAAGAATACGAAATATTTCGTTCAGAAGTTCTAGAAAGAAAAGTCACCAACTATGAAAAATGGTGTTATTTTGCTGAAAAAATTTTGAAAGTAACCCCCTCCAAAAAAGACTTACCCGAACTTGAAAAAAGCATAGAAGTTGCACACCTAAACATAACTCCTAGATCTGCAGCAAGCCTTGGGGCTTTGTCTGGTCTGTCTTTAATATTCCTAGGAATTTTAGTGCTAGTAATGAGCTATGTTTTCGGAAGTTTAAGCATATTTTTCCCATTATTCTTGATCATAGGCGGAGCTTTAATAATAAAGCCCCTGAGCAATGCTCCAAACTACTTAGCCAACCGTTGGAGACTAGAAGCAAGCAACCAGATGGTTTTGTGTATACTATACATTGTCATGTACATGAGACACACAAGCAACCTGGAACACGCAGTTAAGTTTGCAGCAGAACACGTCGGACCCCCACTAAGTCTAGACTTAAAAAAAGTATTCTGGGATATCCAAACTGAAAGATTCTTCAGCATAAAAGAAAGCCTAGATAACTATCTAGAAAGTTGGAGAGATCACAACTTAGAATTTGTAGAATCATTTCATTTAATCGAAGGAAGCTTATACGAATCCAATGAAGGAAGAAGAGTCGAGTTATTAGAAAAAGCCTTGGAAGTTATGCTTGATGGAACCTACAACAAAATGTTACATTATGCACACAACCTGAAAGGGCCAATCACACTACTCTACATGCTAGGAGTAATCCTACCAATCCTAGGATTGGTTATCTTTCCACTAGTTGGAAGCTTTATGGGCGGAGCAGTCAGGTGGTACCACCTGGCAATGTTGTACAATGTAATCTTACCCATTGTCCTGATAGTCATGGGCAGCAACATGTTAGCCAAAAGGCCTACCGGCTATGGAGAAAGTGAACTGTTAAAGACTAACCCAGAATTTAGAATTTATGAAAAATGGATAATCAATGACAAAGTCGTTCCATTGAATCCCAAAGTTGCAAGCATCTTATTAGGAAGCTTCATTGCATTCATAGGTTTTCTACCTCTATTAATACACTTAGTTAATCCAGGATATGATGTCTCTCTGGGAAACCTAGGACACTTCTTAGACTTCAAAGACAGTAGCGGACCTTACGGAACAGGCGCATTGTTAATGAGTTTACTAATTCCACTAGGAATTGCATTAGGAATTTCCATGTACTACGGAATTAAAACCAATCGCTTAATCAAAATAAAAAAGAAAGTTGACACACTCGAAGAAGAATTCAGCGGAGCAGTCTTCCAATTAGGAAACAGAGTCGGCGATGGAATCCCCTCAGAAGTTGCATTCGGAGAAGTAGCCAAAACCATGAGCGGAACTCCTACCGGAAATTTCTTCAGCACCGTCGATAGAAACATTAGAAAGTTAGGCCACGACATGCGAAGAGCAGTATTCGACGCAAGAGTCGGAGCAATACTACTATTCCCAAGCAATCTAATCAACAGCACCATGAAAGTTTTAATCGAAAGTGCAAAAAAAGGGCCCCTAGTTGTAAGTACAAGTTTAATCACAATCAGCAAATACGTCGATAGAATCAAACAAGTCAACGAGAGACTGAAAGACCTACTTGCAGATGTACTAAGTAGCATGACCAGCCAGATCAATTTCCTGACACCATTGATTGCAGGAATTGTTGTAGGTGTAGGAAGCATGGTAACTGCAATCATCAATAAGCTAGGATCTGCGTTTAAAGGCATCGGAACTGGAGGTGCAGACGTTCCCACAAACCTCGGAACCATTGCAAGCATAATGAGAATAGAAGACGCCATCCCAGGATTCTACTTCCAACTAGTCGTAGGAATTTACGTTTTACAAATCACCCTGATACTCACACTATTAAGCACAAACATCGAAAGAGGATCTGACATGACAACAGCAAAACACAGAATGGGAAAAAACGTCAGAAAAAGCGTAATCTTTTACGTAATTGTTTCATTGATTGGCGTAATACTATTCAATCTATTAGCCAACACAGTAAATTTTGCAACCGGAAGCGTTTAAATAGATTAAAAACGATTATAAATGATTGAATTAGGTGTTAATGTATGGCAAAAGAGAGTGTTAACAGTTTTTACAAGAAGAGCATAATTCTATTTTCTAGTATGTTTTTGATACTAGCTGGATTTTTTTCAAAAACTGTAGATGCCGTAGTATATTTTGGGAATTATTATGGCGGAGGACTGTTTGGCTTTGGAGGTTCAGATTTATTGAGCCTTTATTATTCCGCAAGCGGATGGTTTGATTTTGCACTGTTCTTCATGTTTTTCTATTCAATAGCAGACCTAGTCTTCAGTAAGAAATTTGGAGAAGAAAGATCTGCAAAAGGCTTAGCTTTAGCAGTGGGGTTGATGCTCTCATTAGGAGCCACACTATACCAAATGGCTAACGGCCTAGTCCTCTGGGATTGGGCAGGCCCAATCGTAATCATGCTAGGAGTGTTACTAACATTTGCAACCGTGTTCTTAGCATTGAACCTACTGGGATTTCTCAAATGGTTATCAGCAATCCTTTCAGCAATAGTTACGTTGTTTGTATGGACTAGACTATGGGACAACAACTTCATCGATCTTGGCGATTTTTCAAACCCACTTGGAGCTGCAGGCCAATTTGTACTAGGATTTATAGTTCTATTCTTAGCTGTAAAAATCCTAGCAGGATTAGCCAAACACAAAGGGAAGATTAAATTTCCAAAAATCAGAAGAAACAAAACCTCTTCTGTTCCTCCGCCCGTTCCAGACATCATAGACGACGTAGAATATACTGTAAGTCCTGTAGGCGAACCAATTCCTCGAAGTAAAGGCGCATTACTTCCTGGAAAAGAACAGAAAGCCTCAGAGGAATCAAAAGATTATTGGAAACAAACAAACATCAGCAAAGAAAGAATCTTACAATTATATTTAATTGTTAGAAAGATAAGATCACTTTTGACTAACTGTTCAAAGAAAAGTAGACAAATAGAAGGGAGACTTGCAGGATTAAAAATTGAAATCCAAAAAGAAACAACCCTCTCAAGAGATATAAAAAATTTAAACAAAAGAATCGACAAAGCCTACAAGGACTTATCTTATTTTGAAAAAACACTCCATTCAGAAAGCATTACCCTAGACGGCATTGAAAATCTTAAAACATTCTTCGAAGGAATCATGAGAGACATTAACAAGATCTTGTCAGAAGTAAGTCATGTCAATTCAGTTAAGATGGACGTTAAAGCCATAGTTAGCTATTCTTCCAGTACTTGGAATGAAACCCTCAAAGATCTGAAAGAGAACGTTGTCGTTCTTAGATCCGAATTAGAAAGACATTTGAAAAAAAGCGCAAGAGGACTAACCCTCAGACAAGTACTGACCATACTGTCTACCTGGAAAAAGAACCTTCGTTCAGGAAGTTCAAGGCAAGTTACAAACTCCACAGCGAAACAGAAAGATTCTAATCAAGAAAATGTCGAAAGCGTATTTAGAGAAGTTGTCCTTAAGACTCATCCAGATAAAACTAGAAACTTTGATGAAGCTAGACGTGAAAAGTTGAGAAGACTGTTCGAACAAGCAACAGCATACAGAAAAGTAGGCGACCTGAATTCTTTAATCGGTGTCAGAGAAGAAGTTGACAGAATCTATAGCGACTATGAAGCAGAAAGAGCTGAAGTTAAAAGAAAAAATTTAGCAGCAGGCGTAGACATCGAAGAATTTGAAAACCTACTATCCTTCCAAATAATGATTCCGAAATCCCATAAGAAAACTTTTGTTTCAGGGACAATGAAAAAAAGAAAGAGAGGATTAAACGTTGCCAACTTTGCATCCCACGTTATTTTCACACCGCCTACAGGAGGAGAAGGAAACGCAAAAATAATGAGGCAACAACTAACAGAATTCATTCCAAACGCAATGAGTGCAGTCGAAGAAATAAAAAAATACCTAGACAAAATGGCATACTACTCAAGAGATTCCAAAACCTACAAACAATTTACCGAAATTCACAACAAAATAATCAAATACAAATCCATCGTAGATGACATCCAAACCAAAGTCCTTAGCAAAGGAATAATAAGATCTAGCTATAGGTCATTTACAAGATTAACTCAAGCAGACCCAACATTTATTGAAAAACTCTCAAAAAAATTCAAAATAGACCCATCAAAAATTACCTGGGGAAGCGTCGTTTCAGACCCAGACAAACTAGCATTCTTCTTAATGTATCCCGGAAAAAATTACGGACAAAAAGGATTGTACGATTTCTTCGATAGAGCTTATGACTACTTTATAGATCTAGACATACAACTTGAAAAGATGAGGAATCTAATAAGTAGAAAGATCAAAAAAGGTTTGAAATATATTTGAGGAAACTTTATATAGCTAGATAATTGGTGTTAAATATGGCAGATTTGGTGATACTTCCAGCGATTTACATGGGATTGATTATTGGGATTTATGAAGCTATCCTGTTACACAGAGATGTTAGTGTTCCAAAACATAGATTTGGACATATGATGCACGCATTAATTTTCGCAATGATTGCAGTTTTTGCAGCAATGAATGTCGAATTTGTTTTAGCCTTGATCCCAGCAATAGCGACAATACCTTACTTAGGAGAACCAATTGTATTTAGAATAGCAATCGCCTTGATCGCAATCATTAAGATTCACGCAATAAGCGCTGCAGCTCCAGGAATTGCAGGCGGAAGTGTGGGCATGAAAGAAAAATGGAGTCACAGCTTCATAATCGGAGCACTAATCGTTGCAGCACACTACATATGGCCATTCATCGAACCAAGGGTAGGTTTTTTACCAGGAATATAAACATGGCTTATGGTTTAGAATCTAGCATCTTGGCATACATGCCTTTCTTATTGATACCCTCAGTTCTTTTAGGAATCCTCGTATGGGAATTATTTTGGAAAGGACTAGGCCTCTGGGTTTCTGCAAGAACAGGACAAAGAAACTGGTTCATCTCAATACTAGTTCTGAATACACTAGGATTATTACCAATAATCTATCTAGTTTTCTTCCAAAAAATCTTACCCTCAAAAGGCAAAGTCAAGAGAAAAAAGAAATAATCACTTCTTATCATGAGGATGGTGGTGACCCGTCGTTCTTTCAAAGTAAGGCAATATCTTAACTAACCTAGGAATTCGAGTTATCGGCCTCAAAAACCTCACAGCAAACTTAGACCTCGAGAACCTGGTCAACTTTTCCGCCTCCCTTGCAATCTTGGCAGTCTCCTTCTCTACCGCACTAAGCTCTTTCACCCCCAAACTCGCATGCAATGCAGACTGACCCTCCTTCACAGTATCAGAAAAACGCAACAAGAAATATATCTCTTCTGCAGCTCTCAAGAATAAGTAAAACGGAAATACGGCAATTATATCTAACCAGTAAGACCTAACAAAAGGCTTAATTTTTCTAACCCTAATGAACTTGAACACAAGATCCACCACAAATAAAGAAATTATTGAATACTCTATCAATTCAAGAGCATGTTCATAATGGTGTGCGAAATCTTGAAAGAAAAAATGAATAATAATCACAATAAGTAAGATAAAAATTGCATAAGGAATTATTTTATCAACCAAATGCTCCGCCCTATGAAACCCCTTTTTCATAAATTATTTATTCTCAAATGAATATTTAAGTTTAATGTACTTGGAAAGGCTTAAATATTTAGTTCAGGTGATTTAATCCTATGAGGGGTCAGTACGGAACCAAGCATCTTGGTGTCTTAATCTTAGCAATCGTATTTTTCTTAATCATATTCTTAATTGTGAGAAACATCCTCGGAGGAGTGTTTAACTAAAATGAATAAAAAAGCAGCAATAGACATGCCCGCATCTTTCTTGATTTCAGTAATCCTAGTAATGATAGTTGTAGCTGCATCCATCTTTTATTTTATGACAATTGCAGAAGTTTCTGAAGACATCGCCTTAGATGATGCATGCAGGGCTAGTGTAGAAGCAAAATCCAGATTCAAGACAGACATTGCAGGAAGTCCTCTTTCTTTGAAATGCAGTCAAGAAGAAATAGTTTCTGAAGCAAAAACCAAAGAAGAAATCAGCTTAGAACTCACCCAAGAAATGTACAGTTGTTGGTACAAATACGGCGAAGGCCAAGTAGACTGGTTGAGCGATTGGGACTTTGGAGAAACAGACTTCCACTGCAGAATATGTTCCAGAATCTCTTACGGCGAAGATCACGAAGATTTAACCTTTGGCGAGTTTTACTCCTACCTAAACAATAAAAAAATACCCGGGAAAGACATTAGCTTTGCAGGATACTTCTCAGGAAATGAAAACGCAGTCCTACAATTTGGCGGTTCAGGGATGAACCAATACGACGCAATGGACTTAGATAAATCCGTTTACGTGGTTTATACAATCACCAAATTTGATCAAGATCGCTTAGATGACTTACAGAGACAATATGCATCATTCGAAGGAGGGGCAGCCTATGGAATGGGAAGCCTACCTGATGAAGTCGGTTCCGAAATTGATCCAGACCTAGTCAAAACAGGAGGAGCGGCAGTAGTTACCGGAGTAGCAGGAACAATCTTAGGATTCACACCAGTCGGATGGATCATAGCATTCGGCGCACTATCCAGCTGGGCAATATATGAACTATCCGGATCAGCAGAAATCCCATACTATTCGCTGGCTTTATTAAGTGCAGACGACATCGCAGGAATGTGTAGTGGGAGTTAAACAAAATGGAAGGAGAGACACTAGGAAAACTTATATTTTATGTAGCACTACTAATCCTATTAATATTAATAATAACAGAATTTTCACAAGGACAATTTAACCTATTAGAAAAACTAGAGGGGGTATTAAGATTCAAATGATATACGGAAAAAAAGGTGCAGAACTAGCTATTGAAAAATTAATCAAATGGATAATAATCATAGCCATGATAGTAATCTTATTCTACTTTTTAACAGGAATCAAGGAGGTAAGTGAAGCTTTCCTAAGCATCTTTAACTAAAATGAACAAAAAAGGAGACGCATTAGCCTTACGAAACATGATAGTGTTAATCATCTTGATTCTTGTACTAGTGTGGGCCCTTGCAGGGCCTCTAAAATCCAGCCAACTTCTAGGCAGAGACCTAGGAGAAAAATCCTCAGAATTTGGTGAGTCATTCAAAGCATTAGAAATAGAAAGACTACTCACAATCGATAAAGATAAACTAAGTGACGAAGAAAGAGAACTCTTAGAAAGCGATGAAGTCGCAAATGCAAAAAGCAGCATAAATCTTGCAAGGAAATACATAGACGAAAGCAGGTATGAAGATGCAAGACAAGTATTAACAGAATCAAAAGAAAGTTTAGACTCTATTCGAGATTTTGAACTATTGAATGAAATCGATTCCCTAGTTGAAAAAACCAGAGAATACGAAAGACAAGCCCCATGGGAAGAAGAACTAGAAGTTCTAGAACAAAGATACAGCCTATACAAAGGAACTAACGAAAAAGAAAAACTAGAACAATTAAGATTTGATGTGTTGAACTTCATGGAAGGAAAATACGGAAGAATTGCAGACGAAGCTAACGATCTATTGAAATCTATTGAAACAGACTTGAAGAGGTTGGGCGTTAGTTTTGTTGAAGGCGAAGCGAATTTAATCTCAGAGTATGAACTTTTGATTACAACCGAAGGCGAAGACTATGAATATCTCTCCTTAGCAAGAGAATTTGTAGAACACTTCCCAACAAAAATTAATGAAATATTCAACTTGTATAAACATGCAGAAGAAAAAGCAACAGACGATTATACCAAAGCAGTCTCAATCTTAGAATTAGCAACATTCTTTTACAACAAAGAAATGAAGTCCAATGCAGCATACGAATACAACAGAATTTACGCAGACATCTCCCTGAAATCCTCACTGAGTTCGGAAGATCTCAAAACATTACTGCGCAATAGAGGACTATTGTTAGATGAAGGATACTCTGAACTATTTTATTGGGATTTCATTGCAGTCAGCAAATTAACCTACAAGACAGGAATATTTTCATGGACTAAAATTGTAAGAGTTAATTTCCCTTTTAATTTCCATTTTAAAGACGGCAGAACAACCGAGGTCTCCAAGTTTAATTCACTATTTGATAAAAAAGACTTCCAAACATTCGATGACCAGAAAAAGAAAGTTTCATTCTTTGTAGACTACTGGAAGAATATTGGAGCTTATAGCTCAAACGTTAGAAGTTTAACAGACGGAAACGATTTCCGAGGCCTTTATGACGGAAGTGATAACTTTGACTTTGTAGTAAGACTCTGGGGCGTAAACCAAGAATTCTTAGGCTGGTGTGCAATAGCAGAAGATTCAACAAAACCCCTACAAGAATACCTAGATAACAACATACCCGTAATCGGAAAAGATACAAGGGGCCGCACACATTGTATCGGTGCAAACGGAAACGAAGTTAATCCGTACATGCTAGTTAATGTAATGAGTATCGAAGAATTAGACGACTCAAGCAGGATAACTCTGAGTCTAGAACTGTTAAAAGAATTCAAACCAGTCAAGCCTTACGAATTGCAAGTATAGCATGAAAAGGTTTATATATTGATTAAGGAGTGTTTATAATAATGGAAAAAAGAGTTGCTTTAAGGAATTACTTAAAGGATAAGAGAGGTGTCGAGCTTACACTTAATACCGTTATAATTTCAATACTAGTTGTTTTAGTCCTAGTTGTAATTATTGCATTCTTTTTAGGTGGAACCACCAAAGCAAAAGGTACTATTGCAGAAATTTATAACGTAGGATCCGCAGGTGCAGACATAGAACAAGCAATCCTTCTTTGTAACAACTACTGTGACCAAGCAAGAGATTGGAATCCGACACTGCAAACAAACTCGCCCTACTGTACTAAAGCGTTCAAACTAGACCTAGATGGTGATGGCGAAGCAGATAAAATTGAATCTACAGGGGGATATGAAGAATATTACTGTGCAGGTTCAACTTTGAATGTCAGGTGTCCAGATATTTTGAATACTCCAGGCGTGACCTGTAAGACCGAAGACGTAGTGGCTAATTAGTCAAGTTTATATAATCTTCAATTAATTTTATTCTATGAGATTTTTTGATAAAAGAGGAGAAATTTCTGCAGATTGGACTGGCGCGACACTTGTAGAAGCAGTAATATTAATGCTTATGATCGCTGCAGCAGGATCAGTCCTCACAATTTGGTTTCAAAATGATGATGAAGGCCTAGGAAGCTTCAACTCACTAGATACCGCCATAAGAAACGTTCATGCAGGAAGATCAACAAGTGAAAGTGTTGATGTAAACCTAGGCAAAGAAAAATCTTTAGTCTTATTTGGAAATTCTACAGAAGAATGTACTTTAGATAAGCCCATGATCTGTGAAGGTGAAGCCTGTCTATGCTTATGTGATGTCGCAGAAGCTTCAGTTAGCTGCGGAACCTCAAAAGAACTATGTAAAACATACAGGGACGATGTTGAATTCATAAAAGGTTGTCCATTTCTTCCAGGAAGAGAAAGCAGATATTCTATAAAAGTCATGAAAAATTCCGAAGACAGAATTTATTTAAGCACTTAGAAAACAATATAAACTTTTTTGACATTTTTATCCTATGAACAAAAAGGGGTACGATATGTCTTTGATACATGTCATTTATTTAGTCATAGGATTAATCATCCTAATCTCAGCACTAGGAAAAATCTACATGAATAAAGACGACACAGGATATTACCTAGAATACTATTCTAAAGATCTCTCAGTAGGGATCGAAGCATTCCTCCAATCAGACATAGAAGGAAGTTTCGTATATGGATTGAGAGAAGGTTTTGAAGTTAAAATAGATAATTCCGAAGGCAAAGTTTACGTAAAGAACGATAACGCCATAGTAGATGATGACTTTAGGACAAGAGATGGTTTTTTCATAAATTTGAAAACTGAGGAAAATAATTTGATCATCAACAAGAGAGAGGCAACAGTATAATGCCCGGAACTTTAATCATACAGGAAGAAATTAAGTGGACAGTCACCACAATAGTCCTCACAATCAGTTTGCTCATGGTTGTTGCAGGCATGGAAGCCTTTATCAACAGAGAGGTGAGATCCGAAAATGTTGAAATCTTATTAGAAAAAGAATTTGTCAAATCCAGTTTTTTGAAAGACGGAAATATTGATCTGAATGCATTAGAAAATCTAGAAATTAATGACAACTTCGGTTTAATGCTAGAAATTAAAGGAAATAGATACTATGCAAACAAGCCAAGATACGACGAAGGAGTTTTTTGTGAAACCTGGGACAACTATTATTGCAGAAACTATGAAGAATTATACCTAGTTGACGGACAGCTTGAAAGCGTAAACTTTAGGATGGTGATGAGAGATGTTAGCTAAAAAAGGAGCCTTTCCTTTAATCGACTTTTTTTCAGGACTTGCACTATTGTTTATTCTAAGCGCATACCTCTACATTATGTCCTTCTCAAACATCGGAGACTTTTTAGGAGACAACGAAAGAATTGATTCAATTACCGCCCCTCACTCCCAAGATTATATTTTTGCAATGCTAAGCTCACCCGTTGAAGATTCAAACAGTGTTATAGATTATATCCTAAAAGAAAAAGATTCGGGGAACTATACTGCAGTGCAAAAATTCTTTGAAAGACACCTCAATGAAGACGGAGTTTATTGGACAGTAAAGTTTAGTTTTGAAGAAGACGACATAATAGAGTTTAGCAGACAAAATTGGATTTCAGAAAGAATGTTTAAGACTAACGCAGAGTTCTTTGTTCCGAATTACTATGACCAAAGCCTGATCAAAGTTAATTTTTTGAAAGGAAAAGGAATCTCTCAAACCCAATACGATTATGAAAGACCGCCAGGCTATGCATTGAGAGGTGTAGTATGAACTATTCAAAAAAAGGAATGTTTATCTTTTTCACACTAATGATTGTCGTATTCTTGATATTAGCAGTATTCATAGTATTCTTCTCAGACAGGCCCGACGTAGATGAAAGTCTGAAAATCGGAGAAGTAGTCATCGGAGTCTATGATGCAAATGCAGAACTAAAAGAATACAATTTTTTCTTGAAAAAATCAGCAGAATATGCCTTGATGAAAAGTTTAGAAGAAGGACTAAAAAACGGCCATGTTGACAAAGAAATCCTTTTAGAAGAAATGAAAACAAGTTTTAATGGACACCTTGACAACTATCTAAAAGATCGCCCCGAAATTAATTTTTCCGAAACTGAACTAAACTTCAATGGAAGCGGATTTTTTGCAAAAGGTATGGCCGAAAGTTTAGTAAGTGTTTCCGATAGGAGAAATTATAACCTTACGGGGAGGCCTAATTTTGATATCTACTGGAAATATGATTTTGATTGGTATGAAGAAATGGAAAGAATACTAGTTGACAATTTTTACTGTCTAGAAATATCTAGGGATAATGCAATTTTAGCAGACATTGCAAGTGAAAACCTTGAAGAAGAACTTCCCTCAAAGTGTTTGTTAGAATATCCTAAGTTTAAAAGTGTTGAAAAAACCGAAGGAGTTCTGACTTTTAACTATCTCGCAGAAGGTCACGAATTTGAAGACCAAATTGAGGTCCCTATGAAGGTTGTGCTTTCAGATTTAGAAGACTCTTTAAATAAAGACCTAGTTTAGACATTATTCCTGTTTTACAACAACAATCTATAAAAAGAGAATTTTCGTTTTCTGGTTAAAATGATGGGCTTAAACTTCGATGAAATCGTTTCTCAAATCAAAGAAAAAGCAGGATTATCCGAAGAAGACATCAAACTCAAAATTTCTCAAAAAAGAGACAAATTAAGCGGCCTCGTAAGTGAAGAAGGCGCAGCACACATTCTTGCAAATGAACTAGGTATTGATTTAATGGAATCAATCAGGAAACACGGTTTGAAGATTGACAAATTAAAAGCAGGAATGAGAGTCGGAGTTACCGGAAAAGTTGTGAAAATGTACGAAGTTAGATCCTTCCAAAAAAATGAAAGATCAGGAAAAGTTGGAAGTTTTTTGATCGGAGATGATTCAGGATTAATCAGGATTGTAATGTGGGATGAAGGACTAATCTCAAAAATGGAATCTGGGGAAATTAAACAAGATGTGATCGTTAAGATAGAGAACGGAAATGTAAGAGAAAATAATGGATATAGTGAAATGCACTTAGGAAATTACAGCCAGTTAGAAGTAAACCCTCCCGGAGTTGGCGATATCCAAGTTGTTCAGAAAGGCTCTCTCTCAGGAGACATGGGCTCCTCAGAAATTAAGTTCGGAAAGTTAAGTGAAGCAGCAGTTGGAGAAAATGTTACAGTTTACGGAACCATTGTTCAATTGTTTGAACCTAGATCTTACGAAGGTTGTTCAGAATGTGGAAGAAAAGTAATCGAAGGCAAATGCAGTACACATCCTGATGGCACAGCTAAAAAAATTCCAATTGTCAATTTTTTCTTAGATGACGGACACGCAGGAATGAGAGCTGTAGCGTTTAGAGATGTAGCTTCTAAATTATTAAACCTTGACGAGGCTAGCATGTTAAACGTGATTGAGAACCCCTCAGCTTTTGAAGAAGTAAAGAAAAATGTATTAGGTACACAGAAAGTAATCAGTGGAAGAATTACATCCAACGAATTATACAACCGTAACGAGTTCTTAGTCAGAGGCATCCATGAAATGGACACTGCTGAGATCTTACAAAAAATTGCAAATTAGTTTTTGATAAGTTTTTTAAAGTAGGTTATTCTAATGAAAATTATGCCCAAGAAAAAAAAGAGTCTGAGTGGCTTTCCAATTCATTCTAGAAATTTCTTTTTCGTAATAGCTTTAGCATTTTTAGCATTCGTTTTGTTCTCCCACGAGGGCGAGAATAAACTAACCGAGAACATTGTCGATCCAGGAGTAAGAGATGAATCTTGGATTATAAACGAGTGTACATTCAGTTCAGCAGAAGACGCAGCGAATGAGTTTAAATGGGCCTTTGGTTGCAAAAAAGATTATTGCAAAGCTGCAGGTTACGGCATAGACCTACTGAGGAACATCCATTTAGAAGTCCCTTGTAGAACAGTGGACCAAAAGGTAGAATGGATAGACCATTGTACTGAGGCCTTTGAGAGTATTTGTTAGACCTGCATTTATCGCACTTACCGATAATTGGAAGATTCTTTATAAAACTCAAATATTTAACGAGATTGTCCTGAAAGGACATATAAAATCAAAACCCTATGGGGCTCTTAATACAAGAGTAGGAGGCAAAAATGAAAAAAGAAGACGTAAAAATAAGTTCTATGGAGTCTGCTCCAAAGAGACCATTCAAAGAATGGAAAGCTGGAAATCTACAAGCCGCATTGTGGAAAAACAAAAAAGCTATGGACGATGGTTCTGAAATTGAATTCAAAACCGTAAGTCTTACAAGAAGCTATAGGAAAACCGGCGAAGACATTTGGAGACACGACGCGATCAACCTGAGAAGGAATGATCTACAAAAAGCAATCCTAGTATTGCAAAAGGCACAAGAAGAATTATTGATTTATTCAAAGGACGACGAGGAGTGAGGTGATTTAGATGGCAAAGAGTGCAGAAGTTCCTGAACAATTAAAAAATAAAGATGAAGTTAAAGTGACAGATTTGCCCGGAGTGGGCGCTGCAACTGCTGAGAAATTAGCAGAAGCAGGTTTTGATTCCCTAATGGCTCTTGCTGTAGCAAGCCCGGCAACCGTTGTCGAAATTGCAGGCGTCGGAGAAGCTCCCGCAAGAAAAATAATCAACGCTGCTAGAAATTCACTAGACATGGGTTTCGAAAGTGGAATAGATTTACTAGACAAAAGATCGTCAGTCCTTAAAATTAGCACAGGCTCTAAAAATGTCGACGAAATGCTCGGAGGAGGCATGGAATCAGGAGCCATAACAGAATGCTACGGTGCATACGGTTCCGGAAAAACAAGTATCGCCCACCAACTTGCCGTTAACGTTCAACTACCTAGAGAACAAGGCGGAGCAGACGGCATCGCAGTCTGGATCGACACAGAAGGAACACTCAGGCCAGAATATCTGAAACCAATTGCAGAAGCAAAAGGCATGGACGTTGATGAAGCCCTAAAAAACTTTAGAGGAGTTAGAGCATTTAATTCAGACCATCAAATGCTTCTAGCAGAAAAAGTCGAAGACCTTATCAAAAAAGACGGATTGCCAGTGAGATTGATTATCATCGATTCATTAATGGGACATTTTAGAAGTGAATTCTCAGGAAGAGGAACCCTAGCAGACAGGCAACAAAAACTGAACAAACACCTACACGCACTGCTGAAAATAGCAACACAATACAACATCGCAGTCTACATAACCAACCAAGTTATGTCCAAGCCAGACACCTTCTTCGGAGATCCTACAGAAGCTATCGGTGGACACGTAGTTGCACACACCAGCACAGTAAGAGTATATCTCAGAAGAGGAAAAAAAGGAACCAGAGTTGCAAAATTAGTAGATGCACCAGCATTACCTGATGGAGAAGCAGCATTTATGGTGACAAACGAAGGAATCAAAGACGTTTGATTGCTTTATGTCCCTGCCAGGATTTGAACCTGACTCTCAACCTCCGCAAGGTTACGTGCTATCCAGACTACACCACAGGGACTTACCCGTTCTCGAGGTTCCCAGCTTTAAAAGGCTTATTAGGCAGTTTAGTAAGTTTTATAAAGCCCCTCCGGGTTTTTCACGATACAATGGATAACAAAATCTACAAATGCGTAAGTACTGGAAATTCAGTAACAAATGACAAAGGAAGCTCTATTTTTGATTGCCCAGGCTGCGGAAAACAAAAAGTAGTGAGATCTTACAACGCAAGACAAATATCTGCAAAATATGTTTGTCCAGAATGTGGTTTTGAAGGTCCAAACTAGGAGAGTGTAGATTTATGGCAAGAGTTATTGTAACATTCAAAGTTATGCCTGAAAGCATGGATGTAAACTTAGACGACATTAAAGGATTAGTTAAGCAACACGTTGAAACTTTTGAAGGGACTATGAATGGCGACATGACTGAAGAGCCTGTAGCTTTCGGTCTGAAAGCAGTTAAAGCATCATTTTCATACGATGAATCTAAAGGTTCATCCGACGAACTAGAAGAAAAGTTAGTAGCTGAAGACATCATCCAAAGCGTTGAAGTTTTGAGTGTTGGAAGAGCAATGGGATAATTTTTTATATCTCCCTTTTACTTTTATTTTATGTCTGAAGAAAATAAGTGCATTTTTTGTAGCATTATAGATGGTTCTGCACAAAGTGTTAAAGTTTATGAAGACGAATTTATTCTAGGCGTTCTGGATATTTTTCCCGCAACACCCGGACATGTATTAATCATCCCAAAGAGACATGTCGCAACTAGTTCCCAATTAGAAGATAAAGAAGAAGCACATTTTTTTAAGATGGGCAACAAAATTGCAAGCTGTGTTTTTGAAGCAATGGAAGCAAAAGGCACAAATCTACTAGTATCTAACGGAACTCATGCCGGACAGAAAGTCGGACATGTGACTATGAGTGTAATACCCAGATATGAAAATGATGGAGTTAACATTTCCTGGGACGCAAAACAAATTGACGAAGAGTCTCTGAAAAATTCTTTTGAAAAAATAGTAAGCAGGACGGCAAACCTGATGAAAGAAACTGCCCCTAAAAAAGAAGAAGTTCAAGCAATGGAAGAATTAGAAGAAGAAACTTTTGACAATTATAGAATTCCTTAGATTAAAGGAAAGAACAATGCACTTCCAGTGATCAACGTTATTACGGTCCCTATGAAAAATGGAGGTACAAACGGAATACCTTCACTAACCACTATCGATTTTATTTTCTCTTTTTTTAGAAGCTCAATACCCTTTTTGTCAATGCCGTAAGGACTCACTTGATAAATCAGTCTTCTATTCTTGTAAACATCACTCTGTACCCAATCCCCCTCAGTCAGTTTATTCACCGGGATCTCCTTGTACATGCATGCAAGTTCTATAGCCTTTAATACAATCAATATGTAAGGAATCACTAGGATTGTTATAGACATTAAACCACCTAGATGTTTTAGTTCTGAAGGAAGGAAAGTAAACGCAGTGATGAATATCAAAAGTGCGATAGAGAGCATACTAATCTTCATACTTCTAGTTTTGGCATCCAAGTTTAATTTTCTAAACTCTCTTTTGAATTTCCCCCAGTGTTTTATTGTAAGATATAATGCATAAAGCATCCCATAGATTGCTCCCGTGATTAATATGTTCAATAATAATTTTGCAGGGAAAGGTACAATTGACGCAACATTAATGTACGAAGGTGTTGTAGCGAATGCACTTCCAATTACTGCAATGAGTTTTGTATCTCCACCACCCCACTGCTTTGTAAAATACATTAAGTTTCCAAATGCAAAAAATATTGCGAATACCATTGTGGTTTGGAGGATGAATTCGGAATTTCTCAAAATTAATGATTCGATAATTCTTGCCGAAAAAATGTAGAATAAAGATCCGTAACTTAACCAATCAGGAATTTCCCTTGTTTTTAAGTCCGAAAGTGACGCAAACAATAGCGCAATCAGCACTGGAACTGCGATTAGAACATCGAAGAGTAAAATCATAATTGAATCTTCTAATTAAAGGATTTATAAGTTTTAATCTTTTTTTCTAAGTAAAGAATATGCTGCAAAAACTCCACCTGCAACTGCTCCCCAAACAAGTGGGTTGTTATAATCGGTCTCGCTTTCCATCTTTACAGGAGTTGAGCGTACAAAATAGCGAGTATTTGATTCAGAGTTATTTGGAGAATATACATAGGTCGTTGCCAACAGTGTAGTTAGTCCAATGGAACCCCAGAATAATCTTTTCATAGTTTGTTTAACATAGGCTTTACTATTTTCGTTTTCTATTGTATTAATAGTGTTTACTACATTGACTAGTGTTTTAGCCGAGTCTTCTATGCTTTTTCCAAATCCCCAAGTCATATTCTTTGAAGAAGTTTAAACGTTTTTAAAGGTTTGTGTTATTCATTACTTGGGAGTAGTATTTTAAAATTGGAGAATATGTTTAAATAATTTTTAGACTTATAGAATACATGGGCCTAAGAGAAAAATTAAAACAATATTCTTCTAATACAAATTACAAAATCTATAATTGTCTGACAGGTTTAGCCTTATTAACAAGTAGTTCCTGCGGAAATTCTTATGAACACCCCGAAGCAGACACAAGATACTACCTTAACAATGGAAGATTAGACGATAAAGTTAAACCCAACGGAGGAGTTTTTGAAGCATTTAGTGCGTATTATCAAAGAGATCTTGAACCTTTTTCCGCTCCAGGAATGATCCACCTAGGCTTAGGTATGGGAACAGCTTTCGCATTAGGCACTAAAAAAAGTTGGTTAGGTCTACCCCTAGGCTGGACTTTATCAATGGTGCCCGAAATGTTTAACCTAAGCAATGATTACATAAATGGCGAAGAATTCATAGAACATGGATTCAACCATCTGCTAGGCGTTGGATTTTTTTGGTGCACAGGAATTTTATCAAGAAACTATTCAAACAATTCCAATAGAAATGATAATTCCAGCGGTGGCGGAAGGAATTGGCATAAAAGATAGTTTAGCAAGATTTAAATACTGTTGAAGGTGTTTTATCTTAATAGAGGTGTTCAAGATTATCAGATATAAAAAAGACGGGCAAGCTAGAGGCGCAGCCTACCTGATAATGATGATCGCATTATTTCTCGCAATCTATGTCGTAATATTACCTGACCAAGAAAAAGCAGAATTATTAGGCGAAGAAAGTTATCCCGGAACATTCATAGGCTCAGAAAACATTGGATCACCCAAGCTAGCATTTAGACCATTACTATCAGATTCGCCAGGCCTAGTTAAACCATACTTACAAGATGTCTACCAAAAAAACTTAGCAAGTGTTAATCTATTTTCACTAGCAGACCAACAATATGACACAGTCACCAATAACTTACACTTAGAAAGTTCAACATTTTCAAGCGATAAAGCAAAATACTCATTTTCACTAGACAATTTTGAAGACCTAAGAGATTTGAAATTGTTACTCTTTGTAGTCTCAAGTGAAGGTGAGATGACCATTAAACTAAACGGAGCTAAAATCTTATCCGGAGAAATAACAAGCGAAATGTTACCAGTCGTATTACCAAGAAGCTTGCTTGGAGAAACCAACGAATTAGAATTTGAAGTTGAACGCCCAAGCTTATTCCAATTTGTTTCATCCAACGAATACCTATTGAAAGATGTTGTATTGATAAAAGAATACCTAGTTCAGAACAATTACGAAGCTAGACAGTTTGTATTGGACGAAGAAGATTTAAGAGATTTGAATCACATGTCTTTATTGTTCAGACTCAACTGCATGACCTATAACGAAGAAGGAAGGATCAAAGTCCTATTGAATGGAATACTAGTTCATGATTCATTAGCAGTTTGTGACGCAGGAGTGACCGAAGTGGATTTCAGTCCTAGCGACTTAGTCATTGGAAGGAACGTACTCGAGTTCTTTGTTGATAAAGGACAATATGTTCTTGAGAACCCAGTTGTAGAGTCTGATTATTCACAAAAAGAGTTTTACAAATCATACTTTACACTCAATCCAAATGACGTAATGGATATTCTGAACGGTGCAGATGTCATGCTTGAAGCAGGCTTCTTTAATGATGGATTGCTTAAGTCAGGAGTATTCATTGTGAACGGATATCCTGTAGAGTTTAGTACAAGTCGTGGAGATTTCGTTACCGATCTGAACGGATTAGTTTATGAGGGTCAAAATGTAATAACTGTTGTTCCTGATACTGTTTTTGAAATAGTGACTTTAGATATCTTCCTTGCTTAGTTTATTTAATGGTGTGAAATTGGCAGACAATGATGAAAAAAATTCAGGACCCAGTAAAAAGAACAAATCTAATTTTCTTATAAACCTTTTAGGAGCTTCTCCAATGTTAGCGTTACCAGTGGCAGGTATCTGGTTTGCAGGTTTTTTCTTTAAAGGCTCGCCATTCATCTGGCTAGTCTGGCTGGTACTAGGAGGATTTTTCATATACCAAATTGTAAGATTAATTCCCATCCCTGAAGGAGTTAAGAAGGCGATAGGTGGTTTATTGAGTATTGCTATTTTGATTGGTGCAGGCGTCTTTCTTTATGCAGGATGGCAAACAGGAGGATGGAAAGAACTAGTTTTAGGAGTTGAAAGAACTGGGGCCGAACAAGCTGCAGGAACAACTGCAACCAAACTCCTAGATTATGTTAAGAACCCAGGCAGACTATTCAGTGATTTTAGCGATTTTACAGACCCCAGCGTCAAAGAAAAAGACGTAAAGAGAGGAGTAGAAATCTACGACCTCACAACTAGAAGGGAAAGTTTTGAAGAAAGTTCAGAGGTTATAATAAGAGGCTCTGCAAAAGTTAGTGCATTTGACGAGAAAGATTCAAATGTTAAATTTGGATGTTACTGGGATGAAGACCTAGAATTTGACGGATTTGTAAAAGAAGGAAGCCTAAGATTGATAGGTTATGAAGGTAGTGTGTTCACAGTCTATGCAGGCCATGACGAAATTGTCGATTTTGAATGCAAGCTAAAAGGATTACAACTAGACATTGGCGAAGGATTAAGGAGTGATGATTTTAAAGATTCCAGAACCTTTATTGCAAAAATTAACGGAGACTACGAAGACTTCAGCACCACTTCCATCTTGAAAGTTTATAATCTGAAAAAAGAAGAATTAGACTTAATGGAAGACCCCTGGGACGGAATAATCCAACCATTGAAAGGAAGAGATGATAAATTAAGAAGTGAATGTGAGCTCGGTTGTGGTTTGACCAGGCTTTCGTTGAAGACATCCAAGCAACCACAAACTGAAGTTGGAGGCCCTTACCCTCTAGACATTGCATTAAAAAGAGATTCTGACTGGTATGGTGAAATTTCTAACGTTGAAAGAATCGAAGTCAGGGTACCTGATAACTTCCAGTTGAAAGGGTGTCAAAACTTTGGAAGTGACGCAGTACTGGATATGAATGACCTTTACCTTGCAGAAGTTAACGAGGAAAGGATGGATGGACTGGGAAGTTACAAAGATATTCTATTCTTCTGTGATTACGACATCATAAGGCCAATGGCATTTATGCAACCCAGTGAAATATCTGTTGACGCAGTTTATGACTACACAGTTGAACTAGGGAAAGCAATTAATATCGTCGAAAAAAAAGTATTTGATGAATCCACTCAAGACTTCCAAGACTTTGAAGATGAAGGCGTTGTTTTCGATGAAGAAGACACGAGGTACCTAACATGATCAGAAACTATGTATTCATTTTCGGAATGCTGCTCTTAGTAGGGTGTATGCCATTCCAAGGGGGAGATTTTTCCTTTGACCAAGATTCAAAGACTGGAGAGTTTGAAGAACAAAAATTTGTTTTGAGTGGTCCACAGAAAGGCGTCGTTTTAAATTTTAGAGCTGGTCAACCCAGCAATCCCATAATTGGACCATTTTCTACAACAGTCGAGATATCAAATTATTTGGATGATTTTGTAACATACAATCTGGACGTTTATGATTCGACATCCCTAGAAGGGTTTGACTCAGTTAAAGATATCCAAGGAAACATAGGGCCAGCAATTTATGACGGAGATAGATTTTATCAGCCCCAAAGAGAAGTTTATTCCATGGACTCCACAGTTTACTCAGGTGTAAGAGACGGCTCGGAAACACAATTCATTGCAAAAGTTAAGTACGAAGTTAATTCTGATGCAGAAATTAATTTTTGTGTGACAGGTAGTGGGGGCTCACAAAGAGATTGTTCTTCAACACAAACTCTGTCCGGAAGCTCAATGGGCGAAGCCAATTATAGATCTCCGGTTTTGATAAAGAACGTTAAAAAAACAATCGGCAGTGAAAACACCGAAGGTTTTGCTACAATGATGCTGGAAATATCCATAGAGGATGATGGGAAAGGAAAAGTTTGGAACATATTCGATGACAATTTTAGAGAAGAAATAATTAAATTTAACATTATTCCATTATATGGAGTTGATGAATTTAGGTGTAGTTCAGATAACTCTGTTAGCCAAATTGGAAGGCATGACCTAAGCGGAATAGACTTGCCAATGAAAGTTAGACTAGAAAAAGGAAGAGCTAAAGTTGTTTGCCAAAGCGAAGTCATGGTTGATGAAACCATAAATAATATCAAATCAATCTTGAATCTAAATTACGGTTACGAGTATCAGACAGAAACAGATTTGATAGATGTGAGGGCCGGAAACTAAATTTTAACTAATGGTTAGTTTTTTAAATAAAGGTGTATTGAGAATGAATATGAATATTTCAAAAAGAGGCTTTAAACTTGGCTTTCTAGCATTATTATTAATTGGAGCTTTATTCATCACAGGATGCCAACAAAAAGTAACCGAGCCAAAAATGGAAGGTCCATATATAGGAGGGGTGACCGGTCTGGAATTTGCATTCCAAGAAAATGAACCACCACAAGCAGTTTTAGACGATTCACAAGAACAATTTTATTTCACATTAGTTGTTAGAAATCTAGGAGAATACACAGTTGAAGTTGGAAAAGCAATAGCTTCATTGAGCGGTGTCGATGCAAACGCATTTGGAATGAATTCATTAGACACTAAGAATGAAGTTGAGATCACAGGAACTTCCCCTGACAATGGCTTTGTTATTTCCGGAGCAGAAGAATTATTAGAATTTGAAGAGGCAAGCTACATTAACGATGTTGCAACTACCTTTGACGTCCCAATAAGAGCAGACCTTTGTTACGGGTATCACACCGAAGCACTAACAGCACCATGTTTAAAGAAGAATGTAGTTAGAGAATCAATCGGAGATGTTTGTGCTACAAGCAATCCCGAATTACAATTATCAAATTCCGGTGCACCAATCCAAGTTACAGGGATGAGACAAAAAGCAGTCGGTTCAAATAAAGTTCAATTATCCTTCGCAGTAGAAAATGTAGGACAGGGCCTAGTTTATTTGCCAGATTCATTCACTGATTCTTGCAGAGGTAACGAAGACAATAAAGATATGGTTAAAGTTACATTAAGAAACCCTCAAGAAAACTTCGTAGTTGAATGTACCGCATTGGGCAAAAGCAATACTGGAAACATCAGATTAGTTAATGGAAGGAAGGAATTGACCTGTACAATAAATACAGAAAACCTTCAAGATGTAAGCTACCAAGACATTCTATTTGTAGATGTGGATTACATGTACAGGGAAGCGATCACTACTAGTTTAAGAGTAGAAAACGCAATTTAATTAGATTTAAATAATGCATTTATTTTAAGTTTCTATGAGTTTGAATGTCTTAAAAGAAAAATATTCTAATTGCAATCTATGTACAGAATTGGCAAATTATAGGTCCCAAGTTGTTTTTGGTTCGAATTATACTGAAGATTGTAAAATTATGATTATTGGCGAAGCTCCGGGAAAAGAAGAAGATCTTAAAGGAGAACCTTTTATTGGACGAAGCGGCCAAATTCTAAATAAGTTTTTAGAGGAAATTGGCCTGAGTAGGAACGATGTTTTTATTACAAATACCGTTTTGTGTAGGCCTCCAGAAAATAGGAATCCCAAGACTGAAGAATTAAACTATTGCAGGGAAAGGCTGGATAAAACGATTAAATGCATAAATCCCAGAGTGATCATCACCTTAGGAAATTTTGCTACGAAATATCTCCTAGAGACAAAGGAAGGGATCACCAAATTGAGAGGAAAGATCTATGAGAAAAATGGAATGAAAGTTGTTCCTATGGCCCACCCGGCAGTTGTACTGTATAATGGCGGTTCTGAGGCAATTATGGCCCAGTTTAGGGGCGATTTTGAACTGGTTAAGGGCTTATTATAAACCAAAACCTTATATATTCTTTAAAGTATATTTTACTCCATAGGAGTGGTAAAATGTTCAAAAACAAGACACTATATTTAATATTGGCAGTTATAATTGCAGCCATTGCAGTTAGCAACGATGCCGAAGCAAGTTACCTTGGAAGATACTACGGATCAGGGGAATCCATGTTTAATTCAAGAGACAGTCACAATGAATTTTCAAATTCATTCAATAATTATGATTTTTCAAATCGTGATTCCAGAAGCCAATTCTCAAACAACAACTACGAGTATGGTTTGAATGGGCATACAAACAGCAATTATGGCTCATTTAATCAAAATGGTTACGTTTCTATGAGTGACGGATATTCATTCACAAAGAAACCATGTTCAACAAGAACAGTCACAGGAAACGGTCATGGAAGATACCACGATTATACCGTCAAAGAAAAAATCTGCGATGGAATCTCAGGAACCTTCTATAAAGACAACGGTTACGTGAACAACGTTAACAATCAACAAGGTTACAACCAAAATGATTATTCAACTAACGTTCTTCAAAACTCACAAAACAGTGAATCTTCACTCAGTGAACAAAACATAGTTTCAAACTGGAATAACGGTTATTCATACGGAGAATCAACCACCTTCGGTGTAGGAACTAGAATTTTATTTTATTAACCAATGTAGTGGTGAAGCTTGTCTTCATCATTACTGTTATTTTCTTCAACTTTTTTAGCAGTCTTTTTCTTAACACTCTTCTTTTTAGGGATTACCGTTTCAGTCTTCAACTCTTTATCAATTTTCTTTTCATTCAATTTTAAATTTAATTTTTTATTAAGATGTTTAATCACCTTTTTAGCTTCATTCAACCCAATGTAGCCCGGGTTTTCAAAAGTTTCAACCAGCATTGTAACTGCTGGGATATTCTTCTTACTTGCAAGTCCAGGAAGTAGCCCAGTAACACCCATGATTGGACCAATAAACTCATGAAGTTGTTTTTTAGGAGTAGCACCATTCGCATATTTCTTCAACATCGAAGACTTGTTTGCAGTAAAATACATATTTGGTTTTTGAGGTACATCTTGCAACGCAATTCCCCCCAAAGTGATTATCTCCTTTCCCTTACTCTTTTTGAAGGTCTCAATAACAGTGTTACAAAATGAATGGCATGAATTCTCTGAAGCAGGCTGGATATCTCCAGAAAGCAAAAGGATATTTCTTGCTCCAATCTTTGCAGAATATATCTCAATTGAAGGAAGCTCTATCAGGTTTTCCTCATTCACGAAAACATAGTGGGGCATCTCATTAGACCTCAAGTCATAAACTTTCTTAGCATCTAATGCATCAATCAAGTACTCTACCGCAATTTTCCCAACATTACCTACACCCGGAAGACCCTCAATTAGAGTAGGATTCTTAATTACTGCCTTTGAAGTTTTGTTAATTTTCCAAGTCATTTTGTTTCTTTACCATCCTTCTATAATGCCCATATTTGTCTTCTGGACTAAATTTAGCAGGCTTAGTTGTTATCGTTCTATTATTACAATCCTTACAAACTTTTTCTAACGTGTGCTTTTCACACCTATCGCATTTAAGAATCTCAACTTTCATTTCTTTGCTTTTTGAATCTCTAAAGTTCCATTTGCTTTCTCTATTTCTTTTCTTAGTTCGTTAATTATTTCTTCAGTCTGAGATTCTAATTGTTTAGGTTCTGACGAAACAATCGATAAACAATATTTTGGAGCAGAAACATAACTTATCTTTGCATTGTACTCCTTTTTCTTAGCAAGATCTAAAGCCTTTTTAATTGACTTCTTTATCGAAACTATCCCATCTCCTGCCGGACAAGTAATCATTAAGTCTTTAGTATTCTTTATTTCTTGAGGCTTAAGCCTTGCCTTGATAGTTTCTTCAAGCGCAGAACTTATCTTCTTTTCAACACCTAAACTTTCCAAAGAAATTTCCGACTCCTCAGCAATATCCTGGAATGCTGCACCTATAGAATCATACTCCTTCGATATTTTTTTGTTAAGATCTGTATAAACTTTAGTGAAATCAAGTTTCATTTGTTTTGAAACCGATTCAATTATTTTCTTACACTTGTCCTCAAGTTTTACTTCCTTTAACTTGTTTAATTTTTGACCAGTTGTAACCCTCCTAAGAGAAAGATCAAGGTTTCCATATCTCTCGTTTTTTCTCAGAACTTTACAAACAACCCTCTTACCTTCCTTTACAAAATCTCTGATAGTTCTAATTCTACCAGGAGAGATTTCTGAGATGTGAATAATTCCTTCCTTGTTTTCATACTCTTCAAGCTTAACGAAAACAGTAGTTCTTTGAATTTTCTTAACTATGCAGAGGACGATTTCTTCTTCTTGAGGGAATCCACTCTTCTTTATCTGCATTAGCTCAGTACCTCTAGAATTCTGGCCTTTATCTCACCCTTACC
This sequence comes from Candidatus Woesearchaeota archaeon, assembly GCA_964344635.1. Lineage (GTDB taxonomy): Archaea > Nanobdellota > Nanobdellia > SCGC-AAA011-G17 > UBA489 > JABIKK01. The sequence goes on from CAYFOE010000003.1 coordinate 76,258, forward strand.
GCCTTTCGGCTCAGCAAGAGTCTTTCCACAAACAGAACAAACTACCTGTGACGATGGCTTTCCAAAGATTGTTTGGTTATTCTTGCATTTAGAGCAACTTACTTTGATAAATTTACTTTTTGGCTCTTGGATTTCTTGAGTCATTTTATTGGTTTTTCTTGGATTTTTGTTTATAAATCTTGTCTTTTGAGGATTAGTAATATTTATAAGTTTCTTATATATTATTCTTTTATGAAGGGTGTGAAGGTGAAAAGGCTTAATGGAAGTTACTCAACCCATAAGCTATTAGACTGCGTGGCAGTGGTTCTAGGAATCTTAACAGTTTTATTAATTGCATTATCTAGGAATCTTGTTGGCAGTGGCCAAGTTTTAAAGGGTTCAGGCATGTTCGCTCCAATCTTATTGATCGTACTAGTCGTAGTATTAATTGGTGTTTATTTGAAAATTTCAGAAAATTAATGTTTTTCTTCAATTGATAACTTTTTAGATCTAACCACTGAAGACTTAACCTGGGACTTTTTACAAACCTTACAAGTTAATCTGAAATCTGATTTCTTAGAAGTTTTAGCACCATACCTCTTCCATTTAGAGATTGCCCCCCTAGATTTCGAACCATGATTTCCAAAGCCAGCCATTCCCCTTCCTCTAGCTCCTAACCTGGAAAGAGATCCTCTCTTTAGAGTTCCTCTCTCTTTCTTTTTAGCAAGAGCTACAGTTTGCTCGGTTTGAGCCTTACACTTCGGACAAAATGTCTTTTTAGTCTTTGGTACTTTCAACTTTTATTTCCTCTGCCCTCTTCCTTTTTATCAAGAGTTCAGCTGTTTTCCTCGGTAAATATGAAACATCCTCCTGTTCGAAGGGACCATACGTATTGAGGTCATTGGCTACAAATTTTGGCACAGAATGCAAAAATCTAACCATTTTGTTTTTTTCAGATTGGCCATGCTGGCTTTTTATATCTTTTGGTGTCTCAATTTTCCTACTAACCTCTACCTTTTTACCCTTAAGCACATTATACAGGATTCCGTTCCTATAATCTCCAAAAGTCTCCAAAAGTTCATTGTAGAGCTTTTTCTCTTCCTTTAGCATATTTGTCCCGGATTCCTTGATGCCAGCCCTGGAAGACAGCATTGCAAGATTTACGATCTTATTCTCCCGCTTTTCATAGAATTCCTTGATTATTTTTTTCGCATTGTCCAATTGGAGCTGAGTTTTTTTGGAATCAGAAGAAAAAATTGAATCCGAATCTTGTTCCGTTTTCAAGATTGCAGCCTTTTCTTGAAGATATTGAATAGTCTGATTAAAGAATTCTTCATCCAACTTCTGGAGCTCTTGGTTTATCTTTTCTTTCCTAAGTAGCTCAAAAAGTGTCTCAAATGTTAACATTGTGCCCCCAGCTAATCCAGTGAGATCTGGGTTATTAAGTCTTATGGCTAGGAAAGCTTATAACTTGTTTTTAAATGGTGTTAGTATGAAAATTAAGGTCGTGGAAGAAGACTTCAAAGTCGATGAAATTTTTGATTTATCCCTGAAAAAATTTGAAGATCTAGGTGAACACCCCTATGCATATTTTTTGATCACCAAGAAAGGAAGAAACACACCTGACGTAGTTAATGAAATTGCTAGACGTCTAAGGATTAATACAAAATCTGTAGGCTTTGCAGGAAACAAAGACAAACACGCAATTACCAGCCAATATGTTTCAATTCCTTTTGAAAACCAAACAGACGTTGAAAACTTTTTGAAAATACAAATCGAGAACGTTTCTATTGATTTTATAGGCTGGAGCGACGAAAGAATAAACCTTGGAGACTTAATCGGAAATAAATTTGAAATCATTGTAAGGGGTTTAGATGACATAGTCGAATTTAAACAAAACAAGATCAAAAACTATTTCGGACCACAAAGATTCGGAATAAAAAACATCAATGTAGATGTTGGAAGAGCGATCATCAAAAAAGATTTTAGAAAAGCATGCAAACTAATAGGCCTTGAAGTCGAAGAAAATAATTATGTCAATGCATTAAAAAGATTAGAAAATAGAACATTAAGGTTTTATGTTGGAGCATACCAATCCTATCTCTGGAACTATGTCGCTGAAAGAATTGACGGTTTAGACAAGTTAGAAGTGTTAGGATTTTTCACAGAATTCGAAGATGAAACTGCAGGGAAAATCTACAAAGAGATTATGGACGTTGAGGGAATAAAAAAAGAAGACTTTATGATTAAACAAATCAAAGAAGCAAGTGTCGAAGGAACTGAAAGAAAATTATACCTAGATGTTCAAAATTTTAAATTTAGTTGGACTGACGACGACATGATTCAAGGAAAGAAAAAATGCATTCTCTCATTTGTTCTAGGAAAAGGATCATATGCAACAGTAGTTGTTGATTCCTTGTTTAGCTAGTCTTGGAAAGATATATAAGTGAGTATATTTTATTTTTTTATTATGAGGGGTGTGGATAGGGAGAGAAGATTGCTCCACGAGCATGAAATCGTTTTATTTTCTTTTGCATTCGCGTTTTTTGTAATCGGATTATTCATCTGGGGGTTTGATGTAGATGCTTTGGAGTATACCTTAGGTGGAGTTTCTGTAGTGGACGGCGGGTCCATTGACGTCTATGCAAACAAAGGTGTAGACAGAATAGTCGATTTGGTCATAAGCAATACTAAAGAAGATGAAGCAGTCGATTCTGCAGTAGTCCTCCTAGAAGTAGACCATGTTTGTGAAGTTTTTAGCGAAGATACAGAACTTGAAGATAACGGTTTAGATTGTGGATATGTTAGTTATGAATTAGTTGAAGGCTCAGTGATTTATCCTGAAGAGTCCATAAAATTGAGAGTTAGTTTCTCTTCAAATCAAGACGTGAATATGAAAAGCGTTTTCAATTTGATTACAGATCAAGGAATCAGCACAATAACAATGAAGTTTAAGACAGTCGATGACTTAATCTCCGATGGAATCGTTAATGCTGAAGAACTAGACACAGGAAACCCCTTCATCGATGTTTTGGTGGATGTTTTTGGTCTAGAAGAAACAGATGGCAGTGTTGCTGACAAAACAGAAATCGTATATGTGGACGGCCAAACAAATCTAGGTTTGACAAAAAGACCACAAATGTTATTTGGTTCCTTAGATGTTTCGGAATTTGAACAAGAAACAAAAGTAGTCGAATTTGAAAATTTAGGCCCCGACGAAATATCTTTCTTAGGAGTCCAAGGAAAAATTCCAGGAATAATATTGGAAGGAGACTTTATGACCACCTCTGATGTAGGTGAAAGAAGGGCCTTAGACATTACCTGTTCTCCAATAGAAGTCGGAGAACTAGTTGGCGAAAAAATAACTGTTTTGACATCAAGAGGGAATGTAGAAATAGAGATTTATTGTAATGGAGTGGATGGAGTTAATGAAGTTGCAGACTTAATCGCACCCCATGTAGAATTCATGGAGCCAGTAGAAGGAATTGCAAGTGGCAAAACCAAATTCAAGCTAGCAGCATACGACGACGGAACAATTTATGACGTGGCTGTTTTGAAAATTTATGTTAATTCCAAATTGGTGAAGAGATTTACCTCGCCCCAACTTGAAGGAAGCTCTATTTACGAATTTGATTACGATGTTAGCGATTTGAAAGGTATTCTGGATGTACATGCAGTGGCTGTAGATCATGCAGGAAATCAAGCTGTCTCAAAAAAGATTAAACTGTGGATAACTGAAAAGAAAGATGAAATAGTTTCAGAAGAAGTTGAAGAATTACTAGAAGAAGAGGAAGAAGATCCAAAATTTATCTCATCAATGAAAATTAACTTTGGTTCAGGATACAAAGATGTAACCGAAGACGATATCAAACTTGGAGGCAAAGTAGATGTCAAGTTTGATTACTACCTTGCAGATTTCAATGATGTCAAGTTTGAATTTAAGTCAGTTAATTTAGATAAGTTGAATCTCGCAAAAATCAGCAAAAAAAATGTTGCTAAAAAAGCATTGGAAGGAAATATAGAAATTATCAACATGCCTGACTACATTATTGAATATTTTGTTGAAGACTTGGAAGCAGAATCAATCATGATGCCAATGCCTGCCCCAGAAGGATACAGCCTAGGCGATGACTTAGAAATTATTTACTACAAGGAAACAGGAAACTCATTCAAAATAAAATCCAGAGAAATAGTTTCTGTGAATGACCAAGGTAACGGTTTATTATATGTTGAAGTTGAGGCAGATGCCCTAATAGGAGGATAAAGATTTGAAAAAATTAATTTTAATCTTAATTACACTAACTCTAATGAGTACATTAGTTTTTGCAGGAGGACTTGGTCCACCCGGGGGAGGAGGCATTACGCCAGAACCTAAAGTTTTCTTAACCAATCCACCCGCAGACGTTACTGCAGTCTCAGCAAATAACATCTCCTTAAACCTAGTTACAGAAGGAGTCGATGGAGAAGACATTGAAGATGCAATCCTATTAAAAAAATACGGCAACGTCTACTATCCTGCAGCAAGACTAGAAATTAATTATAAAGCTGAATCCGAAGACCCCTCAAACGTATCCATCGCAGACTTTATTACTGACTTTGAAAAAGCTACAAACAGAATCGTAGCACACAGTGATGGAATGACAGGAGTTTCAACAATAAAGAAATTATTTTTGTTAAAGAGCGAAGGAACCAATGCAATTGTGATCTGTAGTGGTGCAACTTCATTGGAACAAACTGGTTCGGGCTGTGGATCAAACGAAGGCGTTGTCGAAGAAATAATTAGTTTAACAGGAGGATACACAGGAAGGTATTCAATTAGTGATTATACTTATAATAACAAAAACTTCTGGATAATTTCTGGAATTACTGGGACAGGCGCACAATCCATCAGTCTTGATTTTGGCGGCGGAGACGATTTAAATTTTGTAAATGAAGATGATTTAATCAATCTTGACGAAGACCTTTCCAGGAAGTATAATTCCCGCGAGGGGCTGAGCTATTATGTTTTATTCAATGGAGAAAAATATATGTTTAGGGTCAACGCAGTAAGTGCAGGCAATGATTTCGCTTCGATTTACGTCGAATCTAAAGGAAAAACCTACATCCTAAGTCCCGAAGAAAGTTTAGATCTTGACTTAGATAATGACGGTTCATTTGATGTAACCTACCTAATTGAAGAAATAAATTATCCAGACGTGTATTCCATGATCTCGCTCTATTCCTCCGATGGCAGGCTAAGCTTTATCCCTACAATGGATGAAATCTCGAGGAGTGAAAGAGGAGTAAGAGGATTTTCTTCAAGAGAAGGCATTTGGAGCAGATTTGTGAAAAGTTCAGGAATTTCAGAAACACAATTATTCTTAGCAATAGGAGTTATAGCAGTATTCCTAATTGCAATGGTGAGCTTTGGAAGAAATTTGATCATGAAAGTTTGGCGTGCAACTTAGTAAATCTTATATATCTTTTTTGAAGGTTTTAATTTATGTTTAAATTTTTCAAAGACAAAGTTAAAGGCGCTTTAGATAAAATCAACCAGAAAGTTGAAGAAGAAGTTCCTGAAGAAGAAACCACCCTAATCGAAGAAGTCGTTTCTGAGAGTCCGAAAGGCGAAGTAAAGACTAAACCAATTGAAGAAGAAGAAATTAAAGAAGTGAAGGCTAAAGGCTTAATCAACAAGATTAAACAAACCATCAAAACTAAAAAAATAAGTGAAAACAAATTTGATGAATTATTCTTCGATTTAGAGATCGCATTACTTGAAAATAATGTCGCATTAGAAGTGGTAGATAAAATTAAATCCGACCTAAAAGAAGATTTGGTTGATAAGCCCATCGAGAGATCAGAAGTTTCTAAAGTTGTATTACAAAGACTGAGAAAGAGTATAGAAGAACTATTCGAAGTAGGTTCAGTTGACTTAATCAAAAAGGTTAAGGAAAAAAAAGGCGAACCTTTTGTTGTCTGCTTTTTAGGAGTTAATGGTGCAGGTAAAACAACAAGTATTGCGAAACTTGCAAATTACTTGGTTAAAAAAGACCTTAGTGTTTTGTTAGTTGCAGGAGATACCTGGAGGGCAGCAAGTATCCAACAATTAGAAGAACATGGAAACAAATTAGGACTGAGAGTCATAAAACATAATTACGGCAGCGATCCTGCAGCAGTTGCCTTTGATGGAATAAAAGCTGCAAAAGCAAACAATATCGATGTTGTTTTAATCGATACTGCAGGAAGACAACAAAGTAATAAGGATCTAATGAGGGAATTAGAAAAGATTGTCAAAGTCGCCAATCCCGATTTAAACATTTTTGTTGGTGAAAGCATTACAGGAAATGATTGTGTTGTCCAAGCCAAAGAGTTTGGAGATTATGTAGAGATTGATGGAGTCGTTTTAACAAAAGCAGATGTAGACGAGAAAGGTGGCTCTGCAGTTTCTATCGGATATGTTACCGGTAAGCCAATTTTGTTCTTAGGAGTTGGACAAGAGTATGACGATTTTGAAGTATTTGATAAAAATAAAGTGATCGAAACTCTAGGAATCTGATTTTATTCTTTTAAAAAGGTTTAAATATACACAATATCTTGGTTTTATAGATGGTGGCAAAAAAGAAGGTTACTAAAAAAAGAGCTGTGACACATAAATGTCCTAGCTGTAAGAAAGTTATCAGCAAAGTTGCTAAATTCTGTAAAAATTGTGGCCACGATATTGTGCCTCATAAGAAAAAAGGAACACACAGGTGCCCTAGTTGTAAGGGCATGATCGAAGGTCATTCAAGATATTGCAAACATTGTGGAGCAAATGTAGACACTTACGCACACCATTCCTTTGTGAGATTACTTCTATTTTTTATAGTATTTTTAATTGCAGCATTCGCATTACTGCTATTTTATTCTCCAGAATTTGTTAACTTTGGAGTTGTTTCTCAAGAAGTTGTTGAGGAACCAGTTGAACCTTTCTTAAAGATGGGCAGCGCAGTTTGTACATGGAAAGATGATTCTTTTACCCTGTGTGCAAATGTTAACTGGGATGGAAATGACGGAGATTATGTGCAATGTAGTTTTTCAGGAAACACAGATGGAAAAGTTTGGTCTTCAAGTCCGCTCACCTGTTGTGGAGATGTAGGGACTAACGAGGGAGTTAAATTAGTAAGGTCCTTCTTGTTTGATAAGGAAGGAAATACCTACAAGGATGAAGCCATGAGTGTTAATTGTCTAGGCAAAACCTCTGAAGAATCACTGATACCAGTCAAAGAAGAAGAAAGTTTGTTTATAGAAAAATCATTTTGGTTTACAGCTATGCCGGAGAGCTCATCGGCAAGCGGAGAAGACACAATTAGTTTTAATTTTGATAGGAATGTTAGGAATTGTGAACTCTCAGGAACATGGATTACTACCCGAAATGGAAAATATGATGCAGAATGTATTGGTGCCACAGGCAGTTTCAATGCACAGGCAGATTTGTTTGCACAAACAGTTTTAGATAATCCTGGTGCGTTCAGATGGTCTGGTGGAAGAAGTGATGTGCTGGATCCAGTCGCACAAGCTTATTCAGGAGAAGTGTTACACACAAATCTTTGCGACACAAATTATAATGTTCAATCCAAAAACATGGTTACTGCAAAACTTAGCGGATTTGAAACAAAAACACTAACTTATGAATGGGAGTATGTAAGCGATTATCCAAGACCTCATTTAGACGTTTTTGTAGACATGTCTTGTGAAGTTTATTGAGTTTGGAAAGACTTATAAGTTTGTAGAAAAATAAAATTAGGAAGGTGAGGTGTTAATATGAGGAATCATACAATTTTTGCAATTACGTTTTTAGTATTTTCAATAGGAATCTTTGGTTATAGTAATGGTGCTGTAACCGGCCAAGCATTCACTGATAATTTTTATACAGGTCCTGTAACGACCTATGCGCATAGAGCAGCCCTTTCAGACGATCATGCTATCACGGGGAGCGGTCTGAGGGTAAGGAGCATGTTGGACGAAGAAAAAGTAAAACTAGATAAGTCCACAGTACAACTTTGTGTCGAGAGGGCACTGAAATTTTCAAATAGGATATCCTATGATGGAGCAAGATACTATTTTAATTTTGTAGGCGTTTGTGATTCTATCGATCCAGAAGATCTAGACTTAGATAATGATGGCTGGATAAGCCGTAAAGATGTTAGTGTCGCAAATTCATTATTTAGCTTTAGTGGATTAAATCTGGCACAGAAAAATAAAATTAATAATTATATCCTTTGTGGAGAAAGCAATGCAGGAAAGACTCTATGGTTTTCTATGTATGGAGAGCATAGGACGTGTACCAATCTAAAACATGAAGATGGATTTGAATTTTTGAATTTTGATGTTTATGCTTATTATTAAGCAAATCCTGAATGGAAAGGCTTATAATTAACTATCTATTGGTGGTAATTATGGCAAAAATGGATGAAACTACACAGAAGATAATTTTATTTCTAGGCTTAGTTGTACTAGTTGGAGCGATTGTAGCGCTAACAATTAGTCTAGTAGGGAATGATGCTAACCAATTAGGCGATCTTGGAAAAGATTTGGAAAATCTAGACGAAGACTTTGAAATCGACTTTGAAGAAGAAACTTTTGAACTAGATGAAGATCTATTGACTTTTTCAGACTCAGTCAAACCAGACCACATCCAAAAAGGCAGTTTAAAGATTTATTTAAATGATGTTTACGCAAAAGACTCTGGTGACGGATGGGACCTGTATTTTGAAGTTGTAGGCGAAGATTTAATCATTGACGAAGAACAAAGTAAAGACCAAGGCAATTTTTATTTTAGGAGTCCATTCTCCTGGAACGCAGACCTATTAAGACATAGGAGCGAATTAGTTCCATTATTAACCTGCGATTACAACACTGAAGGAAGATTCTGGAATAGCACATACTGTATTTCCCTGGAAGAATTAGATGACAGTTATTTCGGACAGACTGTAAGATTGGTTTATACTGACCTAAGTGTTGCAGATGTTGAAGAATCATCACTCCTAGCACTGACAAGGGAAGACAGGACCTTTGTTTTTGAATTAAGTGTTCCTGCTGAATTTTATGAGAACAATGACTAAGAGGCAATTTTATAAAGCTCTTTGAGGTATTTGAGTTATGGTGCTTGACAACCTCGGCGGAGCATTGAAAGACGTTTTTAAGAAAATTACTGGCTCAGTTTATATTAGCGAACGCCTCATTGACGAAATTGTAAAAGAAATTCAACGAGCACTTCTAGGATCAGATGTTAATGTACAACTAGTTTTTGAATTAACTAACAGCATAAAAAAAAGAGCCCTTGATGAAAAAGCACCCACAGGAGTTACCCCAAAAGAACATGTTGTAAAAATAGTCTACGAAGAATTAGTTAAATTCTTTGGAACAGAAAAAAAAGGAGTTATTCTTGATGAAAAAAAGAAACCGTTCTTTATCATGCTGGTTGGACTTTTTGGTGCAGGTAAAACTACCACCATCGGGAAGCTTGCAAAATATTATTCTAACCGAGGAAAAAAAGTTGCAGTTGTAGGTCTTGACGTACATAGGCCAGCAGCACATTTACAGTTGAAACAACTTGCAGAAAAGATGAAAATCGATTCTTACGGAGATGGAAAGCAAAAAGACCCAATAAAACTATGGAACTCTTTCAAGAAAGATTTAAACGATTATGACCTAGTCCTAGTAGATACCGCCGGAAGGGATGCATTAAGTGACGACCTGGTTGAAGAAATTTCCAAAGTTCACAAAATGATCTCCCCAGATGAAATCTTATTAGTTCTAAGTGCAGATATGGGTCAAGCATCACAAAAACAAGCCGAAATGTTTCATGAATCTTGCGGTGTAACAGGGATAGTTGTGAGCAAGCTAGATGGAACTGCTAAAGGTGGAGGAAGCCTAAGTGCTTGTGCAGTTACAGGCGCACCAATCAAATTCATAGGGGTCGGTGAGAGACCCGAAGACATCGAAGAATTTAATCCAGAAGGTTTTGTAGGAAGACTTCTAGGCCTAGGCGATTTGGAAGCATTGCTTGAAAAAGCAAAAGGAGCAATGGACGAATCTCAAGCAGAAGAGATGAGCAAGAAGTTCTTGAAAGGAGAATTTAATCTGATAGACATGTACGACCAGATGAAAGCTATGAAAAAAATGGGCCCTCTAACCAAAGTTATGGAAATGATCCCTGGAATGAGCGGTGCAAACATTCCCAAAGGAGTTTTAGAAGGTCAACAAGACAAGATGGATTCTTGGAAAATCATACTAGATAGTTGCACCAAAGAAGAATTAGAGAACCCCGAAATAATTGGAAGGAATAGAATAGAGAGAATTGCAAGAGGCAGTGGAAGAGATATTACAGACATCAGGGAATTATTAAAACAATACAAACAAAGCAAAAAGATGATGAAAATGATGAAAGGCAAAAATCCAGAAAAGATGATGAAGAAGTTTGGCAAAGCCGGAATGAACCTCAAATTTTAATACCTATCCATCTTAATAATATTTATTAATGAATCTTTTTTACTTTTTCTCAGAGGTGATCGTAGTGAGAATTCGATGTGAACTTTGCGAAAAAGAAGCAGCAGGTCTTGATGAATCTTCAGGTTTATTAGGCGATTATTACTGTGAAGAGTGCAGAAGCGAATGATAAAATTTTTAAGGAATTCAATGTCATTCAGTGTATGAAAGAAATAGGAAATGGAGCGGAAGCGAAAGTATTTCTCAAAGAAGGTTCTGTCTTAAAAAAGAGAATTTCTAAATCCTACAGAGTTTCTAACCTAGACAAATTGTTGAGAATTAGAAGAACAAGGAGGGAGGCAAAGATTATCGAAAAATTAGACGGCATTTCCCCAAAATTAATCGATGTCAATGAAAAAGAATGTGAGATAGAGATGGAGTTTTTGGACGGGCCCATGCTGAAAGACGTAGTTGACGATATGCCTGGCAAGGATGCTTTGAAAGTCTTTGAAAAGTTGGGCCAAATTGTAGCCAAAATGCATGATATCGGCGTGGCTCACGGAGATCTCACCACCTCGAACATGATCCACTTAGGTGACGAAGTTAAGCTAATTGACTTCGGACTATCTTTTGTTACAGACAAAGTCGAACATTTAGCAGTAGACATTCACTTGTTTAAACAAGCCCTCGAAAGCAAACACCACACCCACTTTGAAAAATATCTTGATTCATTTTTAGAAGGATACAAAAATTGTTCCTTACATTCAACCGTTCTCGAAAGATTGGAAAAAGTTGAAAAGAGGGGACGATACAAACGAAAAGAATAGTAAGCTATATAAACCATTTTTTTGGCATAGAATAATTATAGCCCTGTAGTGTAGTGGTCAAGCATAGGGGATTTTGGGTCCCTTGACCCAGGTTCAAATCCTGGCAGGGCTATTTAATCAAAAGTCTTATAAATGGCTTAGAAGAGGAGTAAATAAGAAGGGTGGAATGGTGAAGGCTGTTTCATACTGGATATGATTCTAGTGACCCTTAACAAATAAAATGGCAAGAAGATATTCAAAGAAAAAAGGAACCAGTGGGAGCACAAAACCGGTTAACGTAGATAATTCAGGTTGGGTTAACAAAGATTCTAAAGCCATTAAAGAAGTTATTGTAGAATTAAGTAAAGCAGGAAAATCCAATAGCGAAATCGGACTTGTTCTGAGAGATTCTTATGCCGTTCCAGACGCAAAAATTGTTTTGGGAAAAAGTATTGGTAAAATTTTGGAAGAAGAAGGCATCAAGAAAGAAGTTCCTGAAGACCTGCTAGCTTTAATCAAGAGAGATATTGCCCTAAATAAACATTTTGAAGTTAACAAAAAAGACATGACAGCTAAAAGAGGCCAACAACTAACGATTAGCAAGATCAACAAGCTAATCAGATACTATAAATCCACAGGAATTTTAGAGGCTTCTTGGAAATACGATAGAGCTAAAGCAGTTCAATGGATTATTTAGTTGTTTAATATATTTCTTAGTTCAGATATCTACTTAAAACAAATTTCTTTAGATTGCACATGGGGGATGATTTTTTTAATTACTTGAATTCTAAAGTTGAAGACTTTATTAGCACAGTAAGGAGTTTGGACTGCCCAGTAAGAGTTATAGGGAATCTAGACACCGACGGAATAACCTCCACATCAATAATATGTAAAGCACTCGCTAGGAAGGAAATCCCCTATGCAGTTTCAGTAGTCAAACAAGTTAATGATGAACTACTATCTGCCTTAAAGAAAGAAGATTATGGAATTTTAATCTTTGCAGATCTCGCCACAGCCTATGTCAATGAATTATCCAAAATGGATAGGGAAATTTTCATAATCGACCACCATTTTCCAGAAATAGAAGAGAAAACTGTCGGCAAAGTCAGACAAATTAACCCTCACCTGTTTGGACTAAACGGAACAAAAGAAATCTCTGCCGCAGGCATCTCCTATTTTTTCGCAAGAACAATGGACGAGTCTAACGTAGATTTATCATACCTTGCATTAGTCGGAGCAGTAGGAGACATGCAGGAAGATAATGGATTCTCTGGAATGAACGAAATCATCCTAAATGACGCAGTCTCTGAAGATTTAGTCGAAATGAAAGAAACATTAAGACTATTTGGAATCCAAACAAAACCATTACACAAAGTTTTAGAATATAGCACCAACCCCTACATCCCCGGCGTTACAGGAAGTGAAAAAGGAGCAATGAAGTTTATTGAAGACGCAGGGATCGAATTATATGATAAATCCAAGAAAGTAAGAAGATTAGTTAATCTAAGTAAACAGGAGATTGATAAACTAGTTACCGCAATTGAAATAAAAAAAGCCTCAAATTTAGGTTCTGAAAACATGGTTGGTCCGGTTTTTTTACTAAAATCAGAAGATGAAGACAGTCTGAAGAAAGATCTAAGAGAGTTTTCTACGTTGCTAAATTCCTGTGGGAGAATGGGCTGGCCCAGTTTAGGTGTTGGAGTCTGCATGGGTGACGAAGGTGCCACAAAAAAAGCATACGATCTTTTGAGAGAATACAGAAAGGAAATTATTGATGCACTGAATTGGTATTACGATAATCGCGGAACACCCAAGGTAATTGAGAAAAAAGGTTATACAGTGATACTTGCAGGATCTAATGTTAGAGACACCATAATCGGAACTTTAGCATCATTGTTGGCTAAAAGTAAAGTTTACCCCGACGGGACAATTATCATGTCCACAGCATATGCACTAGACGGTTTCATCAAAGTGAGTCTGAGAATTACCGGAAACCCCTCCTCTGACGTAGACCTAAGGATGATCATCAAAGACTTATTGGTTGATGGCGAAGGTTATGGCGGAGGCCATAAGTTGGCTGCAGGAGCTTCAATACCTCAAGACGGCGAAGATTCAATGATAAGAAATGCTATCAATTCATTGAATAAGTATGCAGAAACAATAGTTTCAAGGCCGGAATAGCATTATAGAAAGGTTTATAATAGGTTTTTTAATTTTCTTAGTTACATGGCAAAACCAAATAAATCCGGCAAAGGAAGTAGGAATAAAGCAGCTGCAGTTAGAAGAAAAAAGAAGAAATGGTTTGGAATTGTAGTACCTAAAGAATTTGAAAATAAAGTTATTGGTGAAACCTATGCAACCGAACCCAATGAAATGGTTGGTCGCGCACTAAAAGTCAATCTAATGAACATTCTTACAGATTATAGGAGACAAGGAATCAATATCAGGTTCAAAGTAGTTTCCGTTAACGATGATAACGCAGTCTGTAAAACCGTAGGTTACGAATTATTGAAATCACATTCTAGAAGAGCAGTTAGGAAAGGAACAGATAAAATGGACGATTCTTTTGTAGCTGAAACTAAAGATGGTTTAAAGATGAGAGTCAAGCCAATGATCATTACAAGAAACAGAGTTTCTGACGCAGTTGTTAGCGACATCAGAAAAAAAGCTGAAGCCTACATTACTGAAAAATTCAAAGAAATGGAAGCAACAGACGCATTTAGCACCGTAATCCAAACTAAACTACAAAGAGAATTGAAAGGCAGTTTGGTAAAGACCTGTCCAATAGGTGCATGCGAGATCAGATCCCTAGAATTATTAGAGTAGTTAATTTTAAATATCTAATATCTTTGTTAATCCTATGAAGAAAAAGAGTGTTTTAATTTTAGGATTAATCTTATTATTGCTTGCATTTTTTGCAGCATTGATTTCTACAGATAGTAATGACATTCAAGGGAATTATGTGTACAGCAAATCTAACATCCACGGCGTATCATGTACTGAAGATTTAGAAGTCTTTAATGGAGACTACCTGGTTCCATGCAATAATGGTATTCTAGATTGGAAATCTAAAATTAGTTTGAAGTAAACACCAGCAGAGTTAATTTTAGGCCCTTATGAGCAATTTCCTTCTTAGTTTTAAGGACGATCTCATCCGGTTTGAAAATCAAGACATCATCTGGATGGTTTGTTAGTATTGCAAGTTCTTTTTTCAAAATCGATTCAGATAACTGGAAAATATCATTCATCTTCTTATGAGGGCCCCTCTTATTCTTCGAGAAAACTAATGTAGAGATCATAAAATCTACAGACAAATCACTTAATTGCTCTATGCTTTTTTGACAGAATTCAAGATCTACTTTTGCAAGTTTCGCGTTTATTTTCGCATTTCTTATATTGTTAGGGTTAGAATCTTGAGCCTTAACATCCCCAATGCCCTGCAATTTTGCTTCAATAGGAATCACCCCGTCCTTGCAATCTAGAACTAATAACGAATCTTCATTGTTTACCCCGAGATACTTTATTAATGACGAAGCTAAGAGTGGAGGCGTCGTTTGGTTATTCAACTTAAACCTGTAATCCCTATGCGAATTATTTCTTCTTTTTAGAATGCCAATATTAAGCTGATCATCCTTAATATCAAAGAAAACTATTGTTTCAGGATTCTCCCTGGAATATTCTGCCCCTTCATTGAGTTCCCCAATAGTTTTTCCAGCCTCCATTTCAACCATCATCGAAGTAAAATTATGCTCTCCCTCCCGATTACAAAGGCACTTGTATGTGCCCACTATAGAAATTTCTGCCTTTTTTATTTCTTCAATTATCTTAGAGAGCTCGCCTATTTTTGAAGAAGAAATCAATTCATAAATCGTTTCAAGTGTAAAATAAGGACTATCTTCGGAATAGTCTTCAAACTCAATTCTTCCCTTAGAAAATTTCTTGCCCTTTGTTTCGCTTATTGCAGCTTCCTCTAAGTTAGTGATTGTTGCTCCAATAAATTTCATTTTTTAATTCTCTCTGCAAGGTAAATGTTGCTTTTGTTATCTACAATCTTAAGATTGACCTTATCTCCAGGCTTTGCAGAACAGTTTTTGACAGTAATTGATCTGTTTTTGTAAGCAGCAACACCCTGATTTTCAAACCACCCCTCAGAAAGAATTGTCGCATTTATTTTTTCTCCAATCTTTATTGGCTTATCTAAAGATTTGCCCTTATAGATCTCTAATTTTTCATTTTTGTAAATCAACTTCACGCCATACTTTTCTTCCCACTCAGCTAACCTTTTATAGAATTTGTAGTAACTTTCTTTTTTGACGCCCTTAGGCTTCCTACTGTATTTGTATTCCTCATATTTTTGAATTCCAATTTTACAACCTACTTCCTTTGCAAGTTTGATTAGACCTTCAATTCCTTTATCATTAATGCTTGGAAGCAATACCGGAGCAAGCATGAGCTCGATCTTTGACCCTGAGATATGTTTGACTAACTTAATCACTTTGTCTACATCATATTCTTCAGTTCCAAAAAGTTTTTTTGACTCTTCAGGATCAGTACTATGAATACTTAGATGGATCCTGTTTAAACCTGCTTCCTCTAATTGGTCAATCATCTCTTCGGTGAAATAAGTTCCATTAGACTGCATTGAAATAAAGTAAACATTTTCATTCTTCTTGACTTCCTTAATCAGTTTAAGCAGGTGAGGATAGGAAGAAGGTTCACCCACAGAATCAATGTTTACATGAGTTTTTCCTTTTTTATTTATAACCCTATTCAGTTCTTCGATCAAGTAATCAGGATCCACAATGTAGCCCGTTTTATGAGTAGTTGATTTTGGCCCTGCATCTGTCGAACAAAATATACAAGACATGTTACAGAGAGATGTAGCTCTCACCTGCAAGAGAGAAGATCCTCTATCGATTATTCCAAATGCAATACTCCCCATTAGGGGAATTCCTGATTGTTTAGTTATGTTGACTATTTTCATTTTTTGTGAATGGATACGCGCTTCTGTCCATGAAAACTTTATCCGTTTTTATGGCTAAGCTTTTTTCATCCGCTAGTATTTCTTTATGATTCATTAAAGAAGTTCCAAGACAAACTAATTCGTCTTTTAGCGTCATTACAGCAACCATGCTGTTCCTATCAATATTATTAGTTAGTTTAGATATGCCCGATGAAGCTAAAGGTGCACCATGACAGATATTCGAAACTGCAGAATCAAAAATCCAGACTTTTGGAAGAAGCCTAACTGCATTTTCAAAAGGTTCTATGACTCTTCTTAATTGAGTTTCATCCCTGTCTTCTTTGAATTCCTCATATGCATCCTTCAGATCTTGTAGCGAATGCCAACCTTTATCATTAAAAGGCCCTGCCTTAGTTCTGATCAATTGGGCCATATGTGCCCCAGTGCCAAGAGCCTTACCCATATCATGGATTAATTTCCGAATATAAGTTCCAGCTTCACACCCAACAAGAAACAAAACATGATTATCCTTTATTTCTATTACTTCAAGATAGTACACCTTTCTTGGCCTTATCCTCCTCTTTACTGCAGACCTTACCGGAGGTAATTGATTAATCTCCCCTGTGAATTTTTGGAATACCTCTTTTATTTTTGAAGAGTCAACCTCATCGTGAACCCTCATCAATGCAACATATTCCTTGCCTGCAGGAAGTAATGTTTGAACGATCCGGGTCGCGTCAGAAATTGCAATAGGCAGCACACCAGTAACCTTCGGATCAAGAGTTCCTGAGTGGCCAGACTTATCCAAGCTTAATATCTTTTTAACATGATCAGAAACTTGATGGGAAGTCGGGCCAGAAGGCTTGTTGATATTAATTATTCCCAACCTAATATGTTCATTAATAGGACGTTTAGAAGGTTCTGATCCAAAATCAGGATTGGTAGTTCCTTCTTTCTTAATAAGCACCTTGGGAATTTTTCTTTCTGCGGGAAGTAGGTTTTGATTCATCTTGTGAAATATACCCCTTTCTACTTTTTAACTATGAGGTTTTAGAGAAAAATTTATTTTTTAGCTTCAGTTGTTTTCTTTGCTGCTTTTTTTACAACCTTCTTAACAGCCTTCTTCTTAACTGGGGCTTTTTCTTCAACCTTTTCCTCTTTTGGAGCCGGTTTTTCTACAGGCTTCTTTGCTGTTTCCTTTGACTCTTCCTTAGGAATCTCTATCGGAAAACCAAACAACTCTGCCCTATACTTGTCTTCATCTTTTAGAACCTTAACATGAACCTTAGAAACTACATTCTTCCTTCCACCTTGTTGAAGTTTTTTGTTCAATTCCTTCCCAAGTAGAACATTCTGAGATTTAGTATGTTTTTGTAAGAATGACCTAACTGCAATAACAGCCTTTTTAGTTCTGTCATACTTTGCTACTTTCATAACCTCTTTTCTAAGAGGAATAATGTATTCTGCTTCATTACCTTTCATCTTATGCTTTTATTGCCTTTCCTCTCTTCCATGAACGCTTAATTACGGTATGCCTACCCATATGAACTCTTCTGCCTGCACCATAGATCTTAGGAACTGTCCAAAAAGGAGCCCATCTAGTTTGAAGTAGTCTTTTTGCCAATCTTTGCTTTTTTGCAGGTTGTTTAACTTTTGCCATCTTATTTAGTAATCTTATCAAGGAAGCTTCTTCCTTTTGGAGTCACCACACGTCCCTTGTGCACTCCCTTCTCTGCTTGTTGGACTAATCCTGCCTTTTCAAGTTGTTGCAGTGCAGATCTAATGATCTTTCCAGAAGCCAAACTTGTTTTTTCAGGTTTATGCCCTCTATTTTTCTTATGAGAATAAACTTTCTTTAATTTTGAAGTCCCAATCGGACCATTAATGTAAACCTTTCTTAAAATCGAAGCCACTCTTGTTAAGTACCATTCTTTAGACTCAGGCCTGTTCTTTTTTCCATGACCAGTTTTAACAAATTTAGTCCAACCTGGCGTTTCAACCGACCCTTTTAGAGACTCAGCTGTCTTGTTTATTACTTCCTGGGGTTTTTTATTATGGATTGATACCATGGTAGTCAACTGGAGAAAAAATCGGTTTATAAACTTTATTGTTAGGTTCTGGACCGCTTTTTAAGAATTAGGCAACAGTCACTATAAACTGATGTCTAGGGTCAGAAGGCCTACAATTTGAGCCACACGCAAGGGAAGCTTCTAGTTTATAGATCCCCACAGGAAGACCCTTAGTATTGAAAAGGACAGTATCACTGTAAGCCTCTCCTGAAGCAATTTCTATTGGAGACTTAACCCATTGCAATCTGCTTAAAACATCCGAAGGTTGGACCGAGGTAGGGTGTGATAGCACTTCAAACCCATAAGTAAACTGATAAGTTCCTCCAGGGTGAACATTATTCCTTATGAAAACCTCTAGATTTGTAAGAGTTTTTCCGCTTTTCACTTCATAATTTTTAGATACCGTAGATATCGATTTTTCAGAATCTTGGAAGATCTCAATTATTTGGCCCTCAGTAACCCTCTGAAGGTTATCTGTTTGTTCTTGGATCCCTCCCATGGTATCAGTAATCCATTTTAGTCCAAGAGTAAGGATTGTAATACCCATAACAACAATTACAATAGTTGTAATAGAAAGTTCAACTGCACCCCTCTTCTTATTTTGCATGTTACTGATTTGTTCTGGGATGTTAATAAATGTTTCTGTGATTGAAAAACCTTATAAAACATTAAATGGATTTTGTGATTACTTGGGACGGTAGCTCAGCCTGGGAGAGCACTAGACTGAAGATCTAGGTGTCGGGTGTTCAAATCACTCCCGTCCCATATTCTTAGAAAGTTATTTAAAACTGGTTTTAGGTATTTGTTGCATGAAAGTAGACATGCCCAAAAAATTTATTGCAAGCGAATGTGAAGATAAATGGATCACCAAATGGCGAGAATCAGGAACATATAAACTGGATAACTCCAAAGGAGAAGTATTTGTTATCGACACTCCACCACCCACAGTAAGTGGAGACATGCATGCAGGACATGCTTCATCATACTCTCAGCAAGATTTTATTGCAAGGTATTTGAGAATGAGTGGAAAGAATGTTTTCCAACCATTCGGAACAGACGACAATGGATTGCCCACAGAAAGATTAGTTGAAAAAATAAAAAAAGTAGACTCAAATAGAATGGAAAGAGCAGAGTTTATTGAACTATGTGATAAAACCATCAAAGAAATTCAACCAGACTTCATCAAGAGTTGGATAAAATTAGGAATGTCCTGTGACTTTTCAACCCCATACTCTACAATTAATAAGTACAGTCAAAAAACCTCCCAAGCCTCTTTTCTAGACTTATTCAAAAAAGGCCTAGTCCAAAGAAGTGAAACTCCAATCTCTTGGTGCGTGAAATGTCAAACTGCAATTGCTCAAGCAGAATTTGAAAACATTGAACAAAACTCACATTTCAACGATATAGTGTTTAAGTGCGGTTCTGAAGAACTAGTAATCTCCACCACAAGACCAGAACTATTGCCTGCTTGCGTAGGCCTATTTTACCATCCAGACGATGTGAGATATAAACAATTGAAAGGCAAATTTGCAAAAGTTCCATTATTTAATTACGAAGTACCAATCCTCTCAGACGGTTCCGTAGACATGGAAAAAGGCACAGGCTTAATGATGGTCTGCACCTTCGGAGATAAAGAAGATGTAGAAAAATGGCACAAATATAATTTAGAATTAAGAATCGTTTTTGAAAAATATGGCAAACTGAATGATCTTGCAGGGAAGTATAAAGGACTCAAAATAAAAAAAGCAAGAGAAGAAATAATCTCTGATTTAAAAGAATCTGGAGAATTATTAAAACAAAACCAAATCTCACACAATGTAAACATCCACGATAAATGCGGAACCGAAATCGAATTTTTGAAAACCGAACAATGGTACATTAGAGTATTAGAAAACAAACACCAATTCTTACAAGCCGCAGACGAAATAAAATGGCATCCAGAATATATGAAATCAAGATACGTTCATTGGGTTGAAAACCTAAACTGGGATTGGTGTATCTCAAGACAAAGACATTTCGGAATTCCATTTCCCGTTTGGTACGAAAAAGATACCGGAAACATAATCATAGCAGATGAATCCCAACTACCCGTTGACCCCGAAAATGACTTACCTAAGGGCTATGAAGGAGACCCTAAAAATTTAGTTCCCGAAATGGATGTTATGGACACCTGGGCAACCAGCTCAGTTTCTCCACAGATCATACTAGATTGGAAAGATGAGAGCGGATATGGTGTAAATTTTGAAAATTATCCCTGCGGCCTGAGACCTCAAGCACACGACATTATTAGGACATGGGCATTCTACACAATTGTCAAAGGAATGTACCATCACGGAAAAATTCCTTGGAAAGACATCTTCATATCAGGACATGTGCTAGATAAAGACGGAAAAAAACTATCCAAATCCAAAGGAAACTACGACCCTCCAAGAGTCATTCTTGAAAGATATGGAGCAGATGCACTAAGACTATGGTCTGCGACCACAAAACTAGGCGGAGACATGAGGTATAAAGAAGAAGACATCAAATCAGCACAAAAAACAGTCACAAAACTATGGAATGCAAGCAAATTTGTGTTTATGCATTTAGAAAATTTCGATGTCGAAAAAAGTAAATTAAAATTTGAAGAGTTAGAACTAATGGATCAATGGCTACTAGTAAATCTAAATGAAACTGTAAGAAACTCAACTAATAATCTTAACACCTATGAGTTCTCCAAATCAAAAAAAGAAGTCGAACAATTCTTCTGGAACACACTATGTGACAACTATCTAGAAATATCAAAAGACAGATTGTATAACCCCGACAAAAGAGGAGATGCAAGCAGATTAAGCAGCCAATATGTATTGTATAAATCATTACTGAACGTACTAAAACTATTCGCACCATTCGCACCATTCATAACAGAAGATGTTCACAGCTATTATTTCGCAAGAAAAGAAAAAGAAGACTCAGTTCACCTATCCCAGTGGCCTTCATTTGAAGCAATGTCTGACGTAGAAACAATTAAAGCCAAAGGCGACAAATTTGTAGAAATCTTAGGAGAAGTTAGAAGATTCAAAAGTGAAAAAGGAATGAGCTTGAAAGAAGAAGTTAAAATTACATTAACCAAAGAAGATTACGACCTAATTTCGGACTGCATGGACGATTTTAAGTCAACAACCCAATCAAAAGATGTAAGGATTGGCGAAGAATTTTCTGTTACAGCGTGACAGAGTTTTTTTATACGAGTGTGAGTTTTAGATAATATGGCATATACCAAAAGAGAACTTAGGAAATTAGTAAAGAAGCTGGAAAAAGAGCGAGGAAGGCACACCGAACTAGTTAGTGTATATGTCCCAGCAGGTTACGATGTGGTAAAAGTTTACCAACACCTAATGGAAGAACAAGGAACTGCAAAAAATATCAAAGACGCAAAAACCAGAGGAAATGTAATCTCCTCCTTGGAAAAAGCAGTTAGATTGATGAAAGAAATCGGAAGAACTCCTCAAAACGGCCTTGCAGTTTTCGCAGGCAATGTTTCTAAACAAGAGAACAAGATTGAAATCGAAGCATGGGCAGTTGAACCTCCCGAACCATTGAACATTAGAATGTACCGATGTGACCAAAGATTCGTTTTAGATCCACTAAGAGACATGATGGAACACAAAGAAGTTTATGGTTTAATCGTTATGGATCGGAGAGAAGCAACCATCGGACTTTTGAAAGGCCCAAGGATCTCTGTCTGCGGACATCTAACTTCCGGAGTTCCAGGCAAGTTTAGAGCCGGCGGACAAAGCGCACAAAGATTCGACAGACTTATTGAAGGCATGGCCTTAGAATTCTATAGGAAAGTTGCTTCAAGAGTACAAGACGAATTCCTACCCATGGGAAATAACCTGAAAGGAATACTAGTTGGAGGTCCTGGAACCACAAAAGATGCATTCGTAAAAGAATTAAACACCGAATTAAGAAATAAAGTTAAAGCAATTAAAGACCTAACCTACACTGACGAAAGCGGACTGCACGACCTGGTTGAACTAAGCCACGAGAACATCGCGAATGAAATTATAATCGAAGAAAAAAAAGTAATGCAAAAATTCTTTGACGTACTTGCAAAAACACCAAGCAGAGCAGGCTATGGAAAAAAAGACGTAATGGACAAAATAAAAATGGGCGCAGTAGACTTGGTGCTCATCAGTGACGAAATTGATGAAGAAGAAGTTGAAGAATTTGAAAGAGTGGCTTCGGAATTCGGAACAGACATTAAAATCATTTCTCCAGAGACCCGAGAAGGCAAACAACTAGTAGATCTCGGAGGATTTGCAGCTATCCTGAGATACTCAGTTAGTGAGTAATTTTTATAAACTTCTTTAAATTTGTAAGGACCATGGATCCTAAATTTCGTGAAGAAATGAAACATGTTGAAGCAGTTTTGTACACAACCGGCAAATACATGAGTGTTGAAGAAATTTCCGAAGCTTGCAGTATAAGTGAGGTAAACAAAGTACAAGGCGCACTTGACGGGTTAAGGAAAGATTACCTAGAAAAAGACAGTGCTCTAGAAATTCAAGAATACGAAGGAAGATTTAAACTAAACACCAAAAAGAAATTTGGATTCATTGCAAGTAAGTTATCCGGAGAAGCAGAATTTGACGGCCCCACCGTCAAGACTTTAGCAGTAATCGCATACAAAAGTCCAGTTATTCAAAGCGAAATAATTGGAATCAGAGGAAATAAAGCATACGATCACATCTCTCAATTGAAAGATGACGGATTAGTATCTGCCGAGAGATCCGGAAGATCCCGACTATTAAAACTAACCAACAAATTCTTTGAATACTTTGATGTAGCCGAAAGAGAAGTCAAAGAAAAATTTAGTGACCTAGAAGGCGACGTCAGAAAAAACGTAGCGTGGAAAATGGGCACGACACCAGAACACATAGAAAAAACTGAAGAAAGTGTTGTAAAAAACCCAGAAGAAGCAGCCCAGGAAGACTCTGATGAACCTGTTCAAGAAACTTCCGAAATTAGTATTGTTGAGGAAACCAGCCAACCAGATTCCTCCGCCGAAGAAGAATCTGAAGAAGAAAAGTTAGTTTATGACGATAAAGGGAAAGTAATCGGTGTTTTAGGCGATTAGAAAGCTTTTTATGCAGTATTTTTGTAAGTTTTTTGTAAGATAATGGCTTTCAATCTGAGTATTTGGTTAATGTATTTTGTTTCCATCTACTTTGCAGTCTTTTGGTTATCCATAATCCTAGAGAACAAAATTGGAGACAGACCCATCAAGAAAAAAACAAAAAGATTTCCCACGGCAACTGTCGCGATTCCAGTTTACAACGAAGAAAAAAGCGTAATCGGGACCATAAAATCAGTTTTAGAACTGGATTACCCTCGAGAAAAATTACAAGTTTTGATAATCGATGACTGCAGTACCGATGGAACTGCAAAAGTCGTTAAGGATTACATTAAGAAGAATCAAGAAAATTTTAACGGCGTAGATGTCAAATATCTTGCACACTCAGTTAACAAAGGAAAAGGTGCGGCATTAAACAAAGCTCTAGAAAAATCTAGCGGAGAATTATTCATCTGTCTGGATGCAGACAGTTTCATCGAATCAAGTGCATTGAAAACAATAGTACCTCACTTTGAAGGAAACTCTGTTGCCTCAGTCTTACCCTTAATGAAATTACAAAAAGTTAAAGGATTTGCATTAAGCTTACAATATGTCGAATATTTAGTAAACTTCTTTTTAAAAAAAGTTATGAGCTTTCTAGATTGCGTCCATGTTACGCCAGGACCATTTGCATCCTACAGGAAAGAAGCACTAGTCAAAGTTGGCGGCTTCGATACAGATAATCTAACCGAAGACCTTGAAATGGCACTCAGATTACAAGAACAAAATTACAAAATCATTCAATTAGTAGGTCCAAAAGTTTATACACTCGGTCCAGAGACCATGAATAATTGGTTTAAACAGAGGAATAGATGGTATAAAGGAACACTGATCAACCTGTATAATTATAGAAGGCTTTTGTTTAACAGAAAATATGGGGAATTTGGCTTATTCCACTTACCTATGGTTCTGGGAGCAGCACTACTCTCAATTTTCTTTGCATTCTTTGTAATGTGGCAACACATGATCAGACCCTTCCTAGAAAAACTATACGATATTAGTTTTATCGACTTCAACATGGGCGTTGTTTCAAGCGTTTGGTTAGAAAGATTTAGTTTCTTAGATATCAATTATGGAATGGTTTTCTTAACATTTATCGTGATGACCTTTGGTCTGGCCTGGATCTTCTGTGCATTCAAATATACTGAAGAAAGCTTCAGCAAGAAAGGCTTCTTTTCAGCATCACTATTCATGGTAGTTTACCCTTTCTTTTTATCGCTAGTATGGTTAAGCGTAGTTTTCGATTTGATGAGGAATAAAAGACAAAAATGGTAAAAGTCGATAGAAAATTTTATTGGAAAAGACACCTAGTTGTTTT
The DNA here is from genome assembly GCA_964344635.1 of Candidatus Woesearchaeota archaeon. GTDB lineage: Archaea > Nanobdellota > Nanobdellia > SCGC-AAA011-G17 > UBA489 > JABIKK01. The sequence continues at coordinate 101,000 of CAYFOE010000003.1, forward strand.
ACTCATCACCATGTTTATCTTTACTGTGGGCATCATGATCGGTGCAATCCTGGGAGAACAGAGATTTGAGTTTACCAAAGCAGACATCGAAAAACAGCAAGTAGAATATCAAAGTTTACAAATGCAATTGTTATATCTTACCGGCCAAGAAGAAAAAAATTGCGAAGTTCTTTTGAACAGTCTTGAGAGAAACATCTACGACATTGAAAATTCAAGAGTGAAATTAGAAAATTATATCCAAGATGGATCTAAAGACTTTGAAACCGTCAAAAGAGACTATATGCTAACAGAAATAAGATACTGGCTAATGGCAAAAGAAGCAAAGAAAGTTTGCCCGAGTGATGCCGTTAGCGTATTATTCTTTTATGAGACCGATGATACCTGTGGAGATTGTAGCGCACAAGGACACATCCTAACTTACTTGAAGAGCGTGTTCAAAGACAGATTGCTAGTATTCTCATTAGATGTTAATTTCAATGAGCCAATGGTTCAAATATTGAAAGAAAATTATGGAGTGGATAGTTTACCATCAGTAATTGTCGAAGATAAATTGTTCGAGGGACTAGCTAAAAAGGAAGAATTAATTAATGAGTTATGCCATTATTATACAGATAGTTCCTTGGAAGAATGCAAGGATTTTTAGAAGATGTCTAGTTGTGAGATGTGCGGTGTAAGTTCTAGTAAATTAAAAGAAATGATTGTAGAAGGAACCTTACTTAGTGTCTGTGATAAATGCGGTGGTTTCGGCAATGCAATCAACATGAACTCTGTTTTAAGGAGCAGACCCGGATTAGGAAAAGGCATTCCCAGAAAAATATTTTTAGAAGAACAAGTCGATTTTGTTATCGAATCCGCAGGCAAATTAGTCAAAGATGCACGTGAAAAAAAAGGTTTGAAACAATCCCAATTCGCAAGCATGGTCGGGGTTAAAGAGAGCGTAGTCCACAAAATTGAAACCTCACTAATGAAACCAGACATCTATACTGCAAGAAAAATTGAAAAAATTTTAGATATCAAAATCATAGAAGACTATGATGACCCAGAAAAAAGCGTTCCCATCGATTTAACTGATGAAAATTTAACAATCGGCGATTTAGCTAAATTTAAAAAGTAAATTTTTTTAGAAATTCTATGAAAAAGAAAGATTTGGAAATCATCCTCTCAGGATTGAACACCTTCGAAAAACAACAATTGAACCTAGAGCAATACCAAACAGAATCACATATTGCCGCAGACCTACTCTGGCATGCATTCATGCAAGGCGACGTTGAAGGCAAAATCGTTGCAGACCTGGGTTGTGGGAATGGCGTATTCGGGATTGGAGCCTTAATTTTGGGAGCGAAAAAAGTTGTGTTTCTAGATGTAGATGAAAGTGCAATAAAAATCGCAAAAGAAAATACAGCATCCGTTGAGAGAATACTGGATAGGAAACTCACCAAGACTTTTTTGAACAAAGAAATTAACAAATTCAACAACAATGTGGACCTAGTTATTCAAAATCCACCTTTCGGAGTTAGGAAATCTCACGCAGATAAACCCTTCTTATTGAAAGCTATGAAAAATTCTACAAAAATTTATACCTTCCATAAATTAGAAACCGCTAACTTTGTTGAAAACTTTGTTAGAGATGAAGGATACGGCATACAACTAGTAAAAAAATACAAATTTCCATTGAGAAAGGGCAAAAATGGCAAGAATAAAGGATATGCCTTCTGGAAAAAAGACCTATATCATGTTAATGTAGGAGTATGGCTCATAGACGCCTCAGAGTGAGGTAGAAACCTTTTTAAAGCAAATAAAGGGTAGAGCTAGTACAATGGAAATTGTTGTTCTAGAAAATGAGAAAAATAGGCTCAAATTAGAGCTAAAAGGTGAAGGACATACATTTTGTAATGTTCTCAAGAAAGAATTATGGAATGATAAAAACATAGATATTGCTGGATATTCAATTAAACACAGCCTAACTGCTGAACCAATCTTGACCGTAGAAGTCGGAAGTGGAGACTCTAAGAAAGTGATTTTAGACGCAGTTGCAAGGCTTAAAAAAGTGAACAAAGAGCTGATTGACAAGTCTAAAGCTCTTTAACAAGGAATAAAACTTGGAATTTGGAAAATCTCTAAAAAAACTTTGGCACTTTATTTGGTATGATGATAGCCTTGCTTCTTGGATTGTTAATTTAATACTAGCATTTGTCTTAGTTAAATTCATAATCTATCCAGGCATCGGTCTAGTTCTAGGTACCCAATTCCCTATAGTGGCAGTTGTTAGTGGAAGCATGGAACACGAAGGCATGGGCTTTGAAGGCTGGTGGGCGAGAAATGCAGAATGGTATGAAAGAAAAAATATCTCACAAACAGATTTTGAAGATTTCAGATATAAAAACGGATTCAACAAAGGAGATATCATGTTCTTGAAAGGCGCCGAACCGAAAAATATTAAAGTTGGCGATGTAATCGTCTACGAAACTCCCTTGCACAACAACCCTATAATTCACAGAGTTGTAGAAATTGGAGATGGAGAGTTTATAACAAAAGGAGATAATAATTACAAAGCAGATCCTCCAGTAGATTTCATACAAATCGAAAGAACTGGCAAAGCAGTGATAAAATTGCCATTACTTGGATGGATTAAAATATGGTTTGTGGAGATGTTTAGCAGATAAAATGAATTTTTGTGATAAATGTGGAGCAATGCTGATTCCTAAGCCTGAAGGAAGGAAAACTCTTTTTGTATGCAATTCTTGTGGAAACGTAAGTAATAAAGGCGAAAAAATAGTTTTAACCGAAAACGTAAGCGATGGTAAAAAGAACCTGGTTGACGTCGTAGATAAGAAAGTAGATTTATTACCCAAAATTGATCAAGATTGTGCAAAATGTTCTCATGGGAAGGCTTATTTCTGGTTAGTTCAAACAAGAGCTGGCGATGAAGCCGAAACAAGATTTTTTAAATGTGCTAAGTGTAACCACACTTGGAGAGAATACTAATTTGTTAAGATGGCAGATATTAGAAGAGCTCCCTATAAGGAGAAGTATGTCAAGGATTTGACTGCTGCAGATTTTAAGGTTACTCTTAGTGGAGCTGTCGCAGGCGCAAGAGAAGAAGGATTTTTGTTAGCAGACGGTTCAGGAGAAGTATTCGTCAATGTTTCAAAAATGGAAAATTTTATGCCATTTAAAGAAAATGAGATTGTAAAAATCTTTGGAAGGATAATGCCCTATGAATCCGGATTGGAAGTTCAAGCAGAAATTGTGAAGTCTTTAGCCGGCGTAGACATGGGTTCTTTAAAAAGAATTCGCGATTTATTGATGCAATAACCATATGTATATTCTTTTTTGAGAAAGCTTATAAACTGCTTAAGAGTAGAGTTGGTAGGGGGTAAATGTATGAAATTAACTTTAGCAGAACCAAGAAATCTAGTAGATTCTATCAATGTTATTTCCGAAATCGTTAATGAAGTTAGATTCAAGGTCGATAAGGAAAAAATAGACTTGGTAGCTATGGACCCAGCAAATGTTGCAATGGTCGATTTTAAACTATTTGGAAGCGCATTTACCGAATATTCTGTTGAAAAAGAACATGAACTATGTGTAAGCTTGGATTCTTTAAAATCCATTTTGAAAAGAGTTAAGCCTTCAGACATACTAAGTTTAGAATTAGACGAAGAAAAAAATAAACTAAAAGTCCAATTGAAAAGCGAAAATGTTAGAACCTTCAATCTAGCGTTAATCGATGTTGATGAAAAAGAACAAAGAGTTCCCGACTTAAATTTTGCAGTTTCAGTCGAAACAACAAGCATGACATTTGACGAAGCCATACAAGATGCAGATGTAATTGCAGACGCAGTTGTTTTGAGAGCTGCTGAAGACAGATTTATTGTCGAAGGAGAGAATAACCTAAACAATGTTTCTGCCGAGATTCCCAAGGATGACGAAACTGTAGTTACCTTCAATACTCCTGGAGAAGCAATGGCTAAATACAGTATTGAATATTTGAAGAAAATTATCAAAGGCGGAAAATTGTCCAGCAAAGTTAAACTACAGTTTGGAAACGATTATCCCTTGAGAATTGATTACCTGGTTCAAGACAAACTAAACCTAGGATTTATCCTAGCACCAAGAGTAGCTAACGATTAATAGCTTGGTTTGAAAACCCTAAAGCCAGTATAAACTTTGGGGTCTTTTTATCGTTTTTAGTCGATAAATACTAACATATTTATCTT
>CAYFOE010000003.1:105255-105577 GCA_964344635.1 Candidatus Woesearchaeota archaeon
CTATGTAGTCTTTTAGACCTATTTAAATCTTTTCGACTGGACTCGTGTTCCCATTACAAATCTTCATTCTGGCATAATTGTACTAAAATAATATTAAGATAAAAATAGAATTCTATTTCTTAGGAGAAAGCGTGTGATGATTTCGCTTTATGTATGTCTGCGTCTTTCCCTAATTGTATAGTGCTTTGATGAATCGAGCTAGATGGCACTATGCAAAAATGAACAAGGAGGAAAAATAGAATGAAAGTGATAAAACATTTTGTGCAAGAGTTCGGGGTACGATCCATAAAGCCTCGAAAGATGGGGAACCAGTACGCTTTTT
>CAYFOE010000004.1:0-92725 GCA_964344635.1 Candidatus Woesearchaeota archaeon
CCTTTTCCTTGAGAAGAATGTGAGCTCTTGAAATAAACTGCAAGCAAAGGAATAACATTGTAATCCAATGCAGTCTCTACAACACCATGCAGTCCTCTCATCCTAAATTTTTCTTCTTTTGTGCTTTTGACTTCGACCATAAACACTTCATTCCTACTGAACATGATCAAGTCGCAGACAGAGTATTTTCTTCTGCCTGAAGCTGCAACTCTTTCAGTGTGGAATCCTCGTTCCTTCATCAAGTTACAAAAATCTCTTTCATATTGCAGATGGCTCTTTAGTCTCATCTTCTTTAACCTCTAACTGTTTCTTCACAAGATCATGTGCTTTGCACTTTCCAACAATCACATCCTCATGATTCTCATATCTTTCAAGCAGAATCGTTTCTTCTTTCAAGTTCTTGATCTGCTTGTCTTTATCATACCTAATTCCCATCTCATTGCAGTAAGCTATGATCTTCTCAATTTTCTTAGAATATAACAATAAACAACCAGTTTGCCTTGCCCAATCAAACAGTTTTATTCCCATTGGGTTATTCATGATCAAGACAGGCCTTAGAGAATTAAACTGAGGAATCTTTCTCATATCAAATGAATAACCTTGCGACATGCAACCAATCATCGAGGTAATGTATCTCTTTCCTGCCATCCCCAGATATCTGCCTTTCTTATCTCTCTTAATGGAAACTGCATATCCAGAAATAGGAACATCCATGATATCATCATACACATAGATGAGATAATCCACAGGATCATTATCAAACTTCCAAACGTCAACCAAACGCTTACCTTTCTCGTCAGTATACTTATGTATATGGTCTTTATTGAACCAGCTAGGTATCTTCTTAGGGAAGTCAGAATTAAGCCTTATTTGTAGCTTATATCGCTTAATAAGGTACATTACAAAGTAAAATATAGCTTGCTCCTCAAAAGCAAAACCTAAAGTAGAATTATCTAAGATACTCTTAACAACCTCTTTCTGATGAATCTTAGGAACGAGCTCTGCAATAAGATTCTCAGGCCTTGATGGGTTGTAATAATAACGCCTTTGTTTATAACTGTAAATCTTAACCCATCCAACACTCGCCAAACGATAGATAAACCAAGACTTGACAACATCTTCATCAAGCCTATACTTGATCTTCATTACATCAATCGGATAAATCTCATTAGACTGGATGATATCAAGATATGCTGTTCTAACCTCTTTTGGCATAAGATCAATAACCTTAAGCCTGACTGCCTCTTCATCCTTACCATAAACATATCCTGGCTTTCTCCCATGAATCATCTCAGTAGCAGGAATAGTGAACTCGCTTCTGTTGATCTTTCCTGCAGTAAATAACTCTCTGATACACTGGTAAGTGTAATCCCAATTCTTGTAATCCTCCATTGAAGGATAATCTTTCAATTGATAGAAAACTTCAGCTAAAGTCAGGCCAGTCTTATTGTTTTGAAATATCTCAAATATCTTGCCCTTGATCCCAACAAACAAATCCTCAATGTCAACTGCATTCTTTAGCTTCTCAATCTTCTTACGAACCTCATCTTTGCTCAGACCATAAACAAAAGATCGAGAACACATCCTCTTCTTTGACTGGACTCTTTCGGTACTCTTGACTATGAGTTCATTTTTGAGCAACTGCTTCAAATAACTTGAAACATGATGCTTTTTCAAAGAAGTATTCTTAAACTCCTCAGCAATCTCAGAAGTAGTTACTGCACGCTTTCTTACAATGTACTTGTAAATCTTATACGTGAATCCTCCCGTATTAAACATAACATTTTTGTCTGCCAATTTATCCTACCTCTTACAGTAATTGACAGAATTAGATAGGATAAATAGTTAGTTCGCTAATTTAGTCATCTTTATATCCCATTTCGATATATATTTAAACATCAGGGATTTTCAATGGTTAAGACATTGAATATGACTAAATAAACTATATCTTACTGATCAGAAGATTCTTCTTTAACAGGCATCACAATTCTTACAAGTGTTTGAAGAACTCTCAATGAGATCTCCAACCCAATCACAAAAGCCAAATAATATGCAAGCTGGGACCAGAATAAAGGTACTTGCTTAGCAATCTCAAAAATCGAGCCAATCGAGAAGTAACTTGCATCCACTAAAAAGATACCCAATAATGCAAAAGGCACCATTTTTGCTAAATCTTGAGAAAGGTTTTCATTATAGTAAGCAGTTATTCTCACAGCACTAACTAGCGCCATCGAAGTTAATATCACTGACCCAACAGATCCGCTCTTTGTAAGGAATAAGAGGAATGTCGAAAGTATTGCAAACCAAAAGAAAATACAAACCGGAGTTAGTATAATGTTTTCCACCAAATAGATAATACTCTTTCCAAGTTTCTTTATCCACCCCAAAAAACCTTGTTCTTTAGTCCAATTGAACTTTACAATATCCTTCCTTGCAAGGAATCTATAGAATTTGAAGATAAATATCGAATAGATTGTAACACCTATAATAAATATCAAGAGTGGCTTGACAGTTTGAATAAATTCTGCCAAAGTAAAACTGCTCAAAGAAAAGTCAGGAATAGAATTTGTAAGCTCTGAAATGCCCGTTAAGTTCACCATCTTCTTTTAAAATAAAGAGTTTAACATATTTAAAGTTATTTAATTGAAAAGCTTTATATTGTTGTTTTTGCGTTTTTTAGTAGGAAGATGATTCTAGAAAAAAGAGGATACTGGAAGTTTTTGGTATTACTTGCAAGTATGTTTTTGTTTTCAATTTATCCTACCAATGCACAAGAAATGGGTTGTTGTGAATATGACGGACAAGGAAGCTACTGTCTGCCAACCACCCAGGCAAATTGCGATCCTAATGCATTATGGACTTCAGTTTCATGCGAACAAACCAGCTTTTGTTCAGTAGGCTGTTGCATTAATTCCATAGATGGATCCTGTAGTGAAAATGTCCCACAAGCAGCCTGTGAGAACACTCAGAACACTGCATTCCATGAAGGAACTAGTTGTGATACAATCTCTTATTGTCAAATGGGTTGTTGTGAACTAGGGAGTAGTTTTATTTTTAATACAAAACAATCCTGTCAAAGACTAATTGATGAATATTATCCCTCACTAGACATTGAACAATCATGGAATGATCAAATAACCGATGAGTATACCTGTATATCTCAGTCCATACAGGAAGACGAAGGATGCTGCGTCGAATCAGACGGAGTTTTCAACTACTGTAATTGGGGAACAAGAGGAACCTGCTCTACTAGCGGAGAAGAAAACAGTGCAGAAAGTTCCGAAGGATTTTACAAAGACATTTTTTGTAGCAACTCCAACCTAGAATGTAGTACCTGCACAGCTCACGTATACACTGATTGTGGAGGACAGAATAACGAAGATGTTTATTGGTTTGACTCTTGCGGGAATAGAGAAGAACTAGTGGAATCATGTGACCCGCTTGGAATTTATGGAGCCGGAAGCATCTGTAAAAATGATGGAAATAATGCAGCCTGTTCTAGCGTGGACTGTGAAGACACCTCCGATTTTTTGAACAATGTTCACGATCCTGAAATGGGAGGTTATCGGTCCAACGGAGAGAGTTGGTGTGTAAGGCAGGCCAAAGTAGGCATAGGTTCAGACCTACCAGGAAGTAGACATTATAGATATTCTTGTATTTATGGAGAAGAATTAGTAGAGTCCTGTGATGAATTCAGGGAAGACATTTGTTTACAGTTTTTACCCAATGAATCATCAGGTATGAATTTTGCAGCATGTGTTGAAAATGAAGGAGCTAACTGTGTCAGTGAATGCAACAAAAAACCACTTAATGAAAAAAGAAATCAAAACGAAGCCTGCTGCGAACAATATGACTCCTGTTCTTGGATGAGCTCTGCATGCGTTCCGAATGTCCCCCCAGGCTATGCATTCGATGATAGATTTGTTCAAACAACACCAGAATATTCTGCAAAAGACCAATGTAAAGTAGGCAATGCTGAATGTGAAAGTGTCTGGGTAAAAAATTGGAAATTCCAATGGGAATGTAAAGAAAATTGTCATTGCATGAACGAAGACTGGCCTGCAGACATGAACACATTCTGTAGAAGTTTAGGAGACTGTGGCGCATGGTATAATCTAGCCGGAGAGTTTACATCTAGTGGCCAAAGAACCGGAGGAAGTGGCCAAACCAAAAATTTGAATTCTAAAGATTATCAAAAAGATTATCCATTCTCTGAAGTAATCAATGGTGGCGACCAACTAACCATCAATTCCGAGTTATTAAAACACACAACCGCATGGGAAATGTATCACTTTTGGAGAGTTGAAGCTATATTTTTATGGCCAATTTGGTTTTTGGAAGATTTTGACAGTGCATTGACATCTTTTTTAAGAGCAGCAGGCTTTGGTTGGTTATTTGGAATCGGAGACAGGAAAACTAAAACCCATAAATTCTTTTGTTCACCCTGGCAAGCACCTCTAAGATCAGACAGTTGCGAGCAATGTAGTGACCTGGCACCCGACGGAGTTTGCTATGAATCACTATGTAGGAGCCTAGGAAAGAATTGTGAATTAATTAATGGCGATGATCCAATACTCGCAGAATGCATTAGTGGAAGTGTTAACGATGTAGTTCCTCCACACATAACACCCTCCTTTGAAATTATTGAAAATCAAAAAGACCAATTTGATGTTAACTACCAAGTAAATATCATCTCCGGAGGAAACGGCTTTGTTATAGATCCTGACGTTGACCCCCTGAAAGAATTTGTGATCGGACTAGAAACAAATGAGCCCGCACAATGCAGATATGATTTCAGTTTAGATAAAATAAGTTATTATGAAATGGACTATGAATTCGACGAAGGTAGCGCATTAGTTCATGAACACAACCTAAGCCTAGTCCTGCCTGGAGGAAAAGATTACGAACTCTATGTGAGGTGTATGGACTTCTACGAAAATGGTGAAGATGCCCCACCCTACCTTGTTAAGTTTAATACAAAAGATGAACCCGACAATCAACCAGCAATAATTCTTGCAACAGACCCTTGGCAAGGAAGCCCAGTAGCTTACAATGTAAATGAAACCCCACTGATACTATACCTGAATGAACCAGTAGAAACATGTAGATGGAGCAATCAAAACATTCCATTCGAACAAATGCATCTAAACAATAGCTTCTTCTGCGGATGTGACGTAGGAGAATTAAACTCATGTACCGGAACTAGTGCTTCAGGAGGGGAAGATCTTTGCGAGTACTTAGATGAGAACGGCCTATTTGTTTATGATGACTTTGAGTGCGTCGGATTATTGGAAGGAATACAACCCGAACAAGAAAACGAATTCTTTATCTCATGTGTAGACATTCAAAAGGACGATGGAACTGGTTGTAATTATTTCTCAAACAATTACAAGTTTAGTCTAATGGGAAGTTCAGAACTAGAAATCATCAGCGCAGAACCAGAAAATGGAACATATTACACACCCTGGTTTGATGTAAGAATTACCACACTAGGCGGAGCGGATAATGGAAACGCAGTTTGTTATTTAGACGGCATTGAATTCTATGAAACAGGAAGCAATTTGCATATTCAATCACAAAACAGATCTGCAGGAAGTTACGAGTACGGCATTGAGTGTATGGATGTTGCAGGGAATGTAGCAAGTATAGCGATGGAAATAGAAATTGATATCGATGACAATGCACCCACAGTTGAAAACTTATACCTCCAAGGCGGAATACTCTACTTGATCACTGACGAACCAAGCACTTGCGAATATAGCATAGATAATCCTGAATTTTCAATTGGAAACGGATTAGAACTAACCGGAAGAATGGTAAAAGAGCACAGCCTTGCATTTGTTGAAGACGTCTACTACATCAAATGCTATGATTCTTATACGAATATAGGAGAAACAATAAGTGTCTATAATGGGGCTTAGATTGGCTAAAAGGAATATTTATATAGGTTGGATGAATAAAATTAGAAAGATGGGGTGTTTTATTTGAGCAAAAAAGAGCAAACTAGTTTTTTTCAAGGAATCAAGTCTAAAAAGGCTCAGGCAACAACCTTTATTGTTCTAGGCTTAGTCATTCTAGCTGTTGTTGTTTTGTTCGGATTTGTCAGAACCCAGTTTTTATTCGGTCCAGTTTCCATAGACAAATTAAACCAAGTTGGCTTGGAACCAATCAGAGATCATGTAGAAGACTGTGTAGAAGAAGTAGCACCAGAATACTTTGACAGAATAGGAATGCAAGGCGGTTATTTGTCTACGCCCGAAGACACATTTAGAAATGTAAACGGAGTAACCGTAAGCTATCTTTGTTACAATATGGAAGATGTTCCAAACTGTTACAATCGTTATTTGACCTTAAGTGGAATGGAATCACAATTGAGTAATGCAATAGTTGATGGGTTAAGCAGTTGTATTAATCTTAAAGGATTTGCAAGAGGGGCAACATTGAACGTTGGAAACTTAGACGTTGAAGTAGACGTAGGAGATTATGAATCAATCGTAGATGTCAAGATGCCCATCAGAATTTCAAAAGGCGATCTATTTGTTGAAGAAAGTGATTTCAGCACAAGTTTGAAATTACCTCTTGGAGCACTATATGGGGTTTCAATGGACATTCTAGAGAGTGAAACCACAGTCGGAGAATTTGATCAGTTAGGTTATATGCTAATGCATAGAGGACAATACGTAATCGATAAAAAAAGACCTTATCCTGATAAGTTGTATGTTTTGAAGACTAAAGATGATGACTATATCTTCCAATTTTTTGTACAGGGCGAACCTGCATAGGTGATTAAATTTGTTTAGTAATAAATACACAAAGGAAAAGGCATTGTTCCAGATTTTCCTAATTGTATTTGTAGCATTTACCATTTCTGTTAATGTGGACAAAGTAGAAGCACAATCCCAAGACGTTTGTTGTGCAGAAACTGTCTCAGGAGAGAGTTGTGTTTATACCTCCTCTGATAATTGTGCTCCCGGATCTCAGAGTGCCGCAGCTTCATGTGAACAAACTAGCTTCTGTAAACTAGGATGTGGATTTGATCAAGAAGACGGACTATGCTTTAACAATATGCCAAAGTTTTCCTGTGAAAACAAAGAAGGATGTTCTTGGAGCCCAGAAGCTGATTGCGATATCCCTCAATGTGAAAGAGGATGTTGTGTTTTAAGCAATCAATGCTCATTTACAACACAAGTTCAATGTAAACAAATAACCTCACAATATGAAGACATTAACATGACATTCGATGAAGGAATCACATCAGAAGTTGCATGTTTGAATCAGTGTAGGAGCTATGAACGAGGGGCTTGTGTTAGCGATGACGGAAGCTGTAGTTTTACAACCAGGGATGCTTGTACAGAAGAGAATGCAGAAGGCGTTAACGTCACATTACCTTTAGTTGGATTCCATCCAGGTATGCTATGCAGTAATCCAAGACTCGGAACAGAATGTGCACCACAACACACCACTGCATGTTTAGCTGAGGCAGACGGAGTTTACTGGTTTGACTCTTGCGGAAACGCAGAAAATGTTTATTCTTCAGACAAAGTTAAAAGTTACAATGGAGGATTTGTCTTAAGCAAAGAAGAAAGCTGTGGATATGGTAATGCAAATATTGACAGTGAAGTCTGCGGAAATTGTGACTATTCTCTAGGCAGTTTATGCTCAATAGCCGAAGAAGGTGTTAATCCAGTCTATGGAGACTTTGCATGTAAAAGCCTAGCTTGCGATGGCGAAATTGTAACGGTCGATTTGAATGCACCTGCAACCAGCAACTTGCCCCTAGCTAATGGAGAAAGCTGGTGTGCATACGATGGATTGGTTGGGGCAAACGAGAATGCAGGACTAGGTCTAGACTTAGTAGGGAGCAGACACTATAGGAGAATTTGTATCAATGGCGAAGAATTTACAGAACCTTGTAAAGACTTCAGAGAAGAAATGTGCGTACAGGGAGAAGTTGACCCTAACGTAGATCCAGCATTACAACAAATCTTTGGAACCCAAGAAAGTTTTGGAAGTGCAGGCGTAGGGGATAATCTGATTTACGGAGCATGTAGGGAAAATAGATTCCAAGATTGTACATCCGTTAAAACCAAAGACGCATGCGAAAACAATGCAGTAAGAGATTGTACATGGATACTGGGAAATGAGAAAGAAGTCCCCCAAAACAATAAAGGAATAACAGCATGTGTTCCACTAGTTTCTCCAGGATTAAAACATTGGAGCGATGAAAGTTCAACCACCTCAAGCAAAGTTGATCCCAAGGCAACTTGTGAAAAAGGAAATACTGAATGTACAGTTTATTTTGCAAAAAGTGGATTCGATAACATTCTTGGCGGAGACTGGGAATGTGAAGGTAATTGTGAATGTCTAACTCAAGACTATCTACAAGATGCTAATGCAGTTTGTAAAAGTTTAGGAGACTGCGGAGCATGGTATAATATAGCAGGTGACAAAAGTTGTGATGGTTTCGTTGAAAATCTAAACCAATACACTGATCCAACTGCAAGAAATGATGTAGACGTTTGTAATGCATTAGTTCCATTCGGAGATCTAAGAGGGAAAGGTGGAAGGCATGGAGCAGACGTTGCAGGGTTTGACGCATTCTTTAGTCCAGCACTAGGTCCAGCACTAGGGATAACTGCAATCGGAGCAGGATTGAGTTTAGGGGCTGTAGGGGGAGAATATAGTCTATTGCAAGGAATCACACATGGTCCGAACTCATTAATATCTTTGACTGAAGGAGGAGCATTTGCGCCCGAAGGCATTGCTGCAGCTGAAGGATTACTAGGAACATTGACAACAGTATTCACAGTCGTACAAGTTGCATTATACTTGTACCTAGCATATCAGTTCATCAACACAGTATTCGCAAAAGACAGAGAAGTTGTAATCGATATCGGATGTAAAGTTTGGCAAGCACCGCCCGGAGGAGAAAACTGTGAACTATGTCAAGAAGATGGAAAAGAGTGTAGCGAGTATAGATGTAAGAGTCTGGGTCAAAGTTGTAAACTAGTTAATGAAGGAAGCGAAGATGAAAAATGTATAAGTGCAAACGTTAACGATGTACTGCCTCCATTCGTTACAGTGAACAAAGAAAGAACCGTTCATTTGACTGACGGCTTAGACGATATAAGAGACATTACAGAAGTTGAAGGAAAAGGATTTGAAGTAATCCCCAAAATTCCACCATTTACAGCAGTCACACTAGTTGTAGACACAAATGAATTTGCACAATGTAAATACGACGTAGAATACGGAAAAGACTTTGACGAAATGGTCCAATACTTCGGAGACGGAACATACAACAAAACACACGAAATGTTATTCAGTTTACCTGGAGCTTTAGCAGAACCCGAAGCATTACAATTAACCAACGGCGGCCAATACCAACTGTATGTTAAATGCCAAGATGGAAACGGCAACCAAAACGAAGCAGACTATTACGCTAAATTCGCAATTGATGACGGTCCAGACTTTACCCCTCCAATCATAGAAGTTACAAGCATTGCAAATGGAGCATACGTTCCAATGGGCATCAATCAAACTGACTTTTCAATCTATGTAAATGAACCAGCTAATTGCAAATGGGACGATATTAGCGTTGCATTCGAAGATATGTATCATGAATTTACATGCGATACAAACCCATTCCCAAGTTCCTCACTATATTACGGACTATATGAATGCCAAACAGTTTTAGACGGCATCGAAGACATGAGAGACAACGAATACTTCTTCAAATGCGAAGACAAACCCGATAAGCCAAAAGAAGAAAGAAATGTTAACATAGAAAGCTACGAATTCCTACTAAGAGGAACTTCCGAATTAGAAATAACAGACGTAGACCCAAGTGGCGGAGAAGAATTAAAATTCAACAGCCCAACCCTGAAAGTCATTACGGCAGGCGGAGCATATGGCAATGGCGATTCACTTTGTGGATATAACTTCGATACGCCTGGATGGGAAAATGCAATAGAATTCTTGAACACAAACAGTAGCATTCACGAACAACCATTCTTCAACTTAACTGCAGACGATTACACAATCTACGTAAGTTGCATAGACATTGCAGGAAATATTGCAGAAGATATTTCCGAATTTAGTGTTATTGTAGATGTCAATGCACCACAAATACAACAAATATATACTTCGCCAGGAATTGTACACATAGTTACAGACGAACCAAGCACTTGTGAGTACAGTGTTGAAAGTTCATTTACTTACGGAAACGGAATTCCTATGACTGGAATCATGACTCAAGAACACACTGCAAGTAGGGAAGGAGATACCTACTACCTGGCATGTATAGATTCATTTGGAAACACTGGAAATTATGTTGTTTTCTTTTAAGGTATATTTAAATATCTAAATCTTGTAACCTAGTTAGGTGATAAATATCAAAAAGAGAGGTCAGATAGTTGGAATGCCCTTAGTTTACATAGGTGTTACAGTAATGATGGCCCTAGTTCTTTATTTTGGATTTACATCCTTGTCAAAAATATTCTTAGCAAAAGAAACTACAGAAGTCAGCAAATTTGTTTTAGACTTACAAGACGAAGTCGAACTAATACACAATTATGACACAGGCAGTAGTAAGAAGTTTAGTTCAATTGCATTACCAAAAAAAGTAACACATGTTTGTTTCTTCGACCCTTCCAGAAATGTAGACGTAGACGTTTTTGAGTTAGACTATCTTGACGAAAATCTAAAGTATTATTTAGAAACTTCCATTAAAGAAAATCTATTTTTAGTCCCGTTAGAATTGTATAATGCCCCCTACCCTGATTATTATGTTGCAGGTATGAAATTGGAAACTAGGTATGACAACCCTCTTTGTTTAGAGACTTCAGGAGAATTTGAAGTTGTTTTAAATAACTATTTTGATGGACAAAACATCTTTGTAGGAGTGGCACCTCATGATAGGTAAGAAAGGAGACACCCACTTACTATTCAAATGGATCTTTGGTGCTATTGCCGGTGCGATAATCCTAGCTTTTTTCATTAAATTTTCATATGTACACCTTTCCGGAAGCAACTTGGTTGAAGGAAACAGAATTCTATTCACACTAGAAAATAAATTAGATGCTTTAGGAATCAGAGAAGGTTCAGATTTAGTTGACTTAAAAGATGATTTTGAAATAGGCCACAGGTGCGGTTATCTTACAGCAGGAAGTTTAGAGAACGGAGACTATTTTGAAAGGAAAACTGATAAAATAATATTCTCATCTGAAAATTTACATGGCAGATACATGAATACCTGGATGATTCGTTGGGAATTCCCGTACTATGTCGGAATGGCCTATTATTTGAACAGAGGAGAATCCCCAGTTTTAATCATTGGGCCTACCGGAACTTCTGAGAATTTTGTTGAATTTGTAAAGAGAATTCCCTCAAATATGAATGCAAGAGCAATCAGTTCATCAGAGTTTAATCCTGGAGACTTCAATACAGTTGCAAGAAACTCTGAAAAAATCACCATCGTTTATTTTGACAAAATGGACCACACATGGGAAACCTTGAAACAAACTTATGGCGGATTTACTGCAGTAGAAGTTGTTTTGGTGAAGAGCAATGAAAATGTTGCAAAAATTTATGATAAATACGGAAATGTAGAAGACGTATTTTATTTAGGTGACGAAATGTTATACGGACTAATATTTTCTGGTAGCGGTTTTACTTGTAATCAAGAAATTGCAATTGAAAGATTGAAAAGATTAAATGGAATCTACCTTGGAAAAGTTGGAAGAATCATGACCAAAGAAACCGACCCTAAATGTATTGATCAATTGAACGAAGGAAGAAAAATCTTGGAGAATTTTCAAACTACAATGACGGGCCAAGAATACTATCGGTTATCTGAAAAATTGGAGGAGTTGAATAAACAGCTAAAGAGGGATGGCTGTTCAACAATCTATTAATGAAAAAAGGTCAAGTTCATATTTCAGAAACAATTTTAGTATTGTTCGTAGTTATAGTAATCATACTCTTAGGAATGATTGTATACTTTAGGTTTTCAATCGAAAAAAACAAAGCCTTGGCAGATGAACTAAGTGAGGAAGAAGCAACAGTTTTGCTTGCAAAAGTGAACAATCTTGGAGAATTTTCTTGCAGTGATGAAGAATGTATGGACACTTCTAAATTTTTGCCATTTAGAAAGGCTTTAGGAGAAGACATTCAGTTCTATAGAAACGTATTTGGAAGGAAAAAAATCACATTCAAAAGAATTTATCCTGAACCTTCAGATGACGTAAAAGACATGGAATGTGATGTATCAAAATACATCCAACTGGAATACCCAAATAATTGTGCAGTTTGGTCAGTTTATGACTACAACCCCGAAAATGCCTTGGGACCCTCCATTTCTGTACCAATCTCACTATATTTTCCTGAAATTGATGAATATCACATTGGGAGGCTAGAAATCCAGCATTTTGGAGATATAAGGAACTAAAATGAAGAAAGGTCAATCTGAAATAGTAGGTTTATTGGTTATTGTAGTGATTTTGATATTTATGGGCCTAATCTACCTAAGTTTTTCAAATCTTGCAGACACCGGAGCTTTAGCATCTCAAAGAAGTAATTTAGAGACTGAAAATGCCTTAAAATCTTTAATGAAGATGGATTTAGGCGATGAATTGAGTATTAAGGAACTAATTGTTATTTGTGGAACCAATGGAGACTGTAATGGACTAGAAACGGAATTAGAAGATATTTTTGAAGTAATCATTAAACCCGGAAAACAATTTAGTTTTTGGATCGAGATGGAAGAAACACAGATATTTGCAATAGGACACTGTGATCTAGGCCTAGTTTCAAGCAATCTTTTTGTAAAAAATGGAATATATTATGAAGCAAAATTGAAAGTCTGTTAGTAAAATATCACTATGCCGTAGTTAATTTTGAGCATAACCAGCACAAAATTCCAGTTTTTTTGTTAAAATCGGCTGTAAACCCTAAATTCAAGGGCTTTAGGCTGAAATTATATTCTCATATTCGGAAATATTTATAAACTGAATCGGAGTATTTCGGTAGATAGTAACGACGTAATATAGTGACAATTGTCCAAAAGGACTGACATAACTCAATAAACACATTGAGAAAAAAATTATAGTTAAACATGGAGGTTTAACCAAATGCAAAGATTAAAAAGAGCAGTTAAAAGAATTGCAGCTATTGGTACTGGTGTAGCTATGTTAGGTGCTACCATGACAGGTGCACTTGCACAACCAGACGTAGCAGAATACCCATCACCATTTATTGTTGATGGAAAAGACTCTGGCAACATCGCAATTGTTGTTGGTGCAGATGCAAAATCCGCAGATACAATTGGTGCATTAGACCTTGCTAAGCAATTACAATTTGATAGCAAAGTTTGTACACCAGACACAGGAGCAGCAGGAACAGTATCCGTTTCCGGTGATTCCGTAGAAATCTCAACACCTAGTGATTTACTAGAGTTAAGAGAATCCATTGGTGACGTTAGAAACACTTTGACAGACGTTGAAGTTTCCGGTGGTGGATTAGCTGGTGGAAGAATTACAACAGATGAAGGAACAACAGCGTTCAATCAATACTTAAGATTCTTCGACAGTGCTAACGTAATTGATAACGCACCTAGAATAAACTACACAGAAAACGAAGGTATTTCTGATGGATTTGTTGGTGATTACTTATACATTCAAGACAGTGATGACCCTACAAACAAATCTACAGCATTCTTCGAATATGAATTAGAATTTGAATCTGGTTTAGAAAGTGCAGTTAGTGGAAGTACATTACCTGATTTAGAGGATGAAGAAATTCAAATCATGGGAACAACTTACACAATCGTTGATACAACAGTTAGTGCAAGTAGCAACGAAGTAACATTGACTCTACTTGGTGGAGCAGTTTACGACATCCTTGGTGAAGGTGAAACTAAGACTTACACAATCGATGGTAAGGACTTCGAAGTTACAGCTTTAATCATTGAAGACGTTACACCTGCATCAGTTACCTTTGAAATCAATGGTGAAATCACTAAACAATTAGGTGACAGTGAAACCACAACATTGGACGACGGTACATTAGTTGGAGTTAGCGACATTGTATTAAACGAAGCTGGTGAAGCTGGTTCAGGAGATATCGTTGAGATGTACCTTGGAGCAACTAAATTAGTTCTAAAAGACTCAGACTACACTGATACAAATTTCTCACAAAACGTAGAAATTGATAACGAAGATATTACAAACGCTTTAGTTGAAATCGTAGCTTCAGAGCTATCCTCAGCAACAAAGTTAGAAATCTCTTCAATTAGGTACAGACTATCCGCTGACGCTTTAAACGGCGACGATGTATGGGTTGAACCTGGACACGGTGTAAGAGAATACTTAGACGAACCGCAAGGAATGCTTGGTACTGATTGGGATATCAGATACGAAGGTCTTGACGATGTTGCAACAAGCATTGTTAAATTAGACCCTAACGGTGACGATGAGTATAAGTTAATCTTCGAAAACATGCAAGGTCTAGTTTACAACGTACCTTTCATTACAAACGAAGGTGGAACTTACAAATATGGTACAAATGATAGAGACTTAGTATTCGAAGAAGGAATCTACAATGCTTCAGCTCTTAACTCAACAAACCATACACCAACAATCGGACACTTAGACTACTTTGTATTAAGTGATATCGATGAGTCAAACGGTTACGATAATGAAGCTATTTCTCATGTTATGAGATATGGAAACTACGATTCACAAAACAATGAATTGAAGTTTGAAGATATGGCAACCGGAGACACAAAGTTAGTTACATACTCCACTGTAGGTCCTGCAAACGGAACCTTAGGTAGCGGAGACTTGAATGTTGGAGGAACAACATACAAAGTATATGTAATGAACGCGTCATCAGGAATTCCTCCATTAGTAATTGACCAAAACGCAAACGGTTCAATGGCTAGTGAAGAAATCAGATTGACAGTTAACGGTGGAGCGATTATCGACTTAGGTAATCATGCAGATTCCACAGGTGGAACATGGACTCCAGGAGATATGGATGGTACATGGTCTAACACAGGAGACTCATTGACAACATCTACTGTTGCATTTAACATGTCTACACTACAAGAAGACTTCGATGAAGACGGTCCAGAGACCTCAGGTTCATCAAGTGATGAGTGGACATTTATCCATGTAACAAACAGAACCAACAATGAAATCGGATTGCTAAAAACAACATCTGACGGAAACTTCAGTTCCAACGGTGGAATTTGGCAATTATTGGAAGACCAAGAGAACAATGATTACTACTCTGGTATGACTGACTACGGAGCATTATGGACATTATATGATGCATCCTCAACAGACAACCCAGAAACACTAACCATTGAATACCCTCTATCCCAAAGAGGAGCAAGAGTGTTTGTAACCTTTGGCGAAACCACAACTACTAAGACCGCAGCTGGCGAGTCCTGTACTGTTGCAGACTTGACAATTGCTAACTTACTAGATGAGGACGTAACCACACCTAGCGACTACAACTTAATCGTAGTTGGAGGACCTTGTGCAAACACAATTGCATCAGACCTTTTCATGACATGTGAAGCTTGGTCATACGGACCTGGTGAAGCAGTTATTAAGATGGTTGAAAACGGAGACAATGTAGCATTACTTGTTGCTGGAACTGAAGGTACAGATACCAGAAGAGCAGCTAAAGTACTAGCAGATTACTCCAACGAAGAACTATCTGGTGACGAGGTAATGGTTTAATACCAAATCTAATGTGTGGCTAAAAGCCACACACCCTTTCCTTTTTTAATAAAAAAATTCTACATATCGTAAGTTATTTAAACCGTAATTTCTCCTTTGAGCTAGAGCCTAAAGGCTTGGAGGCAAAAATGATTATTGGTTTTAATTACAGAAAAATGAACATTGAACGTAAGAAAAAATTAGTTCAAGGTATGAAAGTAAGCTATGATTTAGATATCGCTAATATGTATGTTGAAGATTTCCCATTAACAGATAAAACTCAAATGGTTTTGTCTCTAGATTTTGACTTTTCAGTCAAATATAACCCAGACGTAGCAGTTATAGACATCTCAGGAACTGTTAATTACATGGTATCCCAAGAAGAAGGAAAAAAAATAATGGCATTATGGGAAAAAACAAAAAAGTTACCCAAATCCCTTTCAGTTCCAGTAATCAATAGAATTTTAGACAAGTGTAACATCAAAGCACTCGAGCTAGAACAAGATCTATCCCTTCCTACACACCTACCTATGCCCTCAGTAAACATCTCAGGCATGGAAAAAAAGGACGATGGGAAGGAAGCTAACAAACACGTTGGTTAATTCTTATAATGAGACGAAGAGTTAAAAAAAACAAAAGCAAACTATTTTTACCTATATTCATAATTAGTATTTTAGTTTTAAGCATCTTTGGTGTAATGATTGGAGGAATTACCCAAGAAAATGACTTTGTAAAATACAGAGATATCTATTTTACTACAGAACATGGAGCCTACTTTTATAATCTAAATGGAATTCAATTTAGATTATTGAACAACCCACTAGATATTGAAGGCTTCTTCTCAGACTTTCCAATAGAATTTTTAGACGAATCAGGATACTCTAAGGTGTATTTAGACGTTTCAGATGACGATTCATTGAGCTCTGTAAACAACCTTTACGCAAACATGGGGAGAGTTTCTGACTTTTCCTACTCATGCAATGAAGAGAGTGCAGACAAAGAACAATGCACAGATAAACCTCTAAGAACCTGTGACAGCCATTCTGAAAATTTAATCGTTAAATTTACATTAGATGAAGAAAACAAGATAGATTATTCAGACAAATGTTTATTTGTCAAAGGAAATAATGGCTATCTGAATGGAATCTCAGACAACCTAGTTATGATCTATTCAGGAGTATACAATGAGTGAAGAAAAAACAAACCACTCTAAGAACCTGGGAATAGTTACCGTGGTGTTATTATTAATAGCAGTTGCTGTAGGAGTATTCTTATACAAAGCTAGCAACGATAGTGTAGACAGACATTACTTTGAATATAACGGAATAGATTTCAAACCATCTAAGACCGGAGTCGGATTTGACATGGCATTTTTTGTAAACGATGCACAGTATCCCACATTAATGACTGTGAGAAATGACCCCCGAGATTTAGAAGACATCGAAATTCCCGTGGACTACGTCAGAAACTTATTTGCAGGCAAGTCCATAGTTTATATCACTGAAGACCCTCATGAAGGTTTAACCGGAAGAGCACTAGTTGCAGCAAATGAAATGGCAATTCCATTAGTATTGCTATATGGTATGGAAGTAAACAAAACTCTAACTCAAACCTCTGAAGATCTTACAATCCCTATTGAAGAACAAATAGTAGTTACCTGCGAAGATTCTGATGAAGACACAGTAGTTATCCTGCAGAGATTAGGCAGTGGAACAAAGGTCTTTGAAGAAGAAGGTTGCTTAGTAGTTCAAGGCGACAGTTCTGACGAGATGGAATTAATCAGGGCAGCAGACAGACTTTATCTAACCCTGATTGGAATAATGAGTTAGATTTAAAAGGCACTTAAAGATATACTCTCCATGCCGCGATCGCATAATTTGGTATTGCACTGGCCTTGAAAGCCAGGCCCCTTGGGCATCCAGGTTCAAATCCTGGTCGCGGCGTTTTCTGTATGGTGATTGGATGGAAAATGACTGATCAAACAAACTTAGAAACAATTGTTAAGAAAAAGACTCTTCAATTTCATTAGCATATTCTAATTTTGTTTATGGCTCTGGAGAGTATTTATTCACAGGCATGGATTCAGAGGAGTTTATGAAGACTAGGATTAGCATGAGTCTTCTTGGAACATTCATATATAGGCCATTTGCAAAATTTAGGGAGCGTTGGGCCGACCTATGTAATGCAGATGAAAAGAGTTCTAGTTTAAGAAAAATTGGCACAGATATTTCAGGAAACATATTGTTTTTCACACCTATCTATTCTGCAACAATGCATTTTTTAGGAGCCTCGCTTGAGGAAATTGGACTGCATTGGGAACTGGAACTTGTATGGCAGTAGTGACTGCTAGACCTTATGGATTTGCATTGGATAAATGGAGAAAACTATTTGGAATAAAACCCGTATTAGATTAAAATAACTCAAGAACGTTTTCAGGAGGTCTACCAATTATTGCCTTGTTGTCCTTGATGACAATAGGCCTCTCTAACAAGATAGGGTGTTTAATTATTAAATCAATCAGCTCCTCATCTGTAAGATTTTGATCATTGTACTCAAGAAACTCCTTCTCTTTTGTCCGGATTATCTCTTTAACGGTCAGATTTAATTTAGATAAAATCGATTTTAGTTCTTCCTTTGTTAAGTCAGTCTTAAGATACTCCTTGATAACAACATCTTTAGTTTTAGCTTGGAGAATTTCTAGAGTCTTCCTACTCTTGCTGCATTTAGGATTGTGATATATCTCTATCATTTTAAGTTAATAAAAAAAAGAAATGAGGTGGAAAGGGAGAAGTTTTACTTCTTCTTTCCTTTGATTAATGCATATCCAATAATCAAGATGATAACGATTACTGCAAGAGTAACTGTTAATCCGCTCTTGGATTCTACATATTCAGATTCTTCTTCTGCTTCTTCTGTAACGTCTGATGTTTCTTCATCAACAGCTTCAGCTTCAACAGGTACGCTAATTTGCTTAAAGGTTAAATCTGCGTAAGTGTTTACGAATAGTTTATGGAATGTAACCTCTAGGTCAGATACTCCATCACCATTTACATCAACTTCTTCAGATTCGCCTGCAGCAATTGTAACGTCGAAAGGTTCAGATGAAATTGTTAGAACAACATCTTCAGCTGTAACAGCCTTAACTTCGATCTTATGTGTTTCTCCACTTATATCGAACTTGATTGCTCCATTCTCATTCATAAGTCTGCTTTCACCTTCAGTAGTCAATCTTCCACCGTCTGAAATTGTTCCAGATCCGATTTTGATCTTACCTACAGGATTTTCCCATCCCTCAATTATTGCTACGTTGCTTCCACCAACACTTGAACCTGTGCCAATAACTACAGATTGTGTTGTGAAGTTCAGTACAGTACTAGCACTGTTTCCAGCATTATCTTGTACAAAACAAATAACACTAAATGTTTCTATCTCTCTAGTATGATCTTTAACAATCTCAGTAATGATTGCTGTAGTAGAGTTAGTTGATAGTGTTAAGTTATTATCGTAGGCAGTTAGTCCAGGATACATAACAGCAACATATGTTTTACTAATATCAATATTTGCAGTAGCATCTGTAGGTGTACAGTTAATATTCATATCTTCACCGTAATCTAGTTTCAACGAACCAGTTAGGTTATTTCCATCATCATCTGTGAATTCAAGATTTGCAACAGGATTAGTTGTATCTAGGTTTACAATATTTGCAAGGCTTGTTGTAGCTACTGTATTATTATTCATAGTAACTGTAACATTCAAAGTATAGTTATTATCTGTACTGAAATTGCCTGAAAGAATTGTTTCGTTAAAGAAGTAATCATTAACACTTCCATTTGTTTGATTTGAGACATTTGTCCATGT
This sequence comes from Candidatus Woesearchaeota archaeon, assembly GCA_964344635.1. Lineage (GTDB taxonomy): Archaea > Nanobdellota > Nanobdellia > SCGC-AAA011-G17 > UBA489 > JABIKK01. Next base: position 19,587 of record CAYFOE010000004.1, read on the forward strand.
TGTCCCTGCATCACTTGAAATGTAAAATGTTGCCCAAATCGCATTATCATTGTTAAATGTTACATTAACAACAACATCTGATGCAGAATTCACATAACTTGCAGTTGCTGCAGGTGTATCTATTGTAACTTGTGCTGATACTGTCATAGCACTTAGAATCACAAATAAGCCTAGAATTAAAAGGCCTGTAACTTTTTTCATATTCATTTATCTTTCCACCCCATATGGTTATATTTATATTGTGTAAACTATGTATTTACTTTGTAAATGGGCGAGATTTTATATATAAAGCTTTCTGAAAAATATATGTTGTTTTACCCTTAAGAAGGAGTATAAAACTCTTTTAAACTGCTTTAGATTTTCTGGTACTTTTTTCTACAAGGTATAAATCCAAGAAAATTGTTAGGATCGAAAGTATTAACGGACCAATTATGATTCCCAAGAATCCAAAGATTTCAATACCGCCCAGAACTCCAAGAAGTACAACTGCAGGATGAATTTTTGCCCTACTTCCAATGATATTCGGTCTGATTAAATTATCTATCGTACTAATGATTAATGCTCCGTAAAATAAAAGTCCTAATCCATTAAAAGTTTCCCCTGCTGCCAATTTGAATATTGCTGCAGGTAACCACACTAATGCCGCTCCTACAAAAGGAAGTATTGCAACGATTACTGTAACTAGACCCCATAAGATTGGTGACTTAACTCCAAATATCCAAAACCCAAGCGCTCCTATTGCTCCCTGTACAAAAGCTGTAACTATCATCCCATAGATTGAAGCATAAATTACATTGCTAAACCTGTTTGCAAGCTCTTCTTTTTGTTTTTTTCTCAAAGGAATGTGCCCCTTTATCTTATCGACTAAGCTTTTACCTTCCATAAATAAGAAGTACATTAAGAACAGCATTACAAATAGGCTCAAGATTCTTTTAGGTAAACTCACTACAAATTCTGAAGTCTCCCTTGCAATCCCCAACGAAAGCTTGTTTAAATTATCTGAAACAAACTTTCCAATCTGCACATCCTCTCCAAAGTAACCCGAAAGTTTATTTTCTAAATTCGAAAGATCTATGTTTTTAGTACTGTGGAAGAATTCAACCGATTCTGAGATTAAAGCATTTGCTGCAAAGATTATAGGAATAATAATGATAAATACAACCAAAAGCGTTGTAAGTAAAGAGCTAAGTTTCTTGTTCTTAAACTTTCTTCGCATAGCCAAATAAATCGGATAGAACACATAAGCAAGAAGTACAGCCCCTACTATAGTGATGATATAAGATCTTATTAAATAGATTGAAAGCAAAATTATTCCTGCAAAACTTGCAAAGAAAAAGAACTTGGAATAGTGCTCAATACTGTTATTTACCATGTATTTATAAAGAAATCAAGTGCTTATAAATGTTATTAAAATAAGGCTAAAGTTTTTATAATTTGATGAGGGATTATTGAGTATGACTAACAAAGAAAAAATTGTTGTTGGATTCTATGAAGACGTAGTAATTTCTGGAAAAACCATCAGGGCAAAAATTGACACCGGTGCAAGTGGAAGTAGCTTAGATAGCAATCTAGTCGAGCTTCTTGGCTTAGGCCCAGTAGTGGGAAGGAAAGCAATAATCAACACTCACGGCAGAAGAGTTAGACCAGTAATCATGGCCAAAGTTAATATCGCTGGAAAAGAAGTTGAAGCTAAGTTTAATATCGCAACAAGGGAACATTTAAGATACTCTATTCTGATCGGGAAGAACATTTTGAGACAAGGTTTTTTAATAGACCCTAAAAAAAAATTGATTAAATCTGAAAAGAAAATTATTAAAAACACTAAGGATCTGCTTGCAGGAATTAAGGAGTAACTATGAGACTTTGTGTAATCAGTCTTGGCGGAGAAAGTAGCAAGAGAATTGCGGAAGAAGCAAAGGCATATTTTGATGATGTCACAGAACTAAGTTTGAAAAACATGGAATTATGTTTGGATGATAAGGGTTTTTTTATCAAAGATGACATGAGTCACTTAGAAGATTTTGACGCAATCTATATCCGAGGAAGCCACAGGTATGTATTATTACAAAGAGCACTAACGAGAGCATTATACAAAAAAGTTTACATGCCCATAAAACCTAATGCGTTTACATTAGGACATAATAAACTGTTAGGGTCATTAGAACTACAACAGAAAGGAGTAAGCATTCCTACTAGTCATTTTGTTATGAACTCTAAACAAGCTAAGACCCTTTTGAAGGAAGTTAATTTTCCCATAATCATTAAAATTCCTGAAGGAACTCAGGGAAAAGGTGTTATGTTTGCAGATTCCGAAAGCTCAGCTAGATCTATGATCGACGCCTTAGATGTTTTCAAACAACCCTACATCATACAAGAATATATCGAAACAGGAAATGTGAAGAGTGAAGACATTCGTGTAATTGTTGCAGGAGGAAAAGTTGTAGGTGCAATGAAGAGGATTTCCAACTCTTCAGACGTTAGGGCGAACCTACATGCCAGCGGAAAAGGAGAAGCAATGGACCTAGATGCCGAAACAGAAAAGATGTCTGTGAAAGCAGCCAAAGCTTTAGGGGTGGACATTGCAGGAGTAGACATTTTGAAAGGAAGAAAATCTTCTGTTATCGAAGTTAACCTAAGTCCCGGTTTGAAAGGGATCATGAAATACACCGGAAAAAATATCGCTAAACTAGTTGCAAAATCATTGTATGATCAAACATTGGAATTCAAAAAGAAAAAAAACTCTAAAATTTCTAAACCTAAAGAGGTAGACGAAAATGGTTTCGACGAACATTACGTTGAAGCACACATCGAAAGAGGCAATCTCTGCCTGCCCAGATTTGTAACCAAAGGCGTAGGTTATGTTAATGGGGACGACCTAGTTGTCAATCTAAAAAAAGGCGAACTGAGAATCACAAAACATAATATTAGAAAAGACGATGATGAATGATAAACTAAAGATATATAAATAGTCTTTTTCTTTTCCAATTAGGTGATTAAATGGTTTTAGAGTCTTTGTTATCCCCACAAAAAGCAGAAGAAAAACCGTGGAATCTATTTTTTTTAGGAGCAATCTATGCATTCCTAGGTGTGTTTCTTTCACTATGGGTTTTTGCAGAACAATCAACCATAGTAATGGTATTGTTGACTGTCATGGCATGCGTTCCTTTGATGTACAATACACTAAAGTTAGAAGAGAAAAAAGATCTTGAAATAAAAAATGAAAAAAATTTATTGAAAGAACATTCTAAAGCACTAATTGCATTCCTATTTTTGTTCATGGGTATGACACTTGCATTTTCTTTAGCCTATTTATTCCTACCCGGAGGTACGGTGGAAACACTATTCTCATCCCAAATAGATACAATAACCGAAATCAATTCAAAAGTTACAGAAGAATCAATATCCGGAAATACCTATTCAGAAGGTTTATTGTTAAGAATATTAAGTAACAATGTTAAAGTAATGTTGTTTTGTGTATTCTTTAGTTTTTTCTATGGAGCCGGAGCAATATTCATACTCACATGGAATGCTACAGTTATCGCAGCCGCAATTGGGAATTTTGTCAGAACGCACCTGAGCTCATATGCCAGTCAGCTAGGCCTTATCGGAATCGGGTCTTATTTGCAAGTTTATGGACTTAGCCTTTTGAGGTATTTTATACATGGCTTGCCAGAAATCTTCTCATATATTGTCGGAGGAATGGCCGGTGGACTGATTAGTGTTGCAGTCATTAAACACGACTTTTCGAGTGAATCCTTCGGAAGAGTACTAAAAGATGCTACTAGCCTGATAATTCTTGCAGTAGCAATATTAGTAGTTGCCGCATTAATTGAGGTATACGTGACTCCAAATGTAATTCCATTATAAATAGGAATTTTTTTAAAAGAGCAATCTAGGAAGAATTTATGGATTATTCACTATTAATAGCAATAATTGTATCCGTAGTAATCACCTATAAAATTACTAAATGGCTTATCGAGTTTTTCAGAGAAGTAGGTCTGGTTGTTAAAGACCAAAACAAAGAAAAAAAGCCATTAATTCCATTATCTGGAGGAATTCCAGTTTTCTTAGGATTCTTCATAGGAATCTTAGTTTACTCATTATTTAACGCAATAGTTGGCGAAGGAAGCTATTTTGGAGTTTTCGGAGATTATGAAATTGCAGTGATCTATGCTTCACTATTTTCAATACTATGGGCAACAATAATTGGCTTTTTTGATGACGCATTCATTTACAAATCCAATGAAAAATCATACGGACTAAAACAATGGCAAAAACCACTGATTACATTAATCGGAGCCTTACCACTAATGTTAGTTCTATTAAACAGATCTACAATAGGAATTCCCTATTTTGGAGAGGTTTCAGTAGGGTGGCTTTATCCCCTACTTCTGATACCTATAGGTTATGTCGGCGCAACTAACATGGTGAATCTTCTTGCAGGATTTAACGGATTAGAAGCAGGACTGGGAATGATCTATGTACTATCTTTAGGACTTTATGCATATGTTTCGCAAAGCTTTGTTGCCGCATTAATTGCAATGATTGCATTTCCCTGCATTGCAGTATTTTACTTTTTCAACAGATTTCCCGCTAAAATTTTTCCAGGAGACTCGTTAACATATTTCATGGGCAGTGTTTTTGCAATACTTGCAATCGTAGGAGAACTAGAAGTTTTAGCACTAATTGTTGCAATACCCTACTTTGTTGAATTTTTATTAAAGTGGAGAAGCAAGTTTACTGCAGATTCATTTGGCATCTGGATCAATGGGAAGATCCTATCAAAATATGAAAAAATTTATGCAATCCCTCACATATTCACTAGATCAGGAAACTATAATGAGAAACAAATTGTTAATTTTATACTATTAATTCAATTATTCTTCGCACTAATCATTTGGTTTATATAATCTCTTAAGATCTAGATCCTGGTCCTGAGTGTATTCCAAATCATTGTGCAAGGCAATATATGCCTTCTCTAATTCAGATCCCATGTATGCCGCATGTTCTTCTTTTGAAATCAAATTCATTCTAGAGATAGTATAAAATATTTCTACAGGCGTTTTTCCAATTATTTTTTTAATTAATTTGTTTTCAGGAGTGCAATATCCAACTTCTAAATTTTTATTTTCACGGTCAAGCTTAATCAAGAAATAACCTGAAGGGTCATTGGAATACTCAGAATGTGACCTCGTAGCAGATATTTCTTCCAAGTTATCAGAGATAGTAATATCCCTAAAATGTCCCCGAATCTTTTGTTTTTCCATGTTTTTGAGTTTAAACCTGGCTTTTTAAACTGTTTGGAATAGTTACTTATTTAAATAGTTCACAGAATAGATAGACTATGGGTTTTGAAGGATTTAAAGGAGAATCTTTGAATAAGGGTTTGTCATTGTTTAAATTCTTAAACTCTAAAGCAAATTGGATTATTTATTTTCTAACCGCTTTTTTTGTAGTTCTCGCAACAAAGATGAGAACTGCCAATCTAGACTTTTTGAAAGACGTTACAACCGGCAAGTACATCTCACTTGCACTAGACCCATACCTGTTTCAAAGATATGGCCAAGACCTAGCCCAGACAGGATCCTTGATAATTCCAGACATGTTAAGATCTGCACCTATCGGGGCAGACATCCCTGCAAACATTTCTTTAATTCCCTACATGAATTACTTCATTTACAAAATATCCAGCTTTTTCAACCCATCAATTACATTCGATTTCATCCATGTAATCTACCCAGTGATATTCTTCTTTTTATCAATGATAGTCTTCTTCTTATTAGTAGACAGATTATTCAATAAAAGAACTGCAATGATTGCAACTGCATTACTAGCATTCTTCCCATCATTCCTGTATAGGACAACTGCAGGATTTTCGGACAAAGAGCCAATGGGTGTTTTCTTTATGTTTACAGCATTTTATCTATTTGTCCTTTCTTGGCAGGCTAGAAGTAATAAATTAACAATTTTATTAGGCGCCCTTTCAGGTTTATCAACAATATTACTTTGGTTAACCTGGGGAGGAGTTAAGTTTGTATTCTTGATATTTGGATTATACATGATTGTGGAATTTTTCTTAGGAAAAGTTGAGAAAAAAGACATCCTTTCATATAGTTCTTGGTTCTTAGTTTCAATATTAACTCTAGTGTTCATGTTTGGCCAAAGTGTCACAGGATTATTCACCTCCATAACTACTGCATTTTCTGTTTTTGCTTTCTTTTTGATAACTGTAGACTGGTTAGTCTTCAAGAAAAATTTGTGGAGATTGGGCAGGGGGATCGAAAGTTTTGTTAAAGGCAGATTGCCTATGCCAATAGTCACTCTTTGTTTGACCCTTATCTTTGCATTAGTAATGTTATTTGTATTTTTAGGACCCTCAACAATCGCAGATATTTTCAGAAGCATTTACAGCGGATTATTAGAAACAATGCAAGTTGGCCGTGTAGCAGTGACAGTTGCAGAACAGAGGCAGCCATACATCATTGATTGGATAAATGAGTTTGGAGCATTATTCTTTTGGATGTTCTTCTTAGGATCGATATTATTGTTCAACGAGATGCTAAAACCTCTTAAAAAGTATGCAAAGTATTTGACAATAGGTTATACATTATTCTTATTTGCATTCATATTCAGTAGATATTCTTCTGGATCAAACGTCTTGAATGGTTCAACACCATTTTCAAAATTCCTTTACCTGGGATCTTTGATTGCATTTGCATTATTGATTGTAGGAGCTTACCTAATTGCATATTACAAGAAGAATAAGGTTTTAAGTAAAATCTCTAAGATTGATAAAAAATACACATTTGTATTCATTTGGTTCCTATTACTGATTGTAGCTGCAAGAAGTGCAATAAGATTAATATTTATTTTTAGTCCAATCATTTGCCTGATTGCCGCACACTTCATTAGTTCATTATACGAAAAAGGAAAATCTGCAAGCAACAAATATGTGAAAATTTTGTTGATTTTATCAGTAATACTGTTGTTAGTCTTACCTGTGAGGGGAACACTAGTTAATTATATGGGTCAAACCAACAATGCAGTCAGTGTTTCTGGTCCGAGTTATGGCATTCAGTGGCAACACGGGATGGAATGGGTGAGAGATAATACTCTAGAAGATGCAATCTTTGCACATTGGTGGGATTACGGATACTGGATACAAACAGGGGGAAGAAGAGCGACTATAACCGACGGAGGACATAATGTAGGTTATTGGGATTATCTTGTAGGAAGGCATGTATTAACAGCCCAAAATGAAACCGAAGCCCTGGAGTTTTTAATAAGTCATAATGCCACACACCTCCTGATTATTAGCGACGAAATTGGGAAATATTCTGCATATTCAAGTATTGGATCTGATGAAAGTTATGACAGATTTAGTTGGTTATCCACATTCCATTTAGATAACTCCAGATCTGTTGAAAGAAGAGACGATAGTCTACTGTTCTATGGCGGAGGATTTGTCCTGGATGAAGACTTGATATGGGAAGACGAATTATACCCAAAAAATAGTGCAGGTATTGGAGCTTTCTTACTTCCAGCAGTAATGTCGAATGAAGGAGGATCTGTCGGTCAACCAATCGCAATCATAGTTTATTCAGGAAAGCAAGTTCAAATTCCGGTTAAATGCGTATATGTTGAAGGACAAGAAATCAACTTCCCCGGAGAAGGACTAGATGGTTGTTTAAAGTTGATCATGAGAGTTGACGGTAATATTCAAGAACCTATCGGAGCAGCAATTTATATCAGCGAAAGAGTAAAGAGAACATTGTTCTCAGACTTATTTTTGCTTGAAAGAAAAAGTGAAAATTTCAAATTAGCATACGATGACGAACAGAGAATACTCTCATACAACGGTCGTTTAATTGGTCCTTTAAAGATGTGGGAAATTAGTTATCCTGAGGACATAAAGCCCAAGGATGAGTATATACAGACTACAATCCCTGAAGAGTTAATTGCTGTGACTCAAAGGTAGGGGAATGTATTTAAATTAGGATTCTAGCGTTAATTTATGATAGCAATCGTTTTAGGAACCAGAGCAGAACTCATAAAATCCTTCCCTGTAATATGGGAATTAAATAAGCGCAAGATCCCTTATGAATTAATCCATACTGGACAGCATAATCTCGGAGATCTGTGTGATAAATTCAAAATTAAAAGGCCGGATTTGATTGTTACTAAAGAGCCCAAGAAGAGTTCTAAATTTTATTCCAAAATTGGAAAAGCATTATTTTGGAATCTGATTATCGTGTTTAAACTATGGAACCTAGTTAGAAAAAGAAAATACAGCCATGTAATATACCATGGAGACACGATGACTACTGCCTCCATTGCATTTGCATCGTCCGGTTTATTGAACCCCCTCAGGAAATATAAAGCAGTTCATTTAGAGGCAGGTTTGAGAAGTGAAAGTTTACTTGAACCATTTCCTGAAGAAATATCTAGAAAAATTGCAGACAGATTCTCAGACATCCTTTTAGCAGTTTCAGATAGATCCGAGGAGAACCTGAAGAAAGCAAGACTGAAAGGAAAAATTTTCAATGTAGGAAATACAGTCGTAGATTCCGCCCTAATCGCAGTAGATCTCGCTGAAAAGGCAAAATTAAAACCCTTAAGAAAAGGAAAATTTGGACTGATCTCCATTCACAGGCATGAAAACATAAAAAATAAAAAAAGATTGTCTAAGATTGTAGACATTTTATGTGAAGTGAAAATGCCATCCTACTTTTCATTACACGACAATACAAAGAAAAAGTTAATTGACTACGGACTTTATGAAAAATTAAAAAGTAACAAGAATATTATTTTGTTAGAACCCCTAGACTATGTTAATTACTCCTACCAAATCAAAAATTGTTCAATGTTAATTACTGATGGCGGATCCATACAAGAAGAAAGTTTGATCTTTAAGAAACCATGCGTACTTTTAAGAAAATTCACAGAAAGGCAAGAAGGTCTAAGCACCGGACTTAACTTTTTAACAAAGCTGGATTTTGATTATTCTGTTGAGAAGATAAGGCTAATTGAAGAAGGGAAAATAAAAATTAAGAAATTTAAAAATCCTTACGGTGAAAAAAACATCAGTAAAAAAATTGTGGAGGTTTTGTTAAATGAAAATTAGAGTGAAGCCGGTTTTTGGAGCACACCAGATTTATCAAGAAATTGTAAATTACCCTCCAAAAAACGTAGAATATGTTGGAGTTTCCAGTCAAACCTCTGAAGGAAACTATTATCAAAATAAAAAATGGAAGGAATTTTTAAACAGAGTTTCACAGAGACTCAACATTCCTCGGATGATCTTCGTCAAAGGAGAGGATTATGATATAATACACACATCTAGAGGGATAATTCCCTTAAATCGTAAACCCTGGGTTATGGATGTGGAACATTTCTATTCCTTTATGGGATTACACTCAAAAGCTGTTGAAAATAAATTTATCAAAAAATTCATTGAGTGGAGACTTGGATCAAAATATTGCAAGGCAATCCTATGCCATTGCGATGCCACACTTAAAGGATTCTTGAAACACTTCAATTGTGAAAAGTTTAAGCATAAGCTGAAAGTAGTTTACCCTTCATCCCATCTAACTGAAATCAAAAAAGAAAAGCATAATAAAATTAGAATCTTATGCGTTTTAAGTCTGTTTGAACAAAAAGGCGGAGTTCAGGTTCTTGACGCCTTTTCAAAACTCGAAAAAAAACACAAAAACATCGAGCTATGGATGAGGGCAGATGTGCCTGAAGGAACGAAGAGAAAGTATAACTCTAAGAATATTAAATATTCAAGTTATTCCGGAGACATCATACCAAGAGAAGAATTAATAAAAAAAGTTTATTCTAAATGTGACATTTTCCTATATCCTACATTATGCGATAGTTTTGGTTATAGTTTAATGGATGGAATGGTTGCAGGATTGCCCATAATCGGGACCAATCTATTTGCAGTTCCAGAAGTTGTAGAACATGGAAAAACTGGTTTGATAGTTGACATTCCAGGATATGATCTACATAAAAACTATATTCAAGAACATCCAGTTGCAGAATTAGTTGGAAAAAGCAACGAAAAATTCATTGAAGACCTGGAAAAAGCAATGGAGAAATTAATATCAAATAGTACATTGAGAAAGAAAATGGCGAAAGCAAGTTATGAAAGGGTCAAATCTGGAGAATTTTCCATTGATTTTAGAAATAAACAAATAATCAAAGCATATGAAACCTGCCTAAAATGAAAATTGAATTATTAAATGAAGAAAACAAAGAACTTTTGGAAGATTTCCTAAATAAGAATAAGGATAAAAGAGTTCAACATTCCCTAAAGTTTAGGGACGTCATTAAAAAAACCTACAAAAATTGCAAAGATTATTATTTTTTAGTTATTGAGAAAAAAAAGGTTGTAGGTTATGCTCCATTTATTTTAGTAAAAAGCAGATTATTCGGCAATAGATTAATTTCAATTCCTTTTTTAGATGTAGGAGGTTTTTTAGGGAAAGTTGATGATCACTGCTTAGAAGAAATTATTCGTTTTGCAAAAAATCTAGAAAACATAAAGTATTTGGAAGTAAGATTGAATGAATCCATTAAAGATTTTGAGAGCTACATTGGTTTGCTTAAAAGAGGAAATTTTGTTTCCTTCGAAGATAAAAAACAATCCATTGTAGAACTCAGCTCTGAAGAGGAAATGTGGTCTAAATTTCACAAACATACTAGAAATGATGTTAGAATGTCTGAAAAATCCGGTTTAGAACTAAAAGAAATTGATTCTAGCAAGGAAATGAGAAGGTTTTATGCACTCTACTCGAAACAAATGAAGTATTTTGGAACACCGCCTCATTCTAAAAATTACTTCATGAATTTATTGGACAAAAAAGAACATATATTCAAAGGATTTAACTGCTACAAAGACAACAAGATTGCAGGATCCATCATTCTTCTACACTATGGAATTGAAGGTTATGTTGCATTCAATGTTTCTGAACCAAAATTTAGATCATGTAGGCCTAATGATCTGCTTTATTGGAACGCCATAAAGTGGTGTATTTCTAAGGGAATAAAAAATCTTGACATGGGACAAATCAATCCAGACTTCGACACAGATCCTCGTTCTAAAGGATTGTACAAATTTAAGAGAAAATGGATGTCTGAATTATACACAAGAAAATATTATAGGTATAATTTTGGAAAAGAATCTAGTGTTTCTGGAAAAAACAAGTTGAAGAAACTTAGGAATATCTGGAAACTCTTACCTAATTTCCTGACTAAAATAATTGGCCCCAAGATCTGTTCTGAGATGGGAATTTAAAATTATTCTTCAAACCCTGGCCTAGAGACGTAACCTTTTTTTATTTTTTCCTGATCTTTCTTTTTTGCCCTTAGAATTAGTCTAATTTCAGCAATCCCTCCAATCAATGAACCAAATCTATCTGAAATAATGTAGTTTCTATTAATCAACCAATCTAATATCTTCCAAAGGAAAGGATGATTGTTATGCGGAGAATACTTTAATCTCTTATATATACAATCAAACTGATTATGGAAGTAATCAAAACTAATTGTAGTAAATGTTTTGTAATGTTCCGGACAACTCCAGCTTGTGAACCCAGTGTAATGGGGAACAATGATTTTTACTTTTGCTTTGTCTTTACAAACTCTCCAAATTTCATTCATTATAGCACAAGTATCTGGGAGATGTTCAATTATGTTTTCTGCATAAACCATGTCGAATTGGTTATCTTTAATCGGCCAAGGAGTTTTTCTTAAATCCCAAACCAAATCAGGATTTGACGCAGGATTAAGATCTATCCTAAACTCATGGTCTTTGTGGTAATCCATTTCACCACAACCTAGGTTCAGTACAGTTTTTTTAGTTGCAATCGGTTTTTTTGCTTTCATCTTTTTAGACCGGGATTAGTTAGATTTAAAAATATTCCTCCTGTTTTAAAATTATGTCTTTTGTTTTTAGAGTGGATTTAGAATCGTCTAAAGGTATCTCTGAAGGGCTGCCAAGGCTGTTGGACCTATTGAAAGAATATGATTTTAAAGCTAGTTTCTACTTAACCATGGGCGGCGAATCCAATTTATTCGAGATCCTGAAGTATAGGGGTGGAAACAAAGGATTTAGTGAAAGAAAGATTAAAGTGTTTAGTTTTTTTGAGAAACTGAGAATGGTTTTGTTTCCAAGAGACTTTGTTAAAAATAATAGCTCTATTCTGAAAAGAATTATTGAAGAAGGACACGAATTAGGAATCCATGGATGGAAACATAGAAGATGGACAAGAGGCCTAGAAAAGATAAATATTGCAAAAGATTTAGATTTAGCTATAGAAAAGTATACTTCTCTATTTGGGAAAAAACCTACTAGTTTTGCATCTCCTGCATTTAGGATAAATGAACAAGTGCTAAGTGAATTAAAAAAGCGAAATATAAATATCATAAGTCATTCTTCTTCAGACATAAAAGTTCCTAAAGGTATGATTAACATTCCAGTTACAATTAAAGGAAGGAATAATTCTCCGATTATTGAGAGCATGACTGAAGAAAATTATTCAGATGTTGAAATTTTAGGCTACATCAAAAGTGAAATTAAAAAAAATAAAATATCTGTGGTGTATGTTCACGGATTGTATGAATGCATACAAAGGCTAGATCTGATAAAAAACATTCTTGAACATTTAAAGAACTCTAAAACACCCGTTAAAACTATTGAGGAGATTGCAAATGAAAATCCTACAAATAACTAGCAGCTTCTTACCTGTACTAGGCGGTCAGGAAAAAGTAGTTTTTGAAACCGCAAAAAGACTCACGAAACTAGGACACGAAGTTACAGTTTTAACCACAGATCTTTTTTGTGAAGGCGAAAATTTACCCATTAAAGAAACAATGGATGGATTTAATATAATTCGTCTTAAAAATAAATTTTTATTGAAAGGTTATGGTTATTCGTCTGAGGCAAAAAAATGGTTGAAGGAAAATTGGAAAAATTACGATTTAGTTCATTCTCATGGTTATAATCGCTTTTTGAGCGAGTGGGCTATATTTTATTTGCGTAACAAATTACCCTTGGTTTTTTCCCCTCATGGATTTAGGCATACAAAAAAAAATTTTCTGGCAAAATCATTACATGACTGTACTGTTGGGAGATTTGTGAAATTTGCAGATAAATGTACAGCATTAACAGAAAAAGATTACGAGTTTTATAATGGCCTAGGAATCTCAGAGAAGAATATTGTAGACTTACACAACGGTGTAGACATAGAAAAATTTGATGAAAAAAATCAAAATCTTATCAATAAACTAAGAAAAAAATACAACCTGATGGGTCAAACGTTACTGTATGTTGGAAGAATTCATGAAAGCAAAGGATTGCAATATGTAATCAAAACATTGAGATCTCTAGATTGCAAACTTCTTATTGTTGGAAAAGACTACGGATACAAGAGTGAACTTGAAAAACAAATTAAGATCGAAAAAGTTCAAGATAAGGTAGTTTTTGCAGGACAAATGTCCGACGAAGAGCTTATCGCATCATACCACCTTTCAGATATTTTTGTTTTATTTTCGGAATGGGAAGGATTTGGAATAGTGATTGTAGAGGCAATGGCTGCAGGAATCCCCTTAGTGGTAAGTAATAGAGGTTCTTTACCGAGCCTTGTGGGGGATGGTGTTGAAGGCTTTGTAGTTCCTTTTAAAGACGTAGGATTGCTTGAAGACAGATTAAAGATCTTGTTAAATTCTAAAAAGAAAATGCAAGAGTTGGGGGCGAAAGCTAAACTTTCTTCTAAAAATTATTCATGGGATAAAATAATAAAAAATCTGTTGAAAATCTACGATTCTGTAAAATAGTTGTTTCTTCTTAGTAGTTACAGATGGAAAAACTTATAAACAAGAATTTCATTCTTAGAGCCATAGGAGCGACCTATGAAGATAATTACGTTGGGAGCAGGTGAACAAGGAAGAGTTGTTAAGGACCTGCTAGAGGACATTGCAGAGCATGAATTTTATGGTTTTTTAGACGACAGTCTAAAAGGCAAAGTTGACGGAGCACCCATTCTAGGAAAATCCGACAATATTGAAAATTACCTAGGTTCAGATTATTCATTTATCATAGCATTAGGAAACAACCATCACAGAGCCAAACTTTTTGAAAGAATAGAAAAACTGGGAGGAAACCTTGAAACAATAATTCATCCCACAGCAAGAATCTCCAAAGACGCACACCTTGAGAAAGGGTGTTTCTTAGGCTATCAAGCATTTGTAGCTAACGGAGTTCGTGTTGGAAAAGGAGCAATACTAGACAACCGTTCAACAATAGAGCATGACTGTAACATTGGAGACTACGTAAACATCTCTCCTGGAAGCCTACTGGTTAGCGGAAACAACAGAGGCAGATATTCACACACAGGAGCAAGCTCAACTATCGGCGAAGATGTCTCAGTTGGTGAAAACTGCATTATAGGTACCGGTTCTTTAGTTCTTAGTGATGTTCCGGACTCCCGTGTTGCTTTTGGCCACCCCGCCAAAATCAAAGGAGAAGTAAGCCCTACAGGCGAGCATAGATTGTATAAGTAAAATTTATATACCCTATAGGAAGCGTTATTTTATGACCTGGTCAATTCCCTTATTTAAATCTTGGTCAGACGAGCAAGATGTTGAAAGTGTTTCAGAAGTTATTAGAAGAGCAACCTACTGGGCAGTCGGTCCAGAAATAGACTCCTTTGAAAAATCAATAGCAGACTACACTAAAACAAACTATGCACTATCTTACAATTCCGGAACTTCAGCTTTAACCTCCGCATTCTTAGCAATAGATATCAAAGATAAAGAAGTGATTGTACCCTCATTTACATTTGTATCCAACGTTAGTCCAGTTGTTTTAGCTGGAGGAATCCCAGTATTTGCAGACTCAGAAAAAGACACATTTGGTTTGAGTTATGAAGATGTAAAAAATAAAATCACCGATAAGACCTGTGCAATCGTAGCATTCCATTACGGAGGAATTCCTTCAAAAGACATTGAAAAAATAAGAGACCTTGCCAAAGAAAAAAACATCTTATTGGTCGAAGATGCAGCAGAATCAATTGGATCATTAGTGAACGGTAAAATGGTTGGTTCCTTCGGAGATATTGGAATGTTTAGTTTATGCCAGAATAAAGTTATTTCCTCAGGCGAAGGCGGACTTTTAGTAACATCTTCCAAAGAACTATATGAAAAATGCAAACTTTTGAGATCACACGGAAGATTAGAACACGCAGAAGATTACTTTTCAACAAACGAAGACAACGACTATGTTTGTTTTGGCCACAATTACAGAATGTCATCTATATCTGCAACCCTAGGAAACTCTCAATTGAAAAAAATAGACATGCTAATTGAAAAAAGAAGAGAGATTGCACAAAAATACGACGAAGGCTTTTCAGAAATAACAGAAATAACAGTTCCGAAAAGATTAGACGGACACTTCCAAGTTTTTCAAATGTACTCGATTAGGTTACTCGACCAAAAAATAAGAGACGGACTACAAAATTACCTTACTGAAAAAGGAATCATGTCCAAAGTCTACTTTAATCCCGTGCACCTCAAAACAGCATTTGTAAAAAATTATCCAGCACCAGAATGTGGACTCCCAGTAGTTATGGAATTGTCCCAGACTGTATTGAATATTCCTCTTTATCCAAGTATGACTTCGGATGAGGTAAAAACTGTGATCGAAACGGTTTGTAACTACTTTAAGAATGGCGGTGAAAAATAATGATATCAGTTGAAGAAAGAAAAAAAAGATTTGAAAGTTCCATGGTCAGCCAAGACTTTTCTGTAAAAGAAGTAATGGCCCAAATAGACAGATCAGGATTCAAAACATCCTTTATTGTAGATGGCAACAAAAAATTACTCGGAGTAGTTACCGATGGAGACATCAGAAGATTTTTATTAAAAGGAGGAAGTTCAGAAAGCAAAATTAACGAAGTAATGAACACCTCTTTTTATTCCGTTAAGAGTAAAAACGAGATTGATAGTGCTCGTGTCGGAGACTTAGCGGTTACAGCACTACCTCAGATAAATAACGAAGGCCAGCTGATCGATTTTTTTGTTTTCTCATATGACACTAAAGAATTCTTAAGCTACCTTAATGACTCTATTCAAGAAAGACCAATAAACAAAGTGTTAGTAGTCGGAGGAGCAGGATACCTCGGATCAATCTTATGTAAAAAATTACTAGGGAAAGGATACTCAGTTAGAGTTTTAGATTCATTATTATTTGGGGACGAGTCAATAAAAGACTTAACAGATAACCCCCAATTTGAATTAATAGTAGGAGACATGAGAGATATAAGTGTGGTAATGCAATCAGTAGAGGGCGTTGACGCAGTAGTCCATCTTGCAGCAATAGTTGGAGATCCAGCTTCAGCACTTAACCCTGCAAAAACTATTGAAGTAAACTATCTTGCAACAAAGCTAATCGCAGATGTTTGTAAGTATAGCCAGATTAACAAATTCATCTTTGCTTCAACATGCAGTGTTTACGGTGCACAGCTACCAGAAGATGAAGGATTCTTGACCGAAGAATCTTCATTAAATCCAGTTTCATTATATGCAGAAATGAAAATTATGTCTGAAAAAGCATTAATGGAAATGAGAGATAGAAATTTTGCACCCACTATTTTGAGAATGGGAACACTCTACGGTTTATCTCCCAGAATGAGATTCGATCTTGTAGTAAATATTTTGACTGCAAAAGCAAAATTTGACGGAGAATTCACTATCATGGGTGGCGATCAATGGAGGCCGTTTGTGGAAGTTGGAGATGCAGCAGATGCTTATGTGAAATGTATAGAAGCTCCTTTCGAAAAAGTTGGCGGAGAAAGTTTTAACGTAGGCGGCGACAAGCAAAACATGATGATTAAAGAAGTTGGAGACTTAGTTAAGAACCTGATACCCACTGCAAAATTGAACACTAATAAAACTGATGTAGACAGAAGAGACTACAAAGTTTCCTTTAAAAAAATTACAGATATTCTAGACTACATTCCTAAAAAAAGCATGGAAGAGTCAATAAAAGAAATGGAAGCAGCTATAGACTCTAAGAAAATTGTAGACTATACTCTAAAAATCTACAACAACTACCATCACTTAAAGAACGAGGCAGAGTGAAGTGGACTTCAAAGAGATAAGATCTCTAGAGAGGCACTTTGGAAAACACCTTAATTACAAAGGACTAAATCTTTGGAAATTCATTGATGTTGCATTGTACTACAAATTTCTCTCTGAGGAAAATTCTCCCAATATTGCCGAAAGATTAATGGCAAAACTGACACCCATCTTGTTTAAGATACAACAAACAAAAAGAAGTCGCTTCAAAACTCCACCTAACAAATCCAAAAGCGAAGTTCTTTTTTTACCCTTTGCCAAAACCCATTTAGGGACGTTTAAGCCAGTTCTAGAAAAGTTAGACTCATACAAAGTTGTGATAAAAGATAGTCTAGCGAATTATAATACTCGAGATTATATTGAAGAATTAGGCATACCCTATTCCTGGATCGAATTTTATGCAGACAGGACATTTAATGACGAAATCAAAAAAATAAAAAAATGGGTTAAATCTGCATGGAATGACATTTCAAATGATAAAAAAATAAGAGAACTTTTTGATAAAAAATCCTATTTGGAAGGAGCATTAAAATATTTCCTAGTTGATCGGAAACGTTTGGTCGAGATCATAAGTTACATAGAACTTATTGAAAGAATGTATTCAAAAGAAAAACCTAAGTTGGTGGTGGTTGCAGACGAACATACAGATTTTGGAAACATCGCAATAACTCTCGCAAAAAAAAGGGGTATCAAAACCTTAAACATACAACACGGTTCAATAATCAACAATGAAATTGTAAAATCTGAACTAAAACCGGACCTCACAGCAGTCTTTAGTCCAAAAGATAAGCAATTTTTAGTTGATCAAGGCTTAGATGCTAAAAAAATAAAGGTTACAGGCAAGCCAGAATATGATGCTTTGCTAGATAAAAATTTAGATAGATCTAAAGAATGTAAGAGATTTGGATTAAACCCTAACAAAAAGATCTGCCTTTTTGCCACACAGTATGGAATTAACAAACAAGACGAGATTGCTATCAAAAAAATTAAAAACTTCGTTTTTGAAACCTTTCAGAAAAGAGACGATTTACAACTAATAATTAAAACTCACCCTTCAGATAAACAAGATTATTCTCCTTATATCTCAGATAGGGTCAAAGTGGTAAATAACTCAGAATTTAACAAAATCTTGTTAAACTTAAGCGATGTAATAATGACTGTTTCATCAACTATCGCTCTTGAAGGAGTTATTTGTGACAAACCATTAATCATTGTTAATCGAGGCCAAGACATTTACTATGTCGATGAAGGTGTGGCTTTGAAAGCAACAAATGGAAACGAATTAAGTGAATCATTGGACTTTGTTTTTAAAGACAGAAAGACCGCAAGGGATTTAAAGAAGAATAGGACTATCTTCAAATACAACTATGCATACAAACTCGATGGAAAAACTGTCGAAAGAGTTTTAGGTTTAATTAAAAAACTTGTAAAAAATGATTGACGGAAAAAAAATTATATCAATAATTCCTGCAAGAGGTGGCTCAAAAAGAATAATTGGAAAAAACATAATTAAAATCGGAGGGAAACCCTTAGTATACCACTCCATCAGGCATTCTCTTCAATCAGAATTTATTGATAGAACAATTGTATCTACAGACGATCCTGAAATAAAAAAAATAGCATTAAAATACGGTGCAGAAGTTTTTGATCGCCCAAGAAAATATTCAGGAGATAAAGCAAGCACATTAAGTGTTTTGAAAAACGTGATATCTCAACTTAGAACTAAGGAAAAATATGATCCTGACATGGTGGTGTTACTGCAACCAACTTCTCCTATCAGGCAAGAAGGTCGCATAGATCAAGCAATAAGACTCTACATTTCTAAAGGCGCAGATATGGTTGTTTCTGTTGAAGAAAGATCACTAGAACCTAGATGGATTTTGAAAGAAGAATCTAACCGCCAACTAGGATTTATGCAAAAGAACGATTTTTCTAGAGTGAGAGAACAAGATCAGAAAAAATATTATGAGTTGAATGGTTCTATAACTATGTACTCCACAGAATTAATGATGAGTACCGAAAAATATGTTTTTGGAAAGAAAACCTATCCCTTAGTGATGTCTAAGATTGAATCTTTTCAATTAGATACTCAAGAAGATTTGAAAATAATCAGAAAATTTTTAGGCCATTTTTGGAAGAAAAAGTTTATAAGCAATCAATAGAGACTCTCTACTATGAAAGTATTGTGTATAGTGGCTCATCCAGATGATGAAGTTTTAGGCATTGGAGGAACAATATCAAAACATGTCAAGGATGGAGACGAGGTATTCATAGCAATAGTTAGCGAAGGCGTCAGTGCACAATACAAAGATTCTGAAAAATATTTAGAACTGAGAAGGAAAGCCTGTAAAGATGCTGCAGATTTTTTAGGTGTTAAAGAAGTAATCTTTGGAGAATTTCCTGATGCTAAATTAGATACAGTTTCCTCTTTTGAGATCAATAAATTCATCGAAGAAATAATTGATAAAACCTCTCCAGATAGAATTTATACTCACCATTGGGGAGATAATCACAAAGACCACAAAATTGTTCACGAATCCGTATTAGTGGCTGCAAGAAACTCCTTATGTGACATATACTGTTGCGAAATAGCGAGTTCTGGCGATAAAACCGGGATTCCTACTAATTTATTCTGTCCTAATTTTTACGTTGACATCTCAGATCACCTAAAGAACAAACTTAAAGCCCTGAGTTTTTATTCCACTGAATTAAAAGAATACCCTCACCCAATTTCAGAAAAAGCTATCGAGGCTTTAGCAATGGTTAGAGGGTTTAAAGTAAATATTAAACTTGCAGAAGCATTTGTTTGTTTGAGAAAAATTGAGAGATAGAAAATGAAAAAAATACTTGTTCTTGGATCCACTAAAGAATTAGAAGAAAAAAAACTTTCACAGCATTGCACAAGCGATGAATATCCTCTCGGAACCAAATTCGAATTTGCTAATTTTCCCGAAGTAGACTTGAATGTTCTGCCATTACCCTTTAAGACAAATGAATTTGATGGGATTTTTGCAAGCCATATCTTAGAACACACAATACCCTACCAGTTTTTAGACTTGATGAAAGAAATAAACAGAATAACTAAACCTGGAAGCGAAATAAAAATCTACGTTCCTCATTTTAGTAATGAATCAGCCTTAGCACCAATAACTCACTATACCGTTTTTGGAAAAGACACATTTAATGAAATTTGTGATAATGTCAGCGGTTGGCAAAGATACATGAGTGGCTGTTTTAACCTCAAATGCTCTGAAATCCAGATCCCTGGACGATTCTTTTTTTGCAAATGGGTTTCCCAATCAACATATGAAGCAAAATTTGCAAGATTTTTCCCCTCCAGCGAAATAAGGTTTGTTCTAGAAAATATAAAGAAAAAATAAGCTTTATAATGGTAATATCGCTTACCGTAATACTTTTATGCATACAATATTCCTTTTTTGAGACAATAGGTCGTTAAAATGAAATCTAAAGACAATCTGGACTTTGCAAACAGAGCTAAGAGCTATATCATAGCCGAAGCTGGAGTAAACCATGACGGTAGCCTTGAGAAAGCAAAAAAGTTAGTGGATGCAGCAATTTTTGCAGGTGTTGACGCAGTTAAATTTCAGACATTTAAAACAGAAAAAATTGTCACTGAAGACACTAAGCAAGCAGATTATCAAATAGAAAATCTGGGAAAAGACGAAGGCCAATTCAAGATGTTAAAAAGACTAGAGTTAGCTGAATCTGATTTTAAAGAAATAAAAAATTATTGTGGTGAAAAAGGAATCACCTTTTTATCTACGCCACACAGCGGAATCTGGAGTGTAAATATTTTAGAAAACTTAGATATAGATTTTTACAAAATAAGTTCAGGAGATTTGAACAATAAACCCTTACTAGATCATATTTCAAAATTAAAAAAACCAATCGTACTTTCTACAGGAATGGCAACTATGGAGGAAATATCTGAAACACTGAATTGGATAAAATCTGTGCCTAAAAATCAAATTGTAGTCCTTCATTGTACTTCAAGCTATCCCAGTTCCGAAGAAAGAGTTAACTTAAATGCAATGGTGACCATCCGGGAAGATCTTGACTGTGTAGTTGGTTATTCGGACCATACAATGGGGTTAGAAACAGCAGCTATTGCTACATGTCTTGGATCGAAAGTTTACGAAAAACATCTTACATTAGATAGAAATGATGTCGGTCCAGACCATAAAGCCTCATTAGAGCCAAACGAATTTAAGAAAATGGTAGAAATCATTAGGTTAATTGAAGAAAATGATTTGAGAAATCCAAAAGAAGCCTTTGAATTCTTGAATTCTAAAGGATTTGAACTAAATGAAGAATTAATTGATACAATCTTAGGGAAATCTGAAAAATTCCCAGATGAACTAGAACTAGAGATTGCAAAAGTTTCAAGAAAAAGTTTAGTTGCGTTAAAAGATCTGAAAGCCGGAGAAACATTGAATGAAGAAAATATGGGTATTAGAAGGCCTGGAGAAGGATTACCTCCAAAATTTTATGGGAAACTGTTAGGATTAGTTTTAGCAAAGGACGTAAAAAAAGGAAAATACATATTAGAAGGAGATGCAAAATGACAAAAAAAATTAAGATATTAAGATCTGCAGTGGGAAGCTCTCCATCTTTAGGTTTGATTAAAGAATTACAAGCTAACAATTTTGAAATTATAGGACTAGATTGTGACCCCAATTCATTCGGTCTATTCTATCTAGAAAAAGGTTATGTTATACCTTTAGGAAAAAGCGAACAATTTATTCCCAAACTGAAAGAAATTATAGAGAAAGAAAAACCACAAGCAATACTTCAGGGTCCAGAGGAAGAGATGGAAGCATTAGCAATGAATAAAAAAGCCCTTAAAGAATTGGGTATGAAAGTGTTATTGCCAGACATAGAATCTGTAAAAATATGTACCGATAAATTAGAAACTAAAAAGTTATTTGATAAAATTAATATCCCTCAACCGGAAACTTATTCTGAAACAAACATTAAATTTCCATGTATCCTAAAACCAAAAAAAGGAAGAGGTGGAACAGGAATATACAAAATCGAAAGCAAAAGCGAATATGAAATCTTAAAAAATAGAGAAAAAGATTACATAATTCAAGAATTTGTAGATGGAGAAGAATACACTGTAGATTTATTATCCGGAAATGAAGGAGAAGTTTTGTCAATTGTTCCAAGAAAAAGAGTTTGCATTGAGTCCGGCGTGGTTTCAAAAGCAATCACTTGCAACGATGAAGAAATCATTAAATATTGTAAAAAAATATCTCAAGAATTAAAGTTATTTGGCCCTTCATGCATTCAATGCATAAAAGGAAAAAATGGGGTTAAATTTTTAGAGATTAATCTAAGATTCGGTGGAGGTTCAATCTTATCTGTTAAATCTGACCCCAGCTTTATTGAAAATTTAAAAGCATTAATCTTAGAAGAGCCAGTTAAAACAAGCAAGGGTTTTAAAGAAAACCTTATGATGTTAAGAAATTATCAGGAGATTTATGTACAAAAATGAAAAAGGCTATCTTCTTTGATTTAGATTACACCCTATTTGATACCGAAGACTATTATTCTGCAGGCTTAAAGGCAGTTTCTGAATATCTGGAATCCGAAAACTCAGTAGATTCTTCAGTCACTTTTGAATTCTTATTAGGTCTGTGGAAAGAAAAAACTAGCAGATATGCATCCCTTTTTGACGATGTTATAGAAAAATTTAACCTAGAAGTTGATGCTAAAAAGTTAGTCGAAATATTTAACTCAGTCAGTCCTGATCTGAAACCCTATGACGATGCTACCGAAATTCTAGACTTATTGGAAAATAAACATTACCTAGGTATAATTACTGATGGAAACTCTAAACGCCAAAAAAGAAAAATAGATATTCTTTTTGGCAATAAATATTTCGATAAAATTATTTGTAGTGGAGATCTTGATTCAGACAAATCTTCCACTAAACCCTTCAAATTAGCTAAATCTTGTTGTGATGAGGGAGTTAATTTTTATTATGTAGGGGATAATCCAGTTATAGATTTTAAATCTGCAAAAGAGGAAGGATTTACAACCATAAGAATCCTAAGAGGAGAATACGGAAAAGAAAATGTAGGTCAAGAATGGATCGACCACAGTATAGAAACACTAACAGAGGTTGCAGAAATTATAAAATGAAAATTGGAATAGTCACAGGGACAAGGGCAGAGTTTGGAATACTGAAACCACTAATAAAAAAAATAGAACACTCAAAGAAGTTAGACCTCCAATTATACGTTACAGGCCTACACCTTGAGAAAGCCTACGGCAATACTGGAAAAGAAGTAAAACGTGAATTCAGAAATGTAAAAAGTGTTAAGATGTACTGCAAGGCAAAAGAAAGTCAATATCACGCAAAAGGACTCTCTGAGGGGATAAGCAACCTATCCAAGGTATTTGAAAGAGACAATATTGATATAGTAATGATCCTAGGAGACAGGCTTGAAGCTTTGGCTGCGACACTTGCTGCAGCATTACAAAACATCCTTATTGCCCACATTCATGGAGGAGACAAAACAGATAGCGGTCACATTGACGAGAATATTAGACACTCAATAAGCAGGTTCGCACACATTCATTTTGTTGCTACAAAAGAACACGGATTAAGGTTGGTTAAAATGGGAGAAGAGAGAAAAAGAATTTACAATGTTGGCGCTCTAGGCATCGATTCATTAATTGAGCTGAAAACTATCTCTAAAGATAACCTTAGGAAAAAACTCGATGTAGATTTTGAAAAACAAGTTATTCTTTGCATATTCCACCCATTTATGTTAGAATCAGCTAAATCAGGCATATACATGAAGAGAATTGTTAAGGCATTAAAGAATGTAAGAGAACAAGCAATAATCATTTATCCAAACAATGATGCAGGAAGTAAAGATATCATCAAAGAAATAAAAAAAATTGATGACGAACACATAAAAGTGTTTAAGAATCTAGACCACGATATCTACGCTAACTTGATGAAGCACAGCTCAATAATCATTGGAAACTCAAGCAGTGGAATAATTGAAGCAGCAACATTCGATTTACCGGTGTTGAATATTGGAATGAGAAACGTAGGAAGAGCATACGGAACCAATGTTTCTTTTTGTGATGTCAATGAAAAAGAAATCACTAAATCAATCAATAAACTCCTAAATCTAAAAAAGAATGGAAAAAAGTTTAGAAACATTTATGGAGATGGAAAAACCAGCGATAAAATAGTTGAAATCTTAGAATCCCTAAAGATTGACGATTCTTTGTTTAGAAAAAAAATAACCTACTGAAAAGATTTGATTTAAATTGAAAGATAAACAACCCAAAATACTGTTTGTGTGCGGAAAACCCCCACACCCACTGCATAAGGCATTTGCAGAGTCCATAGGAGCTGATTTTTTTCATGCAGGAGATGCAGGATTAAAATATATTCTAACTAATTTAAATAAAATTCCTAAAAACTATGATATTTACTTCACAGAAGGCTTATTTGTTTATACAGTCCTGAGCAGATGGCTAGGATTTATTAAAAAATCTGCAAAAATCATAAACATTTTTTCAGACCCAAGAATTTACCAACTCTGGTCCGGAAAGAAATTTGACTTTAAAACTAATTCTGTGAAAAAATTCCCCTCACTAAAGAAATGGCTTTTGAAAAAGATTATTTCCAAGGTAGACGCAGGAATCTGTGTGGGTAAATTTGAGAAAGACATTTTAAACTCCCTTTTTCCAAAAATGCCTTCAAAAAGTGTTAAACCCTGCATCAATAAAACATTTTTTAATCTAAAGCCTCAAGAATATAATAAAAATAACATATTATTTGTTGGAGGAGGTCCAGACTTTGACTATAAGGGCCTGGATTTTTTAATTGAAACTTTTGCAAAATTAAGGGAAGACTGTTCCTGGAAAATTAAACCTGAATTATATGTTGTGGGTTCTAACTGGGAAAAATTCCAAAAAAGTCATAGCATACCCAGAGGCGTTAAATTTTTAGGCGGAAAATCACCTGAAGAAATCATTAAACTCTCAAAAAATTGTTCAGTTTACTGCCATTTTGGTAGAGGTGAAGCATATGGTTTAGTGGTCTTGGAAGCGATGGCAATGGGCTTATACCCTATTGTTTCAGATTTGACTGGAGCAAAAGAAGCAGTAGAAGATGTAGGACTCAGACCATATTCCTTCGACGATCAGAAAGGAATCCTCAAAACTATCAAAAACCAACTGAATGCCTCCAAGAAAGACAAGAAAAAACTTGGAAAGAAATTTATGGACTACGCTGGAGACTACACCTTAAAATCCAGTTTAGTAAGTTTTAAAAGTGAATTTTTCAAGCTGGTTAAGGAGCTAGAAAAAAATGAAAAATCCTAAAATCTCTGTAGTAATTCCTGCACGTAATGAAGAAGAAGATATAGTTGATACATTGAACGCAGTGGCTAAACAGGAATATCCAAATAAAGAAGTGATAGTTGTTAATGATGGATCTACAGATAAAACCCAAAAACTAGTTGAAGACTTCTCAAAAAAACACAAATATGTTAAACTAATCAACTATGAAAAAGGACACTCAGCAGCATTTGCAAGAAATCGCGGAGCAGAAAATGCAAAAGGTGAGATCATAGTTTTCCTAGACGCAGATACAGGGATCAATGAAGGTTTTTTGAAATATATTGCTGAAGATTTTTCAGACTTTGACGTTCAAGCAGTAGGCAACGGTAAGCAAAATACCTATACCAATCTTCTTTCCCACTTACTTGCACTACTTGCATACACTCCTAAAAAAAGTAGGATGGGTAAGAAAAGGAGACTAGTAAATGAATTCGTAGGCTTTAATGCATTCGTAATCAAAAGAAAACCCTTTATTAAAATCGGAGGCTTTAACGAAAAAGTATTCTACTATGAAGACGAAGAGATGACTAGAAGGTTCTTTTCAAATGGTTTCAAAGCAGTATGGGACCCCAGACCCTTGTTTTATTCTCTACAACCCTCAACTTGGAAAGGATTTTACAGACAATATGCTTGGTCAGGTAAAGGCATTGCTACAATAAAAAATAAAAAATTAAGACGCAAGAGATCCATATACTGCTTAATAAAAGTTTTATTCGTATTCTTTCCATTCTTACTAATGGCATTCTCTTTAAAACTAGGAATTAGTGCACTTTTGGCATTTTACGCCATCACATATTTTTATGCACTAAGAGCAAGCAAAAATGCAATACTTTCTTTTTTGATAGTGCCCATAATGTATATAAAAAATATCTTCGAACTATATAATCTAATTAAATTTACCATTCTTAAGAAAAATGAAAAATCCTAAAATAACAGTAATAATCCCTGCACACAACGAAGATGAAATCATCCTGGATTGTTTAAACAGTGTAGCTTCTAACAATTACAAAAATAAAGAAGTGATAGTTGTTAATGATGGATCTACAGATAAAACCCAAAAACTAGTTGAAGACTTCTCAAAAAAACACAAATATGTTAAACTAATCAACTATGAAAAAGGACACTCAGCAGCATTTGCAAGAAATCGCGGAGCAGAAAATGCAAACGGAGACATATTTATCTTTTTAGATGCAGACACAGTAGTTAATTCTATTTTTTTAGAAGAAATCTCAAAAAATTATTTAGTTGCAGACGGATTTTCTACAATGA
Organism: Candidatus Woesearchaeota archaeon; assembly: GCA_964344635.1. Lineage (GTDB taxonomy): Archaea > Nanobdellota > Nanobdellia > SCGC-AAA011-G17 > UBA489 > JABIKK01. The sequence goes on from CAYFOE010000004.1 coordinate 46,392, forward strand.
ACGTTTCACTGAAAACAAAAATTTTGCCAAAAATCCTCTCTGCGTTCGTAGGGCCCTCAGATAAGCTGAACTTAGAAAATGGAACCATCTCAGATTCCCCTGGCTTTGTGAAACCAATGTTCTTTGCAATGTCCGCAAAAGCTTATAGAAAAATAGGCGGTTATGACGAAGAAATATTCTACTATGAAGATGAAGATCTTACAAAAAGATTCTATGATTCTGGCTTCAAATCAGTCCTAGTTAAGAACGCCATACAATCCTTTGAGTTGCCAGCAGACCTAGGCGGATTTTATAGACAATGTAAGTGGATAGGTTTTGGAACAAACACAATAAAGGACACCCAACTTAAGAAATCTCTTTTCAAAAGCTGGACATTGAAATTTTTCTATGTTATATCTCCCTTATTATTCCTATTCAACAAAAACTTCTTTTTTACAATACTTATAGCCAACTTGTTGTTAGTCTATCTAAGCCTGGTCAAGAGAAATCACAATCCCCTCATCTCAATATTTGCATTGCCTTTCTTTTACATAAAAACAGCGCTAGTATTTTTTGGCCTCATTTCCAAGAGAAAAAAGTCTTCCTAATTTTTTCCCGAATTTCTAATTAGATCTAAATCTTCTATTGTAAGCTCTTTTAGCATAAAGAGTAAAGCTGCATAAGTTATTATTCCCAAGATGACTAAAATTGAATTTCCAAGAATAGAACTTTCCGAGATAAATTTTTTCAAGTTAAAAATGACTGCAAACATAGCAATACTTGAAAGAGAAATTTTGAAAAGTGAAACTTTCTTTACCTTTATTCTTAAACTATCATCCGCACTGAAGACTAGCAAGATCAGTAGAATTGCCCAGCTAAGTATAGTAGCTATCCCTGCGCCCATTGTAGAATAAATCTGTCCAAACTTGAGGAGACCTTTTATCAGATAATAGTTAAGGGCAATGTTTGCAATTAATGCAACTATCGTACATATGGCAAGGCTCTTTATCTTGCCCTTTGCCTGGTATAAGCTGGAATAAAACGAAACAAATGGGAAAATAATTATCAATGGAGCCATTATTGACACAATTTTATATGCTTGAAAATAATCCATGCCAAAAACAATAGTTATTACACCTTGAGCTACACTTACAATCCCCAGTGTTGCAGGTATTGAAAGAATTAAGAGATACCTTGAAATATCCTTTGAAGTTTCAGAAAAACTTGTTTTTTTAAGTTGAGTAAATACCGGTAACAAAACATTAGAAAATGCAAACAGTGAAGATATTGTAAGTATCAAACTCAACCCTGCACGATATATTCCAATGTACTCTGCATTCAAGAACTTTCCCAACATTAACGTATCAACTGATGCAAAAAATGCCAATGAAAATCCAGTTATTCCTAAAAGACTGATATATGTAACTAATTTTCTTTTAAGAATTGGCTCCCTAGGCCCTAAAAATAAATACTTTCTTTTTCTTAAGAAGAAAAAAGTCGTAATTATTGAAGCAAGAATAGCAAGTGCAAATCCTAAAAACAAACCAGCTAGCTTCCATTCATCTGAAAGATAAGTTATTGCTAAAAACGACAAAACTATTTTTGTAAATTGATTGCTCATCTCGATTAAAGGAGTTTTATTAACCTCCTTCAATGCGTAGATCATTGTAAGGAACAGATCTTTTACAGAAATGAAGATTATATAGAACCCAGATAAAACTAAAGGAAGCACAATTTCTGGCTTTTCAAATACAGTAAATGCAAGATACTTAGTTAGTGCCAACAATATGGCAATTATAGTCAAACTTATCGAAATTTTTAATTTAAACAAGTAAGAGAAATAACCTCTAAGCTTAGAAAAATTCTTTTTACCCAAAGTTTTTGAAAAATACCTTAGTGCCGCACCATTAATTCCCATATCTGTGAATGTTATTGCAATTAGAACAATGGACAAAACCAAGTTGTAAATACCGAATAATTCTGGAAGAAGTAATCTCGCAATTAATACAGTAAAAATTAAACCACCAAGTTTACCAACTATAACAGACAATAAACTAAATATAGAATTTTTGAAGATTAAATTCTTAACCTTACCTTTTTCCATTTATTTCACCAACTTTTCTATCATTGCAGCGAAAGCAGGCCTTGTAATCAAAACTCCGATTGTAACCCCAGTCATAGTAGTTAGTGCGAATCCCTTGATTAATCCTGCACCTGCAAACATTAAAGGGAACATGGCAACCATAGTAGTTGCGTATGCACTGAAGATTATGAAGAACGCTCTCTTTATTTTTTGTTTCCAGTTTAAGTTTACCTTTCGGGACTTAAGAGTTTCATCTGTAATCACGATTTGATCATCTACACCCGTTCCTACAGCAGCAATGATTCCTGCAATTGCAGCAAGATCTAGATTCCACCTTGCAAGCGCTGCAAACCCTAAAATAATTATTACCTCTGAAAGACTTGTAATCACCATAGGAATCACAATTTTGAAGTTTCTATACCTTGCAAAAATAACAACTCCGACAACCAAAATTGCTAAGATTCCCGCTAAAAATGCATTCTTTATGAATTCTTGACCCATCGCAGGAGAAATTGTATCCATTTTTACAATCTCTAACTTTAGTGGAAGCGATCCTGTAATCAGAACAGTTTGAAGATTGTTCATATTAGCGATTGCGTCAGTGTATGCTAGATTCTCATCCGATCCATAACCCGGTCCTGAAATTGCAATCTGTGTTGTTTCCTGCCCCTTTAAGTCTGAAGAAATTAAAAGAGTGTCAACTAATTTTCCATCCAAGTATAAATCTAATGGCTTTTCTAAATATGCTCCACTGGCAGAATGATTGACTTCTAATTTGCCAGTTATTTCTGCATGTCTCTTTGCAGCTTCAGGCGAAAGAGAAATTGAGAACCTAAAAGTACATTGAGCTTGTTCAGGTCCAATTGTTGAACAGGACTCAACCACTGCACAAGATCCATCATCTCTACACACATAAGGGACATCCTTTTTACCGCCCTCAAAAACTACATCTTCTCCAATCTTTGCTTCGAAAACACCCTGATTCGAGATTAAATTTCTAACCTCTTCACGAGTAGCTCCAGCGATTTCAATTAATATGAACTGTTTACCCTCTAAGTCTTTTGCAGATCTTATCTTAATATCTGCAAGACCATACACATTTAGACGTTTATTCATAACATCAATTATGTTATTAATATCATTGAGGGTTATCTCTTCCTCAGAAACCGGCTCTAAAAGTACCCTAGTTCCACCCTGTAATTCTAGTCCTTTTTCGATATTGCTCTTCTTTGCTTCCTGTACAGAAATTCCAATGTCTCCAGTTGTTAGGAATGCATATTCATCTGAGTCTGTTTGAATTACAACCTTCTTCTTTTCAAACAATTCAGATTGAACCTTGTTAAACCCTTCTAAGCTATTTATTTCATTATCATTGATCGAGATTAGTTTAGCGTTAATTGATAAAGGCGTAAAACCTTCTGCAGAAATTACTGTAGAATTACTATCAATACTGAACCCAATTTCGGACGTTACAGTATACGTGAATTCCTCTTCGGAAGTTTGAACTGTTATCTCCTGAGATTCAGGAATTAATTTATTTATTTCATTTGTAAAATCAGTTAAGTCTTTAATGTCAACCCCATTTATGGAAGTAATTATTTCACCTGCTTCAATCCCAGAAGATAACGCAGGAGAAGTAGAATCAATCTGTTTTATTTCCACACCTTTTGCAAGAGGTGAAGGATCAATCACTAATAGTGATGCAAATAGAAAGAACACCAAAATCCAAACTCGAGTGCTAAATATCTTTGCCATATTATTGTCCCCCCTTCTTTTTTGCATAAAGTGCTAACATTGGAGCGTTTAGTAAGTATGTAAGAATCACATCAACCACCAAACCTATAATTATAATGGAAAACATTTGTTTCAATACAAAAGATGTTGAAACAAGATATGCAACACCCAGTGCCGCAACTGTTGTAAAAGTCATAGTTAGACCGGTTTTCAGAGAGCTAAAGACGCCTTCTAAAATAGTATTCTCTTTGCTTTTGAGGATTCTGGTAGTTAACAATACATCAGTGTCAATGGAATAACCTACCAATAATAATAGTGCCGCAATTCCTGCAGACGAAAGCCTCACTCCCAAGAAATTTAAGATACTTAGAGTAATTGCAAGATCTCCCAGAGCAACAATAACTACTGCAAAAGAAGGTAACGGTTTCCTAAAGATGAAAAAAATCACTGCCGACATAAAAATGAATGCAACAATCAATGCCTTAATCATCTGTTGATAGAATGAATCCCCCAGAGACGAACCCACAACCTCAATCGAAAGGTTTTCTTCTGAAAGGACTATCCCTGTTGTTTCAGCAATAGTTGTTTTGATTAGTTCTTCGTTGATTTCAGGTGTTTCTATTACAATTCCGATTTCCTTATTTGTTCCAAATTCCGAAATGCCCCTCAAGGAGATTTCTGAAAACTGCTTCTTCAATTCTGATTCTAGAAGTTCATTATCTATCTGTTCCTCAGTGTACAAAGTTATAGTCATACCCCCACTTAAAGAAACATCTTTCTGAATCAATTCACCAGTTTGGGAATAAGTAATTGAAAGGAAAACTAATGAAGCTAAGATCAGTAAAATTGGCAGAACCATCATTTTTTTCTGATTCTTTTCAAATAATACTTTTAACTTGGATTCCATAGGCTCGAATTGAATTAAGGCTATTAAAAACCTTTTTATTATGCTTTTTCAATAAGTTTAAATACTTTAAAAAGGATTTTAAAATAAATAGCCCTATCGGCATTTTAAAAAAAGAGGTAAAATGGTTGGAAAATCTAAAATTCTTGGTCTTTTTGCAATATTTATAGTTTTTTTAGGAAGTTTAGTGTATGCAAATAGCGCAATTGAGCCTATCTCCATAAATATTAATGAAAGCAATGCGACTTATGTGGTTGGCGAAGAAATAACCTTGGATTTCGAGGCTGAATTTGGTGGCCCTTTCTCTTCATTGACCAATCTGGAAGTTTCTCTAGCAGACTTAAATTTCTCTGGACGATTCTTGGAAGTACTGGACGCACAAGGAATAAGTTATGCGGTAGAGAATGGAACTAGCTCCCTGAGTGGAAGTACCGATGAAGCACATTTTGCATTCAATGACCTAGGCGAACAAATAATCTACCTGAGAGTAGACAGTAATGAAGACACCTTCAGTGATCTAGACTTTGAAGTTTTAGGAAGTGAAGATATTAAACTACCCTACCTTGATTTTGGAGCAGACGGAATCGTCGAATGGAAATTCTTTGGAGACTTCTTAGGATTTAGTTCAGACTATTTATTATCTGAAACACTAACAGAAGATGATGGTGGGGACATAATTATTACAAATGAAAAATCAAATTATTGGTGTGAACAAATTGATTTACCCCTAACCAGAGATTTACAAGTCTATGTTAAGATGGAAGAACTAGATGTTAATGAAAACATTTCAGCAACACTAATACAACTTAGTGATCTAGAATGTAAATCTGATTGTGAAGGTTTTGGAGGACAATACACTTGTGATGTAGATATAGGAAGTTCTTTGGATTATTATAGTTGTGATTTGAGTGCAGAGTACACTCTAGAAGGTGAATTTTTAGTGTGTATATACAATGAAGTCCAAGGCGACGGACAAACCCAACAAGCTAAACTGAGAATCGAGAGCAATAGCCCTAATTCTGCATACGTTTGTAATGTTGACGGGGATTCATATGATTGCAATTCTCAAGGCTCTGATGACTTTCTGATCAAAGTCAAGGCAGGAGATTACAACGAAGTTTTGAACGGAAATGCAAACTTCATGGCAGGACTAATAAACAATTATGAGGCCTTTATCACAGTACTAAATTATGAAATCTCAAACTGCATGGAGTTGGATGACGGAAAATGTGCGATTCCATTGAAAGTTGGAAGCTCTTCCAGCGGAGTTTTAACATTAAAAGATTTGAATATGGAATACAATACTGCAAGCGGACTGAAATCAACCAACAACTTCTACATGGGCATTGACATTGGACAAGGTCTGGTTTATGAATTGGGCGAGTTTAACTTAACAGACTTGAATGAGAGCATAGTTCTGAACATGAGTACTGAAGGACTGTACATCTATGCTCCTGAAGTAAATTTTTCAGGAAACTATAACCTGGAACTTTCATTTAATCCGGGGCCGAGTGATTCAATCAGCGTAGAGATCAGCACATTTACCGAAGGTTTGATGGACAGTGAAGGAGCTAGAAGCACCATACAAGAACACATCGATTTCCTAGAATCTGAAGAGACAAATTATGGAGACGTTTTAGAAGTAATGGGCTTGAATAGTGACGTCTCATTTGCATTATCCGGATTGAATGATTATCTGAATGAGTTAGATATGTTGAACGGGACAAATCAAAGTGAAATGGATTCGTTTATAGAAGATTTAAATCAGAACATTGATACCCTAATGGAAAATACTCCAAAGGTAATAAGTGTACTCTCTAGCTTAGACGACGAAGTAGTTATAGAACCCAGCGACGTTTTAGCAGAAATGGTTCCCACAGGTGATTTGAACGACGCATATTATTTACAAAATGATTTCAATGTTAAATCAAATGCAAGATATGTTGAAGTCGTTTTATTCAACGATATCGAAATAAAAGGGTCAATTATTCGGAAGGAAGTAAGTGGCTCAGGAAGTAACTATTATGTCTATGAAACGATACCTGCCTTCGTCTCAACCAATGAGCCCAGTTTTATCGACGGATTTAGTCAAGTGAAAAGCGGAAACATAAATCTATACCGATCAGAATATTCCAACGTAATGGGTGCGAGCTACAACTATTTCTTCGAGAATGAAGACGTAACTCTTGGTTTGAAAGATATGAAAACAGTACTAATCCCAAAAGCAGGAGTCATGCCCAGAGGAAGTGAAGAAATTCCAGTTTGCGGAGATAATAAGTGCGCAGTATTAATGGTCGACGGAGAAAAAATTTACCTCGAAGATGCAATCTCTTGCCCCCAAGATTGTGCCAAGAAAGTTAACTGGGGTGGAATCTTAATGGTTTTCATGATCGGTGTCTTGATCATAGTTGCAGTAGCAGTCTATTTTAGATTTATGAAAAAGAAAGTCGGCGGAAAAGGAGACACCGTGAAAAAATCTCAATTTGCAAGTGAGAAAGATGAAACACAATTAAGAGAATATATTTCTAAATCTATTGCTTCCGGAGCAACTAGAGAAAAAATCACCAAAATTCTATTAGAAAGAGGTTGGAAGAAGGAGCAAATCGATTATGCATTTAAACCAAAAATTGGGAAACCCAAAAACGGAAAGAATATCAAGTAGTTTGTTATGTCTATTTTTTTTAATACAACTAACAATTGTAGTTTCTGCAAGTTGCTCTGAAGGTGATGTTAGATCTTGTGGAGAATATTCTGAAGGAGAGTGTAAGCAAGGCTTACAATTTTGTGAAAACGGAGTCTGGGGATTTTGTACCGGACAAGTCTTACCTGAAAATGAAATTTGTAATGACTCAAGAGATAACGATTGTGACGGTCTTGTCGACGAAGGCTGCGAATGTGTTTTAGGAGATAGCAGATCCTGCGGGCCATTGAATGAAACCGGAATCTGTCAAAAAGGTTTGGAATTTTGCACTGAACTCGGAGAATGGTCTGGCGATTGTTTAAACTCTACAATGCCCGATGTTGAGAAATGTGGTTCTGGCAGCGGAAACGGTCTAGATGATAACTGTGATGGGATTATTGATGAAGGGTGTAGTTTGAACAATGAAACGGAAATCCCTGTGACCTGCACAAACAGGGTTAAAGATGCAGGCGAAGAAGGAATTGACTGTGGAGGGCCCTGTGCAATTAAGTGCACCGTAGAAGAAGACCTTGACGAAGACAAAGATGGCCTCACTTTAGCTATGGAACTTGAAAGAGGAACAGACCCATTAATGGAAGACACAGACTTTGACGGCATTAATGATTATGATGACCAATACCTTCTATGCCCAAACAATTTTTGTGATATACTAAAAGGAGAAAATCATGAAAACTGTCCCACAGATTGTGAAAAAGAAGGCGGAAACCCTTCATGGATACTATTAATCATAGTAATATCATTTTTAGGGATCGGTTTATTTTTCTATATCCAATTCAAAAAATCAACCGGAAAAATTCAAGACGAGAAGAAAGAAAAACCCAAAGCTTGGAAAGGCTTAGACGAAAGCTATACACCTGAAAAAAAATCTTACACTCGGAAAAGAGTCTATGTTAGAGACAAAAAGAAACCCTTTGATGAAACCGAAACAGAAAAAATGCTCAGAGAGTCTTTAGAATCTGTAAAAAAAGGAAGGATCTAGTTTGCAAAAAGGTCAGGCAGCCATGGAATTTGTATTCAGCTATGGTTGGGCGCTAGTTGTGATGATGGTTGCTGTTGCAAGCCTTAGCTTATTTGTCTTTGACGGAGGAGACAATTTAGTTTCCACAGTGTGTAATTTCGGACCAGGACTTTTTTGTAACGAGTTTCAAGTATCTGCCAAGGTAAATGGAGGGACTTACAATTCTAACGTACCAGACATCCCACAAAAGTTTTTGAACATGGCAAGCTATTCCCCCATTAGGAATTATTATATTGCAATCAATGAACCCTGCGCAAACAATTCCAATGACGGACTATCATATACCTGCGATGGACAAGGCGGAGGGCCCTGGAAAGATTTTGAAGCATTGAATGTTAGATTTAACCAAGGCTTTTTATTTGAACCAGGCGATGCTTTAGTCTTTAGAAGTGGAATTTATGAACTGTCCAGTTCTGGACTGAACCTAAAAAATGACGGTCTCGAAAATGCACCAATCAAGTTTATGGCATTTACCGGAGATAACGTAGTTATGAGAGTTAACCAAAATCCACTATTGCTCGCAGGAAAATATACCGTATTGGAAGGATTGAAAATTGAATGCAATGTATTGAAAGAATGTATAGTCGTATTCGACCAAAATGATTCTGCAGACCATATAGTGGTGTATAACAATGAGATCATTGGTGCCACTGAAGACGGAATAAAGTCTACGAATAAGTCTTCCAACTTGTTCGTGTATAGAAATAAATTCTACGATACCCGCGGTGCCGGAGAATCTATCGACGCCTTCGGAGTTCAAGAAGCATGGATTGTCGAAAATGAATTCTACGAAGAAAACCTTCAAGGAAGCAACCCAGGCGCAGTTATGTGGACTAAAGGTGGTGCGAAAGACATCTACTACATTAGAAATCATTTCCACGATTTTACTGTAGAAAACCATGCAGTAATTTTGGGTGGTTGTTGTTGGGAAAATTGGAACGGCGTTCCAGGAGTGGACTATGTTGCAGAAAGAGTTTACGCCTACGATAACATATTTGAAAGAATAAACATTAGTGGATCTTATGCATATAGGGGAGTGATAGGTGTTTCAGGTTGCAAAGATTGTATTGTCGAGGGCAACGTTTTGAACGAAGTCGATGACGTGATCGGAATCCATAGCTCCGAAGACGGACCAATTAAACTAGCCTCCAAGAACGTGGTTATCAGGAATAATAAAGAAAGCAATGTAAATAACGACAGAGTGTTGAATCTCCATGCAGACTCTACAGATGGATTGTTAATCGAAGGAAACGAATACTGCGTTAATGACCCTCACGTGTACTATGGAGGGAACCTAATGGCCTTACCAGACTTCATGAACTACGGTTTTGAATTAAATTACAATGCCTGTGGATCGAATAGTTCTTCAGGAGTTAACGGATTGAATTTAGTCGTGACTAACTCACTAGGCAAGGACATTGATGAATTTTTTGTTTACGTTAAAGAAGGAACCGGTGAATCCTGTAGTGGGAATTATGGAATCTTAGCATCCAAAACTCTAGCCGACCAAGGCTACTATCCTATTGATAACTTTGAAAAAGATGCAAAACTAAGACTAGGGACCTTTGATTTAGCAGGGATAGACAATGAAATGAACTCTTTAGTCTGTGAAGAACACAGCGCAGTTTTTGACAATTCAGTTACTAACTGTTGCAATACCTTTGGAGACTTGGATAACCTAGTTAGTTTCGGCAATCTTCCTCCAGTTGAATGTTCAAGTGCCTGCTCATCAAGCAGCTTAGAAAGAGGAGATCTATTCTCTCAAGAACTAGTTTTAGTTTACAAATTCAGAAACTCTGAAATCTTTCATGTAAAACACGTCGAAACTAGAAGTTTAGTTGAATAATAAAGGAAACATATAAATAAACTTTAGGCTGTTAAGAAATTATGGCAAGATTGGCTGTAGATTTACCCAAAATGGCAAGAGTTGTTAATTTAGCAATTCCTCTATTGTTCTTATTATTTGGATTTTTAGGATTTAATTACAATGGCGCGTACCACCTTGGAACCGCACTATTTTTAGTATTAACACTAATGAATTTTTATTACAGACATTTGCAAGTAAAGCATACACTTCTTAGAAATTTTGGAATTATTGGTCAGATGAGATATATGATCGAGAGCATCGGCCCAGAGTTCAGACAGTATTTATATGCAAGCGATACCGAAGAGAAGCCATTCAGTAGGGTTGAAAGGGCAGAAGTTTATAGAAAATCAAAGAATGCCGACTCTTCAGAAGCCTTTGGTTCTTTGATGAATTTTGACGATGAAGAAATTAAGATTAGACATTCCATGTACCCTGTTGACAAAAGAGATATGAAAAAATTTTCTTTGGTATTTGGTGAGGAAAGAGGGATTAAGAATCAATATGTAATGAAAAAACCCTTCTTGATTAGTGCAATGTCCTTTGGAGCACTAGGACAAAATGCAGTAAGGGCTCTTGCAAGAGGAGCAAAAGCTGGAGGAATTATAATGAACACAGGTGAAGGGGGCTATCCCAAGTATCACCTAGCAGAAGGTTGCGATTTAATATTTCAAATAGGAACTGCAAAGTTTGGGGTTAGGAATGACGATAGCTCCCTAAATGATGAAAAATTAAGAAAATTAGCACTAAAACCTCAAATAAAAATGATAGAAATTAAATTTTCACAAGGTGCAAAACCGGGAAAAGGAGGACTGTTGCCCAAAGAAAAAATCACCAAGGAAATTTCAGAATTGAGGCATGTGCCTTTAGGCGTGGATGTTATTTCCCCACCACACCATATCGAATGCGTGGATGCTGAAAGTACAGTAAAATTTATTGGAAGAGTTCAAAATGTTTCCCAATTGCCCGTAGGGATCAAGATGTGTTTTGGCTGTGAAGGAGAATTCAGAAAACTCATCAAAGAAATGAAAAGGCAGAAAATTTTCCCAGACTATATCTCCATCGATGGTTCCGAAGGAGGAACAGGAGCAGCACCAAAAAGTTTCATGGACAATGTAGGTGTTCCATTATTCAAAGCATTGCCAATTGTACAAAAAGTATTAGTTGAAGAAAGAGTTAGAAAAAAAATGAAACTATTATGTGCAGGAAAACTAATCAATCCAGGAAAACAATTAACAGCAATGGCATTAGGGGCAGACGCCGTCTATACTGCAAGAGGATTCATGTTAGCGTTAGGATGTATCCAGGCACTACAATGTAACAAAAACACTTGCCCAGTAGGAATCACAAGCCACGATCCTCAGTTCCAAAAAGGATTAGTTGTTGAAGACAAATCAAAAAGAGTTGCAAATTATGTAAACAATTTAGAACACGACTTTTATGAACTATTAGCATCAACAGGTTCAAGATCGATAAAAGAGTTAACTCCCGACAAAGTATACATCCCAAAAAACGCACCATGCGTAGACAAATAAGATATGCGCCGGCCGGGATTCGAACCCGGATCAAGAGCTTGGAAGGCTCCTATGCTAGCCATTACACTACCAACGCTTAGCTCAAAAGTGAGATGATTGCTTTTTAAAGATTTCTCAAGATTCAACACTCATAATAGTTTTAAATTACAAGATATTTCTAACTTTAGGGATTTTATATGAAGGGCAGCAGTTTCAGTAAGACAGAGAAAGGAAGGCTCGAAGAACTTGCAAGAACCCTCGCAAGAGAGACAAACTGTGGACTGAAGGCTGGAGGATTTGACTATGGTGCAGATCTAGCAAGCATCGCCGAATACGATATTTCTTTAATCAACAAAGATTTTGACGAATTTGATTCAATGTTTGTATGGGCATGCGATGACCTTTCATTAGAGAGAAATTATTCAATACCTGTAGAAATAGAAAGCTTTCCCCGACATAACTTTGTTCTTTTTGCCAATGTTAAAGATCCCCACAGACCTGAGAAGTTTAGGTTATGTTATTGTCCTCTATCAGAAGATAAAGAAGCTGCCAAAGAAGTTCTACGTTACTAATAGCGGATCCGACAGGATTCGAACCTGCGACCTTTTCCTTAGGAGGGAAACGCTCTATCCAAACTGAGCTACGGACCCATAAGTGAGTTGTAGAATTTGTTTTTAAAAACCTTATTGTGTCTCTGTAGAGTTCAATACATATTTGATTATTGCCAATGCAGTGCTTTTTGGATTGTGTCTTAGGATATCCTTTTCTAAAATTAAGTTCTCTTCAATGACCTTGACCCCTAAAGCTTCAAGTGTCTCTTTATCATAATCTACTAAGTCAGCCGATTCCTTATGGTATTCGCCTATTAATTTTTCTGAAGGAGCCTTTTTATTTACAATTATACAATCTACCTTTTTATGTTGAAGATACTTGTTCAAAACATTGATAAAATCCTCTGCCTTAAAATTATCTGTTTCTCCTTTTTTTGTCATAAGATTTGAAATATAGATGATCTTTGCATTTGAATTTTTTATTGCTTCAGGGATCCCCTCCACCAACAAAATTGGAACAATACTAGTGTATAAGTCTCCAGCACTCAAGATTAAATGAGTTGCATTCTCTATCGCCTCCTTTGTCGGAGGATAAATCTCAGCACTAGGTTCCAAATGAACCTTAGTAATCTTCCCATGACTATCATCATTCAAGGTATCTATTTTTGATTCACCTCGTAGAGACATACCGCTCTCATACTCTGCAATCAACTTAACCTTGTCCAAAGATGCAGGCAGAACCAAACTCTCATTTGTCTTGAAAATATGATTCATCTCACTAATCGCACCTGCATCAGACCCAGTTATTTTTGCAAGAGCAGTGTAAATCAAATTTCCCAAAGAATGATCCCTAACCGAAGGACTATCCTTGAATCTAAAATTAAGGAGTTCAACCATCTTTTCAGAAGACTCAGACAGAGCCGCAATATGCCTCCTTAGATCCCCCGGAGGAAGTATTCCAAACTCACTTCTCAACACCCCACTTGACCCTCCATCATCGGCAATAGTAAATACAGAAGAAATGTTTGCAAGACTTGAGAACTTTTTCAGACCCCGAAGTATTGAAAAACAACCACTTCCTCCTCCAAATACTACAAAATTGTAAGGTTTTTCCATTTTAGCCTCTAACCTCTAAGTTACATCTCTTTTTATTTAATGCCTTTAGGAGATCTTTCCCTTGAAGACTTTTCTTATTGATTTTTAACTCTCCTTTCTTACTTGTTATCGCAGATGCAATGAACTTTCCATTAGCATAAATTTCCAAAGTTTTTCCAGGCTCAGCATAAAAAGTTATACTCTTCTTATCCTCTTTAATAGTATAATCTATTTTATTCTTTTCTAGTTTAACCTTCCTGACATCTATACCAATACCTAATTCCTTTTCACACTTTTCAATGTTTTTCCCAGCATTTCCAATTATCTTTGCAATTAAATCTTCGGGCACATAGATTGCCACCTTTGATGAATTCAATAGTTCAGCTTTAATTGCAGAAGAATACTTTGAAAAATATTTTTCAACTTCCTTTTCAGCAAGTTTATTCGCGCCAGAAGACTTTTTACTAGAGGTTACAGGGATAACTATAGTCTGCTCTCCATAACTATAGATCTCATAATCGAGCTTATTGGTATTGTAATCTCTCACCTCAATTACCGGCCTTGCTAAATCAGACTCAGTCATGCCACTAGGAACCTTAACCATCATCTTAAGAGTCAGAACCTTTTCTATTTTACCTGCCTCCATGAAAATAATCGTATCTACCACATTAGGAATAACTCCTGTGTCAAGACGCGCAATGAATCTCTGCACTGCATCAATTGCCTGAGCTGCATGGAGAACACCAATCATATTAGATCCAGCCAACCTTAAATCTGTATACAAAGTAAAATCTGGCGTGGACCTCATCTCATCAAATAAAATATTGTCCGGCCTTGAGAGGAATAAAATGTCATGCATTTCCCCCTCACTAGCAAAATTCTTAGAGTACTGCGTGACCGATTCCGGAAGTTGAAGGTCCCTTGGAGATTCAACAGTTTTAACAACCCTATTGTCTCTCACATACCACTCAGCAACCGCCTGAGCTAAAGTAGTTTTACCCGAGCCCGTCTCCCCACAAATAATTATCCCCCTTGCTTGGCGTTCAATCCTTTCCTCAAGTTCTTCGGGAAGTTTATAATCCTCAAGATTTAGCTTAGTCAACGGATGTACAACAGTTATCTCCCAACCATTTGCTATAGGGGGTTTAACAATCACAATCCTAAGATTCTTGTACTGGACAACAGTCGTACATTTTTTAGAAATCTCAGTGTAAGATTTTTTATCCAACCTCGTTTTTTCAATAATCTCCTGTGCATAAGTTTGCATTTGTTCAGGTGTTAATTTAGTTTTAGTGACCTGTTCTAACTGCCAATTACCTGGCGCACCCTTTTTAGCCATCACATAATTACCTTCCTTTAAGTGAAGAGACATGGTTTGATTGTCAAGGTACTTCTGTAAAGTTAGTTCTTCCTGATATTTTACGACTTCTATGAAATCTACAGAAATTCCCAAGGCCTTTGCTGACTTTGCCTGAACTATGTCTGCAGTAATTAACGTAGCATCATTCTGGAATGCAAGATCTCTGATGTACGCATCTATTTCGCCAGATTTAGCGTGCTTTATTTGATGTTCAGAAGGTCTATCTCCAATGAACTCTAAGGTGAGTGTTTTCTTTGTCAGATCTCTTATCTCTTGAATTTCTTCTAGACCAATCAAGCCTATTTCTTTCCCCCTATTTGCCTGATTTTCTAATTCTGCAATCACTGCATGAGGAATTAGAATTTGCCCCTTGGTTATTTTTTTATTCTTTATTTTAGATGAAACTATCTTCTCTATGATCGCTGAAGTGTCAATTACATATTTCATTTTTATTCTCCGAAACCCTTTTAAGAAAGGGATATTTGATACATTTGTACTAGATGATTAATAGAATAAGCCCTAATAGTTATCTAGTACACCGGTTTTTAATACTTTCTAAGGAACACTAAGAATGCTGTGTGGCCTAACATTTGATGCTGAGGCCTACAAACCTTCTCTGAAATAGTCCATTCCCTTTCAATTGTCTCGATTATCTTCTCAACTAAAAGATCTTCTTCCTTTGCAGCCCTAACCAGACTTTGTACCTGAGTAATATTAGGAAGATAACAAACCAAATAAGCTCCAGGTTTTAACGAATCTTTTATCTTGACAAGAATTTTGTCCGGGTCAGGCAAATCTAGAGTTATTAGATCAAGGCCTGTCTCGTCTATCCCTTCGAAGACGTCTTTATTCTTTATTTTAACCTTCGGTGCAATCTTTTTCAAATTTTCTTTTGCTATCCTAAAATGTTCCTTGTTCTTCTCGTAAGTAGTTATATTATCCGTTATATTTGAGAGATATGCTGAAAGAAATCCCGAACCAGAACCTGCATCCACTATTTTACTTTCTTCATCAATTCCAGTATGGGCAATTATCGGCCCCGCATCCTTTGCATTAATAACTGCAGGGCCCCTCTTCAGAGTTGATAAGATGTCTTGAAACTTTGCATCAAACTTGATCAATTCTTTCCCAATATTAGTTTCAAGCTTAGATTGTTTATTTGAAATATCTTCTTCTTTGGAAATTCCATCTTCAGTGTGAAGATCGCCTTTTCTCCAAAAAAACCGTTTACCCTTTGAATTGATAAGAACCTTCATTTTATAAAATCCAAAATCTCCTTATTTACTTCCTTACGATACTTATCCAATATAAAAACATGATACGATTCAGGAACAGTCACTATGCTTTTCTGTTTTGAAGCTATATGGCGCATTATGTAATCCCCACTATCCTCTCTCACCACCGAATCTTTCTCAGTTTGCATCACCATTATCGGAGACTTTATCTTAGGCAAGCTTTTTTTCGAGAGTTCTATAATTCTAAGTACATGATTCAATGATTTCAAAGGAATAGTATTATATGAAACCCTCTTTTTGTCGATTTCTTCTCTGTCTTTGTCCCTCTTCTTTTTTTGAAACAACTTTATTCTTTTCAGTATCGGAAATATCAAATATCTAGTAATCTTTTCCCTTCTAAAGTGAATTGGCGTCCCCAAAGTAATTATTCCCTTAATCTTCTTAGACTTGTTTGCAGAAATCAATGCAAGATTTCCCCCAAAAGAAGAACCAATTAGGTAAATCTCCTTATGATCTTTCTCTAAATTCTCGATTGATTCATTAACAGCCTCAATCCATTGATAATATTTAGTCACTGCAAGCCTTTCAGGAGAAGTCCCATGTCCTGGAAGTAACGGTGCGTGAGTCGTAATATTGTTCTTAGACAAATAAGAAGTTAACTCTTCGAATACCTTTGGACTACTGGTGAACCCGTGAAGAAGCAATGCAGCCTTAGACCCTTTCTTCTTGAAAATAGAATTAGCCCCCTTCATGATCTTTACAGGGCCCTTTACTTTTCTTTTTATCAGAAAGAAATTAATCTCTGTGTAGATTCTCAGGAATGCAAAGAATCCAATAATATATTCTATCATTTTAATTATGTGGGAGCAAGGGTTCGAACCTTGGTAGGCACTAAGCCAACGGCTCTTGAGGCCGTCCCGTTTGACCACTCCGGCACTCCCACGAGTGATTTTAACTTGAGAAAGCCCTTTCTTAAATCTTTGTGTTAGGCATTTGGGGAGGAACTAGCTCAATCTTTTCGAAATTACAAGAATTGTTGTGCTTTATTAATGAAAGTTAATATGGTTTTATCTGTGATCAACTTAGCACTAAGAAAACTATTCACTGAAAAAAAGTAATATATTTAACTAACACTAAATTATGGGTAAAAATGAGCGAGGTTCTTAAAAGCATATCGGAGTTGATCAATCTAGATAGGTATTACAAGATCATCCCGCTTGGAGGATTAGCTTTTTCTTTTATGGGAGCAATTTATAGTCAGCCTAAGCTTATTAGTGCAGGAATTTTAACTTTCCTTTATGGATTATGGGCTTGGATGATGGGAGCAGGATTTCACATAAAGGCCGATATAAAGCTTAGTGTTTTTAGTAAATGGAAACCGGTACATTACATGTTCATTTGGATGGTTCTAATGGCACTGTCTTTTGGAGTATACTTTGTATGGATGTTTAAAATATTTTTTTAGACACTTTCTGGACAAATTTGAAAGTTTAAAGACAATCAATTATTTTATGGCCTGGGTTTATTTAATCAAAAAGCTTATAAATAATTTTAGGGTTATTGTTGGTATGGTGATAAGAGAGGTTAGTCTTTTTAAGAAAGGTGTACTGCCATTATTAATTGCTTTTAGTTTTAGTATAGCTTTAGTTTCAGCAGCAATTGTTACTGTTGATACTCCTTCTGCTGCAACTTATGGAAATACAGGTTTGACAATGGGAGTTACATTCGATCCTTCCGGATTGGACAATGCAACAGGAGCTAATTATTCAGTCAAATTAAATAGTGCAACCTCTTGGACTGTTGTGAGTACTACAATAGTAAATACCTCAGATGGTCAAGCTCTTTGGAATTACACCTTTGGAACTACTAACTTTTCAACAGATGCATCTTATGATTTAAATATTTCATTACAAATTGCAAACGGCACAGTATACGAAGGGACAGTTACCAATGTAACGCATGATGCAAGTAATCCTAATGTAACTGTAAATATCTTAGAAGGTTCCCAAGAAACTGATGTTACTTCAGCAGCAGAATCAGATTATGGAGAAAAAGTAATCATTGAGTGTAACCCTAATGATGCAGTCTCTGATGTAAACACCTCAAAAAGTTATATTTCAGTTAAATACCCTAGCCTTAGCACTTTTGAAAACATCACATTAACAACCACAACCAATACCTCAATCAGGGGAGAAGTATCTGCAACAATCATGGCAGATCTAGGAATATTCGAAATCTTCTGTTATGTCTATGACAATGCAGGAAACTTAAACCAAACCAGCTACAATTTAACAACAATCACAGTAGTTAAAACTGGAAACTCGCCATTTATCGATCCTGAATTTGAACCGCCTATTGCTAACAAAGTGATCGGCAGAGATTACATTGAAGATTTTGCAGGAAAATACGGCGCTCTCCCTGAACAAGGAGAAGCAAGATTAATCAAGAAAGACGGCGGAATTAAGTTATTGCTTGCAGATGAAGAGCATACCATAGAAGTTCAAGAAATTGGAGAAGACAGTGTGACACTACTAATATCAAGCGACCCATTTACCATAGAAATCGGAGTTAACCAAACTGAAATGGTTGACGTCAATGCCGACGGAAAGAATGATCTAGAAATTTACTTACATAAGATTCACCAAAGATCTGCAGATTTAGTATTCAAGGAAATAACTCACTTTGTACCCGTGATAGAAGACGGAGTCATCGAAGCTCCAGTTACCGACGTAGATACAGAGGTAGTGAAGCCAACCGAGGAAGAAGCAAATCTAGGATGGTTATGGGTATTACTTGCACTCGTATTCGTTGCAATAGTTCTAATGATTATAATCCACAAGATCTCAGGAAGGTCCAATTCTTCTGAAGGTGGGAAAAACCAAGTCAAGTTTACACCAAGAGATCTAGGCTCACAAAGCGGTGCTGCTTGGAGTTCATCCAGTAAAGCATCAGACGGTAATGCTAAGCCATTCTACTAAAATTTTTTAAATGGATTCTATTCTTTGAGAATATGGCAACTAACCCCGGATTTGACTTCCAAAAAGCTGAGGAAGAATATAGGAATGCAGACACTCCTGACGATAAATTAAAGGCTCTTCAGAAGATGTTAAGGACGGCCCCTAAGCACAAGTCTAGTGGGAATTTGTTAGCCTCCATAAAGGAAAGGATAGCCAAATTAAAGTCAAGCATTGAGAGACAGAGCAAGGCAGGAGCAAGAGGATATTCTCCAACAATCAAGAAAGAAGGTGCAGCTCAAATTTGCCTTGTAGGAAAGACTAATTCTGGAAAGAGCACTTTATTGAATGAATTAACCGGTTCTAACGCAGAAGTTGCAACCTATGAATTTACAACAAAAAAACCCGAAATTGGAATAATGGATTACGAAGGCATCAAAATCCAAGTTGTGGAAGTTCCTGCAATCGTTAAAGATTTTGAAGAAAGCATGATGGGTCCAACATATTTAGGAATCATGAACCAAACAAACCTACTAGTTTATCTATTTGAAGATGCAAAAGATAAAGATTTTTTAGACAAGGAATTAAAAAATGTGAAAACTCCCAAACTTATATTTGATGGAGATGTTGAAAATTTTAAATCTAAAATCTGGAAAAAATTAGATGTAATCAAAATCTATACAAAACAACCTGGCAGGGAGCGAGATTTTCCCCCAGTTGCATTCAAGAAAGGTTCAACTCTAAGAGACGTAGCAAAGAAAGTACACAAGGATTTTTTGAACAGTTTTAGATACGCAAAAGTTTATGGAACTAGTGCAAAATTTGAAGGCCAAACTGTTGGGCTAGATCACGTCCTTGCAGACGATGATGTAGTGGAGCTACACATGAAATGACGCCAGACGAGGTCTTAAACGGTTATAAAAACATCAAGAAAACAATAACCAATAGGTTGAATGAATTTTCCTTAATCGCAGAGAAAAAAGAAGTCTTTTATGAACTCTGCTTTTGTTTACTCACACCCCAGAGTAATGCGAAAAGATGCGCAAATGCAGTTGAAACTTTAAGAAAAAACAAATTTTATAGTACTAATTTAGATGAGGAATTCATCCAAAATACTCTAAAAGGGAATGCAAGATTTCATAACAACAAAAGTAGATACTTAAAATCAATGAAACTAACATTTGATGAATTATGGAATCTATTCGATTTTCAAACTATGGATTTTGACTATGTTAAAGCCAGAGAATGGTTAGTTAAAAATGTGAAAGGTATTGGCCTGAAAGAAGCCAGCCACTTCTTACGTAACGTCGGTGCAAAAAATTTAGCCATACTGGATAGGCACATCCTAAAGAACCTTGTGAACGTCAAAGTTATACCAGAAATTCCCAAATCATTAGGAAAAAACACATATTTTTTAATAGAGAAAAGTTTTAAGAAATATGGAGACAAAGTAGGTTTAAGCATGGATGAACTAGACTTATACTTTTGGTACAACGAAACTGGAGAGGTTTTCAAATGATAGACACTAGCAGCATAAAATTCCAAGAAGACAATTTTGACGAAGAAGTTACGAAGCTCAAACAAGACTTTTCCGAAGAAAAGAAGAAAAAAAAGTGGGAAAAAGTAGTAAACGCTTTGATTGTCGATGGCAGAAAGATCTTATTAGTGAAAAGAGGACATTTCCCTTTTAGAAATTCCTGGGCCCTTCCAGGAGGACACATAGACAAGGGAGAAGACGAAGAGGCTGCAGTTAAAAGAGAGGTTTTTGAAGAAACCAACCTAAAATTCGAACCCCAATATTTTGGGAGCTACGAAGAATGTTTCGAAGAACTAGGATGGTTTGCATTTACATCAGTATTCTACGGAGAGTTTGAAGGAGAAGCAAGCTCCGACAATTCTTTTGAAGAAGAAATTCTAGACATCAAATGGTTCGATAGGGAAGAATTAGTTGATCTGAAAATAGGATTCCAACACAGAAAAATTATTGATGAATTTTTTTCTGAAAACAAACGATAAATATTTAATAGTTTAAACATAAATTATAAGAGGTGATGTCATATGGCAAAAGTAAATTATGTAGGTTTAGGCGTTCTTGACAAAACTGATCAAGAAAGATTGAAAAAGCTGGTTTCTAAGTATTATTCAAGGCTTTCAAGGAAGTTTTCTGTAGGGGATCTAAAATTCCACACTAAGACCGCTGATGTGTCTGGAAGAACAAGATACAGATTTCAGGCAAGAATTATTCACGGAAAAGATGTTCTAAATGCAGAATCGGAAGTATGGACTTTAAGAAAAGGAATACATCTAGTGATGAGAAAATTGATCACTGCAGTTGAACATAAGTTCCATCTAGAAGGTCAAAAACAACAAAAATTCCACCCTAAACGAGGTAAAGGAAATTTTGGAAAAAGTGTTAAACTTAAACTAAGAGGATTGGTTAAATTCATATGAGTTTCAAACAAGTAATCCTAGTAAGGGCTGACCTGAAAATGCCTAAAGGAAAATTAGCAGTCCAGGTAGCCCACGCTTCTCTAGAGGCAGCATTAGGGAGCAGTTCCGAGAAATTGAATGCCTGGCGAAGAGAAGGAATGAAAAAAGTTGTTCTGAAAGTTATCGATGAAGAAGACCTGAGATATTACTTGAAAAAAGCCAGAGCAAGTAAGATTAAAACCGGACTGATTACAGACGCAGGCAAAACATTTTTTGACACATTAACTACAACCTGTTGTGCAATCGGCCCAGATACTGAAGAAAAAATTAATGTGGTTACTGGCGGCCTAAAAATGATGTAATGTGGTTTCATTAAAAGAAATTTTAAAAATAACTGGACTGCCAGTTTTATTTGCGTCTCTTTGTTGTTTATCGCCCATAATCTTACTGTTGATAGGGGTTGGAACTGTAAGTTATGCAACTTCCTTATCTGATGTTCTGTATGGCCAGTATAAGTGGTGGTTTAGATTATTGGGATTAGTTTTATTATTCATTGCTTTAGTAGTTTATTTTAGAAAGAAAAAAATTTGTACAATTGATCAAGCTAAGAAGAGAAGAAATAAAGTCATTAATACTGTCTTAGTTGCATTAATCTCTGCAATCCTTTTGTATCTCTTTTGGCTGTATATAATTGTACATTACATAGGAGTATTTCTTAATATTTGGAATTGAAAAAAGGACAACTAACCAGGTTTCCCACAGCAAAGTGCAGTACAGCCTGGAACGTGGGTTTGCTTAACTTCTGTGTTCGGAATGGGAACAGGTGGAACCAAACCGCCATGGTCGTCCAGTTTTTTTGAGTTTTAATCGGTTTAAAAGTCTTTTGGATATTACCCAATTAATAAATCAAAAATTCTGTTCATCTTAAGCCATCCCGCAAAGCCTATGCCCAAAATTAGGAAAATTAGCATTAAAACTACTAGGAGTTGGAGAAGTTTGTTTGTCTCTCTTATCTGTTTATTTGTCCTTTCAAGGTTCTCCTGGGAAAATCCATATAGAGTGTTGCCTTTGTTATCTTTATATTCCATGTTAAAAACCCCCAATTTGTTTAACTTCTACACAGTGGTGTAAGAGATATTTAAGCCTTTTTCTTGAATGTTTTCCTGAATAAGGGCATTATCTGTCCTAAGGGTATAGTCTGCAGGGTCTACAAGACCGATAAAGCCTTGAGAGAGGTCCACAAAACAGAATTCAACCAATGCTAATTCATTTCTTCTAACCAAATTCTTTAAGCCACCCAGGTTTGAAAAAAACCACCTTGGTTTTTCAGAATTGACGCCTACAAGCTCCCATACGCCAGGAGTATGCTGGTGGTGGCCAAGCAAACGATCTAATTGCAAATATGCTTCTAAACCCGCACTATAGCTAGTATTGAAGTAATATCCTGCATTAATTAAGTGCCCTGCATCTAAACAGCTGAATCCATCCTCGCTATCCGCTAGACCCTTATTTCCTACAAAAGTTCCCAAAAAATAATTTTTTTGTGAGAGTAATGCTAGTGTTCTAAAGTCAATAAATTGAACCAATGCAGATTCTTCATTAGTTACATTAGCTAAGTCAATGGTTTTGGTTACTTCCTCTCTAAACAATCTAAGATCTTCAAGATAGGGATCAATGTTTTCAAATTCTACCAAGTTTCCTCCAATCTCCTCAGTCTTAAAATCAGTATTATATCTTAGATCTAGTTTTGCTAATTCATTAAAACCCTCCTCAAAAGTGTACTTATCTTGATCCATGGATACCAAGAAAATTATCGTAAGAATTACTAGCGCTAATGTAAGGCCGATGATTCCTAATTGATTAAAATTCAAGATTTGTTTTTTCTTTTTCATTATTTTTGTCGTTTTTCGGAGAGTATATAATTCTTTCTGTGAGAACATATTTATACCTGTGGTTTAACTAAAATATATGGCAATCAGATCTAAAGAGATTAAAGGAATAGCTTATGAAAGAGTTGAAACATTGTTTAAAGAGGCTTCAAATTCCTTCAGAAAATATCCAAATAGAAGCCATAAATATGTTCAATCAGCTCTGAAAATTGCAGCAAAAGCAGGAATAAGAATCCCCAAAAAATATCGCTCAAACTATTGCAGAAAGTGCAAAGTTTATCTATCTTCAGGATCTAATTCTAAAATTAGAACCAAAAATAACATGGTTTTAATTCATTGTAATGCATGCAAAGGAATTAGAAAATTAGTCCTAAAAAAATCTGAATAAACTTTTTTGCTTTTTAGGAATGACCACAGATTTTTGTTCGAACTTATGAGGCATCAATTCCCTATAAAGTTTAAACCATGTACCCTTTTGCCACTCCTTTTCTTTTTTTAACATATAATCAAAACCTCGCTTTTTGAGATCTTTCTCAACCACACCCCCCTTGTGAGGATGTTTATATTTTCTTGGCAAATGTGAATGGAACCCATGAGAATAGTGTACAATTTCATGTGCAATCGTAAGCTTTATCACATCCTCCGGAACTTGCAAGTTTTGAAATAATTTGTTAATAGCAATCTCTGTTGTTTTATTCTTAGTGGTGGTTATGTGCCCAAATTTGTTTTTCCAACGTCCCTTCCACCTTATATGGACATTCCTCTTTTCAATATCTGGAAAAAACAGAGTCCAAATTTGTTCAAACCTTTGATTCAGCCAATCATCATCTCTCATACTTCTAAAAAAATTATCAATGTTAAAAATATTTATGTGAGGAAATACTTATAAACTTCCCAATAGTTAAGTAATTGATGGAAATAAACATTTCTGTGAAAAAGAGGCATGTTTACTTGATAGGATTATTGATCCTAGCCTTTGGTATCACAGCCCTAGTTCAAGGCCAAGGCGTAAGTAATTACGGCCATACCATTGATCAGATTGATGGTTTCTCAGGAATGATCGCAATGTTTGACTCTAGTTGTCCTACCGGATGGACCAGATACTCTGAACTAGATGGAAGATTCCCCAGAGGCGACAGCGAAGCCAATGTAGGATCTACAGGAGGAAGCAACGAATATCGCGTACAAGTCTATGGAAGTGGCGCTGACTGTTGTAGCGGAACCATCAAAGCTGCAAGCATAGGATTAGAATGGAGAGGCGAATCCGAATCACAGAAAGGTGCCCAAGACGGTAGGTGGACAAACGGACCCTGGGCAGTGCATGATCCACTCTACAAGAATATGGTTTACTGTAAAAAAGATTAATTCTAAAAAAATTACGCTTTCTTGAACTTAGCAACAGTATCAATTAAGTCAATATGGCCCATGAAAACTGACTTGCAACAATATCTTTCTAGACCCAAGTCCTTCATAACCTTCTTTTTTTCTTCGCCCTTCTCTGTGCGTTGTTTGTATTCTTCCCATAGGTGTCCCACAGGTTTTCCGCATGAAAAGCATCTTACAGGTATTATCATTTTGAATATAATTAACGATATGACTTTTGTCTCTTCGCTCTTGGTTTTGAATCGTTAGGTTTGTGAGGTTCATTCCTTCTAACATCTGCGATCAGTAAATGTCTATCATAATCAATGAAATCCTTCTTTAATTGTTGATTCTTCTTTGAAAACTCATAAATAGCTTTTGCAATAGCCAACCTAGTTGCTTCTATCTGACTTTGTGAACCCCCACCATTAACGAGAATATCAATATTAACCTTCTCTGCATAATCCTTTGCAATTTCTAAAGGTTCTTGAAGTCTTAATCTTGAAATTTCAGGCTCAATTGTGTTTAGCAACATTTTGTTAACCCTAACTACACCTGTACCTTCCTTAATCGTTGCACGAGCTACAGCCTTTTTTCTACTTCCTGAAACATTTATCGCTTTCATTTTCTACCATTTAACTTACAAAGGTCCTTAAGACGTAAATATTTAAGGGTTTGGGTCTTTGTAATATTTGCTCCTTGAATTTCAGTTACTTCTTTATCTTTTAGATCTTCAGGAATTCCCATATGGCATTTAACCTTTTCAAATGCAGTTCTTCCACGTTCTTGTTTGTGAGGAAGCATACCACGAATCATTCTTCTCAATAACTTATCTTCCCTCTTAGGAATAAAAGGCCCCTTGTAAGGATGACCACGTTCTTGCTTTTGTTGTTGGATAGCCATCAAATTTGCCTTACTTCCAGTAATCATAACCAACTCAGAATTGATAACCTCAACTTCATTACCTAACAATGCCTGCTTTGCTACAAAACTTGCAAGTCTTCCAGCGATTAAGTTTTTTCCATCAACTATCATTTTAACACAAAATCTTAACTTTACTCCCTTTTGGATTATCTTTCATTAATTTTTGAATTGAAACAGAATCTTTAATTTTTGAAGACGCCTGTTCCGAAAAAGACCAAGCTGCAACCTTAACTTGCTTAGTTAAGTCTCCCGTAGCTAGAACTTTTCCAGGAATTAAAATTGTTTCTCCATTCTCAGAGTGTTTTTCGATATCATGAAGATTAACCTTCCTTCTTTGCCTAGTAGGTTTTTCTAACTCAGTTGCTACCCTCTTCCAGATTTTAGCATCATTGTTAATACTAAGAGTCTTCAACTCCCTAATTAGAGTCTGTAATTCTGGGTTTGTAGGTCCTGTTCTCTTCATTTTTAATACATTTAGAACACATATAGTGCTCTACTCTTCGCTTTCGCTTGCAGAGTGTAATGACGGTAAATTCTTGGTTTATAAGTGTTATGGTGGTTATTTTTTAGGTAATGCTTATATCCCAGTTTCACTCTTATTCTGTGCATTCTAATGCAGGAGTAGATTAAAATGACAGAGAGAAATATGATGAAAAGAGCTGAAGCACACAAAGACTTAGTTAAAAAAATAAAAGAAACTTACCCATATCCCGCCTTAAGACTGGACCCAGCAGATGTCAGTTCTGCAGCAAGCTGCATTCTTAATGGCTTACATTTTTTAGAACCAAACAGATGCGAATCAAATGAACCATGTATATACCAAACACGATTTGACGGGCTAGCATATTGTGATGCCGAAAGAAATGAGCTGTTAGGACCCTATTCAAAAATTGCAGTTTGAACTATGGAAGGCAGAGACACATTAGTAGAATGCCTTTCCAGTGAAGGCGAAAAAATTAAAGTTGTATCTGGAAGAGTAGTCAAAAAAGCTAACAATGTAAGAGGATACCTAGGTAGATTTTCTACAAGAGTCTGGGTTGATGGCGAGATGGTAGAAGAATTCTACGGAAGAGGAATGGACATTGACCTAGGTGATGTTTGTTTTATACACCATAAATTAGAAGAACTCGCAGCAGGAAGAGCATCATCTGAAGAAATTGTCGATTGTTTATTTAATTATCAGGCAAGCTTTGGAGAAAGAGATGCAAAACAAGATTCTATCTCTAAAGGTGAAATAGTGCCCATAGATTATTTTAAACGATAAAAATCATGCGGAGGACAGGGTTCGAACCTGCGCAGGCACTAAGCCACTAGGCCCTCAACCTAGCCCGTTTGACCACTCCGGCACCCCCGCGTAAGCGGAGCTAAGAATTAAATTATTTTAAGTCTTTCTAGAAACTATTTTATCTTCTTGATAGCTGATTCAAACTCTGATAACTTATTATCAAATGCCTTGATAGCTTCAACAAAAATTTCTCTCGGAGGCAATTGTCCCCAAGACTCTAATGTGAAAATAAAATCTTCTTTTGAAGAGGTAACATTAACCCCATAAGATTCACAAACCTGTTCAAAAGACTCATTCCAATTTGTCAAGTCTTTAACTTCCAAACCATTACCCTTCCTTGTAACAATTTCAGATAATTCTTCAAGACAAGCCTTAACGTTAGAATCTTTTGTGGTTTCTAATTGAGGAACACCCCTATAAATCGCTAATCCGGGAGTGAACTTAGCATGCTCTCTTCCTTGACCCAACCTAGCAGTAATGATCAACTCAATATCCTGGCCTTCAAGTAATTTTACAATAGGCATTTTTTCTATTGCTGGAACCACCTTAGGATCTTCTGATTTTAAATCTGAAGCATAAACCATACAAGGACCCTTTGCAACTAAAGTGAATTTTAATTCGTATTGTGAGCTTTTAGGTACTTCTGATTTTTTACCTTCCCACAACTTGTAAGATTTCAAATCTGTTTTGATAGGAACTAACCCTAATCTATGTGCTAACATTTCATCATATAATGCTGAACCATTCTTCTTAATTTCAACATCATGAATAGCCATGGTTGGAACATATGCAACAATATATCTTCTGATTGCGTTTGCGATGGAAGGATTTATCTTAGAAATTTTAAAGACAGATCTAGTATCGTCTTTCTTAAGAATCTTAATATCCATTCTTAAACTCTCCTTCCTCTTTTACCGTGTTTCTTTCTACACCCATCAGTTGGAAGACCAGTTACGTCCTCAATAACCCCGATGCGAATTCTACTTCTTGAAAGAGCCCTAACAGCAGCTTGTGCTCCAGGTCCTGGTGAATTAGGTCCGTTGTGACCTCCAGGCGCTCTAATTTTAATATGTAAACCATTAATTCCCTTTTCTCTAGACTGTTCAGCCACTTGTTTTGCCGCTGCCATAGCCGCATTAGGAGAGGATTCTAGTCTATGAGCCTTTACAACCATTCCTCCAGAAGCCTTTGCAATTGTCTCTGAACCAGTAATGTCAGTAATATGAATAATGGTATTATTATGACTTGAATAAATATGTGCTACGCCCCATCTAGTTTTTTCGTCACTCATTGTTTAGATTCCTCTTGTTTAGTCTCAGGTGTTGCAGGTTCAGTTGGAGCCTCAACAGCTTTTTCCTCAACTGGAACTTCCACAACACCAACTTTCTTATCATCTTTGTTTAAATTGATCTCAGGATGATCTTCATCCTTGAAATTCGAATTAGTGTTATACTCAATACCCTTTTCCTCACTTGTTCTAACTAAGTAAGACGGAATGTTTGTTTTTGAATTATTAACATTAATATGTCCATGAATAATCATTTGTCTTGCTTGTTTACTTGTTCTTGCAAGACTCTTAGAAAGAACAACGGATTGTAACCTTCTATTTAATAATTGTCTAATATTAATCTCAAGAATATCATCTAGAGTTGAACCTTCAGATAAAATTCCAAGGTTAGCAAGTCTTTCAAGAAGTAATTTTTCTTCCTTTCTTGCTTGTTCACTTCTGTCTGCGATTAAATTTTTAGCCTGTCTTTTTAGGTTTCTTAATTTGGAATTCATCTTCCAAATTTCTTTTTTATTCTTTAAACCATACTCTTTGATTAGCTTTTTTTCTTCTTCAATTCTTTCAGCTTCCCAAGGATGGGATGGCCCGGAGTATTTTCTTCTAAGTCTTCTTACAGTTCCCATTTTATTTCTTCTTCCTTACTACTCCCACACTTGTACCTTTCCTGAAGTTACCCTTAGTTCTCTGACCTCTCACAGGTAAGCTGAACATATGACGAGTACCCCTATAGGACTTAATCTTTTTCATACGTCTAATATCAAATTCTTGAACGAAATTTAGTTTTGGACCAATTAAGTGTCTGTTTTCACCAGTTTCAAGGTCTCTTTTTCTATTGTATAACCATTCCGGGATGTTTTTTGATTGAGGATTTTCTAATGTTGACTCAATCTCTGCCTTAGTTTTATCATCTAAAGCCCCAATTTTGTAATTCTTATCTAAATTAAGAACCTCGCAAACTGCGTTTGAGAACCCAAGACTTACACCCTTAATTTTTGCTAAGCCCCTGAATAGGCTCTTTTTACCGATAATATCGGTGTTTGCAATTCTAATCATATTTTTAATTTCTTGAGTCATTTTATTTGTGATTTGGGACGAAGTCTATTTAAAAGTATTTTGGTCATGCATTTCTAATTAATTGCCCACAAAGAGCTTGTGCTTATCTTCTTCATTAAGCTCCAGAATAATCCTCTTGATAATTGCACTCTCAGGGTTAGGCATAAGTTTAACTCTATCTTTCAGATCTTGGAAACTTTCGAATTCCTTTTCTTCCCTCTGTTCTAAGATCTCCCACATATGCTTCTTACCAATTCCCGGAATCAACTCTAATTGATGCCTTCTAGCATTAATTGGTCCCGCCTTATTGAAAAATTCTATAAACTTTTGTTCAGATTCAGTAACTAGCCTTTTCAAAAGATCCTCCAAATTCATCTTTGCAGTCTGAGTTAATTTCAGAAAATTGATTCTACCAGAAATATGGTGAATTTCATCCCTTTTTCCTTCACCCATATAAACTTCCTGTTCAAATTTTAAGAAAACGCCCTTTTTAGGAACTAGTTCTAAAAGAATAAAATGATTAGCACCTATAGCTTGAGCTACAGCTGTCTTCATATGTGCCGGTCTTGTATCCGATGGATACCCGTTCGGAAGAAAATCTAGGATTATAGCTTTTTCTTCCCTCACTGTTTTGTTCATTTGCTACTTGCATTCTTACTTTTTCATGCAATCAACGATTTTTTGTACGTCTTCTTGCTTCAATGTTATGTTGTCGTTACTAAGTATGATTTTGACACTATCCTCATCTTCAGGCATTAGATTTGATAGATTTGTAATTTGTCTTTCTTTCAATCTTTGAATCTCAAGACCTTCTAACTTTTTCTTTATTTCTTCAGATCTTTTCAAATTCTCTTTTCCGAAAACCTCAAGGAACTCTTCAGCTTTTTTTGTCCTGAAGCCCAACTCTTCTTGGTCAATGTTCTTTTTTACAATATCTAGCTTTTCTGCAACTTGAGAATAAGTCAGAGGTGTTTCGTTCTTAATTTTAATTTCTGCCATTTTATACCTTTTTTAGATGCACTGGGTGTGCAATTACATTCTTTGCCTTATTTCCGTCTTTGAATTTAACGATGTAACAGGATCCGTCTTTCTCTACGATTTCCCCAGTTTTTCCGTGGAACCTTGGAAAATACATTCCCTTTTGAACAGCAGGTTCTGCCTTGAAACAAACTTTTGTTCCAGCTTTTAGGTCTTGGAAATATTTCCTAATACTAATCTTTCCCTTCTCCTTAGGACCTTTTCTCAATTTACTTCTTGTTTTTCTTCTAAATCCACCAACTCTTGTTGCCATTTTAAAACTCCATATATTATAGGTAAGTGATTTGGGTAATTTGGTTTTATAAATGTTTTGTCGGCCTAATCCTTAGGTTTTGACTTGATCCCATTTAGGGCTTCACTTAAAGTGAAAAATAGGTTATTGCCCTTAGCTTCTGAATTAAGGACTTCTGAATGTTTAGTAAAATTAGCGTTAATGTTGTAATTGTTGTCGTTTTTATTTAAATCAATAATTAATTCGCTAAAATCCGGATGATCCTGAGAAAGTTTTTTGGTATGATTCCCTACTACTTTCTTTACAACAATGAGTGTTGCAGCATCAAGCTCACTGAAACCCTTTAATTTGATATTCCCGCCAAGTTCTATCATGAGATTTTACCTGTATTTTTAAAGTCATTTTGCTATAAATAGCTTTCTGATCTAGATTTGCAAAAGTTTATAAGTGATTTTTTGTTTTATTTCTGTTATATAAAGAGGTTATTTTTATGAGGCAAGAGCACAAAGTTTTATTTCCTGCGTTTTTAGTGGTTTTTGCATCATTTTTAGCATTCAGTTATGGAGATCTAGGTTTATCAGAAGTGAATGAAGTTATAGTTCGTTCACCAACAGGTTATGTTGTTAACACAGCAAATGCAGGAGTCTGCAATGATAGATCCGTAATGGGATTATTCCTCCTAGAAAATTCACACGTTTCTGAAATCGGATCCGGTGAGTCCGTTGACTATTGTGCAGATCTGTCTTTCGACCTTACAATCGATAACCCTTCAAGAGGGTGTTATGCAGATAACTCAAACTTAATTGCATACGTTTCAAATGGTTTCTCAGTAGGTCCAAGATTCAATTGGCCAATGGGAATCGAAACCGTAGTCGATGAAAACAGTTTTACCCAAGTTTATGTTTCAGATGCAGACAATAATTGTGTAAGAAAAATAAATCCCCATGGCATTGTTGAAGATTTTAGCGGAATTTGTGGAGGAAATGACTTTGCATTCCCCGTAGGATTAGAGTTAATCGGAGATTCATTCTATGTTGCAGACAGAGATAATCATTGCATCAAAAAAATAAGCATTGACGGAAACATTACAGAGTTTTCAGGATTATGTGGAACCCCTGGAACCGATGACGGATTGGCTACAGATGCCAGATTTAACCAACCAACAGGCATTAGTGAAGGCCCTTCAGGAAAACTAATAATTGCAGATAGAGGAAACCATTGTATAAGGGAAGTCGCAATGGACGGAAGCGTCCTTACTATCGCAGGAACCTGTGGAGCTGAAGGGGACGTTGTAAATGTTCTCGGAACCGATGCAAGATTTAGTAACCCTTCTGATGTAGAATTTAACCCAGCTGAAAACTTAATCTACATCTCAGACAAAGACAACAACAAAATTAAAACTTATGACCTAATCGGAACAGGAGTTCTAACATATGCAGGTTCCGGAGGAATCATCTCAAATCCAGATTTAGCCAAGCCATATGACATGGAATATGATGTGGTGAATAATCTACTATATGTAACAGATACAAACAATCAAAAAATAAAACTAATAGACGTTGGCGCTTCAACAATAAGTGTTTATGCAGGAACAGGAACTGTTGGTTTAACTGACGGAAATTTATTAGATGCACAATTCTTCCAGATGAGTGGAATTGATCTAGATGCATTTGGTAACCTATTTATCTCAGATAGCCTGAATCATGCCATTAGAGTTGCAACCGGAGGAACAGTTTATACTCTCGCAGGAAACGGTTCCGCAGGATTGTACAACGGAGTGTTAGTTGGAGGTGGACACATTTACGCTCCAGAAAGTTCTGATTCAGAATTACCTCCTAAAGGATACTATTCAAGAATTTGTTACGAAGAAGTTCAATGTCAAACCTACGTTGGCGCAATTGGGAACTCCGAATGTGGCGGGGTAGGAGAATGCTTGCTTTCATTCGGTGACGGAAATGGTTTGACTTACAATGCACACGCTGCAAGTTGTAGTTATTATACTAACAAACTATGTTGTAGCTATCTAGAACCTGGAAGTGCAGGCGTTTGTGGAGATGGAATATTGAACCCAGGAGAACAATGTGACGATGGAAATCTAGTTAATGGTGATGGGTGTGATGAATTCTGTCAAATTGAACCAAGCGTAGATACCGACGGAGATGGATTAATAGACTCTCAAGATAATTGTCCACTAAATCCAAACAACGGAATTTATGGAACCTGTATCGACGCTAGTACATTATCTAATCCTCTAGGAAACTTAACTACCTTCTTATGTGGTAGCAATGATGATTGTATTGGAAAAACTGTCGACGTTAATAACATAACCTATACAGTAGAACATTGTGAACTGACACAAGCAAATGAAGACGGAGATACCCTCACACTTAACGGAGACGCTTGTGGAAATGCATGTGATATCGATTCAAATGATAGACTAACCTGTTTCAGCACAGGTGACCAAGGCTCAGGCGGAGGAGGAAGTGAGTGTACCCTGGCATTAGCAGGAGCAAGTTTTGCATGGAGTACTAATTATGTAGAGAGGGGAGAAACCGTAGACTTAATTTTAGACTTAGCAGGAGACATTAGATGTGACGGTGTCGTATTTGATGTTGACGTATTAAATGACGAAACCGGAGAATTGTCGGTTGTTAAACCAGGACCACTAACAGTTATTGGTTCAACCGGAAGCACCAACTGGGTTGCAGAAAATAATAACCCTGGATCAAGTGCAGACAATGTTACTTGGAAGGCCAAAGGTTACAACATTGGTGGAGGCGTTGCACCTCCTAGCGACCTATTAGAAGTATATGCATCCAACAGTTATTGTGGAGACGGACATAAAGATTCAGGAGAACAATGCGACGACGGAAACAACATAGACGGAGATGGATGTAACGAATATTGCCTAATTGAAGGTTATGGCGGAACCGGCGGCGGAGATGCATGTTCATCATACTGTGTAAGGGGAACTGCAGTCTGTACAGCAACAGGAGTTGCTTATTGCGGAGATTATGATGGCGACGGATGTAACGAGCTGAGTAATGAAGTCACCTGCCCTTCAGGAGAAACATGCAACCCTGAATTCGGAAACTGTGCACCCGACAGTTGCAGATTAAAAAATGTTGAACAAGTTAGCCCAACCTGTCCAAACACCGGAGACTATGACTGGGTATGTGGAACCTGGACTGACTGTAAAAATGGAGAAAGAACAAGAACCTGTATCCCTTGTAATGCTGGATCATGTTTAGCAGACCCACTAGAAAGAGTTGATTGCAGCCTAGAACCCTCCGTAAAAGGATCAGTATTTGATCTAATGGGATTAATAATCGCACTAGGAATCTTAATGATTTATTACATGTTTAGAAATAATAAACTAGTTGTAGTTAGATCTTCTTAGAAACATAAGGCCCTTCCTTAACATAATCCAATTGTTTTTGATAATACTCTCTTACACCAATTCCAGAAATAACAACCATCTTGTTCTTATCATAATCTTCTCTTGCAATCTTCTCAGCCTCAAGCATAAGCTCTTTACCATAACCCCTATGTTGGACTTCCGAACCTTTAGTAGGTTTATTCTTTAGATCTAAAGAAGTTCCGAAAACATGAAGTTCTCTAATACCCGCAGTCTTAGAAGTAATCTCTTTCCTAAAAGGCTTGTAAGGAATTCTCAGTCTTGCATAACCTAAGAGAATATCATTTTTAGTGTCTTCTTTTGAAATAAATACTTCAGTTCCATTTGACGCAGAGTACTTGTCAATTTTAGTTTTAACATGATCTAAACTAACTTCCCTATCTTTAGGCTCTCTACACCTGATACACCTACACTCTTGCTTTGCCTTGATTAATCTTTGATGAATTAACTGCCTTAGATTAGTTTTGTCTACACCTGCCTCAGTCATGTAAGTAGGAATATCTCTTTGAATCCTCATAATCCTACAGTACTCAGGAATTTCTTTTTTGATTTCAATGATTCTCTCAGTTGCATCCTCAGTATTTATTGGTTTGAACTCTCCCTTTTTGAAATCCTCATACAACGGAGTGCCAGCCATAACCAAACAAGGATAGATCTTCAAAGAATCCGGTTTGAAATCAGGATTTGTGAAAAGTTCCTTGTAAGCATGAACGTCTTGTTCTTTGTTTGTTAATGGAAGCCCCAGCATCATATGGTAGGTGATCTTTAAGAAAGAATCCTTAAGCAGTTGCGTAGCCTCTATAGTTTTATCTACAGAATGTCCTCTCTTAATTTTGTTAAGAACTTCATCCCTCAGACTTTGTACACCCAACTCAACCCTCGTTGTCCCAATCCTCAACATTTCATCTATCTCAGATTTTAACGAACAATCTGGACGGGTCTCAATTACCAGCGCAATGCATCGTATCTTTTTGTCTTCATTCTTTCTTTGTTCTTCTTCAAGTGTTGTTTCATTTTTCAATTTGAAAGTTTTTTCTAAAAGTATCTTTTCCCTTTCCTTAGAATCTAGCTTCGAAGGAAGCATAAAGAATTCCTTGAACTTTTTTTCATTTAACTCATCGTTGTCATAAAACATATCCGAAAAATCATTCAATGCCTTGAATGCATATTTGATAAACTCATCCCTATAAGATTTTGGAAAATTTGGGAAAGTCCCACCCATAATAATTAATTCCACCTTCGAAGGATTGTGATTTAGTAAAATGTAGTGTTCAAGCCTATTAAAAACTTGAAGATAAGGATCATACTTATTCCTTATAGCCCTCTTTACTGCAGGCGCACCATCCGTATAAGATTTTGGAGTGTTTCCAAATATTGACCCCGGTCCTCCCGGACAATAAGTACATTGGGCTTGAGGCGGGCATGCGATAGGGGCAGCCATTATTGCCAAAGGCGCAACCCCCGAGATTGTACGAACAGGCTTGCTTTTTAGAATAGATTCAATCTTCTCCCTCTTTTTGACAGGCAGAGCAGCTAAAATCTCAGCATTTTTTGGAACCTGTGAGAGGCCATGCTTTCTTGCCAGTTCATGCTTTATCTTATTGAATTCAGACTGCTTAGTAATATTATCTTGTTGTGCAAGCTCTTCCATGAATTCTTTTTTTGACATGTTATTAGACTTATGAGGATAACCTCAAAGATTAATATAATCTTCTTTCAAGGATTTTTAAAGAAAGTATATTGTTTGCTAGAACCCAAATCATATGATGAGATGTCAAAATAGTCTATTTCTCCCTCATTGACTAATTCTTCGAATGTACGTTCTTCTTGATCCCAGAGTAATTCTTCTACGTCACGACAAATAGTCAGACTTGAATGATTTTCTCCTATGTCCTTAGTTAGTGTTTCAAGTTTCATTTTATTTTATCAGCAATTCACGTTCATTTTAAGACTTTTGGAAATATTTAAATAGTTTCTTACTAAATACTTTATTGAGAGGTAAGATGAAGTTAGAAATTAATATCAAAAAGAGGCACGTCTATTTCTTAAGCATGTTAATTGTCCTGACTGGAGGAATTCTCTTTGTACAAGGACAAGGAATAAGTAATTACGGTCACGATTCAGATGATGTAATTGTAACCGTTAATGGAGTTGAAAAAAGTTTAAAGAACGCAATAAACAACAATGATATCCTGACTTCAGATGATGTAGCAAACGGCATCGGAATGAACCAAGCATGGATTGATCTTAAAAACAGCAGAACTTTAGACACAACCTACACAAACGGAGGGAACAAACCAATAATGGTTTCTGTAACCACATGGAATCCAGATCCACATGTTAACGGTTGCCAAATTAGTTTCTACGTTGACGGGAACCTAGTTGCAAAAAACAGCAACAACAACGACAGATTCTCTAAAACTTGCTCAGTCTCAATAATTGTACCTCCGGGTTCAGATTACAAAGTTACTTCAAACCCTTACAGGGGTTATGGTGGAATAACATCATGGAGTGAACTCAAATGAAGTTAGAAATTAATATCGAAAAGAGGCACGTCTATTTCTTAAGCATGTTAATTGTCCTGACTGGAGGAATTCTCTTTGTACAAGGACAAGGAACTAACAATTTTGGACACGGAGCAGAGGCAGTCGACGTAGTGATTAATGATAATCTATATGATTTGCAATACGCTATTGATAACGGGTTATTAGGTGGCGGAGGTCCAAACGTAGGCTGGGTACAGTCCGGTAACGATTCTTATTACCTCGGAGGAAATGTAGGTATTGGTAAAGAAAACCCAACAGTCGCATTAGATGTTTTAGGTAAAATTAAAGTATCCTCTGGCCAAAAAGTGTACAAAGTTACAAACGATTTTTGTGCAAACAAGAAGATTGTAACAACAGAAAAGAAGTGTACAACAACTTCATGTTATGTGCCCTTTTACAACGGGTATTTTGATTGCAACGGATTATGCCAATACTCTTCATCAGGAGAGAGATGTACAAATACCTTGTTAGGAAGAATCGTTGAATCAGGTTAACAATAACCTTAAATATCATTTTCTATGAATCTTAATTGCAGGCTAGGCCGGGGCAGTAGTCGTGCCTTGTTACCACAAATCGGCTTTAGGGTGGGGCTGAGGCAGTTGAGAGGATTGAACTCTTGGTATTGGTCCTAAATCGTACTGAGAAACTTTGTCCCAATTGGCTAGTAGTTTTGAGAACCAGGTCAGACCCTGACGGGAGCAGCCTTAATCATAATTATTGGCGCTTTTGGGGAAACGAAGTGGAGGAAAGTTTAGGGTTCGCCAATATTGGTGTTTGATTCCATCTTCTGCGGCCTGCTTTTTTTGGTTAACCTATTAAACAGCTAGTAAGGTGAAAGTGTTATGAATCTAGAAATGAGCATCCTGGAAATGGCAGAGAAATACATTAAATTATTCGATAGTATAAAGGATGAGTTTCCAGAAGAAGAAGGAATAATGATCTCTTATGCAGCAAAATGCATAAGCGGAAATTTTAGATATAGAAATGAAACCTTCAGGTGTGACGCTCCCGAAGATTGTTTATACAAACATTTATTTGATGGAAACTATCTTTGTACAAGAACAGATTAGATCCTCATTGCCTTCTGAGCCTCAGAAGTTATCTCATTTAAGTTGAGCACAATCAACTCATACATTCTCTTTACAATCAACTCATAGAGAGCCTCCTTTAATGGACCAGAACAGTGCTGAATTACATTTTCCATGTTTAGAACATCCAAACTTCTCATCTCAGACTTAGGTATCTTACAAGTCATTGTCTTTCCCTCAAGAATTGTGGTATGTTCAGGCAAGGTTCCTTTCTGAGCCCGCTCAAACTTAATCAAAATATTACACTGATTCTTCAACGTAGGAGTCATCTTGTAATAATAAACGTTATTCTCCCTCGAGATATAAACCTCAGCAGGATCACAGCTTTCTGCATTTTCAGAAAAACAAAATTTATCAGTACCACAATACTCTCTTGTGAACCCAGTGAAGTGCGAAACTAAAAATATTGCACCAAAAATAATTAAAAATAAAATAAAACGCGATAAATTCTTGAATTTTTTATTCTCTGCATATTCCAATATGGAAACACCTCTCCATTGTTTTGTTTATCGCGCTTAAATAAGTTATGCTCATTCCTGAAGATCCTTTATAGTAAGAATCTTCACTCTTGAACGTTTTTCCTTAAGATTAGATTTAGTACCTATTAGATACCTAATTCTTGAACCTTCAGCAGCCTCTAAGATCTTTTCAGTTAAAGCACCATCAATCAAAATGTTACTCGCAGACCTTCCTAAGTCCTGCATAGTCTCACTTATCTCTTTTGAAGGAACCTTTCCTAAAACATTTAGTTGGTTGTCAAGAAGATACGCTTCCTTTGAACCCTTTAGTTCATTCATGAACGCTAGGAATTTTTCTTTTTGAGCCCTAGGAATTCTCAAAGGTCTCTCTTTGAAATCTCTATTCCTTGGAGAGAAGCTTCTTCTATCTCTAGAGTTCGAATCTCTATTATTCCTGGAATAATTCCTCTCAGGACGCTCCCTTGTCCTAATGTTTCTTTTAGGTCTTTCTGAAATACTACCGGTGTTCTTTAACCGATCCATAGCAATCTCAAATTTGATCTTGTTTCTTAGAGCTTGATGAATTTCTTTATGAGTTATTTCCTCAACTTCCTTTCCATCAGGAGCCCTAGCAACATAATCAATCTTTGCGTTAACAGCTTCTAGTTCCCTAAGGATTAAGTCGCCGCCCCTATCTCCATCTAAGAAAACAACAACTTCTTTCTTCTTTTTAGAAAGAGTAACAAGAGTCTTAGGAACTGAAGTTCCATTCATTGCAACAGAATTCTTAATGTCATACTTAAGCAAGTTAACAACATCAGCCCTTCCTTCAACAATGATAATCTCATCTGAATCCTTAACATCAGGTCCTGCAGGAAGTTTTTCCCTTCCATAGGTTTCAATGTCTGCAACTCTCACCGCTGTTGAAACTTTATCCTTAATGTCTCTTGAATCAGGAAGAGTTCCGTGCGTCAAGTTACTAAGTAGAGCTTTAGCTCTATCAATTACATGACCTCTCTTTGCAGCCCTAACATCTTCTAACATGTCAACCTTAACTTCTGCATTACAAGGTCCGATTCTTTCAATTGTTTCAACTGCCGCAGCAATCAATGCCGTTTCAGTTTTGTCTAAAGAACTTGGAATATTGATAGTTCCACTAGTCTTACCATCCTTACTCTTAAGTTCTACTTCGATCCTTCCTATTCTCCCCGAACTTTGAAGTTCACGGAGTTCTAGTTCTGAACCTAAAAGACCTTCAGTCTGTCCAAACACTGAACCGATTACATCCGGTCTGTCTACCATTCCGTCTACAGTTATTGTAGCATGGATAATATATTTTGCTGATACTAAGCTTATTTTTCCCATTTTGCGCACCTCCATGCTTGCGCTTCTATTTTATAGCTCATTAAATTTTATAGAATAAGACTTATGGAACGTAGTTCCAGTGTGTCAAGTAGTTGTCTGCTACTCTGAAATTAAAGGGCTATTGAGCCTCAATGATTATGATGTGCCTTATTTTGGCAAGTAATCTTATTCTTTAACTTATTTTATGAGTGTGATATATGATTTAGCCCACAACTAACTCCCAAGTTCATTGCTTGACCTCTTCGTGCTCAATTGAGTGATTCCGAAGTGGGCAATGTATATGGTGTATTTTACCTATTTAAATACCTTACTTTTTAAGAATTGGGACGTTTAGGAAGTCTTTAAGGTGCTTTTTTAGACTTTTAGTGTCCTTTTTAGCCTGTTCTGCGTCTTCCTGGAACCGATTAGGGGCAATGAATTTATCAAAAAACTCTCTGAAGAACTTAGTGAATTGTTTCCTACTCCAAACATCCTCATAATCCCTTTTCATCACAGAATTGATAGTTATAGTAACCTCTCCTTCTTGGACAACCTTATTTTTGAACTTCTTATTCTTTACATCAGTTGTTTGCACTAAAACTTCTAACTTAAGTTTAGTATAATCAGAAACTTTAGTCCAAAGATCTAAGACTATAGTAAGATTCTCGGATCCTCCGTCCCTTTCGCACTTGTATGCTGTTTCATCAACAAAATATCCATGCTTTTTAGCCCACTTAGAAATTTCCTTGTAAACTTGATTGGTCTGAAACATTCCCTTAAATGAAACCTCATCATCTCTTGCAATATAATCAATCATTCCCATTTTCTATCATATTTCTCCTAACAATTTCTCTTAATTCGTTAGCTTCATCGCCTAGATCATCTTCCATATCTCCGAGCTTTGAACTTATAATGTATTT
Source organism: Candidatus Woesearchaeota archaeon (assembly GCA_964344635.1). GTDB lineage: Archaea > Nanobdellota > Nanobdellia > SCGC-AAA011-G17 > UBA489 > JABIKK01. Next base: position 86,659 of record CAYFOE010000004.1, read on the forward strand.
CTCGTAAAGATGTCTTAAGATCTCTCCAGTTTTGGACTTTGTAAACATCGGAGTCTTATCCTGTCCAGAATAATTTTTTGTCATTTTTGAAACTAGCCTGAATTCTAACTTTCCCTTATTTGCTTTCTTTTTATTTATTGCTATGTCTACTTGTCCAACAATGATTAATGTAAGTGTGATGTCGTACTTTATATATTCATCTACATCCTTGGAACAAACCCATTCAATGGTAATCTCTTTTCCTGCAGAAGACAGCTTTTCATCATGTTGTTTGTCATTAATATGGTATCCTCTTCTTTTGAGATAAGACTTCATGTCCTTTAACAGGCTATCAAAATCATAAAATCCAGTGTACTTTAGGAGAGCATATCCCCTTCCTCCTCCATGCTGGTACAATTCAGGTTTCCTTTCCTTTCCCATTTTATTTCTTGAGGCCTTCTTTAGTTAGAATAACTATATTCCCTCTACCCTTTTTTATTTTCTTTAAAATGTTCTTAGATTCAAGTTCTGTAATCATTAAAGATATCTTAGCTTCACTTGAAGGGAAGTTCTTCCTAATCTCCTTTTGTGTCGCCCTCCCACCATTAGACTTAATGAACTTAATTATCTTCTCTAACTCTTCCTCATTCTCACTCTTTAACTCAAACTCATCAACTTCTTTTATGAAATGGTGCTTTGAAAAATGGAAGTAAAGAACTATCGTAACCATTGCAAGAAATGCAATAAGCAGTCCCCACGAAAACCCATTTTCTTCTTCTATTGTGAAATCTTCACTTAGGTCCTCAAATTCATCTATATTAATATCATCTATTTCTGGATCAAGTATGGGAGTTAGTATCAGATCTATATTGAATACACCATCTTCTTTAACATTTATTTCCTGATTAGTTTCATAGTTATCATCAACACCATAATAGATTGCATTGATGTCATATTTACCGGGAATAACCTCAAAACTATACTCTCCATTTTTTGACACAGCAGTTTGCTGAGGCTCAGTATCTATTGTAATCACAGCTTTATCTAGCTCTTCTAGGAAGATATCATAAACCGACCCATGAATTGTTGCAGCATCTATTTGTGGGATAAACACTAAAAACAATAGAGAAAATAGGATAAGACCACCACTTCTTTTACTTTTCATAGTAAATTCTTCTTTCTGAAAATATAAAAGCTTTTCCTGTAAGATTTTCTAAATCTAGCGTATAAAGTTTCTTGAAGTATTTCCTAAAGGGTTTCTAAAGAATGTTTATAAATAAAGTCCCAAGTGAGAGTTATATAATGTTTTCAAAAAACGGAGGATATGAATGAAAATGAAAAAAATATCATCTTTGATGATAATGGCTATGTTCCTTGTTGGAATGGTCCCTGCAGTTTTTGCTCAAGAAGACGTAGCGCCAACACCGACAGTTATAGACGTATCATCTGGAAGAGTTAATGTGGCTGAAAAAGAGCCACTAAGGTTAAGGCCTGTAGCTGTTGACGCAAACAGTGTTGCAGGAAGCGGTCCTGAATCAGGGATTGCAAGAGCGGACGTTCACAGAATCGAAAAAATTGACGATGCTGTTGAAAAAACCAATAGGAAAAGAAAAGTAGATTCTCTAATCAAGAAAAACAAAGGCAAGGTTAAAAGAATCCACAGAGACTTGGTTAACAATTATGATGAAGATAAAGCTTTAGAATTTATTTCATTTGCAGCACACGTTAATGAAAGAGCTATCGATGTTCTAGAAAGAATAATCGATAGGGCTGAAAATTCTGAAACTTATCTAGCAAATCACCCTAATGCATTAGATACAATGGAAGAAATTAGAAGTGAATTGTATGATTCGTATGATGCATTCTATTCAGCAGTGGAAGACGATGCAATGAGTGAAGATGAATATTTAAGTTTGACTGATGAATTAAAATCATTAGGAAAGAAAATTAAGAGATTCTCACAAAATGACAAAGTTAGAGCTTATGCAAAAAACCATAGAGAAGAAATAACTAGAAATCTCAAAGATAGATATGGTGACAATCCAAAAATAAAATCTAGAATTGAAAGATTGGAAAACGCAAAAACTAACGAGGAAAGAATAGAAGCTATGGAAGACGTAAGAGTTTCAGTTTATGAAGTTCGAGAATCTGAAGTAGAGACTGTAGTAGGGGTAGAGTCTGAAGTGGAAGCTGTTGAAGCTTCTCCTCAATTGAAGGTTATAGAAGAAGAGTGAGGGTTTAAGCCCTTCTCCTCTTTAGAAATCTTTAAATAGGACAATACTATCAAATAAAATATTAAGAAAGGTAGGTGTTTACTTATGAAGAAAATAGGAATTATAATTGCTTCTTTGGTATTAATGCTATTCGTTTTAGGTTGTACAGGTACAACAAGCGATGATATGGCTGATTCCAATGGAGAACCTGAAGCTCCGACAGCACCGGCTGATTCGGAAGGAATTGAAGGAGATTTGGCAGGATTAGACGATCTTGAAAGCGATCTTGATCTTGGCGATTTAGAGGATTTAGGCGACGAATTTAGCCTATAATCCTTCCTTTATTTTTTTACCACTTTTGAATGATTAATTACCCAAAGATTTTTAAATAGGTTTTATCCTTTAATTGGAGAGGTGAGGAGAAAACCTCATATGATAGTTAAAGAAGAATTATTGAAAAAGCTAAGAGCAGCTTTTGACCTTAATATTTACGAAGTTAAAATTTGGACCAGTCTGTTATGCAGAGGAGTTGCAACCGCTGGGGAACTAAGTGATATTTCTCAAATTCCAAGAAGTAGGAGTTATGACGTTTTAGATTCTTTAGAAAAAAAAGGTTTTGTAATGATGAAATTAGGCAAACCCATCAAGTACATTGCAATCGAACCCGATGAAATCATCAGAAGAATCAAAGACCAAGTAAAAGAAAAGAGCGTTGAGAGAATAAGCGAATTAGAGAACATCAAAAGTGAAACACTATTTGATGATTTAAAATTACTTTACACACAAGGTGTTCAAAAAGTAGATCCTGCTAATTTATCCGGATCCATCAAAGGAAGAGATGCAATATATTCTCAATTAAAAGGGATGTTAGAATCAGCTGAGAAAGAAGTTGTAATATCTACAACAGAAGACGGTGCTCTAAGAAAAACCAAGAAATTTAGAAACTTATTCAATAAATTAAGTGATAGGGGAGTTAAAGTAAAACTTGCAGCACCAATTTCAGACTTAGATGAATCCTATCTAAAAGATGTTAGCAATGCTGTAGCTTTCAAAAACGTCGAAGGTTTAGACGCAAGATTCTGTGTAGTCGATAGAAAACAAGTACTGTTTATGGTTTCAGACGACAAAGACGTTCACGAAACATATGACTCAGCAGTATGGGTAAGTGCACCTTACTTCTCTGAATCATTCAGCACAATGTTCGATTCTATGTGGGACAAAGAATAATCCATAAAATGGCGCCCACATTTCCAGTAACAAATGAATGCTTAGAAGCTATCATTGCAGGAATTCATCCTCAAGATGATGACGTAGTTCTAGCAGTGGGCGGTTCTGGAGATCAAGCATTTGCATTAATGGAGCATGCTAAGAAAGTTCTAGTTATAGACAATAATCCTGAACAAATTGGAATGATTGAGAAAAGGAAAAATGCATTAAGTCACGGTGATCTTGATTTATTTTTAGAGAGACAACAAATGCACAAAAATTTTGATAGTTTATATCTTGCAAGAGATGAATATTTTAATCAACCTGGGCGCTTTGAAAAGTTAAGCGAAAATGTCGATAGGTTAATGGTATTACCTACAATGGGTTTAAGAGAATTTTTTTCTTATGAAGATCATTCTGAAGTGACTGCAGTCTATTCCTTAAATGCATTAGGTTTTGGGTGGGGCCATGTGAGGGATGAAGAATTCAGACTTTTAGAAAATATTGGTAGGATGTTGGGGCCTAGTTCCAGAATTTATATGACTAATGGTGACTCAGTAGTTTCGGATAGGGATAGAATAAAGGGATTTAATGATTTTGCGGTAAACATGGATCACTTTGAAGTAGATGTTGATAGAACTGCTGTTGCAAGAGGAATTCAAATGGACTCACCGCTTGATTCAAGATATGGATGGAAACCTGCTGTATTAAATGTTAAATAATAAAAATAAAATGGGCCCTTTTTGTTGAGGACCCTTAGTTAGAGATTATCTTCTCCTAACTGTTCTTTTTCTGGTTGTTTTTCTAACTGCTTTTCTTGTAGAAGCTTTCCTTCTTGCAGTCTTTTTGGTTGCTCTTCTAGCAACTTTTCTTACTGCTCTCTTAGCAGTTCTTTTTGCAGTTTTTCTAGTTGTTTTCCTAGCAGAAGTTTTTCTTCTAACTGCAGTCTTTCTTGTAGCTCTCTTAGCAACCTTTCTAGTTGCCTTTCTTACAGCTCTTTTTCTAGCAACTGTTTTCCTTGCAGTTCTCTTTCTTGTAGCTCTCTTAGCAGTTTTTCTTACCGCTTTCTTTGCAGTTCTTTTTCTTACTGCTCTTTTTGCTACTTTTCTTACTGCTCTTCTTACAGTTTTTCTTGCTCTTGTTTTCATTTGTTCCTCCGTTCACATTAATGTGAACTCTTTATTGCAACTACATATGTTATGTAATTACTATTTTGTAGTATATATTTCTGTATTTAAACTTTTGGTTTATTGTTTTTTAGAAAAAAATAAAGTTTGCGTGATTACTCACGCAACTTTTAATTAAACTGTTAATGTTCTGTATTCTTCAACAGCACTTGCATGTATCCTTTTTGTTTCAGGAATTGCTTTGTTTTTAATGAATTTGTTTACATTCTGTGAAAGAGCGTAAGCATCTTCATGATTGTTTACATTTGACCATGCATTTCTTAAACCTTCATATTCGGATTCAAGTTTAGCTTGATCAATTTCCATGTTACTGATTAACTCTCTAATACCTGCAGTGTCCTTATTGCCCCTAGCACCAACCTCATCAGCGATTTCAGTTGTTCTAAGGATAAGAGCGTCTACACTTCCAAGTACCCATTGAGCCTTACAGTTACCTGCTCTACCTAATGCAATATACATTGAACCTTTAAATTCATCATTGTAGAAAGATCTCATCTTTCCCAATACATCATTAAGGTCTTCTCCTGTTGCTGTTTGAGGATCTAATGCTTCAACATCAGCCTTTAGGTTTTCAGCTTTGGATATAACCATATCAAGGTAATCGTTACCCCTGTCATCATCTATACAAGTGTTGCTAACGCCAGTCTTCAAAGTTTCCATTTCATCTTGGATACCTTCAAGTAAGTTCACTAATTTGTTTTGAACTGCTTCAGCGTCATCCCTTGTTACAGTGTTTCTTTTTTTTACTAGATCCAATGTCTTTCTAACGTCTTGAGCTAGAGTCTTAACATGGTTACTAGTCTTGCCTATTTGGTTTTTTGATTTTTCAGCCTTAGCCAAAAAATTTGCATTCAATGCCTTTGCGTCGTCAGCAGGACCGGCTATTACGGCTGGAACCATTCCAACAACGAAAAGTGCAAGTACCAATAATGCACTCATTTTTTTCATTGTGTTTTTCATTTTTTTCTCCGTTTTTTGAAACCCTTTCGAGTTTGATCATAATGGTCATTTTGTTTCAATGACTTACATTTGATTAATCGATTTGCTTTATAAATAAACTTGTTGTTTTCTTTATTTAGCTATTTAATTCACTTTAGATTGCTTTATTGAAGGTTTATTTAACTTATTTTTAATAAAAAAGAAAGAAATGATCTTATTTTAAGAAATAAGTTTCAAATAATGATTAGATTATGTAAGAATTCATAACCTTGCTAAACTTAACAAATATTTCAAACATAATCTTTTATATCGAAAATCCTTCGATTCTTTTCTATGTTTAAAGAGAAAATCCGCGACATCAAAAATGCTTTGAACAAAAGCCATATGACCCTAATTGGAGGCAGTTGCAGAGTACAATATTCTGGAAGAGTTCAAAGTTTCCTAGACTTCGGAGACCACTTAATCATCATCAAACCCGACAAAACCGTCCTAGTACACCGCACAAAAGGCAATGCCCCAATAAACTATATGAAACCAGGAAAC
>CAYFOE010000005.1:0-52949 GCA_964344635.1 Candidatus Woesearchaeota archaeon
ATACTATACTACTATATAAAACTATAGGTTAGAGTATATATGTTGAGTAAATGCACGAGAATTAATACTTACAACTGCAAACAACTTCAAAACTATCACAATTTAGAGTACCATAACAACGAGAGACTGAAGTCATGATATAACAATGAGTCTCTTCGTGTCCTTGTCTAAGCATCTCCAACTTACACTCACCAATATTGGAGGTTTCATCCAATGAAGTAGTAGATATAGAAAATTGTTTCTGTAAATTGTATACTTTAGTAGAAGGCGTATCCCCTAGAGGGTTTTTCTGATTTCCCTCAAATAAAACGAAAATTAAAGCCATAGCCAATATGATGATAATGATTGTTCCTGCTTTTTTGTTCATTTTAACCCTAACCTTATACTACGTTAATGTAGCGTAGGGATATATAAAGTTTACTACATAATCGTAGCATGGAAAAGAGGAAATCATCAGAGCTAATCAAGGAAATATATGACACTATCAAGAAAAATCCAGATATTACCATGTCTTCCTTGGAAAGAAAGATGAGAACCAACCCAACATCACTAAAAGACCACTGCGAAGCACTAGAATACCTAGGAGTCATCAAAATAAAAAAACTAGAAGGAACAAGAAAACTGAGAGTAGTGAGATGAAATCAAAAAAAACCAGACTATAACAAATTGTTAGAATTTCTGTGGTATGCTCACGGCTTCCATGCAAAAAATGAGAAATATATTCCAGAATCCAAAGTAATTTCTTTATTTGGAAAAGAGATTAATAATTTTTTAAAAAGCAAAAAAGCAGGAAAATATGCCGTTTTCTTCTATCAAGATCGCAAACATTTTGGAATAAATGATAAACTTCTTGATTCAGAAATAGAAATAACAGAACTCAAAGCAAATAGGCAAAACAATGAAAAAATGTCAAAATCCCATGGACTAACCAATTGGATTATAGCCTTAGCTGTTACAATTCAAGCTATATTAAAAATAATGGAAGTCTATAAGGAAGACATAGGCCTTGAAGGGATTAACTATATACTCTACATTAGTTTACTATTATTTGCCGCATTCCTATTAGGAAATTTAATTCCATTGATTGTTAAAAAACAATAAACAGTTTTATATACTACCTTAATACTATAATTCTATGGTGAGAAAAACAACTAGTATCAAAGTTGATGAGAAACTCTGGAAAAAGGTGAAAATTCGTTGTGTAAACAAAGACGAAGACATTTCTGACTACATTGAAAAACTAATCAAAAAAGATTTGAAGGTAAAATAATGGAACTTAAAGAATTTATAAAAAACGTTCTTGAAGATGTAACTGGAGCTGTCAAAGAATCAGAAAATGGAAATTTTAGTTTTTATCTCAATGATTCACTAGATCAAGGAATTGATTTTGACTTAGCAGTTGTTCTAAAAAAATCTACAGATGGACGTATAGGGGCAGAAGTTTTTAGTGTTCTTGGCGCTAAAGCCAAGAAAGGTACATCTGAAGAAAAAGTAAATAGAATAAAGTTCAAGGTTATTCCTTCGTCTAAAGAAGGCACAGCTAGCGCTACAATAATTTAATAGAACTTTTTACACAGAAGTTACTTTTTACACAAAACCTATTTATAAGGCTTTACTACTATCCGGCAATTTAAGCCGATTTAGACAATTTTACACCTTCATCCGAGTCTTCAATTATAAACCCTAATTCAAGTATTCTATCCCGAATTTCATCAGCTTCTGCCCATTTTTTACCCTTACGGAGATCTTCACGTTGATGCATGAGCTTTTTTACTTCATCAGGAATATCTTTCTCTTCCAAATAATCATCTCCAGACTGGAATAATCCAAGCTTTAGAATTTCATCCACAAAACAAGCAATAGTATACTTTTCTTTTTCATCCCTATCGCCCTTTAAGGCAGTCCAAAGAAATGCAATTAATTTAGGAGTATCAAGATTATCATTAATGATTGAAAGAATTTCTTCTTTGATTTCTTTTTCTCTTGCTTTTTTACATTCTAAGGAACCAATATGTTTACGAAGAGACCTCAAGGTTTTATCTGCCCCCTCTAAAGAATCCCAAGTGAAATTCATTAAAGTATTATAGTGAGAGGTTAAGATCAAGTAACGATATGCCAAAGGATCAAACCCTTTTTCGATTAAATCTTTTAGCCTGAAAATATTTCCGAGAGACTTAGACATCTTTTCCCCTTCAACCATCAAAAATGCAGAATGCATCCAATAGTTAACAAAAGTTTTACCAGTTACAGCTTCAGATTGAGCAATCTCATTGGGATGATGAATAGTTAAGTGATCTGTTCCACCAGTATGAATGTCTAAAGTTTCTCCCAATTGATCCATTGCCATCGTAGAACACTCTAAATGCCATCCAGGAAAACCAACACCCCACGGACTTTCCCACTCCATCTGTCTTTCTTTATCTTTAGGTGAAAACTTCCACAATGCAAAATCCGTAGGATTTTTCTTTTCCTTGTTCACTGCAACCCTTGCACCCTCTAAAATCTGTTGATTCTTGATATTGCCCAAAGTCCCATAGTCTTTAGACTTAGAAGTATCAAAATAAACCCCATCAGAAGTTAAATACGTAAACCCTTTTCCTTCCAAGATTTTAACAATCCCAATTTGCTCCTCGATATAATCTGTTGCCTTACACCAAGTATTAGGATCTTGAATATTTAGCGAAACTAAATCTTCCTTGAATGCTTTTGTAAAAAACTCCGCTAACTCTTCCGCAGTCTTTCCAGAAGCTTCCGCAGCAGACTCAATCTTATCATCACCATGATCATCATCAGAAGTTAAATGGCCCACATCAGTAATATTCATCACATGATTTACCTTAAAACCATTAAATTGTAACAAACTCTTTAGAATATCGGCAAAAATATACGCCCTTAAGTTACCAATATGCGCATAACCATAAACAGTAGGGCCACAAGTATAAAGCCTAATTAATTTAGGATCAATTGGAACAAATTCTTTTTTCTTCTTAGACAAAGAATCATAAAAAAATAATTTTGGCATTGTTACACCAACTCAAAAACCACTGTAACTGCCGCACTTAAACTAACATCCCTCGGATCAATATTTATTGAATCCGATTCTAAAACCATATCTTCGCGTGCCGCAAATACCACAGGAGATTCATAACCATAATCATTAGTTGTTACCGAAACCAAATCTCCAACCCTCATTCCCAAACCCTCTGCAATTGCATCAGCCTTAGAACGTGCATCTGAAGCCGCACTTGTTAGTGTCTGAGATTTCAATTCATTTCTCTTCTCAAAAGAAAGTTCCGAATTTATATGGCTAACCAACCCACCATTATCAATAACCGAATCCACAACCTCGCCAATATCTGAATCTTTAGAAACTAGAACCTTCAGCGTATGCGATGCAACATAAGTAGAATCTTCAGCCTTCTCCCCATCAAACCAATCATATTGTTCATAGACATGGAAATTTTCAGTATCAATATCACCCTTATCTATGCCCTGCAAAATTAAGTCTTGAATTATCTTATTTGCGATTAACGTATTCTGATCCTTTGCTTCCTTCGCAGTTGGCTCTTCTGTTGTAATCTGAGCATAGACTCCAACCTGATCCGGTTCAACAGTCAATTGAGACTTTCCACTCACAGAAATAGTCTCACCAGTTTTATCCGGAGCATACATTGAAGCTATTGCAATTATACCTGCAAACACCACAATGGTAATTGCTAAACTATTAGTTACTAAAAAAGATGAATTATTTGCTCTTTTTTTCATGATCTGAAAAAGGATTTTAGTTATTTAAATATTCTTATTTAACTAAGATTGCATTAACAACACCATCTTGTCCCGGACGTGAAAGAACTTTTGCATTCCCTTTAGAAGTTTTAATGATAGTGCCCTTTGTTAAGATATTTCTTCTAACGAAATGCCTATTAGCAGGGTTCTCAACAACAGCCTCAATCTTTAATTTAGCATACTTTTTTGATTTAGGATCAAAAACATTTGCATGATCATCAGAGTAAGAAATCACTTTCTTATTGCCACCCATGCCCCTAATTAGCTTGATTACTCTCTCTCCAACCTTAGTATGAGTTGGCAGTCTTGCTAATTCTCTAAGCTTCTTGGTCCTAAAAGGTACATACCTTCCACCTGTAGGCTTTCTCTTTGACCTATGTTGTGTTGTTGCCATTGGATTTTTGTTTTGATTTTTGGTTTTTAAGACTTTTCATTTTAGGCTTGGGCCCGAGAGACTGGAGTTTAAGAGTTGCTAGAGAGATCCATAAGCTTTAAATACTCTTCAGAAGGGTTTTGTATAATATTATTGGGGGTTAACAATATGGATACAAGCAGACCATTAGATTCATTGAATCAAAGCAGAGGAAAAAGAGTACTCGTAGAACTAAAAAACGGAAAACAATTCGTAGGAACACTAAAAGCGTTCGACATTCACATTAACACAGTTCTTGACGAGGTCGAAGAACTTGAAAACGGAGAAGTTAGGAGAAAGTTAGGAACAACTTTTTTCAGAGGAGATACAATAATTATAATCTCACCACAATAAAATGGCAAAAGGAACCGCAGCTAAAGGACTAAAGAGAAACAAAGGAAGACTCCATATCAGGTGTAGAAGATGTGGAAAAGCTTCATATCACAAAATCAAAAGTGTTTGTAGTAGCTGTGGTTATGGAAACAGTGCTAAGTTGAGGAGATTTAACTGGCATAAAAAAACTGTTAGTAAGATCAGAATCGTTGCTAAAATTAAGCAACACATGAACAAAAGAAAGAAGAACACTTTCAAGCTTGCTAAAAAATAAGATTGTGGGAGTGCCGGAGTGGTCAAACGGGCTGGGCTTAGGACCCAGTGGCTTAGTGCCTACTAAGGTTCGAATCCTTACTCCCACACTATTCTTTACTTACTAAATTTTGAAGTAATATCTTATAGAACTTAGAAATATTCAAAGCAATTATTATGAATATCACCAAAGGTATTGATTTTATGAACGAATTTTCTCCAATATGTTGTTGAGTCAATGCAATCGCTATCAACCAAACTAAAACCAAAGTGTTCAGATATAATGGAAGATAAATTGGAAGATATTTGTATACTCTTTTAATCGCTATCTTGAAAGTTTTATTGAGAGCTTCATGCAATTTTTGATTATCCAAAACTGCATAGTAAATTGTCAATAGATAGAACCCGAAAAATGCAAAGATAAGAATCTTCAATATACTATCATCAAATGTATTGAAAAAATCAGTTATTTCCCTAGGAAATGCCAACTGAGATATCAAAAAAACCACCAATGCTGAAGGAACAGCCAGATTAATGAAATACTTTAGATTATTCTTTATCTTACACTTCTTGATAGTCTTCCAGAATAAACCTTGGAACAAAGACCAAATCACTAAAAGAATTAACGGTGCAAGAATATACGCAAATAATGTTGCCTCATTAGAAACCTGATTAAGCGCCTGAATCACAGTCAAAGAAGAATCTATAGTTGCAGGATCATTAACATCAACAGTATTCAACACCTGTTGCAACTGAGGCTGAAACTCTTGAATCTTAATTAAGTACTCTGTTAGTTTATCCTTAACATAAATCAAGAAAAACAATGAAGAAAAAAACAAAGCTAACTGTGCAAAAGCTAGAGTGAAAAAATTCTTTTTATATTCCTCGAAAGACTTTTTGAAAACATTCATTTGACTATAGCCCAGACCTTATTTTTAAAATTACATCAACCATATTAAATTTGTCCAACAAGTCATCCAAGAACATTGAAACAGAACCATGCAGTTGATCCTCTTCTAAAGGGAACTCATACCTATAAATCCCATTCCTTAGATTAGAGGATTCAGTTACTGCAAAATTCAACATATCTTGGAGATTCTTGTAATCCTCTAAAGGAACATCTGACTTAATTATCTCAGCCTTAGAAGAATATTCTCTTGCTGAAAATTCTACATCGTACAATAATTTCCTGAAAACCTTGTCATTAGGGAATTCTGTTCTGATATCATTTAATTCTCCAATCGCAGTGTAGAAATATTCCTCTGCATCTAAATAATCTTGAACACCAACAAAACTTTCTAGTTCACTATTTAAACTATCTAATGCATCATTCAAATCAGTAAGTTGGCTAAGATATTCCTCATAAGATTCCAATATACGCCTATGTTCTGCAAATTCATCTTGATTTACTAGCATCCACGAGGAACTTGAAAGAGTAGATTGGGCAGGATTGTAAATTGTGAAGTTTGTTCCGTCTTCTTTTTCCAAGACTAAGTAAACTAAGTCTGATTTTCCAGTGTCCAGGAGTTCTAGAACAGTGTAATATCTTTCAGGACTAGTAATTCCTGCAATCTTATCTCCTACTACAACTTCTGACCAGACTTTTTCAGACCTTACTTGAGTGTCAGCTCGTTCTTCTGTAGACTGACCACTTCCTTCAGAAGCCTTGGACTGTTCTTGCATAGCTTTGTTCCGTTCCAAACTTAATGCCCAAGTCTCGTAGAGTTCTGCCAATTCAAACCTAAGTTCAATTGTCCTTGCTTCCTCCGTGAATAAGCCGTTATCTATTAAATCAGCATAGACATCTGCAGCATCAGAGTATCTGCTTTCAGATTTTGCTTTGTTAATTTTTTCAAGTGCATTGTTGATATCTTCAGGAGTAATATACAGAGTCCTTATCCCAATATTCTTTGCATATTCATTAATACTCTGTACGATGTCTGATGACAGAGTTGGGGCCTCACCTTGAACTTCTTCCCAATATGCCTCCTGGTTAACTGCATGTTCTGCAACAATGTTTTTAGCCGAAGGCATGTGCATCCAACATGCTCCAAGATACCTTCCTTTTTCACCTTCTTCCTCCCAACATTCCCCTACAGGTTGCCAATCGGCTTCATCTCCCGGCGCATAACTCGAACAAACTCTAGTAATCCCTGTCTCAGTTAACCCTGATGCGAAACCTCCAACAGCAAGAGACGCAGTCTTTCCCGCCACGCTTGAATAAGGCGTTGTTAAACTCGAACCAGAAGGATTACACTCTTCTGCTGTTGTGATCCCTCTTTCTTGTGAATCCAGTTGTGCAACTTTATTTGATAAGTACTCCAACCCAAATCCAGTTGAAGTCTTACCAAAACCACACTCTTCTTGAGTTCCATAAGTCGGGCTAGTGTATGCAACACAAACTTGATTGTATCCATCTTGTGCCGTAAAGTCAATTGTCTCTGCATCAAACTGATCTGGATTGAGACGCTTATTCCTCACCAACCAAACTGCAGGCATATGGCTGTTCGGTTCAAGCCCCTGATATCTCAAATATACTGAGAATGAAATAGGCTCATTTGCACCCGCATACATCCGGTAATAAACCTGGTATGTTGATTGAGGAGGGAATGGGATGTCCGAATAAGGAACTGTATCCATAATCGCAGTAAACTGAGGAGGCGATTCTGGTTGTAATAACCTATCTGTAAAGGATCCCACCCCAGGAACTTTTCCAAACACAGCAGCTTTACAGATTTCTCCACCAATCTCAGGAAGCGCCCCGCCAGAGAATTGTGCAAATGTATTCTTTGCATAATCCTGAGTGAAATACTTCAAACCATTAATTGTTTGATCCATACTTGCAGAGAAATCAGAATACTCTGAACCTTCATCATTGTGAATCTTCTTTAATATTGAACCGACGACACCAGATTTTATGTTGAAGATTGCAATTGCTTCCTTCCATAAAACATCACAGATATAGTAACTCCTAATCATATCACATATTCCAACCGATTCATCATCAACTAAAGATCTTTTTAGACAATCCGAATACTCCATCAAGACAGTCTGAATATTCTTTAACCCAGCATAGATTCCTGTAATACACACAGGCATTACAACACTACCTGCCTCAGTCCCAATCCCAGTACCAGGAATACCAAAATTATGAAGGCCTAAAATTGTGCTCCCAATGATACCAGTTTCAACTACATTGTCAACCCTCCAAACACCATTAAGATCAAACCTACTTGAAGGACATAAAACCGGATCACAGGCATTAAACAATAACTTACATTCTCCAGGCGAGTAAAAGTTTACACACGCAGGACCCTTTAGTACTGCATCCTTCTTTACCGCATAAGAGATCCCATTGCAGATAACCCTGTCCCTGTTTGAAGCCTTAGCTTTATTGAACGAACCAACACAACTTTCCACCTTGTTTAAATTTGAAGTATCTCTTCCTTCATCCCTATCTGTGCTGATTACTTCCCTCAAGCCACCAGTACCAACCATTGATTCTGACGAATCTCCAACAATAGGAGAGTTTGGTGCAGACCTTTGGAATACAACAGGCTCCTTCATCCTTCCACTAGAAGTATAATCTATCTCCACATAACGCAGCGCATCCGTACTCATGCGATGGATCTTTCCTTTGTTAGGACCCTCTGAATAAAATGTGACGATGGAGTTATGTTCAAATCTCTGTACAACAGTAGTTTCCGACAAAGTATACTCTTTCCCATCAGGAGAGTGTACCGATTTAGCGCCCACCCTATTATCATCAAAGAAGATCAAGCCTCCTGCTGGAGAAACATACACATGCTTTGCATTGTCAATAGTCTCCTGATCGAAACTTGATTTTAATTCAGTCCTCATCAAATCTTTCGAAACCAATTCTCCTACAAATACCTGATTATCTTCAGGAAGATAACTTGAAGCTTGTTGCCTTTCCAATTCTTGAACTACCTGAGATGCAGGATACTTTATCTTCAAATCAGACAGCATTTCAGCATTACTATTTGCAACCTCTAACCTAACCTTCGCTTCTTCCTCATGCGTTAATACTTTTCCAGTCTGATACTTCTCAACAGCAAAATCATAATTTGACTTTTCTTGATACCTTGCAAATGCCGTAACATACTTTTCAGTGTTCGAGGCTGAGGAATTTTGCAACATCTGTTTCTGCAAATAAGCTAAATCTTCTAACTCTACCCTATTCTCTTCATCTTTTTCAAATGCACTTAATTCCCCCTCATAACTATCTTGAGATGCATAATCAAATGACTCTTCAGTTCTCTCTAAAATAGAATCATAAGAATCCTGTCTAGCAAACACACATTCATCCATCGAATAACCTTTTTCATCACACCATTCCCCATTTTCTTCCCAGAACATCTTAGAAGCCTCATCTTTTGCACGACCTCCACCTGCCCCAGCAGCTGCCTTGAGGAAATTCCATGCCGCAATTGAAGTGTAAACTCCAAAACAGAACTTCTTCCAAGCCTCATGAATCTGCCCCACCTTATACAAGGTATCATCCAGCTTAGCAATCAATTTTTCAGTCTTATCAATTTCTGATTCAATTGAGTCAGAGAAAAGAGGAAGATCAAAAGCTCTCTTTTCAATAGGAATATGCAAATTAAATCTTGCAGCACTGAATGCTTTTTCAATATTCGGAGATACAATTATATGTGCTTCATTATGGAGCTCAACACCATCCAAGATTACTGTTTGAGTGAAACTTCTTTCTTTGTCTTTTAAGGTAATTATCGAACCATCTTTGTCATCTAAATTCACTTTAACCCTACTAAGTGACCGATCTGAAGGAGTCAAGGTTATTTGATCTGGTTCTATACCGCTTACAATCCACCGAACCGTACTACTCGAAGCTACAGGAAGAGGAAGTCCCTCTCTTAATTCATGGCTTTCAAATTTAGAAGGCACACTAGGATTTGAAATCCTTATCTTTGCATTTGAAGCCTGAGCATCAATTTGGCTTTGGGCCAAGCTTGAACTATCAATCGCAACCGTAACCAATTCTCCAGACTTTTCAATAATATCTATTTCTGCCCTAAGCCCTCCCTGTTCAGGATTTTTCAAGAACGCAGTTAAAACCTTAATCCTATTCTCTATTTTTTCAGGACCAATTATTGTCTTTGCAATATTCTTTTCTTCATCATCGTAATTATTGTAAATAGTAAGTAAATTCTTATACTCCCTAATTGCCAATGAAGGATTCCTCAATTTAGTTTGGTAAATCACTGCACTATTGTACTGTGCATGGAAATCTGCAATCGAAGTCTTTCCAGAAGGAGACCTAGTATAATTTACTAAATCTCCATTTTTGTAACTTGAAACTATTTTTTGATATTCATTTATTGCCAGTTGATATATTTCTTCCGCAGTCTGATTTATTTGAGAAATACCCTGAGATATTGGAGCAGAACTATAAGCATTCCAATACTCATTCGAGAATTTATTTAATTCAGCACGCGCCAATAAATCAACAGATTCATAAGACCTATCAGAGACTAAGTTTTCTGAAGACTTTGTAAAGATCTCAGCCAGCAATGATTGAATTGCATCAGCCGATTCTTTGGGAAAAACCTCAGGATTCTTGTAGAACTCCCGAGTACAAGAAGTTACACTATTAAGTGCATTAAGTAATTGAGTTGCATCCCTCGCATTTGCAAGATTAGTTTCTGCAGCCTTTAGCGTCGCAGAGATGATTCTTTCCCCGCACAGTATAACCTCTGCCGAATCCGAGAGAGTTTCAGTAGGAATATCTTCAAAGTCAATATCTGTAGATTCTGGAAGCACTAAAGGAAAGTGTGCAGTTTGAGTTCTTCCACTAGGTGCAAGGAACTCAGCATAAACAAAATCCCCCTTAGTTGAAATTCTCTTTAAAATAATACTCGACCCAGAATAGATTGATTCGCCCTCAGAAATTGTCTGAATCTCAGGTATCCCATCACGAATAACCATCAAATCCAGATTCTTACTATTCTGCTTTATATCTTTAAGATAAATATTGAACTTATCAAATACCTGGCCAGGAGAATAAAATCTTTCCCTCCTCAAAGTTCTTGATTTCTTCCCTTCTTCAATTTTTAAATCATTAACTATCTGATTCCTGTTCGAATCATAAATGTCAAAAATTGCATAATCATCACTTATTTCTTCTGCCTCAATTATTATGTTAAGATATTGTTGGTTTTCATAAGACCCCTTACCCTTCTCTTTGATAATCATACTTGTAGGACTTGCACCTAAACCAGACGAAACATCAAATAAAACCCTTGAATCAATCTCCACAATTATTTCTTCCGGCACCCTTGATTCTTGAGGTATCCTTGCAATTGGCAAAACCAAATAACCCATATTATCATATGAAATTGTCCGGTCCTGGTTCCTAAAATATCTTGGCCTTCCAACCTTTATAGGAAGTCCCTCAGGAACCGTATGCACATTATAAGAAATTATATCTACATCGTTAATCTTAGGGATGGTGATTGAAGGATTACTCGGCGTACCCTTTAGAACAGCATAAACATTCGCTCCCTGATCTTCTAAAGTACCAGTCCTAAGAATCGGAGGTTGGTATTCCCCCACATTAATGATAATGTCCTCCCCAATTATATCATCTATTCCCGGAGGCTCCGTTAATCGCCTCTCAATCTCTGAACCCACATTATATACCTGGTCTCTTGAATCGCTACTTACTTGCCCGGAAACTGAAAGAGGCAGAGTCAAAACTAAGAAAATCATAAACATAGTTTTTATTTTATTATTCATTTTATTCGAATGTAGGCTTCCTTGTTTTTTTACTATTTTCTGCTTGGTCGTTGTAAGAGTTAGTCAATTCTTCCATGGTACTAGGAGTCTTTCCCCTATACGCATAAAGCGTTATTTCACCAGATGTTGAAAGAGCCCTCCGATCCACCGACCAAGATATCGAACTCCCACCTGCAACTACAGACTCAAGCTCCATTGCATCCAGTTCTTGAATCGTACATTTCTTTTCCGTTAAACCGATCAAACCCGCTAACCCTCTCTTTGGTGCATCTGAACAAACTTCAACATTCCTTGAAGGAAAATTAAAACCACCCTCCGTTTCAACCAACACTGTCGAAGTTATTATGTAATCCCCTGCAATTAACCTTAACGGTTCCTCCGAAGGATAATAATAAGACGTGAAATAATCTTGATCCTTGTTTTCAAATTGGAACAGTATGCTTTCTGTGTCATAAGGACTTCTTAATGATCCTTCATCCTCAACGATTATCTTAACAGGCAAATCGTAATAAGGTTCTAAAGGAATGTTGATCAAAGCATCCTCATTAGTGTTAGTTTCAATACTTCCAGGATGGTAACCTTGTTTAGTTGCAGTGATTTCTCCACCAATACATTCAGGGAATTGAGTTGTCAAAGAGTAAACACCATTCTCCAATCTCGTCTTTCCAATCGAACATTCAGAAAATACACAACTTAGTGAAATCTCAGCATCACCTAAAGGCGAAGTTGTACCGCTAGTAGTCAATCCCTGAGCAGTAACCTTTATCGTAGGTCCAGTCCTCCCACAAATATTAACATCATCATCAAAAATTGGAACTTGAACTTGGTTCTTCCTTGCTTGATTATTATCTATTATTGCCACAAAAGGAAATTGGAAAGTGAAATCATTTTCTGTTAGCGTAACTAATACTGGATACTTAATATCATATACGAAATGATAATCATTTAAGCAGAATAAAGGAAGCAGGAATTTAGCTGCCTCATTCTCCGTAGTGAAAGGCCTCCCTCTTAACACTTCAGAGTTTGTTCCAATTACATCCACCATCATCGGCCAGTCAGGCGAGTAAACCATTGAAACAGTCAAATCTTTTTCTGACCCAGATAATGCATCATGAATTAATTGCTCATTCCTCTTATCATTCAATCTAAAGTCCGTTCCTTGAATTTTCAATAAAGGAATGTTTAATGCAAAAATTGACTTTAGGTCTTGGATTACCTGTGATTTTAGCCAAGTCCTAGGGGTGCAATCGAAATCTACACCCGAAAAAGGAATGTTGTCATAAACTATCATATTCTCTAATGAGAAGTTTTCTACGAATCCAGTTTGAATTTCATAATTATAAATTTCAAGTGCATTTTTGTACATCTTCCCTAAAGGAACATCTATTTCTGCGTTGAATGATTTGAAGGTTTGAGTAGTTTCCTTAAATGTAACCTGGAGGTTCATCTCAGCACTTGCTAGAACTGTTTTATCCCCTATGTCTACGCTGATTCTAGGTTCATTATAATCAATAGTGTATCCTTCCGTAATGAAAACTGAAAAATCATTAAGGCAATTCTCAAGATTTTCTTTTGTGTAACCTCTAAGTTCAACTTCCATAGATTCTATTGTCGGCACATACGTCCTTTCAATATTGTTAGGGGTTAGGAAATGCCAATAAGAAATTTTTAGTCCTGCATCCCCGAAGATGCTTAGCTCACTGGATAAAGGATTGTAAGCAGTTGCTTGGAATTCTCCCTCGATAGGAGAAAGATGACCACCTCTCATCCCCAGTTCCGTAACTCCTTCTTCCAGTGTTTCGCTAAGACAACTTTGAGCGTAAGATTGAACCTTTCCAATTTGAGTTGACAAAGGTTGTTCAGATAAAGGTTTTTTACCTAAGTTACTAAATATTTCTTCCCGGAAATAAATTCCGGTGATAACTATACTAGCTATTACCAAACCTAGAATTACAAATGTTGTAGCTTGGCCCCTTTTCATTTTAAGAGAACTATCTTAGATCCTCCTAATTTTTTAACTTTGAGAATTTTCTTTTTTTCTAAAGAAGAAATTAAATCTGAAACCGTAGTGTTCTGAATTTCGAAATGTTTAGCAATCATTCTAAAATTAACAAGACCCTTTCTCTTGATGAATGATATCAATTCTTTTTCTGTGGGAAACACTTTTTTAAACCCCTTAAGTTTAATCAAAGGTCAAAAAAGCCTTTGTTTGATTTTAAAAGCTTTTTAACACTTATTTGTTTAAATAATTGATATATAAATGTTTGGTAGAAAACAATGAGCCCGGCAGGAATTGAACCTGCGACCTCTTCCAAGTCAGGGAAACGTCATACCACTAGACCACGGGCTCGGAAAAAAGCCACCGAGGGGATTTGAACCCCCAACCTTCTGCTTACAAGGCAGATGCTCTACCGTTGAGCCACGGTGGCGCTGTAGCTAGGTGCTGATTAAATCTTTTAAAAACATTTCTAAGAAGAACTATCTATTAGCCTTACGCTTTCTCTTCTCTTTATTCATTCTTTTACGTTGCCATTTCCAACGCATTTGGTGCCTTTTCTTCCACCTTTTAGAGCTTCTTTTCATGTGTATCGTAGAACTAGAAATCGGCTTTTAAACCTTTTGGTAGTTGTTTCATTAGGTTTTTATAGGCCCAACCATTAGTATTAAGATGGCACTTTTATGGATTCTACTAGCAATATTGCTCATAATTGTATCTATCCTATGCAAGATTAAGTCCGAAGAAGTCAAACGATTAAAAGAAGAGTTAGAAAATATAAGATTCTCACATAAATCCAATGTCGTGAAACACGGAAAATCATTCGAACAACTATTTCCCTACATGAAAAATTATCCCTATGACCCTTGCAATTTTAGATTCTTAGGATCTCCCATTGACGGAGTAAGTTTCGAAGATGACGAAATAGTTTTTGTTGAATTCAAAACAGGAAGTTCCAAACTTAGTTCCAAACAAAAAATAATCAGAGACCTAATTAATTCTAAAAAAATAAAATGGAAAGAAATCCGTGATAAATAAAAAAAGATGAAGAATTATTTCTTCATCATAAGACCCCAAAGACCCAAAATAACCAGTAAGATACCAATTACTTTTTGCATCATTAGAGTCGGCTTAGCAAGTAAAAGAATAATACCAGCAACACCCACTATCAAGATAGATAAGTGCATAGCAGCTAATTCTTGATCTCTTGAAACTCTACTTCTAGAAGGTGTAGACGCCCTTGCGCTTGGTGCCTTTCTAGCAGGAGCTCTTCTAACTGCTCTTTTTGCTGTAGTTCTCCTTGCGGTAGACTTTCTAGCTGTTGACCTTCTTGCGGTAGACTTTCTAGCAGTGGAACGTCTTGCAGACTTCCTTGCTGTAGTTCTTCTCGCAGTGGATCTTCTAGCTGTAGAACGTCTTGCAGAAGATTTTCTTGTACTCTTTCTTGCTGTTTTTTTTCTTGCAGCCATGTAATTCACCTCATATAATCATGAATATAATAAGATAAATTTGCTTTAAAGACTATATAAATGTTTTTTATTTTTTTGAGTGGTTAATAAATTGAAAAATAAAAGAATACGCTCCCGCCGGGATTCGAACCCGGGTCCCCGGCTCGAAAAGCCGGAATGATTGACCGGACTACACTACAGGAGCGAGTCTAATTTTTTTCCGAATTAAGCATTTTTAAACTTAACTAAATGAGTAAAATGAGCCCGAGGAGATTTGAACTCCCGACCTCCAGCTTTCTTAGAGCTTATATCCCCTTCTAAACGAAGAGACGTCATATAAGACTGGCGCTCTAACCAGACTAAGCTACGGGCTCATACCTTTTGAAACCTCTCACATATCTTTTAAAACTTTTGATGAGAAGCTTTATTAGGAAAGATTAGAGGATTTTCATATGATAATCGGAGTTGTTGGAAAACCCAATGTTGGAAAGAGCACATTTTTCAAATCTGCAACTTTAGCAGATGTCGAAATTGCAAACTATCCCTTCGCAACCATCAAGGCAAACTCAGGAATCGGTCATGTTAGAGTGGATTGTGTAGACAGTTTTTTTCAAGCACAATGCAATCCAAGAACCGGATATTGTGTAGACCATAAAAGATTTTTAGCCGTAGAACTGATTGATGTTGCAGGACTAGTTCCAGGTGCACATGAAGGGAAAGGCTTAGGAAATGAATTCTTGGAAGACCTGAGACCAGCCGATGCACTAATCCATGTTATAGATGCAAGCGGAGGAACAAACGATAAAGGAGAAACTGTCGAAGAAGGAAGTTATGATCCACTAAACGATGTAAGATTCTTAGAAAAAGAACTAGACATGTGGTATTTAGGAATCATGAAAAGAGGATGGGAAAGATTTGCAAGAACCATGCAACAAGAAAAAGCTAACGTTGTTAAAACCATTGCAAAACAACTTTCAGGTTTGAGAGTTACCGAGCTTCATGTCGAAGAATCATTGAAAGAATTAAATCTGCAAGATAAAGCACCCATGAATTGGGATGAAAAAGAAATGTACGACTTTGCAACCTCATTACGAGTTAAAACAAAACCAATAGTCATCGCTGCAAACAAATCTGATAAAAAAATAGCAAAAGAAAATGTTGAAAGATTGAAAACCGAATTTCCCAACTACAAAATAATTCCTTGTTCAGCAGACGGAGAACTAGCATTGAGAGAAGCCAGTAAACACGAAGTTATACATTATGTTCCAGGAAATTCTAATTTTAAAATGCACGAAGATAAACTAAATGAAAAACAAAAAGAAGCACTAGAATTCATCCAAAAAACAGTCTTAGATCAATTCGGAAGCACAGGAGTTCAAACAATAATCAACGAGGCAGTTTTCGGATTATTAGACTATGTTCACCTGTACCCCGGAGGAATGAACAATCTTGCAGACAAAGACGGAAATGTACTGCCCGATTGTTTTTTGATGAAAAAAGGCTCCACCGCCCTCGATTTCGCATTTAGGATCCACTCAGACATAGGAAATGGCTTCATCAAAGCAATGGACGTTAAAAAGAAACTGCCCATAGGGAAAGACCACGTTCTCGAAGACGGAGATGTTTTAGAGATTATGACCAAATAGTTAAAAATTTAAACAGAAATCTCAATATTTTCTAACATGAAACAAGTCATACTCGAGGTTAACGCCTTGGAAATGGTTAATTTTGACCCCCGCGCATTCAAGGGAAGTATGAATCTAATCTATTCTGTAGACGGTCAAAAAATTAAGAGACTGGTTAATTTTGACTTTGCAAAATCCAAAGAAAGCATAGTAAAAAGCATTTTGAACTTTGTCAAATCTCAAGGCGAACAAGAAGTTGACGAAGACGACTTCATTGGAAGCCTATTTGTTAAAAAAATGGTCGATGAAGAAAAAGTAGAAGAAAGACTGATTAACTTTTTTGCAAAAATCAGTGAAAAAGTAAAATTAATGAGGATCGACAAAAATCATGGAAACTACATGAACATGTACCACGAAGTAAAAGGAAGTAAAATATATTTGTAAAATGATTGCTCTAGGTATTGAAAGTACAGCGCATACTTTTGGAATCGGAATTGTAAGCAAAAGAGAAGTTCTAGTTAATCTGAGAGAAGCTTACACTACCAAAGAAGGCGGGATAATACCCATGGATGCTGGAAAACATCATGAAAGAATCGCTGACGATCTGGTTAGGAAAGCATTAGAAGAATTTGAGAAACTAGGAAAAGGCCACATAGACCTAGTCGTTTATTCTAGAGGTCCAGGAATTGGGCCTTGCCTAAGAGTAGGTAAAGAAACCGCAGAACAACTAGGCAAGTCATTGAATGTTCCAATGATAGGAATCAACCATTGTGTAGCCCACCTCTCTGTCGGGAGCTTGGTAACCGACGTAAAGGATCCAGTTTTATTATATGCATCAGGCGCAAACACCCAAGTTATTGCTTACGAAGGCGGAAAGTACAGAATTTTCGGTGAAACCCTAGATCAAGGAATAGGCAATTTCATAGACGCATTTGCAAGATACCTAGAGTTAGGTTTTCCCGGAGGACCAAAGATAGAAGAATTAGCAAAAAGAGGAAGTAAATTTATTGAACTTCCTTATTCCGTTAAAGGAATGGACATTTCCCTATCCGGCCTGTTAACCAACCTAAAAAACAAATATGACTCCGGCGAGTACAGCAAAGAAGACATCTGTTATTCCCTACAAGAAACTGCCTTTGCAATGCTAGTTGAAGTTGCTGAAAGAGCAATGGCTCATTGCGGAAAAAAAGAACTCTTGATTGGCGGAGGAGTCGGATGCAATGCAAGACTACAAGAAATGTGCGAACTAATGTGCAAAGAAAGAAATGCTAAGTTCTATGCACCACCAAAAGGCCTGCTTGTAGACAACGGTGCAATGATCGCATACCAAGGAATCTTGGAACATTGTGCAGGCAGAAGAGACGAAGGTGTTGAAACCAGACCCTACGAAAGAACAGACGACGTCTTAGTTAATTGGAAAGATTAAACAATCCTTTCTAGAACAAACTTAGAAGGCAAACCAAAAGACCCCATAGTCACGTGAAATATAAAATTATCAAATTCTGCGTCAAAAGTAGTTTCTTCTGGCGTTAATTTTTTAGAAGCCTTCTTTGCAATATGTTTCAAGAATTCATTTAATTGTTGTTCACTAGAATATTCCAAATTAGTTATCAACTCATCTCCATTCCGATAAACCTTTAGTTTTAAGTTCGGCCCATCACAAACAATCTTAGAAACCTTAGGATCATGCATTATTGGGTCTATCAACCCAAAATTGATTATATGCTTGATTAGAAAATACCTCAATTTCGAAGGACTTAGGCTGTCTCTAGATATCTTATTTTTTCTTGCAATCTTATTCATAGATTTTATGAACTTTTCTTTATTCTGAAACAATTCTTCTTTACACTCCAAGATGGGTTTCAATGAATTTAGAACCATAATTTCTTCAGGAGTTAAATCCGATTCATGCACCACATAGAATAAACCCTTAACTTTTGCAAATGCTAACTCTTCGTCAGTTATTTTAGATTGAATCAGTGTAACTTTTTCTTCAGGAATCTCAACAACTTTCGGTTCTTCCACTCTTTCTTCAACCTTAGGCTTAGGTAATTCTTTTTTTCGTTCTTCAAATTCGAAATTTAAGGGATTGAGATTAGTTGTTTCTTCATCCATACTTCTTTCTAACTCCAACAATGAAAATTCATTAGATCTTAAGTCCAACATTTGTTGCGGAGGCTGAACATCATGCGTAGATACTGCAATGGTCTCAGTTTCAGCAGCCTTATGATATTTTTCTTTATTCTGAGAATGATATGCACGGATCAATGCCCTAGTAAAATGAGTTATTATAGAAACTTTTTCTCCAGCCAAAGGATGTTTTATACTATAAATCAAAGACTCAACTTCACTATTTAACTTACTTAGATTCCTATCAAGAACAAAATTGATTTCCTTTTTCATTATTCAAGCTCGGTTTTTGGAAGTGGACGAGGTTGAATATCTGTCGGTCTGAAACCTACAGAAGTCTTATCCCTCACAAACCTTTCAATTAGGATTAATCCTCTGGCAATAGTCTTATTCTGCTCTAAAAGGTCGGATATTTGCTTTTGAAGAGGTTTTTCTTCTAACTTTTCAGCCTTTTCTATGTTTTTAGCAGCTTCCTCAAATAAAGAAAGCATCCTATCCATCCGCTTAGTCATCTTATTAACCGATTCTAAAACCTCTAAAGAAACTTTTTCTAAAGCAATGTTATGCTTAATCAGTTCATCAATTAACGGTTCCGATGGAGAAGTCTTTTTTGCTGGCATTTTACCTCTTTTCCTCTTTTTAAACTGGGCCTAACAACTTTATAAGATTATTGGTGTTTACCCTAATCTAAGTAACTGTTCTGAAGTCTTTGTAGATATTTCTTTAATGAATGCTTCATTTTCAAATTTCTCACTTAAACTTGACTGTTTATCCGATTTTAATTTGTAAACCATAAAGATTTCATTGTTCTTATTTCCAATTTTTTCAAAACCTATCTTGTTAAAGAACTTTTCTAACTGAGAAGGAACCTCAATCTCAATTTTTTTGCTCCCTTCTTAATAGAATACTCCATACACGACTTAGTTATTTCAAAAAGATCTTTTTCTTTCGTCTTATTAGAAAAAACCAAATTAGTTATTCTTGCAGAAGCATCTTTCTTTACAATAACATGGGAAAATAAGTTGATAGAATTTTTTTCTTTCGAGATAAAACTTTTTTCATAAAGTATTTCTGAATTGATCCCCTGAATTAAGAAGTCTTTAATTTCATCTAATTTCTTAGCTCTCTTAGAAGGGTCATTAGTCTTTAGAAATCTAGAAGATTTATTTAGGTCATCCTCTTTTAATTTTGAAATCATGTGATTTAGACGTTAAAGATCTATAAAAAACTACATGTCCATTCCAGGCATTCCACCCATAGGTGCAGACGGTGCCGGGCCTGAAGCTGAACTTGCAATTACATCATCAATCCTCAAGATTAATTCTGCAACCTCTGATGCGGATTTAACAGCCTGAGTCTTTATCTTTAGAGGTTCAATTACTCCTTCCTTCCAAGAATCAATTGTATCTCCAGAGAAAACATTAATCCCTGAAAATTTCTCTCCCTTATCATGACTTGCCTTCAAATTTGTAATCACATCAATTGGGTCAAGACCTGCATTTTCTGCAAGAGTCCTAGGAATAATCTCCAGTGAATCTGCAAACGCTAGAACTGCTAACTGCTCTCTTCCTGAAAGAGTGTTTGCAAAATCTCTTAGTTGTTTAGACAATTCAATTTCCGGAGACCCAGCCCCACCAACTGCCTTTCCAACCTTAATTGCAGAGACCACATCCCCGATTGCGTCATCTATTGCCCTTTCTACCTCGGCTACAACGTGTTCGGTTCCCCCTCTAACTAATAGTGTAACTGATTTTGGATTCTTACATTCCTTAACATAAGTCATTTCTTCATCCCCAACCTTTACTTCTTCCACCAATCCCGAAAAACCTAATTCTTCAGAAGTAACTGTTTCTACATTGTTGATAATTTTGGTATTTGTTGCCCTTGCCAACATTTCCATGTCCGATTTCTTTACCCTTCGGGTAGCATAAATTCCTGCCCTTGCAAGATAGAATTGAGCCAAATCATCAATACCCTTCTGACAGAATACAACCGTTGCACCGGACTCTATGATCTTATCAGTTAATCTCTTAATCATTGTTTCTTCTTGTTTCAAGAACGCATCCATTTGATCAGGAGAAGTTATCTGTATTTTAGAATCTGTTTCCGTACTCTTCACTTCAATTGCAGTATCTAAAAGAAGAATCTTAGCATCCTTTACCTTTTTCGGCATGGAAGAATTAACTCTCTCTTTTTCTATAACAATACCCCTAATCAGTTCCGAATCTTCTATTCCAGAACCTACCTTCTTTTCGATTTTGATATCCTTAACTGAAACTTCACCAGATTCCTCTGCAACTTGCATAATTGCCTTAACAGTCAGATCTGAAAGTAATTCCTTTGAAGATTCTGCACCCTTACCAGTCATTGCAGTCATCGCAATTTTCTTTAAGACATCTGCATCCTTCGTACCAATATCTTCCGCAATATTTAGAAGAATTTCTTGCGATTTTTCTGCTGCAAGACTATAACCCTTAGAAATTATTGTCGGATGTATATTCTTTTCAATTAAACTTTCCGCACTTTTCAAAAATTCACCAGCTAAAACAACAGCAGTAGTAGTTCCATCACCAACTTCCTCTTCTTGAGTCTTTGCAACTTCAACTAACATCTTAGCAGCAGGATGTTCTATCTGCATTTCCCTTAAAATTGTAACACCATCATTTGTAACAATGATATCACCCATCGAATCAACAAGCATCTTGTCCATTCCTTTCGGACCCAGTGTTGTACGAACAGTTTCAGCCACGATCTTAGCCGCCAGAATATTATTTCTTTGTGCATCTTTTCCCAGAGTTCTACTATATCCTTCTGGTAGGATGTAAATTGGTTGGTTTGGATTATTTTGTGTCATTTGATTCCCCCATGAATCTTTAATATTTCAGAATTTTTCTGATGTCGATTGTGTAATATCAGCACTAATTGTGTGATTTTTAAGTTTTTTGATTAATTTCCTGCAGAATTCCGATCAATTCACCAAAATTATCTATCGTATAGTCCGGTTGGCCCTTATAACTATCATCTGAGAGGGTATCCAAGTATTTTGCGTGAACCGAGTACATTCCCAAGTCATTTGCACCCTTTATGTCCCTTTCTAGCCTATCACCCACATATATTGTCTCTTCAGGCTTCAGGCCCATCCTATTCAAAGCCTCTAAAAAAGGTTCCTTGGATGGCTTATGAACATTAGTTATATCTCTCCCGATTACTTCCTCAAAGAACCGGGCAATACCCATTGAACGCAACCTCTTGAAAATTCCTAGAGAAGGAGCATCTGAAACTATTGCAAGCCTAAGTCCACGATTTTTTAGTTCTTTCAATGTAGCTAAAACTTCAGGAATAGGTTCTAATTTATTGCCGTTGCCACCCCTATAACCAATTATTCCAGCTGCAAGAAGTTTAGGATTGAATTTATTATGCTTTTTTAGAAACTTAGAAATAACCTCAGTCCCGTAAAAATCTGACAAGTATTCCTTGAAAAGCAACTCATAAGCTTCATCTTCTCCCATTTCCAAACCAGCATCAATCATTTGTTGTGCGGCAGATTTAACCGCATTAACCTTATGACTTGTAGAATCAAATAAAGTTAAATCGAAATCAAATAATATCGCTTTAATTTTTCCTTCCATCATCGAAATTTAGAAATCCCTATTTTTAAAACTTAAGGTAACCAAGTCTTATCACTTTTCAACTTATCAGGCAAGTATTTATCGATAACATAGTTTAGTCCCCACTTTGCCAAAGCTTGCTGTTCTGCACGTTGACCAGACTTAACCTGTTGTTGAATAGCCTTTTGCCAAGGTTTGTGTTGCTTAACAAACGGATCATTCTTCAACGCATCCTTTGCACGTTTTATATCAACATCCTTCAATGGATGCGTAGGTAATTTATAATCAACAATATCTTGAGGCGTTATCCCAATGAACCTTGCCTGAGGCACACAGAAAAATTCATTCAAGTGAGCTGCATTTCCTGAACCAACCTTCAAAGTCCTATAAATATTGAAGAAAGCATACATATCTCCATCACAGAAAGCATAAACAGGAATTTTCTTTTCATCTGCTAACCTTCTAATGAACCTTCTACAAGCTCTGGTTGGAACTCCACCCATTGAAATCAAAATACAATTTGCCTTTTTCCAATAACCATGTTTGTTTAACCTCTCAAACATACCAGCAGTTTCAATTGCCAAGATAAACTTAGCATTAGTTTCGAATTTTAAATGTTCAACAGAAGTTGGAACTGAATAAGCACCTGAACCAAACTTAGTACAGTCAATTTTAATCTCTTTTTGAGTGTTAGGATCCTTGTCTATAACTACCAGTTCCCCTGCAACAGCACCACCCTTTTCCTCAGGGTTGAAACCCAACCTCTCACGGTTAACTCCGAACATAGCCTCAACATCGTCCATTACAGTATCTGATTCTGGCTGTTCCTTGAATCTAGCATCACCCCAGTTCTTAGATACATAGTATGCCTCTCTTTTTGTCGCAGTATCATTTATTTCCAAAAGACTCTTAGAAAGAGTCATCATCTTAAGCGTTTGAGCGAAAGACTTGATAGTGTTAACATTTAATGCACGAGTCTTATACTTTCCAAGAAGTTCAAAGAATCCTTTTTTCGGATCATACTTGACATTACTTAATGCCCTGATTGGAAAGGTCATTTCCGGACTTTTATTTTTCTTTATAGTCTCATAAACATTTTTTGCAGAAGAATCAATTACCTTTATGGTTTCTAAATTTTCCTTCTTTGTTTTTGCCTTCTTCACAGTCTTACTTGCCATCTTCTTCTCCCGGAGACTCTAATTGTTTTCTCAATATGTCTTGAATTTCTTTTGACTGGACATCTGTTAAGCCCAACAATTCTTTTAGTGATTCACCCATGTGAGGGATGTATTTTACAATGTAAGATTTTTTTCTTTCCGATTCTGCAGCTTTCTTTTTTCTTCTTAGGTAAACCGCTATCTTCCTTCCACACTCTTGAATTGCTAACTTTATTTCCTTAATGATCTCAGGATAGTGAGCAATTGCTTCTTTTGACTCTGATGTGAAGGGCACCCAAACAGATGCAATATGGATTGCTATCACCATCGGTGCAGTTGGAAGTGCACCCTTTGATTGGGAAACCCCATAATTCTTCCAAGCAGTCTGCATAATCGATTTCGAAATCGCACAAGCCGATTGCATATATTGTAAAGGAACACGATTTGCAAAACGCATCATCTTAACTAACTCATCCCCCTTCAAGTCCCCGCCATAGGCAAATGCACACTCTATCTGGAAAGGCATCCCCCTATAAATCGAAGGAGGTCTTGTTGACGCAGTGTAGAACTCTGCATTAATCTCTTTCTTTAAACCCTTAATCATAATTTCTTCGCCAATTGGAGAAAGGCAATTTGTAGGCGGAGCCATTATCTTCGTCTTTTCAATTGAACCAAAAATTGCATCAGCCTGTTTGTGCGTGATACTACCTGGCTTTGAATTCAAAGGAATATTTGCACGCTCACAAATTTCCTTTGCAGTCTTTGCAGAAACTCTAGAAAATGAATTAGTTAAGAAATGGAGCATAGTTTTTGATTCAGTAGCCTTCATCATCCTAATCAAGACACCAAGTTCGACCCCATAAGGATGAGGTTGAATCTCCTTAGGTTCTTTTGGAAGCTCATCCGTTCCTTTTTTGTATTTGATCACAGTATTATCTGGAGCAATGTAAGTAATCGTTGCATGAGGATTTGAAATTGCAGTTTGTTTGATATATTCATCAACACTCAACCTTCCTCTCTGATATTTTCCTTCTAATTCAATCTCTACACGAATCCCATGCTCTTTTGCAGGCCACTCAATTTCTTTTTCATTCACAATTTCAGGCTCATTATGGTTAACATCAATATGTAATTCATAGAAATGTGCAGGTTCTTTTGGACTTGTCCTAGAAGTAATCTTAGAAGACTTTCCAGTAGTTAACTGCCCGTATAAAACTGAAGCAGAAACCCCAATCCCTTGCTGTCCCCGCGATTGGCGCATCTTTGAGAATTTTGAACCGTACAATAATTTTGCAAACACCCTAGGAATTTGTTCCTTTACAATCCCAGGACCATTGTCTTCCACAATAACAGTAAACCGATTATTCTCTTTTTGTTTAATCTGGACAAGCAATTCTGGCAGAACATTCATTTCCTGGCATGCATCCAGAGAATTATCAACTAACTCCTTAATTGTAGTCGATAAAGCCTTAATAGGATTATCAAAACCAAGCAGATGCCTATTACGTTCAAAGAATTGAGAAACAGATATTGCCTTTTGTTCCTGCGCTAATCTTTCTGCATGATTTTTTGTTTTAGAAGCTTTCTTTGCAACCATTTAATTGTTCTTTTTTAAAACGATTTATAAAGATTATTGTGTTTTACATCAAATTTTCTTTCTTTTGGAGTTCAATATACTTGTAAACATTACCATGAGGTGCACCCTTTAGAAGTTTCTCTATTGCCCTCGTTGCTAAATCCACATCATCTACTTTCCCAATTAATGCAATTGTTTTTCCATAAACCGAAATAAAAACCCCAGTCATTTTTTCCAACATAGCTCTTGCTTTTCCACTAGTTCCAATTGCCCTAGACCTAATCCTGATCAAATCTTTTTCATTTCTTGCAAATTTTTTGATATCAATTAATTCATATGCGAAAGTTTCATCTAAAAGAAGTAAAGCTATTTCAGGATTGAACCCCCTCCCAATTGCAGAAACCATCGGAACCGCATTGAAACAATTAATATTCTCTTCAGAAGTAATTATTACATTCCCTTCTGGTGAAACCGAAAGTTTAGTTTTAGTTTTTCTCTGGATAAGTCTTTTGATCTCACCATTCTTTCCAATTAAAACTGCAACCCTTTTTTGAGGGATCTTAATCTCTTGTGTAAACATTTTAGAAATCTTCAAATTCTTCTACTTTTTTGATTATGCCTTTTTTCTTCAAGAATGCAACTTGATTGGGTCTGTACTTGTAAACTAAATCCCCTTTTTCATCCCCACCTAGATCCCACGGTTCAACTATTACAATGTCTCCTTCCCTCACCCATAACATTCTCTTCATACGGCCAGGGACACGGCACATCCTAGTCTTTCCATCTAGACATTTGACTCTCATTTTTGAACCGCCTAATCTTTGGTCGATAGTTCCAATTACTTCTTTACCCCTCGGAGTTCTAACTCTAGTGATCTCTTCAGGAGGAGTAGGACCAGCGCCCTTCTTCTTTTTAAACGGTCTCTTAAATGCAGCCATAACTAGTTTCTAGGCTCTCTACTTATAAATCTTCTGGAGAAGCTATTTTGTCTTTAGTAAATTATGAACCTTAAAGAATACGAAAATGATCAACAGAACTAAGATTCCATTTAGAACTAAACTTACAGGTGATGCTTGCATCCCACATACATTTTCCGAACATAAATTTGATTTACATTCCGCATCAACCGAACAAGATTCACTATTATCCTTCTTTGCAATAAGACTTTGAGGAGCACTACAATATGCTTCATCCAAAGACTCACCAACCTTCATACAAATATTATTTCCTTCACTGTCAGAATAATCACAACCAAAAGGACAAGTTGTTGCTTGAGTTGTAGTTTCTTGTGTAGTCTCCTGAGTTGTAAGTTCTTCACCTAGAAGTTCCAAAGTACATTCCGCCAAACACGATCCACCACAATCAACACCCTCTTCATCGAAATCTTGAATCCCATTAGAACAAGAAGCCAATTCACAAGGGCCACACGATCCACCACAATCCAATCCAGTTTCGTCACCATTCTGAATTCCATCCGAACAAGAAGTTTGAGTCTCTCCAACGGTTGTAGACTCAGTAGATTGTTGCAATAACTCAATCTGTACATCTGCAAACCTTTGCTCAAGAGGATAATTGATTTCTAAGTTCCCCGAATTACTACCACTTACCGAGGTTACCAAGTAAAACTCTGCACCATAATCACTCATTCCAGTGTAAGTATCCGATTCCCCATTCATAACTATATTAGTGAAACTAGCAGAAGGAATTCCAACATTAGAACCGCCAGTCAATTGGAAAGTAGTGGTCTCATCAGAAGTAGATTCTTCAAAAGAAGACGCCTTCGTAGTCATTTGTAAACTATAAGGAGTTCCAGGAGTATTTGAATTTCCCAAATCAAGAATCCCTCCACCATTAACTATGACATCAACCGAATCTGACTCTACACTACCATCAAGATCCAAATCCATCGAAATATTGTACCCAGTTTCATTCTTGATATAGTACCTGAATTGGTTTCCTGAAAGATCAACAGTGCCCTCACCTAGACCTCCCGAAACTTCAGTCGTAGAATAAATAGAAGTTATTTCCGAAATTCCACTTTCCAACATCTCATTGAATTTAATCTTGTTATTTATTGTATCTATAGTATTGTATTGTATTGCATAAGTCTTATCTGTTTTTGACGAACCTGTCGAAAGGATCATATAATCTCCAGTTTCGATATTGAATGTTGCAGAACTTGCAGACTCAACAATATGTGTAGTCTTAGTCCCATCCCCAATTGAACCACCCTGGTGGTAGAAAGGAATTTTGTAAGTCTTTGAATTTTGATTCTCAAAAGTTAAATCATACAAGGTAGAATCATCTGAAACAATACCAATTTGTGTTTCACTTACTGGTTTGAAACCATTATAGATTATATCCCAATTCCCAATCAGAGATTTTTCGTTATAAAGAACATGGGATAATTTTGTACCCTGGCCGACATAAATCTTAGAAGGATTAGTTCCCCTATACTTCAGATTAGTTAAAGAAAATATGTCTGAAGAAACAGAACCCTTGAGAAGATTGAAACCCTCAGCCACCTTTTCCCCATTTACAGACAGCCCCTGTTCAAACGTATCATCATTATAAGTATCTTCCAACTCCAATGTTTTTGCCCCAAGATAAATTGTTGCCAAATCCTTCACAGCACCATCCGAAGTGACGATATTTCTCACCCCTATTACCGTATCATCCGAAAGTTGGTGGTAACCATCTTCCTCTAACTGACCAATATCCAAACCATTAACATTCATCCTAATTGTATCTGGCGAAGCAGTTATTGAATCTACCAAAACTTCATACTTTTTTGTCCCAATAGTGTAAACCTTAGAATCCCCCTCAAAAACCGTATCAGAAATAGAACTTGTTGCAAGGAGAAGCTTAACTTCTGAAGTTGTAGTGTCTATCTCCGTATCTATGATTGTATATTCATCTGCAAATAGTTTCAACTTTACATCCTCTAAATCCTCCAAATTATTCGAAGAGGAAATACTACTCTCCAAACCCTTATCAAAAACAATTTCAAATTCAAAATATGCCTCACCTGAAGAAGTCCCTCCATCAATCTGTATGAATGAACCAATCCCGCTATCATCGGATTTGACATATTGCACCGTAGGAGGCGTTAATGAGGTCAGAGCATCACCGAAATGAATGTATTGATATTGTCTGGTCGTTCCCCTATCCGTAATTATGTCAGGAGAATCCAAGGCAGGCAAGTCTGAAGACGAAATTATTGGAAGAACATCCTCAAAAGATTCCCCTATCTCCACTTGATCGCCAGAATCTTCATATTGAAAAATCTCTGCAGAAATCAGCATAGGACTCAAGACTAATACAAAGAATACTAAGACATAATTTTTTGAACTCATTTAAACCCTCTTTAATTAAGTCTAAAGAGGACGGTAACCCTATAAATATTTTTGCTTGTCTGTTTATTCCTAGAGAATAATGTTTTAGTAACTAAAACCTTGCCCTCCTTGAACCTTGCCTTAAGTTTTTTTCCAATAACCGCAGCAAACTTTCTTGAAGAAACATAAAAATCCACCCCAGCCTTCAACTCTACAACCTTAGAAATCCTAACCCTATCATTGTTATCGATTAGGTCTATCACAAAACGAATAGCTTGTTCATCCTTTGGCCTAATCTGTATTTTTGCCTCATAATAATTTTCATGCTTATCCCCTGGAGGCTTATACTTGTAAGTTAAAGCTTTATTCGAGAGAGTAGAACTGGGCAAATTTTATACCTCCGATAACAACAATCTCATCCTCATCAATCAACCCACACTTTATTCCGCAACCTATTGCTTCATCCCCAACCAAATTAACATTTGTTGCACCATTCAGAATTTCTAGAACTTCCTCTTCATTCAGCAACCTACCCTTGTAAAACTTTTCCGAAATATTCAACTCAGAATTTTCATCTGAAACTAACTTACCAATCAGATCCTCATCACAAACCGCAATCACATCAGAGTGATCACCCTTGTGAATATTTACATACATCATATTTTAGATTTTATTGGGTGTTTTGCACCACACGCAGTACACCTAAGCAACATTAACCTTCCTTCTTTGATAACCTTAGTGTCAGGCTTGTCACATTCTTTACATAATAAGAAATCCTTACAATACAATTCTATTTTTTTATTGATTAAAGCAGAAGGCAGTTTCCTCCCAAATACTAACCTTGGACCCTCCAAAGTAGCAGGCGTAGCTAACTCTCTCTGTAAGAACTTTACCAACTGTTCCTTAGGCCTACCCAACTTATCAACAATTTGTTGAAAATTTGTAATTATAGTTTTATTTCCTTGAACATGCCCCTTAACGACAGGAATCTCGAACCTACTACCCGTATCTTGAACATCCGGTAGCTTTTCCTTAGCTTCCTTAAGTAATTTTGAATAATCCATAACAAGGCTATGAGAGAAGTGTTTTTAATGGTTTTGGCTAGATTACCTTATAATGGCCAGGCTTGTTTTCGTAGATTTCCCCTTCTAAAAGTAATTCCTTGATTACTGCCTCAGTTACCGAGTCCTCTCTACTGATTATCTTAGAAAGCGCAGAAAGTTCTTCACCAGTTTCGTCATTAGCAACTAAATGCGCAATGATCTTTTGCCTAAGCTCTTCATGAGATTCATCCTTAACTATTTCAGGAGAATCATTAACCAAACTATTCTGATTTTGTGCTTGTACAACCTGAGTCTTAGAAGAAACTTCTTCCTTTTCCGGCTTACCATAAACACTAAGCAATTCCGATCTCCTAATTAACTCTAAATTCGGATCAGTTATTTTTTTAGTTATTTCAGGCGCAATATATAGTTCATCTTGATATTCCCTAACCCTACCAATTACCAATACTGCATCACCCTTGTTAATCTCTAAAAGGTTATTAGTATCTTCATTGAACGCTTTGATTCTGATCGTTGAAGAACCATCATCCAAAGTAAATGAAAAATAGTTACCATCTTCACTCTTGAAAACATCCACCACCGTTGCAATAATATTTACCCGAGATATCTTTTTATCATGCACCTGAGTAAAACTTGGAATGAAACCATCAGAAGATTTAGACCCGCGTACAAATGTCCCATTATTAAGATTAGATAACCAAATCTTGTGAGCAATTTGCCTCTGAATCGGTGTCTGATTTTGCTTAAATTCCATTTTAGATCTTACTTATGAATCCCCTTCTTGGTTCGTAAATCTCCCCTTCCCTCTTTAACTTTTCTATTATCTCTTCCACCTGAGATTCAGAGATTTTCTTATCTGTAGCCTCAGCAATGATGTCCTCCATAGGTATAGACTTTTTGCCCTGAGTTTCAAAAATAGTGATTATTTCACGCACAGTATGGATCTTATTCCTTGTTGAAGCAGTAACCCCCGAGGAAATTCTATCAATATCAATTTGACCAGTTTCATGATCGAATCCTACCTGCATCAAACAATACCTCATAATAGAAATTGCTTTCCTCGCATCACTTCTTGTAACCTTTGTAGACAATCTAATTCTCGCAGAACCCTCCGCCAACCTTACCAATGATTCCAATTGACGAGCAGAAATCGGAATCGGCTTTACTCCTTCCGGATCCCCGGAAGTGGTAGAATTTCTCAAACCAACATAAAAGTTTTTGATTTCTTCAATAGCCCCAGGAGTCAAACTTGGCGCGACCGATTGTTTTGCATATGCAATATACTTTCTCATAAGGTCCATCTCTATAGGAGGTTCCTTTGAATAAGGATTACTCTGAATATCCAAAACATGAGTTGCAATCAACGTATCTTTTTCTTTATTAGGCAAGTCGCGCACAGGGAAAATTAAATCAAACCTGTTAATTAATGCAGGAGGCAAATCAATCTGGCTTGCAATCGGTTGGTATGGATCGAACCTACCCAGCTTAGGGTTTGCCGCTGCAAGAACTGAAGTTTGAGCTTGAAGCGTTGCATGAATGTTTGCTTTATGAATTGTAACAGTTTGTTGTGCCATAGCTTCATGCATCGCAGAAGTATCTTCTTCAGACATTTTATCCATCTCATCTAACAGTAAGTAACCACCACTTGCAAGAACAATTGCTCCCGCTTCCAATGCCCACCCTCTGATGAACTCATCCTTCACTACACTCGCAGTAATACCTGCCGAAGTTGCCGCCCTTCCCACAACATATCTAGCTCTGGGTGCCGCCCCTTCAATGAACTTGATTAATGAAGATTTCGCCGCTCCCGGATCCCCTACAAGCAGTACATGAATATCTCCCCGGATCTTTTGACCATCCCCAGTTTCTTTCTTTACACCACCCATCAACTGAAGTATCAGTGCTCCTTTGATGTCTTCATGTCCTAAAATTGAAGGTGCAATAGACTGTAAAAATTTTTCATACACCTTAGGGTCTTTTGAAAGTTGCCTGATTTTTGCCAAATCATCTTCATCTAAAACAATCTCATCATAACTCTCTTCTGCAGGCTCCACATAATTTGCCTCCAAACATAAGTCAAATCTTGTCGACTGCCCCCCCGTCTTAGATGGGATCGGAACCTCCCTAATTATTCCAAAAACAGTAACTCTTGAACCAGGAGTTGTTTTCTTTTCCATTTTCGGTTCAACCAAGTCCTCCCTAAGGTAAACGGGAAGTCTCTTTGATTGCTCCCCCCCACCAATATTATCTGAAGGTTCTTCAAGGACAACCCTTTGCGAGTCAACTAATGTTTTGTTAATCAATTTGAATCTCCCAACCCTCCCACAAGAACACCGGTTAGGCTCTTTGAATTTTTCTTCAACCTGAGGCATGTTAATGTTATTTCCACATGCAGGACATTCAAACTTTGCCGAAACTACCTGAGGCCTTACATCTGAAGACTGCCTTACAATACCCTCAAAACAAATAAACTTGTCAATGTGTTCACTCCTAATATTCTTGATAAGAATCTGTTGGGATTCAGGAATATTGAATAAACGAACTTTGATATGTTTGTCAGGGATATCGAACTGAGATAAAGCAATTTCTATTGCCCTGATTGAATCTTCAGGATCATTTAGGATTTCTTCTGCCAGTGTCGGCTCGAACATAGAAATATTATTAAAATCTATCAATAATGAACGTGCACCCTGTTTAACTAAAGAATGGATTTCCTTCTGATAATTCAGCTCCAAAAATTCTTGAAATTTCTCTATTTGTTCTTGTGCATTAACCAAAGACTTACGCCCCCAAAAAGTAAGTTCTATTGTTGATGGAGGGAGATTTAAATAGATTTTCGTGACTGGGACAATATTTCTTCGAGAATTTATATATAAAGAAAAGGAAAGAAAGAGGGTATAACCCTATTTCTTGTTTTTAAGCACTTCAATCAATTCAGCTACAGCTTCCTTAAGCTTCTTTTCTGAACGAGTTCCAGTACAAACGATCTTACCGTTACTGAATAATAAGAATGTAGCCCTTGTTCCAGCCAACTTGTATACAAGTCCAGGGAATTGCTCCGGCTCATACTCCGTATTTTTCAGTTCCATTGCTAAAGAGTTTAGATTCAAATCCATACCAATACTACCAGATCCCACCATGTTTTGGACCTCGATTTTAGGTTGAATTTTGATCTTAACATTAACTTTAGCTAAGTTTTCAATAATCTTGTCAATTGACTCTCTAACTTTTGAAAGAGATCTCGCACCAGTATTCACAATCTTTCCAGACGAAAAAATTAAAGCTGATGTTTTTGGTTCTCTGATCCTCATAATCAATCCAGGGAATTGCTCTGGGTTGTATTCTGTGTTTGGTAATGTTTCTGCCAACCTAATCAGAGGTATGTCTTGTCCTAGGGATGAAGAACATACTATGTTAACAATTCTAATGTCAAGTTTTTGTTTAGAAGTTTTACTTGTTTTTTTAGTTGTTTTTTTTGGCATTTTGGCCCCCATATCTTTTAATGCCTCTTTTTTCTTTAAATAGGGGTCAGGAGGAGTATTTAAAGGTATTTAAATGGCCTAGAACTTGAATTTTTAGGATCAGAGCTTGTTAAATGCAATTTTGAACTCTGTACCCTTGATTTTATCAGTATTTTCTACATCATATGAGCCATCCAATGCCCCAAATGAGAGATTTACAGCCCCTACTCTTTCCATTAGTTGTTCTTTGAAAGGCATGAGGTCATAATCTGCATCAATTACTACAGATATTTCATCTGAAGGAACCAAACCTAATTTTTTCCTTAAGGCTTGAATCTTTCTTGACACTTCCCTGAAATAACCTTCTTGTTCAAGCTCTTTCGTTATTGTTGTGTCTAGCTCTACCGAAACAGGATTTTCTTTAACCACTGTAACTTCTACGTTTTTTACATTAACCTCATCTAAAACTAAATCAATCAGTTCTTTGTCTAACTTAATCGGAGAGATTACCTTTGCAACACCCAAGGGTTGCCTTACTGAAATCTTTGCCTTCTCCCTTTCTTCCAACATTCTGCTAACAACATCCCTAGTAACAAACATATCCTCACTCAAACTTGAATCTATCAGAGATTCTTTGAATTTAGGCCAATCTTCTAGGTGAACCGACTCCTTCAAGGAGTGCCCTTTTTCCTTAAGCATTAAATGGATATCTTCTGCAATGAAAGGAGTTATCGGTGCAATCACCTTCGATAGAGTGTGAAGGGAGTATGCAAGAGTTTGTATCGCATGGGCCTTATCCTCTTCGTCATTTGACTTGAATCTCTCTCTACTTCTCCTAACAAACCACTTGGAAAGGTCTTCTATGTATGCTAAAATAGTCCTACAGGCTAATGTAGAATCATAGTCGTCCAATGCAACCGTCACTGTTTTTATCATCAAATTTGTTTCTGAAATCCACCATTTATCCAAAACATTTTCTAATTTAGGCACATCCAATGAAGTTTTATCTCCAAACATATTGTAGAATGTTTTAATATTAGATGCAAGCATGATTACTTTCCTATAAACTTCCTTAACCTCATCTTCCTGGAAATTAATATCTTGAGCTTTCATCACAGGAGAAGACATCAAGTAGAATCTTAATGCATCCGCACCGAATTGTTCAAATATTTTTTCAGGATCAGGATAGTTTTTCTTTGACTTTGACATTTTAGACCCATCCTTAGCCAAAATATTTCCAGATACAACCACATTCTTGAACGGAGCTTTGTCAAATAATAAAACCGAAAGTACATGCATGTAATAGAACCATGCCCTAACTTGTCCTACATACTCTGATACAAAATCGCAAGGGAAATTATTTTTGAACCAGCCCTCGTTTTCGAAAGGATAGTGCTTTGCTGCAAAAGGCATCGCCCCTGACTCAAACCAACAGTCTAGAACCTCAGGAACCCTGGTCATTTCTTTCCCACATTTACATTTTAACTTAATATCATCAACTATGTGTTTGTGCAAGTCCACATTATCGTCTAATTTTTCTATTGCACTTTCTTGAAGTTCCTTTATAGAGCCAACCACCTTAACTTCTTCACAATCCTCACATTTCCATGCAGGAATAGAAGTTGCCCAGAACCTATTTCTTGAAATACTCCAATCGGGTGCAGTTTCTACAATATGTTTGAAACTACCCTCCTTAATGTTTCCAGGATGCCAATTAATCTGTTCATTTCTTTTGAGTAATTGATCTTTGATCTTTTGAATATTCACAAACCATGAATCCACCGCATTATAGAATAAAGGCGTTTCACACCTATAACAGAAAGGGTACTCGTGAGTGTAGTCCACAGCAGAGTAAAGTAAATTTTTTGCTTCCAAATCTTCCAAGACTTTTTCATCAGCATGTTTAAACCAAACATTTATCCAATCATCAGGCCCCAAATGTAACTTCCCATGGTGGCCTACGTGTTGAATTACAGGCAGATCATATTTCTTAATCATATCATAGTCAAATTCACCATAGATAGCCATGTGAACTATTCCCGTTCCATCTTCTGAAGTAATCTCATCCCCACCGTCAACAATATAGTGTCCTTTTTTGTCAGAATGAATATGGTAAAGGCACTCGTATCCCTTATGCAATAATTCTTCACCTTTGAACTCTTTGACGATACTGTAATCACCATCGATTGTTTCCAATCTGTCCTTAGCAAGAATTAAGTTTTCCCCATTATGTTCAATCTTAACATAATCTAGTTTAGGATTAACCGCCAGTGCAACATTTCCAATCAATGTCCAAGGCGTAGTAGTCCATGCCAAGAAATAAGTATTATCCTCATCTACAGATTTAAACTTAGCAGTTGCAGTTTTTTCAGTTACAGTCTTGTAACTTTTATCCATAGTAATCTCTACTTTTGATAAAGGCGTTTGACATCTCGGACAGAAAGGCAACACTTTCTTCCCCTCATAGATGTATCCCTGATCGTATAATTTTTTGAAAATATTCCAGACAGATTCCATGTAAGAATTGTCCATCGTTTTGTATGAGTCATCAAACTCTATCCATTTACCCATACGCGTTACTGTTTTCTTCCATTCATTTGCGAAATCTAAAACCTTTGATCGACAAAATTCATTGAATTTCTTTATACCCATAGACTCAATTTCTTTTTTCTCTTTCATGCCCAAATCTTTCTCAGCAATATTCTCAATAGGTAAGCCATGGCAGTCCCAGCCCCACCTTCTTTCTACCCTAAAACCCTTCATGGTCCAGTATCTAGGGAACAA
Source organism: Candidatus Woesearchaeota archaeon (assembly GCA_964344635.1). Taxonomy (GTDB): domain Archaea; phylum Nanobdellota; class Nanobdellia; order SCGC-AAA011-G17; family UBA489; genus JABIKK01. The sequence continues at coordinate 35,748 of CAYFOE010000005.1, forward strand.
ATCCTTTGAAGTTAAACCCAAAATATGTCCGTAGTGAGGAGTTCCTGTAGCGAAAGGAGGACCATCATAGAAAACATACTGTTTATCCTTAGGCCTTTCATTAACTGATTTTTCGAAGACCTTATTTTTCTCCCAAAACTCTGCCAATTCCTTTTCCCTTTCAATATGTTTAGACATGGTAATGAATGGCCTAATGTGCATTTAAATATCTTATGATAAAACGACCGTATTTACTCTCTAACCCAACAAAACTTATAAATCGGATCGGATATTCCAAGATCATGAGTAGAAATTCTTTACAAATGTGGACTGAGAAGTATAGGCCATCTAATTTTAGCGAAGTATACGGTCAAAAAGAAATTGTAGAAAAAATAAAAGCATTCGTAAAAAATGGAAACATGCCCCACCTTTTATTTGCAGGGCCAGCAGGTATCGGTAAAACAACACTATCATTAGTTATTGCACAAGAACTATTCGGAGACAACTGGAAAGGCAATTTTCTAGAAACAAACGCTTCAGATGAAAGAGGTATTGATGTTATTAGGAACAAAGTCAAAGATTTTGCAAGAACCAAATCTGTAGGAATTGACGTTCCCAAAATAATCTATTTGGACGAATGTGACAGTCTGACTAAGGAAGCACAACAAGCACTTAGAAGGACCATGGAAACATACTCCAACACCGCAAGATTCATTCTAAGCTGCAATTATCCATCCAAAATAATCGACCCTATCCAGAGCAGGTGTGCAGTCTTCAAGTTTAAACCTTTGGCAAAACCAGACATTATTGGCCTAGTTGAATGGATCAGCAAAGAAGAAAAACTATCTTTAGACGATGAAGCAAAAGAAGCACTCTTTGAGGTCAGCGACGGAGATGTAAGAAGAGTGATTAACGTAATGCATAGTTGTTCGGTTGTAGGAAATGAAATCACTGCAAGCAAAGTTTACGAGATCGCTAACTTTGCAAAACCAAAAGAAGTTGATACAGTCTTGATGATGGCCTTGGACGGCAAGTTTGAAGATGCACGTAAAAAACTATTAGACATCATGTTAAATGGCGGTTTAAGTGGACTAGATATGATTAAACAAATTCAATCCGAAGTCGGAAAATTAGATATCGACGGCAAACTGAAGATGAAAATGGTTGAGAAATGCGGAGAAATTGAATTTAGAATGGTCGAAGGAAGTGATGAATTCATACAACTTGAAGCATTACTTGCAGGTTTTGGAATCTTACAATGAAGCCCTGGTGTGAAAAATACAAACCAAAAAATCTTGAAGAAATAACAATCAAAGATAGTTTTATCACTAAACTAATAGGTATAATAGACAACAAAGGAGTTGCAATGATCTGCGGGCCAACAGGTTGCGGGAAGACTTCAGTTGTTGAGGCAATTGCAAACAGTGGAAATTTTGAACTCATTGAAATGAACGCCTCAGATTTTAGAAATAAACTAGGCGTTAATTCTGTTGTCGGGAATAGTTTAGAACAACAAAGCTTGTTTGCTAAAGAAAAAATAATCTTAGTAGACGAACTCAATGGAATCTCCGGCAATGAAGATAGAGGCGGGGTCCAAGCATTATGTAAACTGATGGCTAAAAACTCCCATGCAATAGTTTTATGCGCAGAAGACCCTGATGCTGACAAAATTAAATCCATCAAGAAAAAAGCCACACTGATCAAATTCGAAGGCGTAGATTGTGAAGATACTGTTGGAACCTTAAAGAAGATTTGTGAAAATGAAAACATTAGTTACAATGAAGAGGACTTGAAAATGATTGCCAGAAGAGTTGGCGGTGATCTGAGAGCTGCAATTAATGACCTACAAATACACTCTTGTTCAGGAAAACTAGTTTTAGAAGGCGGCAGCGAAGACAATGAACGAGGAAGGGAAGGGAACCTATCCGAAGCCCTAAGACTTGTCTTCAAAAGCAAAAAATGGGAAAACGTTAGCGGAGTTTATGATAACGTTGCAGTAAACCATAAAGATCTAATGCTTTGGGTCGAACAAAACTTACCTTACGAGTACAGCTCTGAATCATTAGCCAATGCTTTTGATTCCTTAAGTAAAGCAGACATATTCAATAGAAGAATTATGCGATGGCAACATTGGAGATATTTAGTTTATATCTACCAGTTATTGAGTTGCGGCATTGCATTCTCAAAAAAAGACAGTAAGAAAGGCTTTGTCAACTACAAACGAAGCAGTAGGCCCTTAAGAATATGGATGAACAAACAAAAAAACTTCAAAAGAAAAACCATATCAGAAAAACTAGCAAGCGAATTCCATACCTCAAAGAAAAAATTCATCCAAGAAGACTTACCCTTCTTGAAATTTATGGCAAGACATAACAAACTTCCCAATCTAGGACTATTGGACGAAGAAGTCGAATGGTTGAAAAAATAATCAATAATTACTAGGATCTACCTCTTCATAAGACCCACCAATTCTGATTTCATCATAATAAATATTATTTTCTGAAAGAACATTCGGTCCCCGATACATTCCCAGTTTAAGCTTTTTAGGAGTTGAAGTGTACATGTTTTTTGCATAATGCTTAGTTGTTGTAAACGGTGCACCATTCAGCCAAGCCTTAATATACCCGTCATTGTTCATTGACCACTTAACTTCAAAGATGATATCATTCCACTCACCGAGTTGGATTTCTCTTTCACCGATTACCGAAGAAATAGATTCCACATTAGGCCTTGTTAAAATACCTAAGCCATGAGTTCCATCTTCCAACTCCTCATACCTTATGGACACAGAAGGACTTCCCCTCTTCCCACCATGCTCATTATCCCATTCTTCCCAAGACTGTCCAGGTTCAGGTCTATGGAACCATTGCCCCACAATATTAAAACCATCATGCTCTATACTGTGATTAAAATAGTAATCCTCTGGAAAATAAACACTCCAACCATAAAACACAGGAGTTCCATCCATAGGATACTCATCCGCATAAGGAGACTTAAGACTTAATTCAACCCTACTCTTACCATTCTCAGCATCATTAGGGATAGCAATGTCTCCCTTTCTCACATTCATCTTAATCGCATAATTTCCATTCCTCACAACATCCGAAACTATCTCCGCAGAATCAGATCTTGCGAAATGAGTATTCCAATGATCTGAAAGTGAACCCGTTTCGAAATCAGACTCTAGGAAATAAACATCATTCCCAAAAGTTCCTCCAGAGTTGAAATCCATTTCATTATTATCATCTTCATTTGTTTCATTATTCTCGTTATTGTTTCCTCCAGAATTGTCATCCCCATTATCCTCTTCATTGTCATCGTAATCATCATCAGAACCTTGATCATAATCTGGAGCTGGAACCGGCTGAGGAATCGGTGTTCCTTCTTGATCAACATTTGGAAGAGAACCAGTGCCTTGCGATTGAGTATTTGGAGAAATTGATTTTTTGAAAGTGTTAATCACCTTATTTGCATCCTTAGTTTCTATAATGAATGGAAGGTATACTAGAGAAACTGCTATGAACAATAACAATGCCACCCTAAAAAGATGATGATAATCTGAATCCCTCATAATCTTATTTAAAAACAGAGTTATTTAAAAATTAATCTATTTGAGAGAATTTAATCTCTTTACCCTATCCTGTGTTGAAGGGTGTGTAGAAAATAATTGAGTGAATCCTTTTGAAGTAAACGGATTAACTATGAATAGGGATGCAGTGGATTGATTTCCTAACCTCAGGGGGATCTTCTTTGAAAAATCTTCTAGTTTTTGCAATGCACTTGCTAAATGTTTAGGCTCATGCGTTAAGTTTGAAGAAGTTTCATCAGCCATGAATTCTCTAGACCTAGAAATTGCAAATTGAATCATCATCGCTGCAATAGGCGCCACTATCGCCAAAACTAAAATTTGGATTATGTTAGAATTACCCTCAGAGTCACGTGACCCACCAAAGATCGCTGCAAATCTTGCCATCGAAGCCACATACATAATGATTGTTGCCAATGTTGCCGCAATTGTAGAGATTAAAATGTCTCTGTTTTTAATATGTCCAATCTCATGTGCAAGAACACCCTCCATCTCTTTCTGATTAAGGATTTTTGCAATCCCCGATGTGAACGCGACAACTGCATTTTTAGGATTTCTCCCTGTTGCAAATGCATTTGGGTTTTCTGAAGGAATAACATAAATTTTAGGTTTAGGAATCCCAGCCCTTTTACTAATTTTCTCAACCATTGCATGAATTTTAGGTGCTTTCGATTTTGAAAGAGGCTGAGCCTTATACATCGAAAGAACTATCTTATGCGAATAGAAATATGAAACAAAATTCATAAGTAAAGCCAAGATTAATGCTATAAACAGTCCTGTTTGCCCACCTAGAACCCCACCGATCAGAAATATAATCGCCGAGAGCAGTACTAATAAGGTGAATGTTTTGATTTGATTGATAATCATAATCTATAGGATTTAAGCTTGTTTTATATATTTGTTGGTAAGAAAGTTTTTTATAAATACAATATTAACTCATTAAAGAGGTGAAGATTCTATATGGGTCACAAAATCATTATTGGTAGGAATCAAGGCGATTTAGCAAAGTTTGGCGATAAAGGTACAGTCTATCTTGGAAAAACCTACGTTAGAATGGGACAAACAACTTCCTTGAGTAATGATTTATTCTTAGACGTGGCTAGGACACACGTAGTCATGATCTGTGGAAAGAGAGGGAGTGGAAAATCCTACTCAGCTTCAGTTTTAGCTGAAGAAATCTCCAGAATGGAAGAAGCAATCAAACAAAATATTACAGTCTTATTTTTTGACACCATGGGAGTTTTCTGGACCATGAAATACCCAAACAAAAGACAAGAAAAATTATTAGAACACTGGGGTCTGAAACCAGAAGGATTAAACATCAATGTATTTACTCCAGAAGGCTACTATGAAGAGTACAAGAAAAAAGGACTACCCGTAGACCACCCATTTACCCTAAGGACTAGTGAGTTAAACGCAAGCGACTGGGCAGAAGTTTTCGGAATTAAAATAAACGATGCAATGGGAATCCTAATCGAGAGAGTTCTCGGAAGATTACAAGGGAAAAAAACAACCTACTCGATTAAAGAAATAATTGATGAGATCTCCAAAGACAAAAAGACCACCAGAGATGTTAAAGATGCAGCAGAAAACAGATTCTTAGCCGCAGACCAATGGGGACTCTTTGCAAAAAGAGGAACAACCATCGAAGAATTAATGAAACCAGGCAGTGTTAACGTTCTAGACATCAGTTGTTACGCACACGCCTCTGGAGACTGGAGCATCAAAGGACTAGTTATCGGCCTGATCAGTAAAAAATTACTTGCAGAAAGAATGCTTGCAAGAAAAGAAGAAGAATTACAAGACATAGAAAGAGAACACAGCTTTTTTTACGAAGAAGCAAAACAAGACAAACCAATGGTATGGATCATGATCGACGAAGCACATGAATTCTTACCAAAAACCGGGAAGACACCTGCAAGCGATGCCTTAGTACAACTATTACGAGAAGGAAGACAACCAGGAATCAGCCTAGTGCTAGTTACCCAACAGCCCGGAGAAATCCACAAAGATGTTTTGACACAAAGCGATATTGTTCTGAGCCACAAACTAACCAGCAGCATGGACATCAGTGCATTAAACAGCATGATGCAAACCTACCTAACAAGCGACCTTGCAAACCATTTGAACAACCTTCCAAGATTGCGAGGAAGTGCAATAATTCTAGACGATAACAGCGAGAGAATCTATCCAATGAGAGTTCACCCAAAAAGAAGTTGGCACGGCGGAGAAGCACCAAGCGCAATCAAACTAAAGAAAGAAGTAGAATTTGACTTCTGAACAAGCATAAAAAATTTTATAAACTGAAATTTTGAAACTAATTTTATGACAACTGAAGAAAGAGATTATGCCCACCTCGTAAATTTAGATTTAAGTGGCTTTGTTAAATCATACATAACTTCTTGTCCTAGGACAGGAAAAACTGAAATGCTTCCTGTAGCACACCCATTTTACGAAGGACTTCTGAGCTATAAGGGAGAACAAGTAATATTCTTTTTGCAAAAACCAATTTCCGACCTTAGAACATTACAAGAAGTTGAAGGTGTAATTGATGACGTTGTAGCTGGACAACACACCCTCCCAAAAGGTGCGGGCTTATTGGAACGCCACTTTGTGCCAAGAGATGTATGGAATAAAGAAGGTCGTGCTATATCAGCAGCATTGTTCCACAATTATGCTCCAGATGCAGAAATTGTCATTCCAGGAATAGTTACATCAATCGCAACCTGTATGGACAAAGGATTAGTTAGTAAAGTTAGATCCGTTCCAGAAGATATGAGACCGGGCATTGAAAGATTCTTGAGAACTGGAGACTTCATGGGACCTATATCCTATAAGTGGCTATAATCCTAAATCTAAACAAACTCTAAATATTCCAGGAGCATAATGTCCTGCTTTTGTTAACTTTACTGATTTGAAAGATTTTTTGTATTCAGATTTTATTTTTTTGAAGTCATTCTCATTTGCAAAAGTGTACAAATGAATTGTCCCCTTTGTTTTGAGTTTTGTCTTTGCCGACCCTAAGAACTCTTCTGCAGACTTAGGAAGGGGCATAATAATCCTATCAAACTTTTTATTGATCTTGGGAAGAACCTTCTTTACATTTCCCCTATGAAGTATAACATTTTTTATTTTGTTTAACTCAATATTCTTTTGAGCATATTTATGAGCAATCCTGTTTAATTCAATTGCATGGATTTCCTTGGCCTTTGACTTTTTTGAAATTACACAAGGAAACGGCGCTATACCAGAGAACAGAACTAGAACCAATTCGCCTCGCTTTATCAAATTTGCAACCCTTAGACGTTCTGTTCCAGATCTTGTCGAGAAATAACATTTTTCCACATCTAAGTTTAATTTGCAACCGGACTCAGTATGCACAGTCTCCTTTCTTTTTTCCCCTGCAAGAATCTTTATTTTAGGAGTCCTTAATCTGCCAGAATATTTCTTTGACTTCTTAGCAACAACCTTAATATTTTTGTTTAAAGAAATTATTTTTTCGGCAATCAATTTTTCTTTTTTCTTTAAATCCCTTGGAAAATCATTGAAAATTGCAATGTCACCCACAGTGTCAAAAGCTTTAGGAACTAATTTAGATTCCTTAGAATTTACAATTTTAGATTTTATTAATTCTTGAATTAACTTTGCCATCATAACACCATGATAACTGCCCCGATTACCATTCCAATTACTGCTATGCTCCTCTGCATTAAGTGCTTATCATGATATATCTCTCCGCCAAGAATGGTTGTGAAAACTGTAGCTCCCCGCTTCATCGCCGAAACAAGTGCAATCTTTGCAACAGGCATTGCCACTACAAACATCTGAACTGATCTGCTAATAAATAATGATGCGGCCATTAAAAATATCCAACCGCCTGCGGATTTGAAACCATGGGCAATTCCCTTGAAACCATCATGGAACAAATGAATCATGACTATTAGATTAAGTGCTATGAACATATGGATGATAATCATATAATTATAAGGGTTCATTGCATCTGGGTTGGTAGTGTTTAATAGGAACCTATCTATTAATCCATTAACTGAATAAAGTAACATTGCGAATAGCATGAAGTGAACATATTTTGATTTAATCATAACCTTGAAAGGCGTTAACAACTCCTTCCATATAGTATCTTTATGTTTAAGCTCCAAGAAATATGAACCAGAAAAGATTATCAGGATCCCAATAATTTGGTTCTGGGTTAAACTTTCTTTTAGGAAAATCCATGCAAGAATCGCCGTGATAATTGGACTGAATGTGAATAGTGGTGAAGATTTAGACAATTCCATATGTCTTACTGCTTTCGCAATAAATAGGAATGCTGTTGCGCCCAGAACCGAACCAATATAGATTATAGGCCAGTAGTGGGTTGGAAAGTCAAAACTAAGATGAGGATAATACACCAAGGTCATTATTGCAATAATTATCGAAAATACTGCAGAGAACTCCATTGCATGCTCCTTGAACAATGCCTTCTTCTCAGTAATCCCTGCAATTGTTCCAAAAAATATTGGAATCAACATTAAAACATACCATTCAACCATTACATCCACGTACCAAGGCCTTTCTGATCAGCAGTCACCTTGACACTCCCCCCATTTATTTTATTTAAAGTCGACATTACTCGGTCTTCAGAGAACTCATGTTTATCAACTAAGATTTTTAATAGTTTATCTTTATCTGGAGCATTCCATTCCAAGCAGTAATTCTTTTCTACACCCATATTGTGGAACAATTCGAAGATTTCCTTCCAATCTTGATTCTCTAAAGGGTGCTTTTCAAATATTTTTTCAGGAGTCTTATATTCTTGAACTATCTTTATTGCTTTCTTCGGCCCAATGCCCTTTATTCCAGGATGATAATCTGTCCCAACCAACATCCCCAAAGAAATCAATTGGTCCTGATTTATATTTAGATTTTCAAGTGCATCTTTCAAGATTATTAATTCAGGACTACTTTTAATGAACGAACCCAAGGCATTCTTTTTCTTCTGTGAAACCGTTAAATTAGTAATCATTCTTGGAGACCCATGAAGTAATGTATCGAAATCCGTAGTTGCAGCAGCCCACACATCACCAGACTTACAACAATACGCAATCTGTGCATCCGCCTCAGAAGGAGCCTGAATAACCGGAATACCCAATGCTTCGATTAACTCTTTTGAATCTTTAACCATGTCCTTAGTTAGTCTTGTAAACTGTTTAGAATATTTCAACATAGAAGTTTCATCACCTTCCTCTTTCGCAGCCTCATACTTTTCTTCCGCCACAACCTTCGACTCATACCTGCCTTGTTGAGTCTTAATCTTTAATTCGGGCGGCTTACCATCAAGAATGTAAGCTATCTTTATTCCCTGAGACAAGAGATTTGACGAACGAGAAAGAATTCCCTGTATATGCGAGGTAACTTCGCCTTTCGAATTCATTAACGGAGTACCATCACGCTGCCTTATAGAAGTTAAGAACTGATATGCCGCATTTGAAAAATCAACAGCTATCTTTTTGTTTCTTAAATCATCAAAGGAAATCTTCCTCTTTTCAACAATGTCCGTTATTTTTACGCCCATAGAAAGGTTTAGAATAGTTAATTTATATACCTTATTATGTAAATTCTTTTAAAACTTATTTCAAATTATTGATTAAAAGTGGTGGTAAAATTTACTAAACTTGAACATCCTGGCGGACTTTATGTCTACAGAGTTCATAATCAAAAAATTGAAAATACTTGTTCTAAAGAATACGAAAACCTAAAAAAATTCTTAGGAGCCATGTTCGAAACCTGTCCCGACGAATATTTTGGCCGAGGACCCAGAGGGAGTAGTTTAAAGTTCAAGACAACACACGACATAGTTGAACTAACCGGACACAGAGTTTGTGATCTGGCCAAGAATGGTTTGAAAATTAATGAAGAGAGATTTAAATGCAACCACAGCAAAGTACAGCTGTTTATGTTAGAAAACGATAATGAAACAATTGCCATCGAAGTTCCAATTTGGTTAAATTCTGACGAAATCAATTGTTACAACGAACTATTCGGAAGCGACGAACCATTAACAGGACACATAGATGTTCTGTCCATCGAAGACGGTAAAATCTGGGTCTGGGACTACAAGCCCAATGCACATAAAGAAAAATATGCAGACACACAAGTCTACTTTTATTCAATCATGCTAAGTAAAAGAACCGGAATCCCCCTAGAACATTTTAGGTGCGGCTATTTTGATTGGGACCGAGCCTACATGTTTAAACCCGAACCAATCGAGAACAAAGAAGTCAATTCTAGTCTGAAGAAGTTTTAGGACCTATCGCATATTTAGGGATTAAACCTTTTTTCTTAAGTTTGCTTAATGAATCAACTTTTGTTGAACCTGCAACTCTATGTGCAAACAAAGGTTCTTCAGTTTTAGATTCGCCAATATACAACAAGTTATGAGAAAACTGTCTGAGATTTCCTTGAGAATCTAGTCCCCTCATGTTTGGACTGTTTGGATAAGATGCACCGATGACATCTCCTTGAGAAATTTGATCTTTTGAAATTAATTGTTCTAGAGAATCATAACCATCTAACTCTGCAATGACCCTATCATTATGAATTCTATCCCATGCATGCGAATAAGAATAATCAACATCAAACATTTCTTTTGCAGCCTTTCTAACATATGCTGAACACATTCCAGGTTTTAATCCCGTAAAAACATTGTAAACGGGTACAGTTACTTCACCAGAACTAAGTTCAACTTTCTTGTCCAGGCCTAATAGATCCATTTTTTGTTTTTCCTGTGGCACTGCAATGAACGCTAAAGATGCTAATGCACTTGTTGCCAATAAAGTTCTTGCACTCTTTTTCATTTTCGTCCCCATTTAGTTACACTAACCTATATGTTACAGTATATAAATTTATTGATGTGGATTTTACGGCCCTCAGGAAGGTTTATAATGCATTCTAGCCTGGCATGAATATGGTCAAAGTTGATTTTTACCCACTTACTGTCGATTATTTTGATGAAATAGGCAGCGCCCACAGAGGCGTAGTGAGGATATTTGGGAGAGACTCAGAAGGAAATAAGATCTGTGTAGAAGACAAAACCTATTCCGCATATTTCTGGATAGTCCTAGAAGACAAAACCTATGCCGAACCCATAAAGAAAAAATTAATGAAACTGAAAATTGCAGAAGTCAGAAGAAATGCATACGTCACCAACGTCGAAATCATGAAGAAAAAACACTTGGCAGAAAATGTCGATGTTTTGAAAGTAGAAGTAAACAACCCAAAAGATGTAAGCGTTATCAGAGAAGAAATTAAATCATGGGACGGCATCACTAATTTTTTAGAACTAGACATACCCTTTACTAGAAGGTACCTAGTTGACAAAAAAATTGAACCCCTAAGTCTATGCACTGTCGAAGGCGAGGAAATTGAAAGCAATTACCGAGTTAGTAACGTAATCAATGCAAAGATTGTAATTCCTAAAGAAAATGGCTACATGGCAAAACCAAGAGTCTTAGGTTTTGACATCGAAGTCTATAGCAAACACAGATTCCCAAACAACGAAGTCGACCCCATCTTGATGGTCGCACTCTATGGAAGTGACGGCTACAAAAAAACATTCGTTTGGAAAAAATATAAGGGTGCAACGGACGATGTCGAGTTTGTAAAAGACGAAAAAGAACTAATCATGAAGTTTAATGACGCAGTCAACGCATACGACGCCGACTTCTTAGTAGGTTATTTTTCAGACGGCTTTGACTTCCCCTACCTGAAAGCTAGAGCTGAAAAATTCAAGATGAAACTAGACCTATCCCTAGACGGAAAAAAAATAAAATCAACCAGAAGAAATAACACTCAAACCACAAAGATTGCAGGCCTAATCCATGTTGACGTATTCAAATTCATTAGAAGAATAATGAGCGGAGAAATAAACTTACCATCTTATGATCTTGACACAGTTGCAAATAATTTCTTAGGTGTAGGCAAAACCGGGGCCGACGTAGGCGAAATGTGGAAAGTTTGGGATGCAGGCAGCGATGAAATCGGAGACTATTGTAAGTACAACCTAAGAGATTCCAAATTAGCTTGCGAATTATTCGAGAAAATATACTCTAACCTAAAAGAATTCGTAAAATTATGCGGGTTACCGCCAGATGACATTTCCAGAATGGGTTACAGCCAACTAGTTGAAAGTCTCGTCATGAAAAACCTAGAAGAATTCAACGAACTCGCCCCAAACAGACCCTATAGGAACGTTGTCGGTGAAAGAGAAGGAAGATCCGTAGAAGGTGCTTTTGTAGTTCAGCCAGAAGCAGGAGTTTACCAAGACATAGTCGTCTTTGATTTCAAAAGCCTGTACCCCACAATAATCAGTGCACACAATATTTGCCCAAGCACCATTACCGAAAAAACCAAAGACGTTAACACCACACCAGAAATCGAAGTCAACGGGAAAAATGTAAAATATAATTTCAACTTCAAATACGACGGCATCTTTCCAAAACTGATCAGAGCAATACTCGTTAGAAGAAACAGAGTCAAAGAAATGTTGAAGAAAAATAAAAAAGATGCAACACTAACCGCTAGACAATACAGTCTTAAAATTTTAGCAAACAGCGCATACGGTTACCTCGGCTTTTCAGGCGCAAGATGGTACTGCAAAGAATGTGCAGCATCAACAACAGCATATGCAAGAAACTACATTAAAACACTAATCAAAAGTGCAAACAAACACAACCTAGATGTAATCTACGGAGACACGGACTCCATATTCGTTTCCCTAGGCGATAAAAATTTAGACTATGCAGAAAAGTTCATGGAAGAAGTCAACAAAGACCTGCCAAGTTTAATGGAACTAGAGATGGATGGTTATTATCCAAGAGGAATCTTCGTCATGAAAAAAGGCGAAGAAGAAGGCGCTAAGAAAAAATATGCATTAATAGATAAAAATAATGACATCAAAATCGCAGGCTTCGAAACAGTCAGAGGAGATTGGAGCGGAATCGCAAAAGAAACCCAGAAAGAAGTATTAAGAATCATCCTAGAAGAAGGCGATGTCGAAAACGCAGTCAAATACGTTAAAAAAGTTTTGAAAGACACCAACGAAGGCAAAGTCCCAGTCGAAAAAATGATTTTGAAGAAAAAACTAACCAAAGATCTAGAAGACTACTCCGCAATCGGCCCACACGTCAATGTTGCAATAAAACTAAAAGAAAGAGGAGATGCTGTAGGCGCCGGAAGTGAAATAAAATACGTAGTCCAAGAAGGAACCGGAAAAATAGGCGACAGAGCCAGCCCTTTTGACGAAGCCAAAAGTTACGATCCAGAATACTACATTCAAAACCAAATACTGCCTGCAGTTGAAAGAATATTCTTAGCAGTAGGCTACGACAAAGAAGATTTAACAAACATTCATAAACAGAAGAGTTTAGGAGACTTTTAATGAACGATTGGTTTAAAGCAGGAAAGATTGCAGCAGAAGCAAGAGAATATGCAGTAAGTATTTGTAAACCTGGAAAGACATACACCGAAGTTGTAGATAAAACCGAAGAATCAATCATTAAGAAAGGCGGATTCCCAGCATTCCCCATGGACATTTCCGTAAACCAAATAGCAGCACACTACTGCCCATTCATTGACGATGATAATGTTCTAGAAAAAGGAGACCTAGTCAAGTTAGACATAGGCGTACACGTTAACGGAGCAGTTGCAGACAACGCAATCACCGTAGAACTCGGAACCAACGATTATAGAGACATGATACTCGCATCAAAAGATGCTTGCTTAGCCGCATGTGAAATAGCAACACCCGGAACCGAAATTGGCAAGTTAGGAAAAGTCATCGAAGAAACCATTACTGGTGCAGGCTTTAACCCCATTACAAATTTGAGCGGGCACGGTGTTGATTACTGGAAAGTTCACACCGACCCAACAATTCCCAACTACGATAACGGAAACCCAAACAAATTAGTCGAAGGCCAACACATCGCAATCGAACCCTTCGCAACCGACGGAGAAGGAGCAGTCAAGGAAGGCAAACCTTGCGGAGTATATGCATTCCTAGGAAAGAAACCAATGAGACTAGACAGTGCCCGAAAACTAATGGGACAAATAGAAAGAGACTACAAGACCCTACCATTTACAGAAAGATGGTTGAAAGACGTAAAGAACGCCAAATTCTTATTAAATATGTTAGAAAAAGCAGGCGTAGTAAAACAATACACGATACTACCAGAAAAAAAAGGAATGGTAACACAGTACGAAAACACAGTAGAAATAGGCAACGGAATAACCACTAAAGTTTGAACGTTAAATCTTCAAAGCCTAGATCTTTACTTCTAGAATCCAATTCTTCTAAAATCATTTGAGTCTGATCATAAGAATCCTGACAATTCCCGATCACATGGAGTTCAACAGCTCCCTTCCCAAACAAAGCCATCTGGGCTTCTAAGTTTATAGTCCCAAATTCAGATATAACCCGGCCATAGCCAGGAATGTTAACAAAAGACGGGCCCTTAATCTGAGGTGTTATTGACATACCAATAAACCTAGGGTCTTCTTTCAATCTTGCCTCGTAAACTAAAATTTCACTCTTCGAAAAAGGATTTGGATCTTCAAATCTTTCAGGATGGATCTCCCAATTAATCACCTGGTATCCAGAAACCGACTCCAAAAAAGAATCAATAACCTTTAACCTCCTAAAATCCTTACCAGTCACACACAATGCATCTGCATGATAATGTTGTTCAGGATATGCTTCCGTCCCCTCAATTTCCGAACAAATAAACATTCCTTGAAATTCATGCAAAGACCTTGTTAATTCATTGATTTGATTATTAAGACGTTCAGGCAAATAAAATATCCTTTGGGGCAAATCCGAATCCATTATCCCATGTAAGATTGACTCGGTGGTTGGTGTTGTGCAACCCTCGCATCTCTCAAGTACTTCTCCTCAATTGCTCTGTATTTCTTAATTTCTTCCTGCTTCAATGAAGGCATTATCTTCTTTAATGACTCCTCAAAGTCTGCCGCAGAAATTTCTTTCGAAGCCCTATCTCTTCTTAATGTCACCATTGCCGCTTCCCTACAAAGTGCTTGGATGTCCGCCCCATTGAACTCTTCCAATTTCTTGTTAAGTTCTTCTAGGTTAACATCTTTCGCAAGAGGCATTCCTTTTGTATGTACTTTTAGAATTTCAATTCTTGATTTTTCTCCAGGAAGTTGTGTTGCAATAACCCTATCAAATCTTCCAGGCCTTAGCAATGCTGGATCAACTAAGTCCGGCCTGTTTGTCGCTGCAAGTACAACCACATCCGAAAGTTCTTCAAGACCATCCATCTCTGCAAGTAATGCATTAACAACTCTTTCCGTAACCTGTGAACCATTGTCCAAACCACGCCTGGTTGCTAGAGCATCAATCTCGTCAAAGAAGATGATTGTCGGTGCGGTCTGTCTTGCTCTTTCGAAGATTTTCCTTACACCCTTTTCTGATTCTCCAACCCACTTCGTTAAAAGTTCTGGACCTTTAACCAGGATGAAGTTCGATTCTGATTCGTTAGCAACTGCTTTCGCTAACAATGTTTTACCTGTCCCCGGAGGACCATACATTAAGATTCCCCTCGCCGGCTTGATACCCATCCTCTTGAAAGACTGAGGATCTTTTAACGGCCACTCAATCGCTTCCGCTAACTCTCCCTTTAAGTTTTCCAGTCCACCAATGTCAGTCCATTTAACATCCGGTGCCTCAACCAGAACTTCTCTTAAAGATGAAGGCCTTACGATCCTTCTTGCCGCTCTGAAATCTTCAGCAGTTACTTGTAATTTTACTTTTGAAATATCCTTGTCTTTTTTATTCAAGGTAGGAAGTTCTCTCCTAATAACATTCATAGCCGCTTCCTTACATAACGATTCTAAATCCGCCCCAACAAACCCATGAGTCTTAGACGCAATTGCATTTAGATCTACATCTTTTGTTACCGGCATGTTCCTAGTATGGATTTGTAAGATTTTTAGTCTACCTTCCTTGTTTGGAACGCCAATATTAATTTCCCTATCAAATCTTCCCGGACGCCTCAATGCAGGATCCAAAGAATTTTGACGATTAGTCGCACCAATAACAATAACACGACCACGAGATTTTAATCCATCCATCACAGTAAGTAATTGTGAAACCATTCTCCTTTCCACTTCACCATAAGTTTCCTCCCTCTTAGGAGCGATCGCATCAATCTCATCAATAAAAATAATTGAAGGTGCATTCTTTTCTGCTTCCTCGAAAAGATTTCTGATCTTCTTCTCAGTCTCACCATAGAACTTAGAAAGTAATTCCGGACCATTAACCAAAATGAAATTAGCATTAGTTTCATTCGCAACAGCCTTAGCTAAAAGTGTTTTACCTGTCCCAGGAGGACCATGCAATAGAACACCTTTTGGTGGTGCAATACCTAATGATTCGAAAATTTCCGGATTCTTTAAGGGTAGTTCAACCATTTCCCTAATCTTTGTAACTTCTTCTTGTAACCCACCAATATCTTCGTAAGTTACTTCAGGAACTTTTTCTTCTCCTTCTTTAACTTCAACAGTCTTTGAAGAAATTTTCAATTGAGTGTTCTCAGTAATAATGCAAGGTTTCTTCGGATTAACATCCGCAACAATGAATTTTAATGAACCAAAACCTAAAGGTGACTGCGCTAAATCATCAAATAAACCTGAAAAAATATCCTCGAAAGGTGAACCAGTCATAGTTCTCCTCCTTCTTTTTGCTCCACCTAAGGAAATAATATCTCCCTTAGTAACAGCCCTACCTAAAAGTCCATGTTTGAACATTTCAGGATTAGCAGCTTGAATCATAACACCTTGTTGAGCAGGAGCAACAGTAATCTGTTTAGCTTCCCTAATATCTGCCTGTTTGATAACTACATGTTCACCAATACCAGTCTTCGCATTTCTCCTAATAATACCATCCATACGAATAATACTCTGACCAATATCAGAAGGATAAGCACGATCAATAATACCCACAGTAGATCTACCGCCAGTAATCTCAACAATATCACCAGCCTTAACGCCAATTTCTCTCATAGTTTGAGAGTCAATCCTAACAATGCCTTTGTAGGCCTCTTCCTGGTAAGCTTCCTGTACCTTTAGTTTGATTTCTTTGGTCATTTTTGGTGTGTACTCCTTGGGTGTTTATTAAAGTTTTCTTGAAAAGAAAAGTGATAGTTTTTCAGGCGATTCTAAGGACATTTTGATTAGATTGTCCATTTCTTCGAAGATGTTTTCTTGAAAATCAATGATTTCCTTTGGTATTGAGACAGTGTAAGAATTTCCAACAAGTCTTAGTTTTACCGAATACTGCTTGTTCTGCATGTTTAAGAACCTATTATACGCTTCCTCATCCAACGGATGAATCCACTGCTCATTACAAGACTTGCACTTCCAAGTCCTTAACTGAAAGTTATTCTTCAATAAAACAGTCTTAACAGTCTTCTTATTACAAGTATTACATAAAATCGAAGCCTCATTAATAGATCTCATTGTGTATACAAACGTGTATACATCAAACGTATATAAATCTTTCGATGAAAAAGGCTTTGCACAAAAATATTGATTCTGCACAAAAACTAGAGGTCTTGCACAAAAAT
>CAYFOE010000006.1:0-25655 GCA_964344635.1 Candidatus Woesearchaeota archaeon
TCTTCCTGGGGAAAAAGAGGTGATACTAGAAACGATGCAAAACCCATATATAAATCTTTCGATTGTAACTATTCACTAATAGTAACAAGATTCTTTTGAATCTTCAAACGCCGTAAAACGGTCAGAAAACTTATATACTCCCTGGAGCTTTTAAACCCAATGGAAGATAGAATTTACGACCTTCTTGTAAAAAAAGACGAGGTGACTTGGCAAACCATCATCTACGACTTAATTAAAACGGGTGAAATGGATCCCTGGAACGTAGATATCAGTAAATTATCTGCAAAATACATTGAGGCTATAAAAAACCTTACAGAACACAATTTCTTTATTTCGGGAAAGATGGTGCTGGCCTCAGCAATACTGCTTCGTATGAAGTCAGATAGGCTTCTGAATGAACACATTGCTGAATTTGATTCCGTCCTTTATCCTCCAGAAGAAGATCTCTTACTTGAAGATGAAAACGACTACAAATATGCGATTGAAGGCAAAGATATCCCTAAATTAATGGTTAGAACTCCTCAACCTAGAAAGAGACAAGTAAGCTTAAATGAATTAATGAAAGCTCTAGAAAAAGCTCTAGAAGTAGACGAAAGAAGGAGGATCAAAAGAATCTATGAGGCTCCAGTAATTCAGGAGGCAGTCATGCCAAAAAAAGTGTATAACATCTCCGAATTAATCAAATCGATTTATGAAAAAGTAGTTTATATGTTTTCAAAAAAACAAATATTGAACTTCACAGAACTTCTTGAAACTGATTCAAAGGAAGATAAGATTATGACTTTCATTCCATTGCTTCATCTGTGCAATCAACAAAAAGTAGATCTCCACCAAGAAAGGGCGTTTGGTGAAATAAGCATAACTTTATCTGACTAGATCGGAACTTAGTAATTTGAAACATTCGTTAACTGTTAATAATTTTTCTTCGCCAGTTTCCATGTTTTTTAGTTTAATTTTTTTCATTTCTAATTCTTTCTTGCCGACAAATACCACGTACTTAATTCCTGCCTTTGAAGCATAATCTAGATTTTTGCTAATACTTCTTTCTAGTAAATCGATATCTACCTTTAGTCCACCCTCTCTAAATTTTTGAACAATGTTTCTGGCTTCATCAAAACAGCCAATGGATACAAAATAGACTTCAACTACTGTTTTTTTCTGTTTACTTCCTTCGTTCTTAATTTTCAAGACATCGCTTATTACGTCAAGTCCGAATGAGACTCCGACTGCTGGATATTCTGTCTTAGACTCTATTAAATCTCCGATAAGTTTGTCGTATCTTCCGCCACTGCCTAAACTAGAGCTTATTCCATATTTCTTATCTTTCAAAAATATTTCATAGATAGTTCCCGTATAATAAGCTAAACCTCTTGCTAATGAGGGTACAAATTTTAAGTCTTCGACTTCATTCATTATTTTTCTTAGATTTTCAAGACCTTTATTATCTCCTAAGAATTCAAAGGAATTCAGGTCATCGTTTGACAGTTTATTCAATAAGTCTTCACAAGTTTTTTTGTCCAATTTTAAAGAATCCATTAGCTCCTTAACAACTTTGTTTCTTCCGATTTTTTCGAGCTTGTCTAAGATTAAGATAACTTCATTAATTTTGTTTTTGTCTATATTACAACTTTCAACAACAGCATCCAATAATCTTCTATCATTTATTTTGATGACTATTTCAACGCCAATTTCTTTAAAGACATCTTTGACGATGTTCATCAATTCAACTTCTGCAATATAGTTTTTGCATCCAACCACATCTGCATCGCATTGCCAGAATTCTCTATACCTTCCTAATTTTAATGGGCCATCTCTAAAAACTCTATCAATTACATATCTCTTGAATGGCATTCTCAGGCCTTTGTTCATTGCTATGACTCTTGAAAACGGAACTGTTAAGTCATATCTCAAACCTAGGTCCCTTTTACCTTGGTCTTTTAGGGTAAATGTTTCTTTTAGTATTTCGGCACCGCCTGCGTATTTGGAGCTTAAAACATCTAATCTTTCCAGGGCTGGAGTTTCCAATGGGTTAAATCCGTATTTCTCAAATGATTTTCTAAGTATATCTACAACTTCATTTCTTACAATTTTGTCTTCGGGTAAAAAATCTCTTGTCCCTTTAGCTCGACTTAGTTTCATTTTTCACCTCTTGTAAAAAGGACGGCCGGCGGGAATCGAACCCGCGTCACAGGATCCACAGTCCTGTATTCTACCATTAAACCACGGCCGTCATATTCTGCAAAAGTCTTCGATCTATATTTATAAGACTTTTCAAGAAAACAAGAGTTCCAACTAGCTAAATCTCCTTCGCTAACGATGAATACAACCAACTCTTGTCATTTTAATTTTTGTTAATAAAATTCAAATAAAAATGTTTCTATTTGACGCCTAAAGCCCATTTTAGAACTTTTGAAGTGTTCCCTATTTCGGAATGTTCTCCTTCTAGATTGTGAGATTCTTTTCCAAGAAGCATTGCTGCTAGATTGTGATAGGCTATTGATGAAGGTGCGTGAGGATAAACTGATGTTACTGGTTCTCTTTTGGATGTTGCGTGTTTAACCATTCCATCTTCCGGAATGATTCCTATTACTTTATGTCCTAGCATTGCTTCGATATTTTCGACTGACATGTCTGTTTCGTGTCCTGCTCTCGTTAACAATATTCCTGAAATGTTTTTGCCTAGTCTTTCTGCAAGTTTTACTGTTCTTAATGAATGGGTTACGCTTGGCAGTTCTGGTGGTGTCACAATGAGAACTTCGTCTGATAATTTTATTGCTTCTTCGTCCATTCCTGGAGCGGAATCAATCAATACTATGTCTGAGTCTAGTTTTGAAATTTGGTGTTTGAATTCTGCCATGCTTAAATTTTTAAAACTGTCATGGTGTTTCAAAGATCCGGGTACAATTTTCATTCCGGAAACATGTTCATACAATGCTTCGTTTAGATTTGCGCTTCCATTTAGGACATGGTGCAGTGTAATATCAACATGGGGTGCACCCAGGTAAGAACCTAGACAAGGGTTGCTTAGGTTACCATCTACAACTGTAACTTCTTTTCCGAGTCTGGATAATTCCACACCTAGATTAATAGAAGTAGTACTTTTACCTGAACCTCCTTTTGCATTTGCGATGCTTGCAACTAAAACCATCTCAATTTATACAACAACTTCAACATTTAAAGTTTGCTTTTATTCAGTTATGGTAGCAACATACCTCGGTTAAACTTAAATAGTAGTTAAACTGAATTCACGTATCAGATCATGATAATCTAAAAACAAAAAGGAGGTTTTGATTATGGTCAACAAAAGAGGACAAGCTGCAATGGAGTTCTTAATGACATATGGTTGGGCTCTATTAGTAGTTCTTGTTGCAATCGGAGCATTAGCATTCTTCGGAGTATTGGATCCTGGAAAGTTCTTACCTTCCACATGTACAATCACACCTGGAATCGCATGTAATGATTTCAAGGCAACAACATCAACAATTGATGTAGTTTTATCTAACGGTATGGGTGAAAGTTTAACAGGAGTAACTGTTAGTTACACAGGTTGTACAACTGCATCCACCGCAGCAGATTTAGCTGACGGAGCAACCGCAACACACAGTCTATCTGGCTGTACAAACGGCGCTTCAGGTGACAAACTAAAGGCTGACTTAATTGTTAGTTACACTTCAGAAAGTGGACTAGCTCACAGTAAGACAGGTCAACTAGTTACACAAGTTGAGTAAATTTAGATTAAGGGCTTAGCCCTTTCTCTTTTCTTTTTTTCCTTTATATAATCTTATCAGAGTATCCTAATAATATTTTTATACTCTTCTTTGAACTCCTCAACTATGAATAGAAAGCCAGTTGCATGTCCAGAATATTATCCTGATACTTTTGAAAAGTTGGACCGATCTATAAGGGAGTCTTTTGAACATAAGAAGGGTCCGGGGACTCTTCAGGCGTCAAGAAGAAACTTCCATAATAATCTAACTTTGGTTCCTTCTGCACCTATTGAAAAATCTGGGGCTTGTACTGCTTGGGGTTATATGGAGATTGCTGAATCAAATTTTCCTAAAACTTACTTAATTATTGGAACTAATCATTTTTCTGAAACTAAATTTTCGACATATCTTTTTGCAGATTGGGAGACTCCATTAGGTGTGGTTAAGGTAAATAAGGATTTGGGGAATGAACTCCAGGAGGCAATACCTCAATTAATTAATGAGCACACTGCGCATGAAAAGGAGTATTCTGTAGAAACTCAACTGCCTTGGTTGCAGTTTGCTTCAAGGGATAAACTATCTGAACTCTCGTTCATACCTTTAACAATAAACTGTACTGATCAAAAAGAACTTACTAAGTTGGCAGAACAAATAAATTCCTTCTCGGAAGCAAATAATATTCCAATAATTGCATCTTATAATGTAGAAGACACTGCTACAATGCAATATATTAAGTCTAAAAGTTCTGAGGCTTTAGTCAACTATAAG
Organism: Candidatus Woesearchaeota archaeon; assembly: GCA_964344635.1. GTDB lineage: Archaea > Nanobdellota > Nanobdellia > SCGC-AAA011-G17 > UBA489 > JABIKK01. The sequence continues at coordinate 4,476 of CAYFOE010000006.1, forward strand.
CAAAGAAAACAAAAAGATCTAAGAGAGTTATCACCTCTAATTGTTTTAATGGAGATTGCAAAAATAAGGGAGAAAAACGGAGAGATAGTAAACTATCAGACTTCTTTACTAAGTGAAAATAAGAAAGAGTATTATGCGTCAATAAAGTTCAAATGATTTTGTCAACAAAAAGAGGGTTCAAGACAAAGGCGAGGGTTTGTTCAACTCCTTTCGAGCAAGCTAGGGGCCTTATGTTTTCAAAACGATTAGAAAAAGGCCATTCAGTTCTACTGGACTTCTCAAGAGAAAAAAACATTCCGATCCATATGTTTTTTGTATTCCAGAGCATAGATGCAATCTGGTTGGATGAGAACTTCAGGATAAATCATATTGAAAGAAACATTAAACCTTTTACGCCGTACATAAATCCTAATAAGAAATCTGTCGCAGTGCTTGAAACTCGAGCTAATGCTTCGAAAAAATTGAGGGTTGGCGACAAACTTCTAACCAAGAGTTTATAAACAATAATACATCCCTTAAAAACATGGATATATTTGAACTAAAAGGGGTGACTAAAAAGTTCAAAAACAATTTAGTCCTTGATAGTATAGATCTTAAGATCCCGGAGGGGAGTATATTTGGAGTTCTCGGTATAAATGGTTCTGGGAAAACTACTATTTTAAGAATTTTAGTTGGTTACTACAAGGAAAATAAGGGTGATGTAAAATATTGCGGTAAGAAATTATCTAAGATTCAAAATAAACTAAAATCTGAGATTGGGTTCACGACGCAAGATAGTGCGTTCTATCCTAAGCTTACTGTGGAGGAAAATATTAGGTATTTTGGGTCTCTTTATGGTTTGCCTAAAAAGACTATTGATAACAACTTAGACCGGATTCTAAAGTTGGTTGAGTTGGATCATGTTAGGAATAGAATTGCAGAGCATCTTTCTGGTGGGATGCAGAGGAGGCTTGATATGGCTTGTTCGTTAATCCATGTTCCTAAGGTTGTAATTCTTGACGAGCCCACTGAAGATTTAGACCCACTATTGAGAAAGGATATTCTTCATTTAATTCAAAAGATTAGGGAGATTGGGACTACTGTGATCATCACTTCTCATAGGTTGGAGGATATTGAGATTGTGTGTGATCGTGTGGCTATCCTTCATAATAAAAAGATAATTAGGAATAATACTCTTGATGAACTAAAGACTGAGTATAGTGGTTCGGATGAGATTCACTTGCAAACTTTAAGTCAGAACTATGGTCTTTACCTAAAAAACATAAGTCAGTATGATGAATATTATATTGATAATAATCGTTTGGTTATCAAGGCGAGGGATGCAGAAAAGATACTTCATGAAATAATTCACATAATTGAGAACACTAATGATAAGCTTCTCTATGTGGATGTTCAAAAACCTACTTTGGAAGAGGTATTCCAAGGTTTGACAAAGGATGTAGGGGCACAGAAGGATTTCCTTAGAAGAAGATGAACACATTATTTACTTTAATAAAGAAGAATTTCAGATTAATAATTAGGTCTAAGAGTTCTGCATTGATGGTAATTTTGGGGCCATTACTTCTCATTATTCTTGTGGGTGCGGCATTTAACACGGCTAATATCTATGGTATTAGGGTGGGAGCTCATTCAGAAGAATACAGTCCTTTGGCTGAAGCTGTAATTCTTGAAATGAATCAGGCCGATTATGCAACGCAAAAGGTGGACTCTGAGCAGGCTTGTATTGAAGGTGTAAAAAATGGGGCGTTCCATGTCTGTGCGATATTCCCTAAGAATCTAAAGGTTGATGCTGGTGGAAATATTCAGTTCTATGTTGATAATACAAAGACTAATATCATTTACTTGATTACTGAGACGATTTCTGCACATATTGGTAAGAAATCACAGGATCTTTCATTACAATTAACTAAGGGTGTTGTGGATACTTTGGATTATGTTAAGGAGGAGATAAGTGATAAGGAATATTTGATTGAAGAGATTAAATCGACTAGTGAGAGTGATGAGATACTTCTAAGTTCTATTGGAACTGACTTGGCAAGTATGAATCTGGAGTATGTTAAGACAGATATTCCTCTGGGGACGCTTGAATCTCAGATTTCTTCAACGAATTCGAGTTCTGCGCTTTCTTCGTTTAAGGCTGTGGAAGTTAAAATTGAGGAAATTCTTTCAGAGATGTCTACTGCTGATTCAAAAAGGGATAGAACTTTAGAGAAGGTTCAAAGTTTATCTCAAAGCAGTGAGAGTAATAGGCTGGCTGCAAGTCAGATGCAGAGGACTTTCAAAAACATCCAGGGAGATGTTTCAGATGTAAAGGAGACAGGTGTTAGTAAAATTGTTAACCCGATAACTTCGGACATAAAGCCCATCACTACTCAGAAAACTCACTTAAACTTCATTTTCCCGACGTTGCTAATCATGATTATTATGTTTGTTTCGATGTTGTTAACTTCAACACTTGAAATAAGGGAAAGAACTTCAAAAGTTTATTTCAAGAATTTTATTACGCCTACATCTCAGACCTTATTCACGCTTAGTAATTATTTGACAAACTTAATTATCATTGGAATCCAAACTAGTATCTTGCTTGTTGCTGCAACTTATTTCTTCTTCGATAGTATTGTAAATTCTTTGAATGCTTTGATTCCTTCAATATTTTTGATAACTTCGTTCTTCCTTTTCCTGGGAGTTTTGTTAGGAACCATATTCAAAACTGAAGAAACAAACACAATAACTAATATTTCGTTAGGTTTCATCATGATTTTCTTCTCGTCAGCGATCTTGCCAATAGAATCACTTCCTCCAATTATACGGAATATTGCTTCATTCAATCCGTTTTACATCAGCGAAACATTATTAAACCAAATAATTCTCTTCCAAGCTCCGTTAGAGAACGTATTAAACCACTTCTTGATCCTTTCAGGGTATTTGGTAGGAATTATTATTATAACAATATTTATAAAGAAAATAACAAAAAGGCGACAATAGATGAAAAAAACAGAAATTTGCACGGTTGGAGGTTACAACGAGGTTGGTAGAAATATGACTGCCCTTAATGTTGGCGGTGAATCGATTGTGTGTGATATTGGATTTAATGTTCAGAAGGTAGTTGAATTCCAGGAAGAGACTCCTCAACAAGAACAATATACTAAAGATATTCTTAGAAAGATTGATGCTATTCCTAATCATAAGAAGATTCAATCTTGGATTCCGAATACAAAAGCGATTCTGGCAACGCACTGTCACTTGGATCACATTGGAGGGATTCATTATTTGGCTCCAGAGTTTCCGAAAGCTCAGGTTGTTGCAACTCCTTTTACTTTGGATGTAATTAAGAATCAGGCAAAGAATGATTCGATGGAGATTCCGAATAAGTATACTGCTGTAAAGCCTAATTCTATATTCAAGGCTTCAAAAAACATTAAGGTTGAATTTTTAGAAATTCCTCATTCTACTCCTGAGACTTCAGCATTCGCAGTACATACTCCTAATGGTGTTTATATTTATGCTACAGATTGGAAGTTTGATAATACTCCAGTAATTGGGAACAAGCCTAATTACAAAAGGCTAAAGGAATTGGGAAGTATGGGTGTAAAGGCTCTAATTGTAGATTCCCTATATTCTAAAGATAATATTAAAACGCCTTCAGAAAAGATTGCAAAGGAGTTACTGAAAGATGTGTTATTGGGAACTGAAAATTCCGGTTCGGCGATTGTTACGACTTGTTTCGCATCCCATATTGCCAGACTTAAGAGTATAATTGAGTTTGGTAAGAAGCTGAATAGAAGAGTTACAATTTTGGGTAGGAGTTTTGGAAAGTATATTGCTGCTGCTGAAAATGCTGGCATTACTAAACTTTCAAACAAGGCAGAGATTGTCTCTTATAGGAGAGGTATTGAAAGGAAGATTGCAGAGATCTCAAAGAGGGGAGCAGAGAAATACATTATTGTTTGTACTGGTGGGCAAGGTGAAACCAATTCGGTTTTAGCTAGACTGGTGAGGGGAGAATTGAAATTTAAATTCTACTCAGAAGATCACTTGATTTTCTCAAACAAGTTAATTCCTGTTGAACCTAACTTGACTAACAGAGAGACGATGGAGAATCAGTTAAAAGAACTTGGAGTTAGGATCTTCAGAGATGTTCATGTTTCAGGTCATCCTGCAAAAGAGGATCTTAGAGAGATGATTAATTTAACTAGTCCTGAAAATATCATTCCCTGTCATGGATTTGATAAGCTTCTAAAGCCTGCTTGTGGCTTAGCTGAAGAGATGGGTTATAAGATCGATAGAGATCTGCACCTAATGAATAATGGTGAGAAGATAATTATTGAATAGAGTTTTTAAATAAGCTCTAAATGATCATTCTATCAAACAAATCTATTTAAAATCAACTCGATTTTTTCTAAAACACACCCAACCCCATATTTTGAGGCAGATTATGTTAGATCAAACTATAAATCCTAAGTTTAAGTTCGCACATTTGGCAGACTGTCATATTGGCGGGTGGAAAGAAGAAAAGTTAAAGGCTCTTTCAATCCAGAGTTTTAGGGAAGCTTCAAAAAAAGTAATTGATTCGAATGTAGAATTCTTAATCATTGCGGGAGACTTATTCAATACGTCAATACCTTCTGTTGATGCATTAAAAGAGGTTGCGTCTTGCATGAAGAAAATAACTGATAGTAATATTCCAATTTATTTGATTCCTGGGAGTCATGATTTTTCGCCTTCTGGAAAAACTATGCTAGACGTCTTAGAAAATGCTGGGCTATGCACTAATGTTTACAAGTATGATGAAGAAAAGAGGGAATTAGGAATCACGTATCACACTCTTCCGTCTGGAGAAAAAATTGCACTTACTGGGATTTGTGGTTTGGCGGGAGGTTTAGAAAAAATAAAATATGAGGGTCTTAGCAATAAAAAAGAAATAGAGGCCTTGCCTAATTATAAGATATTTTTATTCCATACTTTGCTTAATGAATTAAAACCTTCTACTAAGGACTGGGAGAAGGTTCCTTCAGAATCGGCTTCACTTCTTCCATTAAATTTCAACTACTATCCGGGAGGCCATCCTCATTTTATCAAACAAAAGTCTACGCCAGAACACCCGCTGATTGCTTATCCTGGGCCCTTATTCCCTAATAATTTCAAGGAGTTGGAAGAGTTAAAACAGGGAGGTTTTTTCATTGCAACAGTTGATCAACAGAATCAAACTCATTTGGAACATATTCCAGTAAAACTAAAAGAAACCATTCCGTTAAATCTCGATGCAGAGAATAAGACTCCTCAAGAAGTTAACCAAGAAATTAGAGAGAATCTAACTAGCTTGAACATTGAGGGTGCGATCATTACAATAAGGGTTGTAGGAAAACTAAGGAGTGGGAAGGTTTCGGAAATTGAGTTCAAAAAAATAATGGATGAGTTTAGTCAAGCCTACATTATTCTAAAAAACACTTCCAAGATGAAGACTAGGGAGTTCTCTGAAATCAAAATAAAGACTGGAAATATTGAAGAAGTAGAGGAATCTATTATTCGTGATCATGTTGGCCAAATTGATCTTCCGGATTTGCAATTAAATGATCAACAAGAGCTTCTTTCCAATCAACTGATGACTACATTGAATAAGGAAAAGATGGAGGGTGAGAAAAACATTGATTTTGAGACCAGGGTCATCAAGGATGCTATTGAAATATTTAACTTAGGAGATATCTTTAACAATGTTAATTAATAAGATTAGGTTAAATAATATTAGGTCTTACAAGGATCAGGAAATAAATCTTTCTAAGGGGTCGACTCTTTTATCGGGTAACATTGGGTCAGGAAAGTCTACGATATTTTTGGCAATAGATTTCGCACTTTTTGGGATAAGTAGGGATCTCCCTGGTTCTGCGCTCCTTAGGAATGGAGAAAGGGAGGGTTCTGTAGAGTTAGAATTCAAAATTGGTGATGATACTTACTCTATCAAGAGAGGTCTTAAAAGGACTGCTACGTCAATTTCGCAGGATACTGGTCATTTGATTGTTAATGGTGAAAAAAATGAGATGACTGCAATGGAGCTTAAACAAAAGATAATTGAGACTCTAAATTATCCTCAGGAACTTTTGACCAAATCGAAGTCTATGATTTATCATTATACTGTTTATACTCCCCAAGAGAAAATGAAGGACATTCTCTTAAGTAAAAAAGAAGACCGTCTAAATATTTTAAGGAAAGTATTTGGGATAGATAAGTATCAGAGGGTCAGGAATAATACTGAGACTTTTGTTACGTGTCTTAAACAAAAAACGAAAGAGCTTGCTGCGAGTGTGGCAGATTTTGAACAAAGGTCTGAAGAGTTATCTGAAAGAAGGGAAAAACAAAGCGAGTTAGAGATCGTTATCAAAGATCTTCTTCCGAGAATAACTGTTCTTCAAGGTGAAATCAGTTTAAAGAAGGAAAAAGTAGACGTCTTAGAACAAAAACTGAAAGAGTCTACACGTATTAAACATGAGATTGAGAAAAACAGATTGTTGCTCGTTCACAAAAAGCAAGAAATTACAAACGTTAATAGTTCAAAGGAAACTATAGAAAGTGAAATTTCCCAGTTGGAATCGGAACTAAAGAACTTGCCAATGTTCGATCCGTCTTTAACGGAGAGAATTGAAATTCTAAAGAAGGATATCAAACAGGTTGAAGAACAAAAAATATTCTTAGAGAAAAAAGTTTCAGAGTTTGAGACTAGGAAATTATCGAACTTAGAAATCTCTAATAAGATTAATAGTTTAGACCAATGTCCTACTTGTGATCAGGATGTGGATGAAAACCATAAGAATAAGGTTTCTCAAGAAAAAACAAAAGTAATAGAAGACCTAGACAAGGAGTTAAGGGCCATAAAAGCGAACCTTTCAGAAAATCGGATGGCCTCTTCACAAAAAAGGGAGGAGCTGGAAAAGGTGCAAAAGAATCTTCAAAATCAGAATATTGTCCAAATCAAGACAAGGGAAGTAGAGAGTAAAAAGCAGTTATTAGTTCAGAATAAAACCTCCAATGATAAGATTAACTTGGAATTGATAAGCATCCAAGATACAATAACCAGTCTTGAATCAAAATTCGTAGACAATCCTCAGATTGAAATTGAGATTCAGAAATTAAAGCAAGAAAGGGATTTACTTAACAGTCAATTAAGAGAGCTCGAGATAAAGAAGGCGTCAACAGAGTCTGAAAGTAAAACATTAATTTCAGTAATCCAGAGGCTTGAAGCGGAGATAGCTTCTAAGAATAGGACTAAAGATAATATTGCAAAACTTATTCAGTTGAGAGAGTGGTTGGAAAAGCAGTTCATTAACATGACTGTCTTAATGGAGAAGAGTATTATGTTGCGTGTTCATTCTGAGTTGGAAAGTTTAATCCAGCGGTGGTTTTCCACTTTGGTTGATAGTGAGACTATAAAGATCAGACTTGATGAGGAGTTTACTCCCGTGATAGATCAGAATGGGCATGAGACTGACTACATTCATTTGTCGGGTGGGGAAAAGACTGCGGCTGCTCTTTCCTATAGATTGGCTCTGAACCAGGTGATTAATACGTTGATGACTACTATAAAAACAAAAGATCTGCTAATGTTGGACGAACCTACCGATGGGTTCTCACAAGAACAGCTGAGCAGGATGCGGAATATCTTAGAGGACCTCAATACAAAACAGACAATCATAGTTTCCCATGACCCGGTGATAGAGAGCTTTGTAGATACTGTGATAAAATTAGAAAAAAACGATCATATCACAAAAATACCGGACAATCATTTTTAAATAAGGGAGAAATTGTAATAAAATTTATAAATTTCACAATGAAATACCACATGACTAAAATGAACAAATACTTAATTCAGATTGCTACAGTCTTATTGATCATATTTTCTACAACAGTTTTAGCTGAAAATGAAATTATTGACAGCTTAGATGATGCTTCAAAAGATGCTGAGGCCGGAGGGACAGCTGAATACTACTTAAATATTACAAACCACCAAGATTTAAGAGATATCTATAGGATAACTCATGATGAGCTTGATTTTTACCCTTTTTCTGATTTTGCAAGAAATGTAGTTATTGAACCAGCTCAACTAAAATTAAACTCAGGTGAAAGTGGGACTTTCAAGATCATATTAAAAATATTAGACACTGCAGCTCAGGATAAGAGTTATGAAACTCCGTTGAGTGTTACTTCATTAACTGAGGAAGAAATCTCTGAAGAGTTCACAGTAAAAACATTTGTTGTATCTCCTGAAGATGTGATTATGATTTTCCCTGAGATTCCCAGTGAGATGACTCCTGGAGAGAATTATAAAATAAAGTTCAGGTTCAAGAACCGAGGAAATATTCCTTTGGAAAATTATGAGGTTTTGATCTCTAGTGATCTTCCTCAATTGCAAAAAAGTTTTATCACAGATTTTGGTCCTAAGGAAGAGATACTTGAAATCGTTGATTTGACTACGAGCGAAACTCTCCTACCTGGAGATTATGTGGTGAACGTAAAGGTCTATGACAGTAAAAGCAGGACTAAGGGCTCCTACTCTTCAGCATTTACGATTAACAAAAATGAGAATATTTTAGAGACTAAGGATAAAGAAGGTGGTTTCTTCAAAAAAACTAGGAAGATAATTAAAGAAAATGAGGGTAATGTTAGGTCTGAACAGGAGATCGTTGCTGATGTTAACTTATTTTCTAGAATTTTTTCAAGTGCATCTCCTGAACCTAAGGTAATTGATGGGGATTATGTTTGGAAGTTTGAGTTAGATCCTGGAGAAAAATTTGTTGCAGAGTACACTACGAATTATAGGCCTTTGATTTATGGAATTTTATTAATTATTCTTGCTACATTGGGAATGCATTACTTGCTTGAAAGATCGGTGATCATTAGGAAGCGGATGTACAAGATTCGTAGAACTCCTGATGGATTTTCAGAATTAAAAATATTGATTCATTTAAAAAATGGGAATTCACAGCCAATCAAGAATGTAAGGATTATGGATGTTCTTCCTAATACGATGGCTTCTTCGGAAGAGTTTGGAACCTTAAAACCTACAACTGTTCAACAAGGGACTAGGGGTAGAAGGTTTATTTGGGATATTGCTGAATTGTCGCCTGGGGAGGAAAGAATCATTTCTTACAAAATAAAATCTTTGGTGAAACTAATTGGAGAAACTAAGTTGCCTCCTGCAATTGTTAACTATACTACTTCGAAAGGTAAAGTTAAGTCTGAACATTCTGCAAGTATGGTTTTAGAACATAATACAAATAAACAAAACAAAACTTTATAAATTATCTAAAGTCCTTCTGAGTCAGCCCACCCTAGCTCAATGGTAGAGCGTTCGGCTGTAGATACTATTTGACATTGCAGAATTGCAAAGTATGAAAATTAGTCAGCTGAAACCGAAAGGTTCCAGGTTCAAATCCCGGGGGTGGGATACTTTCTACATCTCAACAATATTTATAAGTAAGTTCTACTCTTAGAATACATACGGAAAGACAAATTCTAGCCTGTGCTATCTGACAGAAAGGCTTATATACTGAAGTTGAACACAAATTCCCATAATGGGGCGGTCTTTTAAGAAAGTGACAATGGCTACAACAATTAACACTTTACAATTATTAAGAGATAGCCTGAAATATAGCAAATAAACACTAGCTCTAGTAGTGTAATGGCTATCATACGGCCCTGTCGAGGCCGTGACGCGGGTTCGATTCCCGCCTAGGGCGCACTTGGCTTTTAACCAAGGGGTCGAGGGTTCAAATCCCTTCCGGTCCGCTACATATAAAGAAAATGGCAGAAAAAACAAAAATAGCAATCAAACACAACCTTGTACCTAAACAAGAAGTTTGTACTCCTGAAGAAACTGCCGAAATTCTATCCAAATTTAACATCAAAATTGATCAACTTCCGATGATCAGTAAAAAAGATCCGTCATTAGTGGAGTTGGGTGTTGAGGAAGGAACAGTTATAAGAATTCACAGAAGTAGTGAGACAGAACCGAGTTCATTATTCTATAGGGTGGTTATATAATGCAACAGAGAAATGAGATAATTCAGAAGTATTATGAAACTAATAGTTTGATTTCTGCAGACATTGCATCTTATAGTAATTTCATTGAGAATGAAATGCAAAGGATTATTGAAGAGGTTGGAGATATTATTCCGACTGTTATTCCTGCAGATATGGAGGATTTCAGGATTAAGTTTGATAAGATTTGGGTTGAGAAGCCTGAGGTTATTGAAGCTGATGGGAGTAGACGTGATATCTATCCGATGGAAGCAAGACTTAGAAAACTGACTTATGCAGGTCCTATAAAATTAGAGGTTTCAGCTCATATTGATGGTGTTCAGAGGGAATCCTTTACAACTCAGGTAGGTAAGATTCCTATTATGTTACACAGTAAGTTCTGCCACTTGAACAAGTTGTCAAGGGATGAATTGATTGAGAAAGGTGAAGATCCGGATGACATTGGCGGTTACTTCATATTGAATGGGAATGAAAGGGTTTTGATTACAGTTGAAGATTTGGTTTCGAACAGAATGTTTGTTGAAAAGATAACCACTGGTCCGATTAAGTTTTCGGCGAGAATTTTTTCAGAAAAAGGATCGTATAGAGTTCCTCACTTAATTGAACAAACAAAAGATGGGGTTATTAACATCTCTCTTACAAGGCTTAAGAAAGTTCCAATTATTTCGATCATTAAAGCGCTGGGTCTAACTAAAGATTCAGATATTATGCAACAAATTGATCTTGAGGAGATGCATGATGATATTTTTGTTAACTTGTACAATACTGTTGAGATAAAGAACCATGAAGATGCTCTAGAGTTTGTTGGTAAGAAGATGGGGATTAACCAACCTCCGGAGATTAGGGCTGAAAAAACCTTAGAAAACTTAGACAAATATTTACTGCCTCACTTAGGGCTGGACCCGGATGACAGAATGAAAAAGGCTGTTAATTTGTGTAAAATCTTGAAGAGATTTTTAATAATTTCTAAGAAGGACTTGGAAAACCAAGACATTGACCATTATATGCATAAACGTCTTAAACTGCCTGGAGACCTTATGGCAGACCTGTTCAGAGTTCATTTAAGATCTTTGATTAATGATATTATGTATAACTTCCAAAGATTAGTGAAGCGTACAAAGTTCACGTCATTGAACATAATTATTCGTGATAAATTACTGACTTCTAGAATAAACTCGGCTATGGCTACGGGGGTTTGGGTTGGTGGAAGAAAGGGTCTGTCTCAGAATTTGGATAGGACCAATTATTTGTCTTCATTGTCCCATTTGCAGAGGGTTAATTCGTTATTATCTTCAACACAGGAAAACTTTGATGCTCGTGCATTGCATGCAACTCATTGGGGAAGATTGTGTGCGATTGAGACTCCGGAAGGAACTTCAATTGGGCTTAGAAAAAATTTAGCGCTTATGACTAATATTACTTCAGAAGATCTAAACGAGACTAAAACTATTAAGTCGTTAAAAGGACTGGGATTGATTACAGAATGAAAAGAACAGATGTATACTTAAGGGATGTATTTATTGGGCAGGTTGAGTCAGCTTCAGATTTCATCAAAAAAATCAAGGATGAAAGAAGGGCGGGAAAGCTTCCGGAAACAATCAATGTGGGCCATAATAAGGATCTGAATGAAATCACTGTCGAAATCTCAAAGGGTCGTGCAAGAAGACCTTTAATTATTGTTGATAAAGAGAAGAGTAAATTAACTGAAGATCACATTAACAAACTTCTAAGTAATGAAATCAAATGGAAGGATTTGGTTTCTGAGGGAATCATTGAATATTTGGATGCGGCTGAGGAAGAAAATGCATTGGTTGCAATCAATGAGGAAGAGATTACTAGTAAACATACACATTTAGAGATAAGCCCTATTGTGATCATGGGACTTACTACATCTTTAGTGCCATTTTCAAACTTTGGACAGTCCGCACGTCTTAACAGGGGGTCCAAGGCACAGAAGCAATCTTTAGGAATGTACGCAACAAACTATTTGATTAGGATGGATACTGATGCGAATATTTTGCACTATCCTTCAAATCCTATTGTTAAGACTTGTAATTCAGAACTTGCAGGTCAGGAAAACCATCCTGCTGGTCAGAACATTATTGTGGCTTTGATGAGTTATGAGGGTTATAACATGCAGGATTCTTTGATTATTAACAAGGGTTCTCTAGCTCGTGGATTATCCCGTTCAACATATTTTAAGCCTTATACTGTAGAGGAATTGAGATATTCTGGTGGGCTTACTGATAAGATTTGTGTGCCTGATAAGGAAGTTAAGGGTTACAAGGCTGAAGAAGATTATAGTCTTTTAGAGGATGATGGGATTGTATATCCTGAGGCTAAGATTACAGAAGATGATGTTATTATTGGAAGAACTTCTCCGCCTAGATTCTTGGGAGAGATGGATGAGTTCAGTATTTCGGCTAACAAATTAAGGGATAGTTCAGTTAAGATTAAACCTGGAGAGAACGGAAAGGTGGACTTAATTGTAATCACCGAGAACGAAGAGGGAAATAGGCTAGTTCAATTGAGAGTTAGACACTTGAGAATTCCTGAGATCGGAGATAAGTTTGCATCACGTCATGGACAGAAGGGAGTTGTAGGTTTAATTGTACCTCAACAAGATTTGCCTTTCACTGTTTCTGGTGTAACTCCTGATATTATATTCTCACCTCATTCCATTCCATCCCGTATGACTGTTTCACACTTAGTTGAGGCTCTTGCTGGAAAGACTGGAGCGCTTAGTGGAGAAAATGTAGATGCTACTGCTTTCGCTGGTCAAACAGAAGAAAATCTGAGGGCTCAATTACATGAGATGGGCTTCAGGGAAGATGGTACTGAAAGAATGATTAACGGTATCACTGGTGAAGAATTTGAAGCTAAAATTTTCATCGGTAACATGTATTATTTAAGATTAAAACATATGGTTGGTAACAAACTACACGCACGTGCTGCTGGTAGGATCCAACTTCTAACACGTCAACCAATTGAGGGACGTGCAAAAGGAGGGGGACTGAGATTAGGAGAAATGGAGAAGGACTGTTTCGTAGCACATGGGGCTTCATTGCTATTGAAAGAGAGATTCGATTCAGATAGAACCATTGTCCCTATCTGTAGTTCATGTGGTTTAATTGCAGTTGATGATATCTTTAGGAGAAAGAAGTTCTGTAACAGGTGTGGTGGAAATATTGAGATTAATTCAGTGGAATTATCTTACGCGTTCAAGCTATTGATGGATGAGATTAGAGCAATGGGGATTTTACCAAATATTAATTTGATTAACAAGTACTAAAATGACAGAAAAGATTTACAAGAAGATAAATGAGATTAGTTTTGGAATGCAAAGCCCGGAGTTTATAGAGGAGACTTCTGCTGCGAAGATTGTTACTGCTGAGCTTTATGAAAAGGAAGGTTACCCTGTTGACGGTGGACTGATGGATGTTCATTTAGGTGTTATCGATCCGGGATTAAGGTGTAAGACTTGTGGTGGTAAGTTGAAGGAATGTATGGGTCATTTTGGACACATTGAACTTGCAAGACCAATTATCCACATTAATTATGCAACTCATGTTTACAACGCATTAAGAAGTACTTGTAATGAATGTAACAGGATCCAGATGGATGAGAAGAAGTTAGTTGTATTTAGGGAAAGATTTGAAGCAGCTAAGAAGGCAGGAAATGCAGATTTGATGAGAAAGATTTCAAAAGAGATTTTAGCTAAGTCTAGATTGATCAAAAAATGTCCGCACTGTAAAGTTAAGCAAGAGGCTATCAAGATAGAAAAGCCTACAACTTACATGAAGGGCGATAAGAGGATGAGTCCTATTGAGATTAGGGCTAAGTTAGAGAAGATAAGTTCTGCGGATGCTGAATTGATGGGTTTCAACCCTACAACTTCTAAACCTGAATGGATGGTTTTGAGAGTTATGCCAATTCCTCCGGTTACGATGAGGCCTTCGATCACTCTTGAGACAGGTGAACGTTCAGAGGATGATTTAACTCACAAACTTGGTGATATTGTAAGAATCAATCAAAGACTTTTCGAGAATATTAATGCTGGAGCTCCTGAAATGATCATTGAAGATCTGTGGGATTTACTCCAATACCATATTACTACTTATTTTGATAATACGGTTTCAAGTGTTCCTCCTGCAAGACATAGGTCAGGACAGGAACTAAAGACTTTAACTGAAAGAATCAAGTCAAAAGAAGGAAGGTTCAGACATAACTTGGCAGGTAAGCGTGTAAACTTTGCTGCTCGTACTGTTATCTCTCCTGATCCTTGTATTAATTTTAATGATGTGGGTATTCCTAAATCTGTTGCAATGGAGTTAACAATTCCTGAGAGGGTTACTGAATGGAATAAAGAATGGTTAATTAAGGCAATTAAGAATGGACCTAAAACTTACCCGGGTGCAAACTATGTGATTTGGCCGGATGGTAAGAAGAAAAAGATTACTGAAGAGACTATGGAACAGATCATGGAAGAGTTAGATTTGGGCTTTAAGGTTGAACGTCACTTAATTGATGGGGATCAAGCTTTGTTCAATAGACAGCCTAGCCTTCACAGAATGAGTCTTATGTGTCATAGGATTAGAGTTCTGCCTGGAAAATCTTTCAGAATGAATCCTTCCGTGTGTAATCCCTATAACGCGGATTTCGATGGGGATGAAATGAACTTGCACGTTCCACAAACAGAGGAAGCTAGAGCTGAAGCTGAGGTGTTAATGGAAGTTCAAACACAGATTATCACTCCTAAGAATGGTTACAATATTATTGGTTGTGTTGAAGATTCGATTACTGGGTGTTATTTGCTAACTAAGACAAAGGAAATTTCTAAGGAGGAAGCTGTTGATTTGCTTACTTCTATTGGGATTGATAATGTTAAGTTCAAAAAAGATAAACTAACTGGTTCGGAGATTTTCAGTACTTTATTCCCTGAAGATTTTAATTTCATAAGAAAGAATAAGCATGGTGAGATTACTGTTAAGGTTAAGAATGGTAAGTTAGAGGAAGGGATTATTGATAAGAATACTATTGGAGAGAACAATGGGGAGCTTATCAGAGAGTTCTATAGGAAGTATGGTCAAAATAGAACTATCAAACTTCTGGGAGATATTTTCCAGTTAGGAATTAAGTTATTGCTTTCGAGAGGGTTTACAACTGGTGTTGCAGATACTGATATCCCTGATGATGCAAGAAAAAAAATTGATACTATGGTTAAGAGGGCTTATACTAAGATTGATACTCATATTGAGGAATTAAAGAAGGGGAAGATTGAACAACTTCCTGGTAAGTCCCAATTAGAAACTTTAGAGATTAAGGCGATGGAGATCTTGAATAAGACAAGAACTGAAATCGGAGACTTTGCAAAGGGTTATGCTGTTGAGGATAATTCAACTTTGGTTATGGCTAAATCTGGAGCGAGAGGTAATATTCTAAACTTTACACAGATGACTGGTTGTATCGGACAACAGGCTCTTGGCGGTAAGAGAATTAATAGAGGTTACAGAAAGAGAACTTTATCTTCATTCGAAGAGGCTGATTTGACTCCTGAAGCGAGAGGGTTTGTTAAGAATACCTTCAAGAAAGGGATTACTCCTACGGAGTTCTTCTTCCACGCTATGACTGGAAGGGATTCCCTGATGGATACTGCACTTCGTACACCTAAGTCAGGATACCTTTACAGAAGGTTGGCGAATGCGTTACAGGATCTTAAGGTTGAGTATGATAGTACTGTAAGGAATGCAACGAAAGAAATCATCCAGTTCAAATATGGCGAAGATTCAATTGATGTTTCCAAGTCGGAAGGTGGAACAATTTCGGTTGTTAACGCTATCCATGATGTATTAGGGGAGAAGGTATAAGATGGCAGGCATTTATGACGAATATCAAGGTAAACTTCCAGGAAAGATCCTGAATGATATGAAGAGTGAGGCTACTAAGAGAAAGCTTAATGATTCGCAGGTAAAGAAGGTTCTGGAGTATTTGGTGGAGCAATATAATGCTGCTAAGATTGATCCTGGAGAGGCTATTGGAATTATTACTGCAGAATCTTTTGGAGAGCCTGGTACGCAGATGACCCTTAAT
The DNA here is from genome assembly GCA_964344635.1 of Candidatus Woesearchaeota archaeon. Classification (GTDB taxonomy): domain Archaea; phylum Nanobdellota; class Nanobdellia; order SCGC-AAA011-G17; family UBA489; genus JABIKK01. Next base: position 20,595 of record CAYFOE010000006.1, read on the forward strand.
GTGTTCCATTTCGCTGGAGTAGCTGAAGTGTCCGTGACACAAGGACTTCCTCGTCTTATTGAGATCTTGGATGCAAGGAAAACGATTAAGACTCCTTCAATGGAGATTCATTTAGATAAGAAGAATAATAAAGATGCAAATGATGTAAGAAAGATCGCTGCACAAATCAAAGAGACTGTTCTGAGGGAGATTGCAGAAGAGTTCAATATTAATCTTTCAAAGATGCAATTGGAAATTACAGTTAATAAGGCTAAGATGAGGGAGATCAAGGCTAAGCCTGATGAGGTTGCTCAAAAATTATCGGATGCACATAAGGGTGTTAATGTAAAAGTTACAGATAATGGTTTTAGTGTGAAACCGGATTCTGCTGAGAATGAATTGATGGAGATGTATAAGTTAAAGGAAAAGTTAAAGGAAACTTACATTCGTGGGATCAAAAGTATTACACATGTTCTTCCTGTAAAGAATGGAAGTGAGTTCATAATTATTACTGCAGGTTCTAATCTTGCGGATGTTATTGCTATGCCGGAGGTTGATGGTTCTAAAACTACAACTAATGATATTCATGAAACTGCAAAGGTTTTAGGTATTGAGGCTGCAAGACAAACCATTATCAATGAGGCAGGTAAGGTTATTGAGGATCAGGGTCTTGATGTAGATATCAGGCACATTCTATGTATTGCTGATACTATGTGTAGGACTGGAAGTGTAAAGGGTATTACGAGATCGGGTATTACTGGTGAAAAGAAGTCGGTTCTTGCTAAGGCATCTTTCGAAACACCGCTTGCACATATTGTTAATGCTTCATTAATCGGTGAGAAGGATGAATTAAACTCGGTTATTGAAAATGTAATGTTGAATCAACCGGTTCCGTTAGGTACAGGTCTGCCTGATTTGGTGGCTAAGATGGGACCAAAAGACATTAAAAAGCCAAAAAAGGAAACTAAGGAAGATAAAAAATGAGCTTACAAGATTTAAAGGACGCAATGAAGAAACAAAAGCTAGTTTTTGGTATTAGGCAAACTGTTAGAAATTTAAAAAACGGCAAGACTAAGGTGATTTTCCTAGCTAGCAATTGTGGAGAGGCAATTGAGAAAGACTTAGAACATTACAAAAAACTTTCAGATGTTAAGATTGTTAAATTAGACAAGCCTAGATCTGAGATTTCTGTTTTCTGTAAGAAGAATTTTCCAGTGAGCGTTATCAGTTATTAACATGAGAACTGCACAAAAACTTGATATGCGGATCATGGGGTATATTTCTATTTTTGAAAAAATAACTAAGACTCATGCGGTTGATTTTCTTGAGAGTAATGGCCAACTGATTTTTTTTGTTAATGAAGGCAAGGCGAGTAAGGCTGTGGGGAAGGCAGGGGTTAACATCAAGAAACTAACTCATCTTCTAAAGAAAAAAGTTAAGATCATTCAGCTTACTAAGGATCCAATCAAGTTTATTGAAGGGCTGATTCATCCAATCAAGCCTGCTATTATTGAGGTTCATGGTGATCGGGCTATAGTTCAATTGTCTTCTGTGGAGGATAAGGCGAGGGTTATTGGTAGGAATGCTTCTAGGTTGAAGTTCATTAATCAACTATTGGAGAGCCACTTAAAGATGAAGGCGACTATTCAGTAAGGGCCTTAAAAACACAGTTTACAACCAAAATATTTATAAACCAAAATTAAAGAAATCATACAATGCCAAAAAAATCACGAGGATTGGGTTCTGGAAAAAAGCTTATTGCTAGAAGGAACAGGTTCAAATGGGCTCAGCCACTCTATAAGAGGAAGAAGAGAGGGTTATGGTATAAGTCCAATCCTTTAGGAAAGTCTTCTCAGGCAAAAGGAATTGTTCTCGAAAAAAGACAGGTTGAAGCTAAGCAGCCTAACTCAGCTATGAGAAAGTGTGTGGTAGTTCAACTTACTAAGAATGGTAAAAAGATTACGGCATTCGCTCCTGGAAATGAGGCTATTAAAAGAATTGATGAGCATGATGAAGTGATTATTGAATGTATTGGTGGATCTCGTGGAAAATCCAAGGGAGACCTTCCAGGTATTAAATGGCAAGTTATCAAAGTTAATGATCAATCACTTAACGCGTTAGTGCGTGGTAAGATCGAGAAGGGTAGAAGATGAAGTTATTCAATTTATGGGAGACTAATGAGATTATTGTTACCGACATGTCTCTAAAGAATGCGATTACTACAAAGCCGCAGTTAGTTGCTAAGTCCCAGGGAAGGAATGCTTCTCAAAGATTTTACAGAAATAAGAATAATATTGTTGAAAGATTAATTACGAGGATGATGGTTCCTGGACATAAGTCTAAGAAGCATTTTAAATCTTCAGGGCACTGTAATGGTAAGTATCTTACTACTGCTAAGGTTGCGATTAATACTCTTAAGTTAATTCAGGAAAAGACTAAGAAGAATCCTGTTCAAGTTTTGGTTACTGCTATTGAGAATGCAGCTCCAAGGGAAGAGATTACAACAGTTGAGTATGGTGGAGCTAGGTATCCTCAGGCTGTAGATTGTTCTCCTCAGAGAAGGATTGATATTGCTCTTAGGATGATGGTTCAAGGTGCATACCAGAAGTCTTTTGGTAAGAAGGTTAAGATGTATCAGGCTCTTACTGAGGAAGTTTTGGCTGCTTATGCTTTGGATCAAAAGAGTGCTGCTATCTCTAAGAAGTTAGAGTTGGAAAGAATGGCAGATGCTGCTAGATAATTTTATTTTTTATCCATTTTTTTCTTTGTTATCCATAATAATAGTATGAGTTCTATGAATACCACTAGTACTCTCATGAATTTTGACATGTCTGAGAAATATCTGACTGTGCTGTAGATTAGTAGTAGTATTCCTCCGAACATGAATCCGCTTGCGATTACTTCGAATGTATAAAACAAACCGAAGAGTATTAGGATTATTGCGATTGGTGAGATTATGAAGAATAGGTTTCTATTGTAGACTTCGTTTGCTTCGGAGTATTCTTTGTTACAATAGTTGCAACTTGAATAGGTTTGGCATCCTTCTTCGTTGTAGTCAAAGACTGGGCTTCCTTCTCCTTTCTGGCAAGAATTTATTTCTTCTTCGTACACAAAGTAGACATTATCGCAGTCTTTTGGTGGCATTTCTAGTGGGTCTTTCAAATACCTGTTCTCATTTCCTTCACAAAAGTCGTCGTACTCCGGTGCACTATAAACTGCGTCAAAGAATAGTCCTACAAATAGTGCTGCCATTACTGCTATTGCCAGCGACATCAACAACTCTTTTGTTTTCATTAAGATTTTCTTAATTTCAATCCTTTTATTTGTTACTAGCCAGATCTGTAGAAAACCTTATAAATCAAAATTCAGGAAAAACTTGCATGGCAAAAGATATGGGTTCAACTGTAAAAGATCTTATGACAAAACCTGAGCAGATCAGGAATATAGCTATCTGTGCTCACATTGATCACGGTAAAACAACTTTCTCGGACAATCTTCTTGCGGGTGCAGGAATGCTTTCAGAGGAACATGCTGGTAAACAACTGGCTTTGGATTTCCATGCTGATGAGCAGGCTAGAGGTATTACAATTGATTCATCTTCTGTTTCCATGGTCCATCCTGTTGAGGGTAAGGATCATTTAATTAATTTAATCGATACTCCGGGTCACGTTGACTTTGGTGGAGATGTTACAAGAGCTATGAGGGCTGTTGATGGTTGTATTGTTCTTTGTGATGCTGTTGAGGGTATCATGCCTCAGACAGAAACTGTTCTTAGACAAGCATTGAGGGAACATGTTAAGCCTATTTTATTCATTAACAAGGTTGATAGATTAATCAGGGAGGTTAAGTTAACTCCTGAGGCTATGCAAGAAAGATTTGTAAAAATTATTGCTTCGGTTAACCAATTCATTAACAAGATTATTCCTGAACAACATAAGAACAAGTGGAATGTTTCTGTTCAAGATGGTTCTGTTGCGTTTGGTTCTGCTTTCCATAATTGGGCGATGTCCGTGGATTACATGCAGAAGAAGAATATTTCATTCAAAGATGTTATTGAGCATTACACTGATGGTGATCAGAAGTATAAAGAGCTGGCTAAGAAGGCGCCTTTACATGAGGTTGTTCTTGGTTCAGTTGTTAAGCATCTGCCTAATCCTGTTACCGCTCAAAAGTATAGGATTCCAAATATCTGGCATGGGGACGTTGAGTCACCTGAGGGTAAAGCGATCCTTAACTGTGATCCTAATGGAGAGCCTTCATTTGTTTGTACTAAGATTGTAATTGATCCTCATATGGGAGAGGTTGCAGCTGGAAGAATGTTCTCGGGCACTATCAAACAAGGTGATGAAGTTTACTTGAATGGTGGTAAGAAAAAAGTTAGAGTTCAACAAGTTAGTATTTACAAGGGAGCTCAAAGACTCCAAATGGATGAGGTTATTGGTGGAAATATTGTAGGTATTTCTGGATTGAGAGGAATTTTTTCAGGGGAGACCGTTTCTAAAAACCCAATCGAACCGTTTGAAGCAATCAGTCATATTTTTGAACCAGTTGTCACTAAGTCTATTGAGGCTGGAAAATCCGCAGACTTGCCTAAACTTATTGAGGTTTTAAGAAAGGTGGGTAAGGAAGATCCTTCTATTAAGATTGAGATTAATGAGGAGACTGGAGAAAACTTATTACATGGTATGGGTGAGTTGCACTTGGAAGTTATTGAGAATAGAATCAAGACTGAGAAAGGTGTGGATGTAAAAACTTCTCCGCCGATTGTTATTTACAGAGAGTCCATTAGTAAGACTTCACCGGAAACTGAAGGGAAGTCTCCTAACAAGCACAATAAGTTCTACATTGTTGCAGAACCTTTGGAAGAAAATATTGTGAATGCTATTAAGGATGGTACACTTCCTGAGGGAAGAGTGAAGAAGAATGATAAGGTTCTTTATGATAAATTAGATTCTATTGGCGTTCCTGTTAAGGAAGGTAAGAAGATTAGGGACATTTGTAATGGTAATGTTTTAGTTGATGGTACTAGAGGTATTGTTCATATTGGTGAGGTTCAAGAACTGGTTAATGAAGGTTTTGAGC
>CAYFOE010000007.1:0-24189 GCA_964344635.1 Candidatus Woesearchaeota archaeon
CGAATCCCGATAGCAGCGACCTCCCGCAGGATCAACGGGAATTGTACGATCTATTATTCTGATTTGTATTTTTGGTATTAAGACAGAGTCTTACATTGCGCTACCATCTACCATAATTCATACCAACATCATACTTTTTCGAGTACTCATTGCGAATGAAACCATCATTATTCAGGCCACATTCCACTAACGCGATAACCTTCAGAAGAGACATAATAATTGCATTAAGAACGATTCTTTAATGCCGCGTTTTTATTACATTCCTCCACTGAATGTTGTGGAAAGAAGTGTTCATTTCGGGTTTATAAGAGTTTTGGTAAATTAAATCCAAGCAAGGATTAATGCCCAAATTAATAAATAATGGAGAGATTTTAAAATTTAATGATTAAATTATTTTGGGAAGACCCAAGCTTAGATAATTGCAAAGCAAAAGTTACTTTTGTTGATGGAAACAAAGTGAAATTAGATAAAACCATATTTTATGCCTTTAGTGGAGGGCAAGCTTCTGATGAAGGAACCATCAATGACATCAAGGTTCTCAACGCTGTAAAAGAAGGTGAAAAAGAAAACATCGAGGATATTACCTATGAACTAGAAGAAGTTAATTTTAAGGTAGGAGATGAAGTTGAAATTAAAATCGATATTGAAAGAAGAAGAAAAATAATGAATTTGCATTCTGCAGCACACTTTGTATGGTACTTTGTAGAAGAAAAACTAGGAAAACTAAAATCAATCGGCTCAAATGTTACCAGCGATAAAGCAAGAATAGACTATTTATTAGATGAACCAATAGGACCCTACCTAGAAGAAATCCAAAACAAAGTTAATACTTTTTTAGAAGAAGGACACGAAGTTAGAATCGAAAACAAAGACGGACTAAGATGGTGGGTTTGTGAAAACTGGAGTATGCCTTGTGGAGGAACTCATGTTAGAAACACAAAAGAGATGGGCAAAATTAAATTGAAAAGAAAAAATATTGGTCAAGGTAAGGAAAGGATAGAAATAACTTAGAAATAATGTTTAAGAAAGTTTTGCCCGACATTAACTTCAATATTCATACAAAGCAGAGCTTAGTCTTATTGATCACACTGCCGGGCAGGAATTATTAAGATAGAGGTTATAAAAAATTATTCATACCTCAATGCATCAACAGGCTTCATCTTTGAAGCACGATATGCAGGCATTATTCCTGACGCAATCCCTATGAAAACCGAAAATAACAAACACGCAAAATATAATTGTGGTTGTAACGCAGGTTGCAAGAAACCATAACCGGCAGCCTCAACAATTTTTCCCGCATAGACTGCAATGACCGTTCCAATCAATACAGCAACTATCCCACCTATCAACGAAAGTATACCCGACTCTAATGCAAACATAGTCCAAATATTGGAGTTCTTTGCACCAATTGCCTTCATCACACCAATATCCTTAGTCCTTTCCAACACTGAAGCATACATAGTGTTTGCAATGTTAACGCCTGCAACAATTAATGAAATAAATGCAATCAAAATTAATACAACATTCAAAGTTACCAATATAGAAGTAAAAGATTCTATTACCTGGTCAAAAGTTTGCACATCAAAGTCCTCATTCCCCCTAGACTGACCACGAGACTTCCTCAAATCTTTCTTGATAGTTTCAGCAACTTTCGTAGGATTTTCACCTTCCGCAGACCTTATCAGTATTGCCTGGTAACTTCTTGGCTCGAATAGATTTTCAAAACCCTCAGTCGTAAGATAAACATTATAATCATCAACAGGATTTCCAACCGCCTCATAAAACCCCTGGACTTTTATCGGAACATCATTAATCAAGATGTGATCCCTGAGTTCAACAGGTTTAGGATAGGCACCACCCTCCTCCAACAAATAATTATATCCCAAAACCGCATGCTTCTTTTCCTTACCACTTAAATCATCACCCAAAAACATCTCCAAATTATAAATCTCACTTATTAACTCCCTATGATCCTTTACATCAGAACCAAACACAAAAACATGCTTTTCCTCATCCTCAAACTCCACAGGCGCAACTTCAAAATACATCCCAGTTGCTTCATCAACACCGGACGCATCCTCCACAACATTTATGTCCCTATCCGTAAAAACCACATTGGACTCTATAGACATAGTAACACCAAAACCCTTTGGCTGGATTAACAATTTATCATCACCCATCTTTTGAGAGAACTCATCCACATAACCCACAAGACCTTGTCCAAAACTAATTAGTACAAATATTGAAGTAATACCTATCAACACCGAAAGTATTGTCAAAAAACTTCTCGACTTTCTTTTCCTTATAGAAGCAAATGAAGTTTTAATCAATTCCAAATTTATCATTTTGAAAACCTCAACGCATCAATAGGTTTCATCTTTGAAGCCTTCATTGCAGGAGTCATCCCAGAAATCACACCCACCAAAAATGAAAATAACAAAGTCAACACAATCAATGGAATCGAAATATTTAACGTGATTAAGCCATCACCCATTATATTATTTCCCACCCTTGCAAGACCAAAAGCCGAAGAAATACCAATAATCATCCCCAACAAACCACCAACAAACCCAAGAAGTCCAGATTCAGCTAAGAAAAGAAACAAAACTTGTGAATTTTTTGCACCAATAGCCTTCATGATCCCAATTTCCTTAGTCTGTTCCAGAACCGAAGTATACATAGTATTCGAAATCCCAATCCCCCCAACCAAAATTGAAATCGCAGCTATCAAATACACAAAGATCTGAACCCCAAATAACGCACTATTCAAAGACTCCAATGCCTCCTCAGGAGACTCAACCGAAAAGTCTTCATCACCCACATCAACATCACGCTCATCACGCAAATAATCTTCAACCCGCGCCTTTACAGCATTCAAATCTGCACCCTGTGAAACCTTAACCGAAATTGCATCATACCTATCCTCCGTATCAAATATTTCACGCATCATATCCTCATTCATCGTCACAGTTTTATCCACAATGAAAGAACCCTTCTTTTCCATAATACCCTTCACCTTGAACTTTTTACCCTCAATTTTTATTGCATCCCTTAAATTCACAGGCGTTCCAAAAGCATCAGACTTTGTAAAATCATTACCTATAACAATCTTTGAATCATCAGCAGAAGTTATCATGTTACCATACTGGACCTCAATTTGGGCAACCTTTTGGAAATCATCAATATCAACATGACTAGGCATACTCCCAATATAACCAAAATAGCTTCGGCCCTCAAATATCATCTGAGCCTCCTCGATAATACGACCCATCGCAAAATCCACACCCTTAATACTTTCAATATCATCCACATAATAATCCTTCAAAGGATTAGTAACGCCAGTCCCAGGCGGGCCCTGAGAAATACCCTCCGCCCTAACCACAATAACATCAGGATTGAGTAAACTAAACTGACCAGTCACCGCAGTCCTCAAACCCTCACCCAGAGTAATCAAAGAAACAACAGCTGCAATACCAATAAGAATTCCAATTAGAGTTAACCAACTTCTAAGCTTCTTCTGTTTTAGTGAAGAATAAACAACCCTAAGATAATTTCCTTTCATCTCTTCCTATACTTCTTGTAAATGAATAGAAGGATGACCGCTATAACAATTGTAAGAAAAATGTTTAAACCCGTATTAGATTTAACAAGCCCAATGTTTTTAGCCTCTTCATTATTGAGCAACTGAAGATTTAAGGTTTCTTGTTCTTCATAAGAATAATCATTCACTTCATACTTTACCCTTATCGGAATATTAACCGTATTGACATCATCAGGGACATAAATTTCAAACTCCTCACTTTCAGTGTCATCAGAATCAATATCCCCAATGTAAATATAATTACTTGTCGAAAGAAGCTTATAGTCATCTGAAGGCTCTAACCACATCTCAAAAAACTCAATATCATAACCACCAGCATTTGCAAACTCAACCGAAAACTTACCTTTCGAACCAGGAACAATAATATTACTACTCCTAATATAATTCCTTAACCTAATCTCCTCATTTTCAACCTCTACAAAAAAATCATCATCATAAATCCAAATCGTATCACCAATACTCACCTTTAGTGCAAGTTCATTATCCCCATCCGCAGCATCCTTATCTACCTTTAGCCTAAAATCAATAATCGGAGCATCAAAACCAGTCTGTCTCCCACCCAGAATTCCCAAATTCTTAGTTGCCGAACCAGAATAAAGAGTGAACGGATATTCCGGAAGAATCTCTAATATAACCGGGTCCTTAGTAGTCTCCCATAAATTCTCCACCTTAAACCTAACCTTAACCACATCACCCGCAGTCACAGGATCAGGATCTTGATTGATCAAACCAATCTGTAAACTCTGAGCTGCAACAGTTGGCAGAATAATTAAAAATGTTAACAAAAATAATAATTTAGTTTTTACGATTCTTACTCACCTTCTTTTTTCCATTCAAGGATACTTTCTCTATCATTCCATCTTTTAAAAAGATTGTTCTTTCCGCATGATCCACAAGATTCAAGTCATGAGTGATTAAAACTACAGTCGCACCCTGCTTGTTAATATCATCCAACATCTCCATTACTTCCTTCCCAGTCTTAGAGTCTAAGTTCCCAGTAGGTTCATCTGCAAGAATCACACTCGGAGAATTAGCCAAAGAACGCGCAATTGCAACCCTCTGCCTTTCCCCTCCAGAAAGCTCAGTAGGCTTATGGTGGGATCTATTTCCCAAACCAACCTTTGCTAAAAGCTTTCTTGCCTTTTCCAAACCTTCTTTCCGATCAATACCCTGAAAAGACATCGGCAAATAAACATTCTCTGCAGCAGTCAGTGTTTGAATCAGATTAAACTGCTGAAAAATAAAACCAATCTTTCGACCACGAATCCTTGAAAGCTCCGACTCATGCATTAATGAAACATCCTTCCCATCCAAAAAAATATGCCCTTGAGTTGGAACATCCAAACAACCAACTAAATTCATAATCGTACTTTTACCAGCACCACTCGGGCCAAGAATAACAACAAACTCACCCTTTTTGATATCTAAATTAATGTTCTTTGCAGCATCCAACTTAGTTTCACCCATCTGGTAAGTCTTCCAAACATTCTTCAGAGAAATAACATCACTCTTTTTCATAGAAAAATTAAAAGATTATTTATTTATAAATCTTGGTTAATTGCAACCTTTTCAGTTTTTTTCAAAGTCTCTCTAATTAAACTATCCACATCCAATTTAGACTCCTCGAATTCCACAGTCTCCAAATCCGATTTTGTTGCCGGATGTTTTGGTAAGAACAAAGAACAACAATCATCATGAGGCTCGATTGATTTCTCAAAAGTACCAATCTTTTCTGCCAAATCTATAATTTCCTGCTTATCAAAAGTTATTAATGGTTGAATAATTGGAATGTTAACAGTTGTGTGAATTGAATGAATATTCTCTATAGTCTGAGATGCAACCTGACCTAAATTTTCACCAGTAACTAAAGCCTTAGCCTTATTTCTCCTTGCAAGAATCTCTGCCAGCCTAAACATAAACCTCCGATAAAGAATCACCCTATACTTTTTATCAGTCTTAAGCATTATTTCTTTCTGGATATCAATCAACGGCACCATGAAAATCTTAGTCTGGCCTTGGTACTCTGCAACCATCTTAGCCAACTCTTCAACTTTCTTCCTAGAAGACTCCTTAGTGTAAGGCTCTGAATGAAAATGCACATAAAGATTCTTACAACCCCGCTTCAAGGTCAAATAAGATGCAACAGGAGAATCAATCCCCCCTGAAAGAAGAACCATTACCTTACCTGAAACCGAAACAGGCAGACCCCCAATGCCCTTGAATTTCTCTGAATAAATGTAAGAACCATTTTCCACAACCTCAATAGTTATTGTTGTTTCCGGCTCTACAAAATCAACAGGAATATTTGTTTCCATTGCAACAATCGTTCCAACTTCTTTTGCAATCTCCATCGACTTTAACGGATGTTTTTTGAAAGACCTCTTTACCTTAACATAAAATGACGAAGGCTTATCTTTACCGATTAATCTTAATGCCTTTTCAGACATTTCTTTAGTATTATGAGTTGATTTGTAAGCAGGCGAAAATGAAGAAATACCCGGAACCTTGTAAAGCTTAGAAATGATTTCTTCGGTTTTAGAATCTTCCTTTAGTTGAACAATAATTCTGCCATACCTTCTTTTCACACCATCCGATCTTAAACCCTTAATGGACTTAGTAATGTTTTCTATTAGAATTCTTTCAAACAAAGGCCTATTTTTACCTTTGATTGCTACTTCTGCATAATGCACTACAATGTGTTCTGGTTTCATTTTTTTGGAGGGGTCCTTTTGGCTAAACTAGCCCTCAATTGTCTTCAGAAGATTCGCCCTTATAATCCTTTTTGTCTAACTTAGATAATCCAAATAAAAGACCGCTATAAATAGTTCCAAGACTACCAATTCCAACTCCCGCTATGGTTAAACCATCTAATAGTGGCTTGAAGTTGTAGACATCAATTCCTGCATTAAATAAATAATTAGATACCTCAGGATCGTTTGCCACATAATTTGCTGCTATTCCCCCAACCAACAAAGTTAGGCTTTTTGCAAGGCTTTTTCTGATTTCCATAGCCTTAGGTGAAAACAATAGTTTATATTTGTTACTGTTTAGTGACATCATATTAGAAAGATTTAAATAGTTGTTTTAACCCAAAATAAACACAAAAATGACTCAAGCAACAGACGCATTTAAAGGATTCCAAGAAAAAATTGGAAGAATGGCTGAATCAGTAGCTTACGGCACAATGGATGCTAAAGGCGCTGAAAATGCAGTAGTCAGAGCTTATAATTCTAGTATGAGTACATTAGACCAAAATCATGCAGGAGATAAAATGATTTTTTCCTCACTAGTCAGATTACCTGCCCACCAAGCATATCTGGCAGCAGACAAACTTAGAGGAGTTTTAGCTCAAGACGAAGACAAACCAGTGCATTTGAGAAATTATGAAGCCGAAAATGATGCAAGAACCGAATTTTTGAATATGGCTAGAGGCATCGGACATAGCCTACTAGAAACCGGACTTGAAAGCATGATCACTGAAAACAACATCAACCTAAGTGATGCAGCAACTAGAGAAATCAACAAACTAAGAGCCGACGCAAAGAAAAACGCTCAAGTTGTGACCTTAATGGATCACCTATATGGAAGTAATTAACCTTCCAAAAATATTTTTTTATAACTTATGACCATGCTTATGCTGGTCTTCTATAAATTCCTTCATTTCCTTCAAGAAATCCTCAGCCCTCTTCCTATAAAGATCATAGTCCTTCCCAGAAACAGATTTTATATCCCTATGAGTTATCCCCTTAAACAAAGCATACAAATCCCTCATAGTCTTTAGAGACTTTCTTGAAACATGATGAGGAGAATTTAATTTTTCCTGCAACATCTCTGCAACATGATCCGGTGAAGGGGGAATCTCACCCACAGACATTAGAGCTGCATGTGCCGAATCAACAGCAGACCAATACAAATCAATACAAGCCGTCAGTAAATGCTGACTTGCCCTGCCCAAAGATGCAGGCGCTAAAGTATAATATGTCCAAATAGATTCTTGAGTAGGCCTAATTCTCCCTTGATCAAGTAATGCCTGTAAAGGATCAAACACATTCGTATCAATCAGTGCAACGCCTGATCTTAAAACATTTATTGCAACAGGATCCCCCGCACGAACATACTCCCAAAAAGAAGTCAATTTCATCGATTGAATATGTAACCTTTTTGGATCAGTTTTTGCAATTATCTTCTCAAGAAGAATCCTATAAGTCTGGATTAACTCTTGATTAAATTGAATCCTCGTATCATCCAATATAATCAAAATATCAATATCACGTTTAGGGTTTGAAACATGCTTTGCTGCCGAACCAAACAAAACCATAGAAGAAATAAACTTACCAAACTCCTGATACATCGATTTTGCAAACTTTCTCGCAGTAGCTAAATCCTCCTCTAAATACTTAGAGAGATTTTTATTTTCTTTTTTATTTATAGGTATTCTCATCTTATTGGTTTTTTAGGAAGTCTATCAACAACCTTACACCGTACCCTGTAGCCCCAGGCTGATAGTAGTTACGCCCACCCTCAATCCAGGAAGTTCCAGCAATATCAATATGCGTCCAAGGAGTTTTTTCCACAAATTTAGATAGGAATGCCGCACCCATTATCGATCCCGCATTTCTCCCATAATTCATATTATTAAAATCTGCAATCTCACTCTTTACCTCACCAATATACTCCTTATGTAAAGGAAGTTTCCAAACCCTCTCATAAGTTTTTTCACCAGACCTGTAAAGACCATCCATCGTTTTATCATCAGTGCCATACATCCCCGCAACATAATCACCAAGTGCTACAATCACCGCACCAGTTAAAGTCGCAACATCAATCATCCTTGAAGGCTTGTAATGTTTCTCAGTATACGCTAATGCATCTGCCAAGACTAACCTTCCTTCTGCATCAGTATTTCCAATCTCAACAGTCTTTCCAGAATAAGATTTGAAAACATCCCCGGGCTTGTAAGATGCAGCTCCAACCGCATTCTCTGCTGAAGAAACAACACCAATTAGATTCTTCTTTAACTTAAGTTCCGCCGCAGCCTTTATTGTTCCCAAAACAACTGCCGCCCCAGACATATCCTCACGCATAGTTTCAATAAATTTAGTAGGCTTTATGTTTAAACCACCAGAATCAAAAGTAATTCCCTTCCCCAATATTGCAGTTGAATCTTTAGATTTAGGATTGCCACGATACTCCAAGAATATCATCTTAGGAGGATAAATACTCCCCCTTGCAACCGCAAGAATCAAACCCGCACCCAATTTAGTAAGTTCTTTCTCACCAAGAACCTTAAGTTTTAATTTATGTTTCTTAGCAAGAAGCTTAGCCTGCTTCTCTAAATATAACGGATTTGCAACATCTGCATTCTCCATTTGCAAGTCCCGAACATAATTTGTCGAATTGCAACAAATGATTGTCTCCTTAATCTTTTTTTCCAAACCCCTCTCTTTTGAAGAAGTTAACAGTGTAACAGTCTTTAGCTTAACTACTTCCTTTTTGTTTAAAGTCTTATACTTATCAAACCTATAAGTCCCAATCAACACACCCTCTGTGAAAGACTCCGCAGAGATCATTGGATCAATTTTTGGAACATCAATAAAGATTATTGGATTTGTAATACTTGAGGATATTGCTAAATTCGCAGAATTATTTGCAGCAATCCTAAGAGTCTCAGGAGATATTTCCTTTTCTTCCCCCAAACCTTGAATGTAAATTGAAATGTTCTTAAGGTGTAATGGCGTAGATTGTTTTGCCTTTGCCGAGAAATTTTTTATCTTTATTTTAGAAGCAATTTCTTTCTCAATCCAATCCTTCGGAGATTTCATTAATCTTGAAAATTGTTCCTTAGAATAAAACAAGAAAAGATCTCCAGATTTTATTGATTTAGACAAATCTCTTTTTAATGTAACTCTTGTAGACATAATTTCACCTCTAATTTTTTAGATAGATTGAGTTTATATAAGCATTTTGGTGGGTTTAAATTATTTCTTAGCCACCTTCTTGAAATGAATCTGACACGAAGGACAATCGTCTATACTGCTACCTAATGAAAGGATTGCATAAACGAGCAATACTACACTCAATATTCCCAACTCCGTTCCCCCAAATGGAAGATATGCAAGTATTGAACCGAACCCAATTAACGAAATTAATCCAATCCCACAAGGAGCACAAACCGGCACAGCAATTCCCAAAACTGCTCCAACCGTGCCCGAATGACTGATATTACCATTAATTCTTTTATTAGAATGTATTTTGAAAACCATCATAGAAATAGTCATACCCAAAAGAATGCTTATTGTACCAAGCAAAACCGTTGCATGTATAGCCCCATTAGTGAACGCCTCAATGAACAATCCTAAAAACAAAGAAAAAGATTCAACCAAATTTAATTTAGGGATAACTGAAATAAGAAGTTTAAAATTCTTAGATAAAATACTTATTGAAAAGAACAAAAGCGTTATCACTAATGATAAAATTGTGAACTTTTTTAAAGAAAATATTTTCCCAATAGATTTTATTGACTTATCTAGTTTAATTTTCATAAAAAGAAAATGGGGTTGCCCCCATTTTAAAACTTTAGTTTAACTCAGCATCAATTGTTGCTTTGAATACACTAAACGGTTGTGCTCCAACAACTTTAACTCCATTAATGAAGAAAGTTGGTGTTCCACTCGCACCTAGTTTCGCCGCTTCAGCTGCGTGAGCCTTTACTTTATCAGCCATGTCACCATTGTCTAAACAAGAGTCAAATTCTCCTTGATCTAGACCTAGATCTCCAGCCATTCTCTTTAGATCTGAAATTCCAATACCTGTAGCTTGGTTTTCAAATATTGCGTCGTGCATGTCCCAGAATGCATCGTTTCCTCCAACTTCACCTGCACATTCTGTAGCTTCAGAAGCCTTTTGTGCATTTGGATGGAACGGAAGAGGCAAGTGCTTGAATGCTAACTTAGCTTTTCCAGTATCAATGTATTCCTTTTCCAATTGTGCTAAAGTTTGTGTATAAAATCTTGCACAGAATGGACATTCAAAATCTGAGAATTCTATAATCTCGACTTTGGCTTTTTTGTCACCCTTCACATAAGCATCGCCAATTGATACATCAACAGGGGATGGAGTCGGTGCTGCTTGTGGAGCAGATGGCACATATTCATTATCATTTGAACCTGCATCACCATTTCTAAAGAAGCTAATTATGAAAAGTATTCCAAAAAAGACTGTACCCATTTTCCAAAGGGTTAATTCGTCAAATTCTAATCTGACTTTTTTTCCAGTAGTCTTTTTCATTTTATCTCTCCTTTTAGCCATAAAGGCATGTTATTTTTAGAAGAATTGCTTATTAATACTTATGTGTTAAAACCTTTGTACTAAATGAATGCTTTTATGGAAAATAAGGCTAATTTAAGCTTTTTTCCGTTCTTAAAGATTAAATTGCACTTTTTAAATAGACTGAAAGAGTCTTCCCTTTAGCCCTTCTTTCGACAATACCCTTCTTTTCAAACCTAGAAAGAATATCACTTAATTTTGACTTAGAAAGATCAGTCCTGAGCCTCAAGGTAAACTGAGTTATCCCGGGCTGTTCCTTTATCGCCTTCATAACTTTAATTTCATTTTCATCAAGCATCAACTCAATTATCTTCCATTTTTCCTCCGAAGACAACTCTTGCTTCTGTTGTTCTAACTTTTTTAACCAGAACGCCTCACTTTTACTAAAGATTAACAAGTATAAAGCTAAAGAAAATAATGCAAAAATAATTCCAACTCCCAAATGCGAAGAGGTTAATGCAAAGGCTGCCTGAGAACATTCTTCCGTTTGGAAGCAACCCGCCTCAATACCAATATTGTTAGTATCAACAATAAAGTTAACCAGTATCAACCCAATCAATAAAGAAAATACTAGAATCGTTACCCCCAATTTTTTTTGATCCATACCGTTAAACCAGTAGATTTGTCTATATAAATCTAACTTTAAACTTGTAAAAATGTTTATAAGGCTTATATAGTTACTAACTTAAGAGGTGTAATATGGCGTTTTGGGAGTACGTAGTATTTGTAAAAAATTATCTACTTCACGGAGTCGTTCCTAGATTCTTAGATATGGTCTTTGTCACCATACAAAAAAAAGAAACACTCGAAATCTTAATCCCCCTAATGATTACACTGTTCTTAGTTCAAATCTATTTTGGAAGGAACAGAGATGAAACCATCGGGTGGAATACTGCATACGCAAACTGCATAGTTTTGCTTTTCGTTACAGCACACCTAGGAACATACGTTTATGAAAAATATGGGTTAAACGCACTAAATGGAATTGGAACAGAAGCATACTACAAGACATTATTCGTAGTCATTCTAGGATTGGTCGCACTCAGTTTAATGTTCATAGATTTCTTCCACTCACTTGACGAAAGAATCTCATTCTTAATGAGTAGTTCAGTATTCATCAATGTAGTTTCATTCGTAGGAGTGGTCTTAGTTTACAGCGACATCGAATTTGATCTACTAACCTTTTTTACATCAATATTCATTCTGTTTGTAGTCTCCCTATTCTTTAGATTTGTAAGATCACTAGTCCCACCATCCGAATCTGCTGAAAAATATCTACTCGAAAAAGAAAAAAAACATTTAGAACAAGTCGAACAAGTTAAACACGACATAGTAATCAAGAGAAATAGATTTAGAAGAAAATTTAGATGGATTGTTGAAGTTGATAAAAAAATTACCAACAAGTTTAAGAGAATTAGATCTAGAAATAGAGACTTCTGGCATTACTTATTCGGAGAGAAAAACGGATTTTAATCATTCCAAAGGAACTTCAGACCATAACGTCCAATCCTGAGATGGAGCATAATCCCCCACCATGAATGAAGGAGATTGGGTCCTACCAAAATAAGACCCACCAATATCCGTCCAACTTTTTGAAACAGCATCAATCCGGTAGATAGGAGAACCTCCCGCCTCCAAAGCCGAAGTCCAAACCCTATGAAGTTGTCCTTCCCTTTGTCCCCCAGGCTCTGCAATCATCTTACCCTCAAATCCCTCTTCCTTCAGTATTTTGAAAAATTCTTGAATTGGAGCATTACCCTCACCAATTTCAATATGTTCATCATGATATCCAAAATTATCCGACAAGTGAACATGGCCAATTATTTTATCCTTCACCAAACCCCTAACATTTTTTTCCATCCATTTTTTGAAACCCTTATCCACATCCTCACCGGGCTCAGCCTTGTAATACTTCTTCCACATGTTTAAGTGACCAATATCAAATGTACCCCTAATATGATCTTCTGCAACCTTCCTTGCTTGGTGATCAGTCATACTCGGATCTTTCCTTTGAAGCATCTCCTGCATTCTCGATCTCGACTTTTGAATTATATCTTTATACTCTTCAGGATGAGAACCATACATTTCAACAGCCCAATTTTCAGGTGCAACCCAAAGAGCCTTATCTAACTTCTTTTTCTTTTCTATTTCCAAAGCATTCATTGCGGCCTCTGCAATCGTATCTGCTTCCTTATCCATACCATAATGGCTGATCTCTTCAAAAGCCCCCAGACTTTCTTCTTCTGCCGCCAATTGCTTAGTATAACCTAGAACTCCAGTCTGAAAAATATTCTTCTTTTGCCTATAATGATCAAGACGCTCCTTTAGAAACTCTTCAGGATTTTCCCTCAACCTTTTTAATTCTTCCACATCGGGTTTTTTGTCCAAAGGACTTTTAGGAATTTCCGCTTGCTCCAATAATTGAAGTGCTACCTTTTCTGCATTTTTCTTACCCTTCACTTGCTCATATTCCTTAATCAAATTTTCATAATGTTTTTCAACCTTAGAAAGCTCATTAACATTCTCCATATATTCATGCCTTCTTGCAACTAACTCTTCAGTCTGAGGCTTCTTAATTTGATCAAAGAAAAAATTGAAAGGATTTTTATGCTTCTTTTGTTCTTCCGCTGAAAGTTTGTTGAACTCAGACTCCATGTCTTCAAATCCTCGCTTTTCAGTTTTGTAATAACCAGTCTCTGGATCTACAACATAACCACCCTTCCCATCGGAAACCGGCATAAACACCTTATCCTCACGACTTATTCCAGAAATCTTCCCAGTTTTTTTATCTACAAAATAAATAGGAGCCTTATCTTTCTCTTCTTTATACTGTTCAAACTTATCCTTCCCACCACCAGCAGAATAAACCGGCCTATGGAAACCATCAATATGGAAAACAACCGGACCTCCACCTGCAACATCCGCTGCAAACTCAGCAGTCCTCTTCATCTCATCAATAGCCTTACGTCTTGCCTCGTCTGAAAAGTTTTGACCAGTAAAACCTGAGAACGAGGCTTGACCCCCACCCATGTTAGGAGTTGCATGAATAGTAACATCCACTTCATTTACACGTGCAAGCTCCTTCATCTCCTGCCTTTCAGTTTGAGTCCAAGACTCAGGAGCACCCTTGTTCTGACCTTTACCCGGAGCATTAAAAAAAGTTAACTCCATATCATTAGTCCCCATGAAAATTCCAGCCTTAAGATTCTTAAGAGGATCTCCACCCAGAGAGTAACCTAATTGTGAAGGATTCAATTTTACAGTCTCTTTTTCCTTCTTGTTCAATGAATTCCAATAATCCGTGTTAAAAATCATCTTTAGACTAGTAAGTTACCAGAAATATAAGGTTTTGGTTATTCCGTAACCATCTTGTTCTGTTTCTTGAAGATATAATACGCAATATATGCATCAATTTTTGCCGCACCCTTTGCAGGCCCTTTTTCCCCACCAAAATTTTCTTTTTTCTTCTTAATGTTAAAATCCAATCCAGAAATGTCTTTGAAAAAATCCCCCAAAGCCATGAAAGGTTCCAACATCCCCTTTGACTTTTTCTTTTCTTCTTTCAGCTTTTCTTTCTTTTTTATGTCAAAAGCACCACCCGCTTTTTCTAAATAATAGGTTAAGTCTTCCTTCAATGCCTCAATTGAAGAATCTACAACTCCCAACAAATCAAAATCCTCTTCCTTTATACTGTTTTGATATTCCTCAATTTGATCCTTAGTCATAACCGTCCCTTCAATTACGATCTCAGTCTGACCCCTATGGATTGGCCCCCTTTGGTAATCCGATTGAAAAGACATGTCAGGCATTGCAACAAAATTTATCCTCACCCTAGTTACAGGAAAATGTTTCTTGAATTCAGCTGCAACCTTCCCACGAGGCGTTGATTTCTCATAATTCTTTCTTACCGCCAAGAACTCAATCTCCATCTTAGAAGTTTCAAACGCTGCAAGAACATCCTTATCAGTTTCTACACCCTCCGTCCTCATTTGAAGCCGTTTTATGTTCTTCAAATAAGGCCTAAGCCAATTAAGGTAAAGCCTAATAACTCCATAATGTTGTCTTAAGTATCCTAATTTGAACTTTTGCCCCACCTGAAGTTCTTTGAAAGTTGCATCCCTCCACACCAAGTATTGCTTTAGTTTTCTTCCCAAAACTTCCCTCACCTTCCTATTAATACCATGAGTTTCTTTTAATTTTGCAACCGCCTTATCTACAGATTCTTGTTTTTTTGGATGCACAGTATAGAACAGATCCGCAAGTGCTGCAAAACCGACCTGTGATGAAAGACCCATCACCGAAGTTAAATTTTTAGCTCCACCTTCAACCTGATCAATCCAAACAGATTTTAGATGCACCTCCGCACTTTCATCCCCCTTGTTTGCATCTTCATAAAATCTCAATCTTTCTTCTAGAATTCTCAACTCCCTAAGTAACTGGAACATTGCCTTCATCATACCACCAACATTTTGCATGATCTGTTGGAACTTGTCAATCTGCGCCCCCTTCCTTTGTTCAACCGAACCCCAGTACGAAGAAGTTTCTCCAGAAGTGTAAACATCTTTAGTTTTTACTATGTAACCATTAGGTTCAACCAAACCTCTTCCAAAAGGTTCAAGGTCAGTAAAAGATCTCAGAATTGCAAAATATTTTGCTTCGACTCCCGTTTGAGCAGAATCTACAAGAAGTCTGTACTTGGCTTTCCCTCCAAATCTCCCCGCTACTAGATTTTCTTCAGCAAAAAAATCTTTTTTTCCTTCCTCTTTTGTCATAAGAATTTCCCTTTGATGGTTGTTACAAAAATCTTTTATATACTGAAATTTATAAATGTTATCGTGAAGAGGTGTTTAAATGGGCATATTTGGCAAATTATTTGGTAAACGTTCTGAAAGTGAGCCCGTAGGTTTACCCGAACTACCAGATGTTGGAGGGCCGGACATTGGAACTGAAGCATGGACCCAACCCGGAACAAACCAATGGGAAAGCCCAAACATTGAAGAACCTACACAAATTGGAAGAAGTTGGAGTTCTAGAAGAGACGACATGGAACAATACGACGTTCCCGAAATGAAACCTGCAGTTAGCGGAGAAAGATATGCTGAAAGCGTTTCACCCAAAGACGTTCAACTAATAATGAGCAAATTAGATCTAATAAGCAGCAGACTTGATAACCTAACAAGAAGGTTGGAATCCTTTGAAGCAGGCAAAAGAAGTGGCAATGTTTGGTGATTAATTTCTTATCGATTTTGCAATGATCAATATTATTGAAGACACTATGAAAACATCTGCGAAGTTAAACAGAGGATAATTAAATAACCTGATATCAATGAAATCAATTACGTGACCCCTAAAAATTCTATCAAATAAATTTCCAAAGATACCACCTGCCAAAACAGGCATCAATATTGGATATTCACCGTAATACTTGTAAGTAAATACCAATGCCAAAATTGATATTACAATCAACACTAAGTTTAAGTTAGAAAGTATACCCCAAGCAGCCCCAGTGTTAGTGATGTAAGAATTATTACTGATCACAATTAATTTTGTAATCTGATCTAACAAGAATATAGCCAAGATAATTAAAAAAGGTCTCAAGAATTTCATGTTAAACCTTATGCATACTTAAGAAGCTTTTAATCTCATCAATTAACATGTGAGCCTCCTCATACAGTTGAGTTTCAAAATCACTCAATTTTTCCCCAATCACAAACTTTTCATACAGTTTTTGACCAGTCACCCCAAGTTTTTTAGACATATCAGGTTTTTCAAAATACGCAGTCATACGCATCTCCAAATCACCCTTATTTGTTTTCATCTTTAGCCCATCTTTTTCTAATTCAACCTTACTTAATCCAATTACAAAAAACCCAATCTCAATTACGAATTTTACATTTTCAACTTCCTTCGAAGCCTTCCAGAAAATTTTTACATTCTCAAAGTTACCCATATCAAACCGCTCATAACCCTCCTCCGAGAAATCATAACCCATTACCTCAAACCACGAAAATAGACGTTGATAGAACTCACCAAAATCAAAGAGAGAACTCTGTTTAATCTTCAAACCACTAAACAAATAAACTCTTGGATCACCCATCTTAAGAGAATTAAAATAAAATCCTATATATAGGTTTTGGATACTATTTTTTGAGCATGTCTATTGAAAATATATTAGCCCGAAGAAATATGTTTTTATTAGAGTTTGAATTATCAAGCTTATGAACAGAAAAGTTGTGGAATTAGTGAGGCCAGGAATGTTAGAAATTTTTTGTGGACCAGTCAGCTCTTCAAAAACAGACAGCATGGTCTACAGAGTTAAAGACTACCAATTTGTTCCCAATGTAGAACTTCAAGCATTTAACCCTCATTTCAATGAAAGGGATCCAGTAATAAAATCCAGAGATGGAGGAATCGAAATACCCTGCCATTTTGTAGATCAAAACAAACCGCGAGAAATATTAGACCATATAACCGGAAGCGTAGACTTAGTAGTTATAGACGAATTACAATTCTTTAAAGGCGACATAGTTGACACTCTCCAATACATGGTACGGAGAGGAATTAACGTCATAGCATCGGGATTAGACCTAGATTTTAAGGGAGAAAACTATGGCCATATGAGAGACATTCTAGTTGTTGCAGATGACGTTACCAAATTAACCGCAAGATGTGACTTACCCCACTGCGGAGAATTAGCAAGATTTAGTCAAAGACTCATTCAAGGTGAACCCTCCCATTACAAAGAAGATGTAGATTTATGCGACGGAACTAAAGGTGTAGAATATCAAGCAAGATGCAGGAACCATCATGAAGTCCCAGGCAAACCTAATTTAAGATGGTGATATTTTTAACCCTAGAACTTACTTCTTTCATTTCAAGCAACTCCTTAAAATGATCTCTTAAACCAGTAATAGTTCTGTTCTTAATTACATAATATTTTTTTAGTTTTTTGTCCGCTTTTATAGGTTCTTTGTTTACCTTTTTAAAATTCTTTAACGCATCTTCTTTTTCCAACGGCGGACCGTAATGTTTGTAAGTTTTTGGAAGAGTTTTCTTTTTGGACACAATAAAGAAAGTAGTTATATCTTCATTAAAATCAAATACATAGTCAATAACCTCAAATTCTTTTGATTTTTTTATTATGAATTCTAAGGCCTTTAGTGCCTTGGCACCCGAAATATCCCTTTTACCCTCCAAGGGCTGAGATTCAAGTATTGTTAGAAAACCTTTCCTTTCTAGTTTTTTGATATCTATTTCTTTTTTTTCGAATAATGATTCAGAAGGCTTTTTTATGAATTTTTTACAAGAGACTATCATGTTTTTATACTGACTCTCAGATAATGCTGCAGCAGCATTTCTATCTGGTTGAACCGGATCAATCAAAATTAATGGCGAAGTTTTTTTAGACCAATTAAGGTTTTTTGCAACCCTTTTACTCCCAACTATTGTTGTATCTCTCCATTCTGAAACTGCTTTAGCAAACTTATAGAAAGACCCATATCTTGAAACTAATATTTCTAAAACATAACCTGAAACACCCTTGATATAAGACTCAGCACCATAAAACCTATTTGCTTTAGCAAAAGTTTTTGCAAGCCTAATCTCATCATTAAGTCGAGGTTTTAGCTTTGTTTTTTTGTTAATATACTTAACATGTAAGTGGGAGAAGTCAGTGATGTTCTTTGCATCTTTTGAACTCTTTATCTCCAAAATCGGAACCAGTTCAATAGTATAACCCTCATGAACCGTTTGGAAGTAATCTCTTGACCCATGAATTCTTGAAAGATTTTTGAAAGATTTTTTTAGATATTTATGAAGTATATCAGATAGCTCAGGTGATTTTTTATGATACTTGTTGTAACTGAATTTAATATAAATGTCTATATCATGAGTGTCCTTTAACCAAGTGTTTTTCGCCCCAGACCCCCCAAGCACTGCCTTTGCATAAGGGACTTTTATTTTAGAGAGAATCTCCTTTTGAATCTTAGAGAGCTTCCTTTTATCCTCTCTTGTCGGAGAGATATCTGATAGAACACTTTTGATCACAGTCCTATAAGATTTGGCATTAGGCATGATTTGAGAGATGTTTAAGTGTTTATAAATTGTTATTTCTTGTGGCTTTTAGGGAATTTTTCAAAACCACAATGTTTTAAACATTCTCCATTGCAAGACTAAAGATGAATTTTGCAAGAAAAAATAGTCTGAAATACTTGAAATATTGCGGACTCTGCATTTTGGGGTTAATCATGGTGTCAAAGACAATAAACAGTGCCCCATTAAGATACTTTTTAATGACGGTTCTGATTTTTTTATTATATCACTTTTTTATAAAATACAAAATCTGGACAATTGGAGCTAAAGGTGAAGAAAAAGTTGCAAAACATTTGGAGCGCTTGGAAAATGACCACATTATCATTAATGATTTAAATCTTCCTCAACTTTATGGGAATGTAGATCATGTTGTTATTGGCAATAATGGAATATTTGTAATAGAAACAAAGAATCTTAATGGCACTATTACTTGTAATGGAGATGATTGGACAAGAGAAAAAGTTGGCAGAATGGGCACTGTCTATCCCGCCCATATTGGGAACCCTAGTAAACAAGTCAAAAGAAATGCAGCAATTATGAAAAAATGGATAGAACTAAATTGTCAATCTATAGAAAGCGTTTGGGTCAATTGTATTTTAACATTTACAAATGAAGATGCAGAGGTGATTGTGAATGGTGAAACTGTAGAAATCTTAGAATGCCACCACATCCCACACTACATCAAGAATTTTAAAACAAATAAAGAACTGAATGGTAAACAAATAGCTGAAATCTGTAACTGCTTAAAGTAAATACTTTTAAAATCCTAATTAAAATTCAAAAATAAGCCTAAATGTCATTTAAAAGGAAACTTTCCAAAATACAGTATCCTTCTCTACCACAACAATCTATAAATAGATTCTAACCCTTAAAATTAGGTGATAGATGAATATACCTATGGGTGTTTCAAGATCCA
The DNA here is from genome assembly GCA_964344635.1 of Candidatus Woesearchaeota archaeon. Classification (GTDB taxonomy): domain Archaea; phylum Nanobdellota; class Nanobdellia; order SCGC-AAA011-G17; family UBA489; genus JABIKK01. Next base: position 19,935 of record CAYFOE010000007.1, read on the forward strand.
AGGAAAGGAATTCTTAAGTGATGTAAAGATTCAAAGTAATAGGCCTAGGTACTGGCAAGACTTAGGTGGGAGGGAACTGAAAATTTCTCATATCTCAGAATTATTGAAAGAGAACCCTGATGTCTTCGTTATTGGTACTGGAGCTGGAGGATTGTTGAAAATCGGCCAGGAAGTTGAAGAGCATATCCTGAGTTGGAAGCTAAACACGGGCATGAATCCAATTACCTTTGTTGGGAAGAATACTGATGCGATTAAGGTAGTTAATGATTCTATTAGACAAGGAAAGGTTGTCTGTGCTGTTCTCCCCAGCGGTTGTTGAGATGCCACTCCCAAGTGATTAAATTAAAAAATCTTTTAAATCATTAAAATAGTTTAATTCTATGCAAATGAGAGAGTTTAGATCGGAACTTGGAGACCTGTTAAAGAGAATAATCCCCAATTACGAACTTGGAGAAAGCGGAGTTTATCCAGAACTAACCACAATCCTTGAGAAATATATATTCAACTTAGAACATGAAGAGATAGAAATCAACGAAACAGCATTAAGCGTCATGGGACTTCAACTTGAGTATTACAGAGGAGACATACTCACAAAATACCCTGAATTTTTAGGCAGTGATTGTGAAACCGATGAATTGAAGAGAGCATACAAAGGTTTGCGTGAGGCCCATGATCTTGTCAGTGCATTTATTGAAGAAAGTTATAAAAACAGTGAATAATTTTTTCTTTCATGAGCAAATTAATATTCTTTGGAGATGAAAGATGTCCCTACTGCAAAAAAGCAATGGACGCCCTAGGAGATTACAATTATGAACACGTCTTAGTCTCCCTAGACCTTCCTCGTGAAGAAAGAGCAGATGTACAATACCTCGGAGGAGACCCATTAGTCAGAGGTAAAACTTTTGGCGAATTATTCAACGGAGAGTTAGGAATTCCAAAAGCAGTAGTTGTTGTAGAGGGAAAAGTTACAGTCTTAATGAACTCTGATGAGATCATAGATTATGCTTCAAAGACCTAAACACTTGATCAACATTGTTGCGTAAGCACCCTTTTCTAACGAGAAACTAATTGTCAGTTTTTCTTTACCCTCATTCAAGTCATCTTGTTCTTCAGAAATTATCTTGAAATCCTTAGGGAAGATTATCATGTTCCTTCTTCTAGTTTTGAAGAAAAGATTCCCCATCTTTCCAACCTTAAGCTCTTCCTGCTTTATATTCTCTTTTTTTAGAATCCTTTCAACAATGGATTTTATGTATTCATCCTTTAATTGTGTATTCGGTGCAACCATGGGGAGTTTTGAAGACTTTAAAAATTCTAAAATTTCCTCTTCAACTTCTTGATAGATATGAATCCTTCCGGCCGCATACTCTTGTTGTTTTAAATTTTTTATTTTATCCTTTAGGATTTGATTTAGACACTTATTCCAGATATAACTCTGATAAGCCGACATGAACATCTCTTGCTTTAGTTTGTTAATCATCCTGAACGTTTGGACAAACCTATCCGGATGTTTAGTTAAATAGTGAATAATTTTCTTTTCTTCATGCAACTTATCCATAGGATAAAGATGTTTTAGACACATCATCCACTTACCCCAATTTTTGTAGATAAAGTTATGAGCCTCATTTTTGTCTATTGAATTATTATTCTCTGAACAAAGATATAGTTTTAACGCACCCTCATAGTCACCCCTCATTAATTTTTTCGCAATAAACCCCTCTTTTGAAAGATCTTCCCCAAACCTTTGAGAATCAAAATAATTAGGAATCCCATTAGACTTAATTCTTTCAAAATTGTTTTTTATTTTTTGAATATCCTTTTTTGAAAGATCCCTAAGAGTTATGGTGAACTTATTTCCCTTCAGATCCCCACTTTTTAAGCCAGTTTTAGACCTTCCAAGCCTTCTTAAGGATAAAGAAGGAGTCTGGAAATCCATCCTACCCTTCACATTCGTCTTTATTGAAAGAAGTTGAGTCGTAACTGCAATCTTATCCTTAATCCCCGCATGAGCTATCTCCTTGTAACTAATCTTAAGTTTTTTCGCAATTGTCTTTTTAGCCTGAACTAAGTCCATATCTCTCTTTTTTAATTCAAATATTGCATGAGGCCCCGCCTTCCTGACATTTGTCGAAGGTATCTCTTCTACTACGAAATCCTCAGGAATTTGCTTAATTTTCATATTCTGTAGATTAGCATTTAGTTTATAAAATGTTGAGTTTAGCACCAAAAATGCGAATTGTTTTTCTAACTATATTTTCTAAGAGATAAACCTTTAATAAAATGTATTAGTTTAATGAGTTATGAAACCTAGTTGCAAATTTATTGTTGTGACAGGGGGAGTTCTCTCAGGATTAGGAAAAGGTGTTGCTGCAGCCTCAATCGGGCACCTATTATCAGACGACAAAAAAGTCGTACCCATAAAATTAGATGGTTATCTCAATGTTGACCCAGGAACCATGAACCCAGTAGAACACGGCGAAGTCTTTGTTTTAGATGATGGAGCAGAAGTTGACATGGATTTCGGCCATTATGAACGATTTTTGAACATCAATTGTAAATCAGGATGGAACCTAACAATGGGCAAAGTTTTTGATGAAATCCGAAAGAAAGAAAGAAGAGGAGATTTCCTAGGAAAAACCGTCCAATACATACCCCACGTAAGAGACTTCATTAAAGAAAAATTTTATGAAATAGCCGAAAAAGAAAAAGCAGACGTAATGTTAATCGAAGTCGGAGGAACCTTAGGAGACATTGAGAACGAACTATATATTGAGGCTTGTAGACAACTCAGGAATGACGTTGGCAAAGAAAATGTTTTGTATGTTCATTTGACATACGTCCCAATACCCTCAGGAGTTCATGAACAAAAATCCAAACCCACACAACAATCAGTAAACCAATTAAGATCAAGGGGGATAAACCCAGACATAATCATAGGAAGGTGTAAAGAATACCTCACACCAAAAATCAAAGAAAAAATTGCAATGTTCTGCGACATCGACAAGAATGCAGTTATTTCAGGACTAGATGTAGATAATATCTACGACATTCCCAAAATATTTTATGATGAAGGCGTTGGTGAAATTTTAAGCAAACAGTTTGGATGGGAAAATATTGGCTATGATTCACCTTGGGAAAAAATACCAAAAACTGGGGAAAAAGAATTGAAGATTGCTATCTGTGGCAAATACACTAGTCTAGAAGATTCCTATGCTTCTGTAGTGGAAGCTTTAGACCATTCAGGTAAAAATCTGGGCGTTAAAGTTAGTCCAGTTTGGATCGATACCACCCACATTGAAGATATTGGTAAGATAATGGAAGGTATGGACGGAGTAATTGTTCCAGGAGGCTTTGGATCTAGAGGAAGTGAAGGGAAGGTTGATGTCATTAAGTATTGCAGAGAAACTAATCTACCATTCCTAGGACTGTGTTACGGGATGCAATTGGCAGTAGTAGACTACGCAAGAAATGTTGTAGGTTTAGAAAACGCGACAAGCTCAGAGATGAATCCAGAATCTGAACATTTAGTTGTAGATTTATTACCTGAACAAAAAAATGTCGTAGATAAAGGTGCAACCATGAGACTGGGAGGTCATGACGTTCAAATAAAAGAAGGCACCAAAGCTAGTAAAATTTATGGAGACATTGCAAGATTAAGATTTAGACATAGACTAGAAGTCAATCCCGACTACGTTAGCAAGATTGGTGACAAAGGTTTAGTTTTTTCAGGTTGTTCTCCAGATAACAGAATAATGCAGATATTAGAATTACCAGATCATAAATTCTTCATGGCAACACAAGCACACCCAGAACTAACATCAAAACTAGAAAAACCCGACGGACTGTTTTTTAATTTCGTAAAAAGTTGTTTGAACTAACCTTCTAACTCCTTTAATTGAGCACGGTAATCTGAAGTAGCCCCCGGATGAAATTTCCAAGTACACTCTTCTTCCTTCCAAGTCCTTCCACTCTTTCTAGACTTGAGATTAAATTTTCTTGTAGACACAGGACATAATTGATATACCGCCCTTTCAAATCTAAGATACTGGTTTTTGTTAACTACGTCATAAACAGTCACTTCTTCAATTTCTGACCTACCAATCGGTTCGAATAAGTCGCCCCTGCTTTCTTGAACTTCAAAAGATTTCATGATTCTTTTCTCTATTGAATCACTTCCGATCAAAAGGCATCTTGCCCTCACTGCAATTTCTGGATCTCTTTCTAAACCAGTGATATTCCCCCGAGGAATATCTAG
>CAYFOE010000008.1:0-23351 GCA_964344635.1 Candidatus Woesearchaeota archaeon
CTGCAATTTCTGGATCTCTTTCTAAACCAGTGATATTCCCCCGAGGAATATCTAGTGAATCATATACTTGAATAACTTCAGCACCATCAATCCCTGGAAAACAAAGAACTGAAAGATCTTCAGGTTTACGAAAAGTTAGTAAAGTTCTTTCTATAAGCCCCCTCACCAAATCTCTAGATTTAGCCTTTGCCCAATCGTCCGCATAATGCTTTTCAATACCCATCTTAAACTCTCTCAGAACTATTCTCTGAGGATTTCCACCCTCAATTTTTTAACCTAATCAACTAAACATACATCAGAAAACAATTTACCGATGATTTCTTCTGAAGTTATTTCCCTAAGCTTAAACCATTTAGTGCATGATACACCAAAAAGTGAAAGCTATGCGGCGGCCGGGACTCGAACCCGAGTCACAGCGTTGGCAACGCTGTATACTAACCACTATACTACCACCGCAATGTCTCTTTTGAAATTTAGATGGTTTAAAAATCTTTTTGAGAAATCGCAATTCTCGATTACATAAGAAAACTTTTTTAAGTTGGATTTTGATTAAGATTCTGTGAAAAAAATTATTTTTGCAATTATGTTATTAGTATTTTTGACAGGATGTCAAGGAGGAGATGATATGGAAAATACAAAAGTTAGAATGGAAACTAACCTAGGTACAATGGAATTTGAGTTATTTGATGACAAAGTCCCCGTTACAGCTGGAAATTTTAAGAAACTAGTTGAAGAAGGGTTCTATGATGGCGTAAGGTTCCATAGAGTAATCAAAGATTTTATGATTCAGGGCGGAGACCCATTAAGCAAAGATATTGCGAATAAAGCAAGATGGGGTACGGGTGGTCCTGATTACTCAATTAATGATGAATTTGATCCAAGTTTAAGGCATGACCAAAAGGGATTATTGTCTATGGCAAATGCAGGTCCAAATACTGGTGGAAGTCAGTTTTTCATAACATTGGTCCCTACGCCTCATTTAGATGATAGACATGCAATATTTGGGGTGTTGACTTCTGGCGAAGATGTCTTGGACAAAGTTGGTGCTACATCAACAAACATGATGGATCAACCAGTTGAAGACATAATTATCGAAAAGGCGTCTATAATTTAGACGTATTTCATTTCTTTTTAGTAGTAACAAATAGAAAGATTTTTAATGCATATTTCTTTAATCAAATTATGACACCCTATAGCGTAAAATTCCAAACTGAAGAAGGATCCCTATACTTGAGATTTGCAGATGGAAGATGGATGAGGAAAAGATTTGATAATGAAGATTTCAAAAACACAGTTTATCTAGGTTCAATCAATCTGAGAGATAGTATAGCCTATAACCACTCACAAAAAGAGATTTCTAGAGAAACACTAGATCAAGAATTACTAGAAGGAAATGTCTCAGGATTCGTTCCAGAGTTCATAGTAGGGAATAGGCCATTCGGAATAACACTTCACGAAGACTCCCACATAGACAGACTAGTAGGGAAAATTGCATCCACCCTTAGAATCCAAAGAGCTAGTGAACTTCCAAGCTATGATGAAAAAGAAAACAGAATTATTTTGCCTAGGAAAAAATTTAGAGAAATCATTAAAGGAAGAGATTTAGACTATCACGTAGGCGATAGAATGATCACTGAAGTTCTTTAGAAGAATTTAAATACTACAGCCAATTTAGGAATTTATGAATTTAAAGAGGGCAATACTTTTCGGAGCTTTAATTTGGCTATTAGTTTTCGTTGAATGGTCAATACTGGTTTTTGCACCATACGTTAAGGAATCCATAAACCTACAATGGACAATACATTTCATACTACTCATTCCAATTGTAGGATACGCAACCCATTCCTACTACAAAAAGAAAAGCAAAGATCACGGATTAGTTGTAGGCCTTATAATGCTGTTAGCTGCATTAGTCCTAGATGCAATTATTTCGGTCCCACTATTCATTTTACCTCAAGGAATGACATACGCAATGTTCTTCCTAAACCCATTAATGCTAGCAGGAATGTTAGAATTTTTACTAATCTCATATGCATACTACAGATTTAAAGTTCTTTAATAAAAATTGAAGACTAAATGATCTTAAAAATTCTTAGTTTATAAAACTTAAAAATGCAGTTAAGAAAAACTTATAACTTACTTTTGAAATTCGATCCTAGGAAGTGATTACATGAATAAAGCGAATGGAAAAATACTTTTTGACCACAGAGTAGCCAGACTAGCAGATAAATTAGCTTATGTCTTCGGAGATGATACCGACCAACTTAGAGACAGCTTTAGAGAACTATCCCACTATTTTGCTGAAAAAAGTTCCAAATGGGACAGCTCAAGAAACCCCAAAGCACCACCAAAATGGAATACAAGTGAAAGCATCCCGTATGGAGACTACCTAATCAACATTGCATGTGCTCTGAAATCTGTCGACGAAAGAGAACACTTCCTAGAACAAGGAAAAAAACTAGTAGACTTAACCGAAAGAACTTTCCAAGAAGGAGCAGATACATTCTATGTTACAGGAATCCTATTATCCGACCTAGGAAACACCCCATTTGTTAGAAGTGGGAGAGATTTAGCAAACGGCCTTGAAATTTGTATAAATGCCCGGAACGGAATTGACAACGAACCATTTTATGGAAGAATTGTTGAAGTTCTAGATACGGACAGATTAAGAACTATGAGAGAACTAGAAACCTACGTGAAACATAGAAAAACTGTCGAAGTCCTAAGTTAATATTATAAATTAAGAATCTAACAAAATACTATGAAGAAACTATTCAAGTATGATCATTTTAAGAATCTCCTAATCTGCATATTCTTATTCTCACTAGCCTTATGGATTATGTCAGGAACCCTAAATTTTTTCCATAATGCTGAAGACATCAGAGACATTAAGCCAGGATTAGTGTTTTGCGGAGGAGATTATGACGTCGGAGACTATATCGTTTTTGAGAAAGAATATTATGACAATGTTATTGTAAACTACGTCGACGGTGTAGCCCAAGAACCAGAGTACGAAAACTACTACGTAGACCAACATATAGGAAAAGTTACCAAAATAGATGAATCAGGAGCAGTCCAACTCGAAACATACTCAAGGGATCCAGCAACCCTAGAATTAGTATTTTCAGGATTATACGACGTTGAAAAAGATAAAATGTGTGGAAAAATCTATTGGAACATAGATTCAGTTCTATTCCACATTGCTTTATTTTTAGTTGTTTGTTTAATTTACCATCTTCTGCTAAAACTAACTAAACGATAAATTTTTATAGCTAATTTAGAAAATTAAGATTATGTGTTCAATATGTGCAGGAATCGGACAATCAGTAGTACCCTCATTATCTCAGATGGCTTACTTCGGATTCGTTAAACTGACCGGCGCCCTAGTTTTAGTTGCAGTCGTAGGAAAGAACTTCTTCAAAACCAAGTTCATTGAAAAAAAGTTTAAGAAAAAATAACCTAATTATTAGTAATTGGATTTTTACCAAATTTAGCCGCTTCCATTGTTTTTAGAATCCTTTTTTCTCTAGTTTCTTCTCGTTTTGCACTCAAAATCCACCGGTAGATCATCTTTTTATTTGAAGGCGTAAATTTTTCAAAATTCTCTTTAGATTTCCTATTTTTGTTTAATTGTTCCCGCAGTTCTTTAGGCATTGAAGGATTTTTTGGAATTCCATGATCAAGAGTCGGTTTCTTGAGACCCTCCTTGAAAAATTTTATACCCTGAGGAGACATCTTATTTTCCCTTTCCAACCTCTTAGCATAACTTATAGTATTATCACTCCACCCACTATTCTTGTTTCTTTTTGAAAAATTCCTCAAATAAATATTTTTATCTATACTTTTTATTGTCGTATCAATCCAACCAAAACAGATCGCTTCCTCCATCAATTCCCTATGAGTCGGAGAAGACTTACCAGTATGCTTCTTATGCAAAACAACAGCCACCTTACTTTCGATTAGATGGTTTATCTCTAACCAATCCCTGAACTCTTCCTTAGAAAAAACCTCTATCTGCTTTATTTCCATTTTAGAACCAATCTACAATCCATAGTTTTCATACTCATCACATTTACGAATAAACTTTATAAGCTTAGCTTCAATTTTAGTCTTATGAAAAAAAGATGCACATGGCCGGGAACAAAAAACCAACTTATGATAGATTATCACGACAAAGAATGGGGAGTCCCCATTTATGACGATAAAAAATTATTCGAATTCATACTCTTAGACACATTCCAGGCAGGATTAAGCTGGGAAATTATACTGAATAAGAGAAAAGGCTTCAAAAAAGCATTTTCTAACTTCAACTATAAAAAAATAGCAAAATATAGTTCTAAAAAAATTGAAAAATTAAGGGAAGATGCAAACATTGTCAGAAATCGTCTTAAGATTGAAGCAACAATCACCAATTCTAAAAAATTCATGGAAGTCCAAAAAGAATTTGGCAGTTTCTCCAAGTACATTTGGAGTTTTGTTGGTGGCAAACCAATCGTAAACAAATGGAAAACAATGAAACAATTGCCCTCAACCAGCAAAGAATCCGATAAAATGAGTAAAGATCTGAAAAAAAGAGGCTTCAAATTCGTAGGATCTACCACCTGCTACGCATTTATGCAAGCAGCAGGACTAGTAAATGACCATACGACAGATTGTTTCAGATACAGAGAAGTCTAATGGTGGTGCTCATCTGCATCAGCTTCAGCCTTAGTTTTATGGACGGTTCCATCCTTATGTTCAGGCGTAGCATAAATACTGTACAATTTTAGATTGTTTTCAGATGAAGTGTTCTTCACATAGTGTTCTGTTCCAGAAGGAATTACTACGATATCATCATCTTCCAAGGTGAATTCTTCACCATCAACCCTTACTAATGCAGTTCCTTGCTCAACTCTGATGAATTGATCAATGTCAGGGTGAACTTCTGAAGGAATGTCTTCTTCCGGCTTCAAGTCCATAACAACCAACTGCATTTTCTTACCAGTAAATAGAACCTTTCTGTAATTCTCATTTTCTAGTGTATCTCTTTCGATATTTGTTTTGTATGCTTTCATAAAGGATTTTTTCCCATTTTGGTTAATAAAATTTATGTTTAACACAAATTATTAGCAAATTTGGCCAAAATAGCCTTACTAAGGGATTTATAAAGGCTAAATTGGACATAGCTGAATGAAAAAAGATAATACGTTTGAAAAATTACTGAATAACCCCTCATTCAAGAAAGCATTAAAGGCCTTAGAGTTTCATAGTCCTACCCCTGTACAGCAGGAAACCCTTCCCCTGATAATTGAAGGAAAAGACGTAATCTGTCAATCTAGCACAGGTTCCGGTAAAACACTAGGTTTTGCGCTCCCAATTGCAGAGAACATAGACCTTAGGAAGACCCTACAAGCAGTAGTCCTAGTACCCACCAGAGAATTATGCGAACAGGTAACCGAAGAATTTAGAAAAATTACAAAATTCACCAAAATTAACACCCTAGAAGTTTATGGCGGAGTCTCAATCAACAACCAAATAAGAAAAGTTCCTTCCGCACACATAGTTGTTGCAACACCAGGAAGACTATGTGATTTGATGAACCGTAAAGCAATAGACCTAGGAACCGTCCAAAGCATGGTCCTAGACGAAGCAGACAGAATGCTAGACATGGGATTCATCAATGACGTCGAATACATTCTAAAGAAAACACCCAAGAAAAGACAAACACTGATGTTTTCAGCTACAATTCCTAAAATGATGGAAAGATTGATCGAAAGACACATGAAAAAACCCAAAAGAATAAAGATTAAGGAACAAGTCGACACAAAACTATTGAAACAATACTATTACGACGTTAAAACAAGCAAAAGATTCCACCTACTAATACACTTATTAAGAAACGAAAAAGCACCCCACGCAATCGTGTTCTGTGCAACAAGAAGAATGGTGGACCTAGTAACCCACAACCTGAACTTGAACGGAGTCCATGCTGAAGCAATACATGGTGGACTAACACAAGCCAAAAGAAAAAAAGTCATCTCATCATTCCACGGAAAAGAAACCAAAATCCTAATTGCAAGCGACATTGCTGCAAGAGGCCTAGACATCAAACTATTAAGCCACGTATACAATTTTGACGTACCCCAAAGCCCCGAAGACTACACCCACAGAGTTGGACGTACCGCACGTGCAGGAGAAGAAGGAGTTGCAATCACACTACTATCCGAAAAAGACCACCACGCATTCCACGAAATTTTAAACAACCCCAAAATCAAAATCGAACAACTAGAAACACCAGAATTTGAAACCGTCGAATTCGTCCACAGATTGCCAAGGAGCAAACAATCAAAACCAGCCTCAAGAGGTTCATCCAGAGGGAGACCAAGAAAAAGATTCGGATCAAGAAATTCTAAAACCGGCCCAAGGAAAAGACCCAACAACAGAAGGCCAAGAAGAAACACTAGACAGTAATTTTAAGAAATGTACATAACGACCTCAAAATATGGAAGAACTAGTGTACTAGAAATAGGGGACTAGCCCCTAAGATATTCTTCTAAAGAACCATTACGTTCTTCAAACTCAACCATATCATAGAACTCCCTCAATATATGCACCAGCGAGAGATTACAACTCTTAAAACTAGGTAACTCTGACCAAGCCGAGCAAGCTCCATGATATTTAACATCTTCATTCTCACAACCAAACAATCTTTCAACTAAATTTGGAATTTTCTCAACAGTTAAGATGTAATGAAAACCGTCTTTCTCTTTTTATGCAGACTTTAGTCTGTATTTCATGTAAATCATTTCTCCTTTTCTTTACACTTACCATTGGCAATTGTCAGCTGTTACTGTTGGATGAAAGAAATATTTTCTTAATTAACAATACGAATAAGAAATATTTAAACCTTACGGAGCCTAAAAAAATAATTCGTTTTAATCGAACAGATTAGGTCAAACTTAGTTCAGAACATAACAAACTAGACAAAAGGAGTTCATATCGTCTTGCAATCACTAAAAATTGTTCAAAATAAACTAATAAAAAAATAAAAAAGTGTGTACTTTGAGTACACTACTTTTCTGGTTGCATTGCATACTTTCCTGGACCAATACCTGCAAGTGTTAAGTTTGCAGCCACGATCAATAAATCTCTTTCAAGACCAGCAGTAACTGTACCAGCTTTTAATTGAACGCCAAGAATTGCAACTACGATTATAGCAGCTAACACATAATTAGACCATTTGTTTAGGAATCCTAACAAGATAAAGATCGCAGCGATAACTTCTATCCATCCTATAACCGGACCTAAGAATCCTGGAAAGCCCATACTTACGAACTTCTCCATAGCCATACTCGGATTGAATGCCTTTGGAATTCCATGCCACAAAAAGATGAATGCTATAACTATTCTAGTAAGCAATAAACTAATGTTTTTCATATCTTTCATAATTAATACCTCCCTAAAACGAAGACAAGAAAGGTTCTTTTAAGTTTTTCCTTGAACTGACTGATTATTTAAAAACTCATCAATTTCAGCCTTAGAAACAGCCCCTTCCCTTAGAATCTTCATATTTCTAGTGTCAACCAAAGTACTAACCTTAGTGTTTTCATTTAGATCTCCCGAATCTAAAATACAACCAGTTTTACCTTCAAATTGTTCCCTAACAGATTTTATATCGTATAACGGTTTTTCCCCATGAATATTCACAGAAGTAGTAATAATCGCTCCAAAATCATTTGCAAGCCTATTTGCAACCTCATTATTCAAAACCCTAAACGCAATACCATTCTTACTCAAATATTCAAAACCATCCCTTTTTTCGATAATTAATGTAAGGCCCCGACCTTTGAAATATTCAAATAACCTCCTTGCAAAAGCATTAACTATCCCAAACTCCCTTATCTGGTCTAAACTTGCAACATTCAAGATAAAAGACTTATCTTTTCCTTCCTCTTTAATCTCATGAACCTTCTCAACTGCTGCCTTGTTCTTAGCATCACAGCCAAAAGAATAACAACTCTCAGAAGGATAAATTATTACACCACCATTCTCTAAATGACCTAAAGCTTCACTAAAATTCTCCATACTCCAGAAGTCGAAATCTAATTTTTTAAATCTTTTTAATAAGCTCAAGAGATAGTTATAGAGGTAACAGCCGTCCAGTTAAGTCCAGAGATTTAGATCTATTTCTCAATCGATCATTTCTTCTGGGTTGGCCCTTGCTAACAACCTTCTCTACTTTTGAAGATCCATCAAAAAAGGCATACCTTAAGGAAACTTCCTTCAATGGCGCACCACTTCTAAATCCATCATCCCTACTTGCAATTGCAAAAACAGGATGCCAAAAAACTTCAGTTTTTCCTGAAGAATCTTCCATGTCAAACAAATAAGGCTGAATAATTCCATTCCTTACAATGCGAGAAAGACTTACATTCCTGATTAAAATTCTTGCAGATCCTTTTTCAAAAGGTTGTTTATACCAGGGTATTTGTATATTCTGAGCATTAACCACATAATCTTCCACACACTCCGCCAAAAAAATATCTGGTGAAAAAAATTCTCTCATGTTGCTGAGATATGAAAGGTTAACAGTTTCTCTGCGGTTTTTATTTAAGTTAATCATCGTGTTGTCAAAAAAACAAGCCATTTTTCCAATTATAAGCATACCTATTGAAAATTCCTTTAAACAAGCCATATCAAAAAATCAATTAAAGAAAATAGAGAAAAAGCTTCAATTATTTTTTCTCAAGAGCCGTTTTCCAACCATATATGCAGGAATACTCAATGCTATGCCCCAGGTAAGGGCATCTACACCAGTATGTGCCATATCATGGATTCTTTCATGGTCATCAATAAATTGTTCAACCACGGGCTCTGCAAGATTGTGAACAACATAGTCATGAACTTGGTAAAGAGGAGATACAACAGAATTAGGCAAGATCCCTGCAGCTATTGCAACAGCCGGAAGCCCATGAGCCGGACAAAGTAATGAATGTAATCCTACTCCCAGAAGCCCTCCCCTGAGTAAACCACCCTTTACAGATCCTTCCTTAGAATCAATAGTTGATTCTTCAGGATTATGGATTTTACAATAATGAGGTTTTTTGTCTTTCATAAGGACTTTTCTTAGACATAACTTTATAAACGTTAATAATTCTCATTCTCAATAAGAAATGGTCCATTCTAGAACTACAAAACAAAAAAAAGTACTTGAAAAAATAATAGGAACACTCCCTGCATTTTTTACCGCAGAAGAATTATTCAATAAATCTAGAAAAAAAGATGAAAAAATAAGCCTTGCAACAGTTTACAGGTTTCTGAAAGACCAAAGCAAGAAAGGCAGATTACACAACTTCCTATGCAATAAACGAAGACTATACTCCAGAGAAAAAACAAGCCATGCCCACTACATCTGTCAAAGATGCAAAAAAATAACACACTTCCACCTTGAAAACCTAAATTTTTTGAAAAACAAACCCCACAAAGACATATGTCATTTTCAACTCGAAATATACGGAACCTGCGATTCTTGTTCAAAAAACCTAAACTAAAACTAAAGACTTCTTATTGAGAATCAAAATCAACAGCGTTTATAAACCCGCACCAGAAAAATAAAATTATGCGTATAGCTTGCGTAGGAAAAGGCGGATCAGGAAAGACAAGTGTAGCTATGCTCCTCAGTAAATGGCTAGCACACCACAAAAAACCAATAATCACTATAGATGCAGACATCAACCAACACCTAGGAGATGCCCTTGGACTAACTGAAAAAGAACAAAAAACCACCCCTCAACTCGGAAACGAGATGCAAAGAATAAAAACCTACCTCAGAGGCACAAACAAAAATATCACCACTCCAAAAGAAATGATCAAAACCAGTCCTCCAGGAACCGGTTCGCAACTCCTAACCTTCTCTACTGACAAATTCTGGAACTATTTCGAAAGAAATGCAAATGGAGTTCGCCTGCTCTCAACAGGAGAAATACAAGAACAAGATATAGGAGTAAGATGCTACCATGCAAAAACAGGAATAGTAGAACTAATCCTCAACCACTTAGTCGATAAAAAAGATGAGTGGGTTGTTGTTGACATGACTGCAGGAGCTGATGCATTCGCCTCAGGAATATTCACAAAATTCGACCTATTACTAGTCATCGTAGAACCAACAAAAAAATCACTAAAAGTATACAAACAATACAAAAAACACGCAGAAGAATTTGGCGTGACCATCAAAGCCCTAGGCAACAAAATATTTGACAAAACTGATGAAAAATACCTTCGCACTCACATCGGAACCGACCTTCTAGGTGTGCTGTCGATGTCAGCATGGATGAAGAAAACGGAACGAGGAGAACATCCACCAATCACAGAAGTGGAAAAAGAAAACCTACATGTAATTGAACATGTGGTTTCCTTTGCACATGAGCAAAAAAGAAATTGGAAAAAACAATATCAAGACATGATATTCTTCCATGAAAGAAACTGTGAAAGCTGGGCCAACCACAACTATGGAAAAACCCTACAATCGCACATCGATCCAAATTACAACTTCGAAGCTCAGGTGAACGACATACTTAACAAAACACAGGAGGAAAAAACATGTCATACCCATCAATAACCCAGATATCAGAACAAAAAAAGGTGAACCTTGAAGGTGCAAGCACCAAAGAAGTAGAAGAAATGCTGTGGGACGCATTCCACGTAGATCTAAACGAAGGAATGAATTACCTTGCACACTTCTCTAAAGAAGTGAAAGATTCACAAGATAGAATAATGAAAATAGAAGATCCGAACTCTTCACTAGGAAAACAAATCATAAGATTATTAGGCACAGATATTGCCCGCAATCTTCTCGAAAAAAGACTAGGAATTGCCTTCGGATTGTATAACTGTTGTGCAGCAGTAGGTGCTCCAACAAAAGAAGAACTACACATGTCAGCACACGAACAAGTGCAATTACAAAATGGGGTACTAGCAACAGCAGACTGCTAGAACCATAATAAGAGGCCACTAGGCCTCACTATTTTTTCTTAAAACATGCATAGACTAAAATGATCTCCAGAATAACCAAATTTGGAAAAAATATTTAAACAACAAACATAATAAAAGACTAAAGAGGTGATGATATGAACGGACACAACTGCGAATCATGTAGAAGAGAATCCTGTGAAACTTGTTATTCAGAATACTGTAATCGTTGCGGGAACTGCGATTGTTGATACAACTTAAACTGCATATAGGTCAATTCTTGCAAACTCCATTTAGCTAGTAATTATGAGTTAAACAGAGTATTTAAATATCTTCCAACCCCATATATCTCGTTGAAGATGTAAATGTGGAGATCCTTACAACATTTAGCATGAAAAGGAGTTTAAAATGAATAAGAATATTGAAGTTTTTAGTGCAACTGCACGAGGTAGTGGTTGGCCAACAAGTGTGACCATTAAAGATTCTAATTGGAAATTCCAAATAGATGAACCTGAAGAAGATGGAGGTTCAAACAGCGGACCAAACCCTATGCATCATTTCGTTGCATCACTTGTAAGCTGTCAAAACGAACAAGCCCAAGTTGTTGCCGAAGAAATGAAAATTGCAGCAAAGAACATAGATTTTAATGTTGCTGTATCTCTCGACCTTTCAAGTTTTATGGGGGTCAAAAAATCTTCTGAAGGTTGCTTTAAGA
The DNA here is from genome assembly GCA_964344635.1 of Candidatus Woesearchaeota archaeon. GTDB lineage: Archaea > Nanobdellota > Nanobdellia > SCGC-AAA011-G17 > UBA489 > JABIKK01. The sequence goes on from CAYFOE010000008.1 coordinate 11,663, forward strand.
AAGTTAAAATCAATGCATTAGTTTCAGGGATTACTTCAGAACAAGCTAAGACTCTTGGAGAGCAAGTTGATGCACGTTGCCCAATTATGGGGTTATTGCATTCATCTGGAGCAAACATAGAATCCAATTGGGATACAAAAATAAACTCCTCTCCCAAACAAAAGAGGAATTTTAATTTTTTAACACAATAAGAGGAAGAAGATTACTTTTCATCAATAGTTAGTAAGATGGTTTCAGGTGGACCTGGAAAATAGTGAGCCAGGGAGGACTCGAACCTCCGATCAATGCCTTGTAAGGGCACTGTCATAGCCACTAGACCACTGGCTCAATATCTTCAAATGACTTGGAAAGCATATTTAAAGATTGTTGTTTTGTATAAATTATGGTTACAATTAGAAAATGTCCTATATGTGGCTCCGATAAGATTAATTTCTATGCCGGTGCTTTGACTGGAGCATACCATTGCAAATCTTGTGGATACATGGGACCGATTGTTGCCGAAGAGGATATTAACATTAAGCAATAAAATATATAAGTGACAGTTTAAGTTTTTTATTATGCTTCTAAAAAAAGTAGACAGGGACATAGCAAAAATAATAGGTAAAATTGGAAATTCCTATTTTAATCCACTGAATTCTAACGAAGAAAGATTGAAAGTCTTCAAAGATAACTGTCACAATCCCAAATTTAAATATAATCCTCCCAAACCAATATTGAAAAGTGTTGAAAAAACATTGAATGAACTGAAAACAGACAGTTCAGTTTATGGAAAACTTTTGAGGAAAAAAATAAATGAATTGAAATATACCCTACTAATGATCAAAAATATTGGGAAAAAAGACTTTACAAAATATTCAATAAAAGTTTACGGCAAACCAAATCAAGCTTTGATTAAAGCCTCAAAAAAAATATTAGAAATAGACGAAGAAGAAGTATGGAAAAAATACTCCAAGTTATCCACACAGAAAAAGTTCAGTGATACATTTAAACTAAAAAATTATGATTGGCAAGTTAAAGAAAAAGCAATGGTGGCAGGGGCAGCTGTTAATACTAAGAAAAAAACATTATTCTTGAATAAAGATAGAGACTGCAGTGAAAGAGATGTTAAGAGGCTCGTAGTCCATGAAATAGGAACTCACGTAGCAAGATACGAAAATGGAATGAAACAGAATTACAAGATGTTTGCTTTTGGTTTCCCAGGATATTTGGAAACGGAAGAAGGCTTTGCAGCATACAACGAATACAAATGCGGACTACTGTCTCCAAAAATATTAAAGACCTATGCAGGAAGAGTTCTAGCCAATGACCTAAGCCTAAGAAACAGTTTTTGTACAGTCTATAACTCACTACTAGAATATTTTCCAAAAAACGATGCCTGGACATTAGCACTGAGAGCAAAAAGAGGCTTGACAAACACCTCCAAACCCGGAGCATTCACTAAAGATCACATATACCTGAAAGGTTTTTTGAATGTGAAGAGCTTTGCTGAAAATGGAGGCAACGTCAAAAAACTATATACGGGCAAAATCGGAATAGAACACATTCCCATGTTAAAATACATAAAATGAAATTCAAAGAAAAATTCGTAGAAAAATACAGCAAACTAATTAATTTTGGAGAGTATAAGAACTCTGTTGAAAAAAGTTTTGTAAGAAAAAGCATTAGAGTCAATACCCTCAACCATTCAGTAAGAGAAGTAAAGAAGAGTCTTGAGAAAGACGGCTGGATCCTAACAAGAATTCCTTGGTGTAAAGAAGGATTTTTCATCGAACACAACACTGGAAGGAGAGACATAGGAAATTCAAAACAACACAAGAAAGGAATGTTCTTCTCACAAGGCGCTCCAAGCATGATGCCAGCACAACTCATGAATCTAAAAGCAGGTTCAAAAGTCCTAGACTTGTGTGCATCCCCCGGAGGTAAAACACACCACATTGCCTGTTTAACCAAGAACAAAGGCTATTTACTAGCAAATGAACCCAACAACTTTAGAAAAAACATATTAAAAATTAATATGGAAAGATGTGGCGTTAACGTAAAATATGATTCTCAAAACGGTGAAAAATACACCAACAGTGAAAAATTTGATGCAATCCTAATTGATGCTCCCTGTACCGGAAGTGGATTAATCAAAGGAAAAATTGCAAGAACCAAGAAACTATTGAAAGAATGGAATCCAAAAATTGTCGATAAATATGCAAGATTGCAACTAAAAATGTTAGAAGCATCAACTAAATGCCTCAGAAAATACGGAACCATCGTTTATTCCACCTGTAGCATGGAACCAGAAGAAGACGAATTATTAATCAGCAAGTTTTTAGAGAGGAACCCAGAATTTGAATTAGTCAAAGCCCCAAGAGTTGGAGGTTACAAAGTTAGAAGTAGTTTGAAAGACTGCATAAAAGTTTGGCCACAATATTACGATACTAACGGTTTCTTTTTAGCAGTCCTAAGAAGAAAAAACTAAACTTCCCAAAAATAAATCCTGAAAACCTTCGGATTATCCGAAGCCAACATTATACTTTCAGCATATATAGATTTTTCAACAGGCAAAGGACTATTCAAACAAGACTGTGCCCTACTACATAACTCTGCAAGATAAACAAAGTTTGTCGGCCTGTAAATAGAAATGTAAGCATTTATTTCATCCTTACAAGCATGAGAAATCGTTGTTCCCAAATAAATCCCATTAGCATTGTTGATTGTCCCTTCCACAGAAATTTCATTGATAAGGCAATCCCTGAACGTGGAATTTACCGAAATCTCCGTTAAAATCGCATTATGTGCCTGCCTTACCGGAGTAGGTTTTATGAATTTTAGCTCAGGCTCAGGAGTTAGAGTATATATCAGTGTTAACAGTAAAATTATTGCTAAAACCGCTTCAAGAGTCCTTATGAATCCTTTTTTCCCTACCATATTCTAATATTTATCTTTGCAGGCCTCCGATTTCCATTTTCTTCAAGAATAGGAATTGAAATCTCCTTTACGAAAACATTTGATTGATCAGAAGGTTCAAACTCAGGAGACAAGACTTTTATCTTAGTCCCATTAAGATAATCTAAATATATCGAGAAATCCTTAGAGTCTGGGAAATTCCAGCCGGATTTTTTATCCCCGTAAGTTACCAAATGATTGAACAAAGTTAAGATTCCCGACTCATTTAACCCAATTATTGTTTCTTTTGATCCCAATGTGTATTCACACCTTGGAGGAATTTCAACCACAGAACACTTGTCTTCCAGATCAAACACCCTATTAGGAGTTGTTACAGGTTTTTCAATTGATTGAATATATATGCCCGCTGAAGGATTTGCACCAGACTGTTCCGTTTTACAATTATTGCCAGAAATACAAGTTATTGAAATCGAACTTGAAGTATTGGATACTTGAATGTCCAAAGAATTCAAATCTTGTTGCGAACTATACCCTATGAACGACCATTCACTTGTTGGTTTATGTGTTATTTCAATCGAATAAGAACTATCATCAATGTTTTTAATAGCAATAGGAATATTAATTGCTTCCCAAGTATACTCCCTTAAGAAATTTGATTCCACCGTATTCATCAAATCTTCCGATTCAAATGCAGGTACAATCCCCGGACGAAGAAATGTAAAAATCATTAGCACAGTAACAATGAAAAGACCCATACTTATGATCCAATCCACAAATGCCAACCCTTTCTTATTCAACATCAGATCCCCCCCTTTAACGTAGTGATAATTAAAGCCGCAGAAACCATCATTATTAACGAATGCATCAAACCATTCTTTAACGTACCTTCTGAGAACTTACCAATCATAATACCTGCAAAGAAACCCTGGATCAAAATTAAAGAGAAAAATACCGGCCCTAAGTCAAAAGAACTCGCTCCCCCAAGAGAGATCCCCCCAATATTACCAGCTGAAGCTCCCGCAGTCTTTCCTAACTGAGGAAAGAGCCACAAATCTAAAGCCATCATTATTCCAATGAACACATAATAAATTATGTATCCCTGAACAACCTGAGAATGAACCATTGTCTTTCTCTCTTCCTTCATCTTCTTAATACTCACAACCGAACCCACAACCGATGAAAGAATATCTGTTATGTCCCCTCCGGATTGTTCTGCTTCAACAATCAGTGAAACCGACCTCTGAATTACTTTGTTTTCAGTATCATTTGCAAAAGTGATCAAGGCCTTCCTTGTAGGAATTCCCCACTCCAACTGATTTGCAAGCTTCTTAATGAAAGGATTTAACTCACCATAATTTTTTCTCGAAACATTCTGTATAGATTTGGGAATAGACACCCCAGACTTTACCGATTCAACCAAACTTCTTGTAAAATTTAAGAAAAGCAGTTCTATCTGCTTTTGCCTCTTTATCTCCCTAAAGAAATCAATCCAGAAATGAAGACTCGAAATAAGCAATGCAAGAATTAACACAGGGAAAAATATCCGGGTTTTCAATAAGAACACCACATCCAATGCAATGATGGAGATCCCCAACATTATACTCAGCACATATGCAAATTTGAATTTTAGTTTAGCCATTTTAATCCTCAGGTTGTGTTATATTCAGGAACAAGTAAAACAATACATTGATCACAGGGAGTGCGACCAGTGTTCCAAACCACGAAATCGTAGCCACAGACAACCCCCCAATCTTTCCCCCCATCATATTAATAATTGCAAGTGTAACCATCAAGAGCAACGGAGCCGCAATCAAAACCCCCGTATAGATATCTGAATACGTTGAAAGAGACTCAACATATTTTTTTCTTTCCAACCTATAAGTATTCATAGAATCATCCGCAATACTACTCAAATAAGACTTTAAGCTCCCGCCCGACTCAATTGTTGCAGCAATCCCAGTAAGCAACTCCTTAAACCTCTTCGAAGGAGTCCTCAATGCCACATTCTTTAACGCTGTTGAAAGATCATAACCAAACAAGTTTACCAAATTAACAATCTTTTTTATTTCACTCTCAAGACCCTTATACTCCCCAGTCTTTAACAAAAGTTTGAAAATAGCCAAAGGTTGAGCCCCAGAACCTGCAACTGCAGCCATATGAATCGTTGCAAAAGGCAAGTCATTGTTAATCGCCTTAGACTTCTTTGAAGCCTCCGAAGCAGGATACGCATACATAACACCAAAGATTACTGCCGCACCAGAAATCAACGAAAACAGCGACAGTAAAATCACTATTGGCAATTGCAACCCTGCATTCAGTGCAACTATCAGTGAAAGTGCCGCAATAACAAACGAACCCCAAAATGCTGAAAACAACATCATACTGATATAAGTCTTAGACAAAATATTCATCCCAGACAACCTAACAGAATCAGAAAGATTCTTTGCAATAGGACTTTTTTTATTTAACAGATTATCCACATAATTTCCAAAAAATTTATTTGAAACCTTCCCATAATTACTAGGAACATAAACAGTGAAATCATAATCCAGAGGTTTCTTAGATTTTTTTTCTTTCTTGTAAATCTTCTTTATTTCATCCTCATCCAAATGAAGTTCCTTGAGCAACTTTTTCTTTTTTTTAGTAGAAAGAGTGCCTTTCGATTTTTTGACAGGTTTTTTTGAAATGACTTTTTTAGGTTGTGGGGTCTTAGAAGACACATTATCCATCACATTCTCATAGAACGAAGGCTCTTGGGAAGAAATCTGATTTACAATCCTTTCAGAAGCATCCTCTATACCTTCCAAGATAGAGTACTTGACGTCAGGATTTATCTCACGTTCAAATTTAGAAACCAAACTTATAATTTCCTTAGCATCATCACTAGCGGACATTTTCCTTAAGATCTCCTACCTTCTTTAAAATGTCCTTAGCCAAATTCAATATATGAGTCCTTATCTTTTCAACCTGCTTTGAATCTTTGTTTGCAACTAATGATGCACTCTTATAAACTTCATAAGCTTCAACTATTGTTTGAGCATTCTGTTTTATTGAACTAATGGACATTTTGATTATTCTATATTAAATCTCTTCAAAACTTCTTCAGGCGTTTTATAGTAAGCGCTAATGATTCTGTGAACTTCCTGATAACCAAAGATCTTTCTCTTATACATCTCCCAAAGAAGCAAAGTTCTCCTTTCAAACTCTTTTTTTATTTGAGCCTCAGTCATCCCATACTCTCTTTGAAGTTTTTTGAAAATTGCACTTTCTTTTTTGAAAAAGAACCTGTCAGTTTGAGGATCCCAAATGAAAGGAGTATTTTTATCTAAAGAACCCACCTTTTGTCCAACCTTGATTATCTCAGTTATATTTCTTAGTCTCCTAACTTCCTCTCCCCTAACTCTTGTCTGAGACATCACACATACAGCATCTAAAGTTTCAACCAAAGCAGGAGGCAAGTTGATCGGAGGAGTTTCTAACCTTCTAATCATTGTCTCTACATTTTCTGCGTGCATCGTACACATTGTAGGGTGACCTGAAGCCGCTCCCTGGAACAGAATAAATGCTTCCTCCCCCCTAATCTCTCCAACAACCACATAGTCTGGACGTTGCCTGAAGCTAGCCTTCAACAAAGTGAAAAGTGAAACCTCACCTAACTTACTTTCACCACCTACACCCGTCGCTTCCCTTGAGACCGAAGGCAACCAGTTCGAGTGTAAAAGATTTAATTCGTGAGTATCCTCTATAGAAACAATACGTGCCTGAGGCGGCATGAAAAACGCAATACTATTGAGGAAAGAAGTCTTACCTGAACCCGTCCCACCTATAATCACAATATTAGACTCATATTCTATCAACATCCAAAGATATGCAAGCAATTCAGGACTTGCAGTCTTCACATCAATCAGTTTAATCGGACTCCAAGGTTCCGAAGTAAATTTACGGATTGTAAACGTTGGACCCCTCGAAGAAATATCCTGAGTATAAGTCGCATTAACCCTACTCTTATCCGGAAGCCGCCCATCTAAAATCGGAGTTGCATAAGAAATATATTTCCCACACTTCTGAGCTAACTTTTCAACAAAACTCATCAGATAGTCATTATTATTGAAAGATACATTCGTCTTTAGATTCCTATACTTTCTATGCACAATGTAAAGAGGAGTTTGGACACCATTACACTCAATATCCTCAATATAGTAATCATGCATCATCGATTCAATCTTGTTCAAACCCACAAAATCACGATACAAATAATACATCAACTTCATGAACGTATCCTTAGTTATCTTCACACCCAACTCTGAAAGAAGAACTTTTGCATTCTTTTCAAGATACGAGATTACAGTTTTCTTTTCCTTTATGTTGATAAAACTAATATTGATTAATTCTTCGATTCCCTTTTCCAAAGACACTAAAATCTTTTTCTCTTCATTTGAAAGGGAAGGCTCAATTACTTCATAAATAACCTCATTTTCATTGTCATCCCAATGAATATGCGCATAAGAATGCGGTGCAAGCAAAGGATACTTCACATCAATCTCCCTCTTACTATTAAAATCTGGAAGAACAGGAATCTCAGGAGACTTTTCAATACTGAATTCAACCTCAGGAGACGGTGCCGGGATCGAAGGACTCTCTTTTTTTAATAAACTCACATTAACACCTCTAATTAACTTATTTAAAAGGATTTTTGGATTTTTAATAGTTTCTTATAGAAATCAAGTCACCTTCAGTTCTACAATCGGTTGGTTATTTGTAAATTCCCCAGTGTGTTTAACTGTTAGAACATATTCTCCAGTGAAAGGACTTGTGAAAAGTGAATCAAGAGTCACATTAATATTGTCTGAACCTATCCAAAGATTCATTTCATAAATCTCTTCCACAATCGTCGAATTAAGTATTTGATTGAGATGCCCCTCAGTGATCTGGATGTTTGGCTCCATCAACTCAGACTCAGTCTCCATCATCCAACGAATCTCATAAGTCTCATTAGAAATATGCAATTCACCCCTATCAATGATTAAAGGAGCCAACTGTCTCTGACTACCAGGACCTTCGTTAATAACAGTCTTAATCGCATCATCAATGTTCAGAAGAATACCCTTAGTCCTCACAACAGTATTCTTATCCGAAATTCGGTTAACCATCGGAACTGCCGCAGCAAGAATCAAAGAAATAACCATTATACCTAAAGAAATAAACAATACTGCAGATATCCAAATCTGGCCTTTCCTCTTTTTTTGGTTAAATCCCATTGGAAAATTAAAGATTGTAGGATTGTATATTTTGAGGACAGACTATATCATCTTGACCAGCATCTCCAGCAACAGTTGCAACCGCCTCAACCTGAGTCACATTTTGTTGGAGTAAGTCAAATAATTCAGTTCCGGTCTCATCTCTAAAGCTTTTAACTCCAAATTTAGGAACCGACATAGGAGTGATTGTTTCCTCTGACGTATCAACCGTATCTACTCCGTCTACCCCGTAAATTCTAAAAATTAGTGATTTGATATCTACTTGTCCCCTATTATCAATTGTGATTGTACCTTCTGTAGTACTTACATCCGAAATTGCGAAAGAAAGATCCGAAGCACAAACCAAAGTGTTTTTAGTTTGATCCTCTGTTGCCTCTGCAGTTTCTTGAATAAAGTCAAGACCCCAAGTCATAACAACCGCAGCTAATGCAACTGCAAAACCAATTAATAGAACTGTTGCGATTAACGGTGAAATCCCCTTTTTATTTTTCATCTTAAATTATCCAAGCCTTTCTCTTATTAAATTTAACTATTATGCAACCACAGTAGTTTCCGTTTGACCGCACGTCCCCCAAATCACATTTCCTTTAGGACCTGCTGCAGACTTCGCATATATCTTTACCTTTTCCAGTACCCCAATTCCTGGACCACTCGAAACAATTATTTCTCCAATCCCTCCCTGAGGAACACTTGCTCTGTGATGTGAGTCAATGCTTTCTGCATCCGACCCTATATACCTAATTAAAAATGCATAAATATCTTCCTGGCCAGTATTAGAAATCTGAATTCTACCACCAGACATCCCTTCAACCTTGAAATCCATAGCATCACATTGAAGAGTAGTTTCTAAATTGATACTCTGTTTTTCCTTTACGTCTTCAATAATATCTCCACCAAATAATAAAACCACAGAAGTAACCGCAACCGTAAACCCAATTAGAATAGTTGTAGCAATTAACGGTGAAACCCCTCTTTTGTTTTTTGTTTTCATTTGCACTTAACGGAAATTTCCTTATTCATACATGCAAGATCTTCCTTTTCTGCACTTATGATGGGAATTAACCCTATTTCATTATTTGAAGGAATGTTTAAATTATTTAAAGTTATTGTCGTCTGCTCTTGAGGTTTTAGAGGATCCATGAATTCATGATCTATTACCGAACCCAGTTGCCTTATCTTTATTCCTTGTAATGAAAAGAACCCCCTATTGTGAACCGTTAAACTTGAACAATTGAACGTTGTAGATTCATAAGCATTGAATGAAACATCATCACACCTCAGATCAATTTCAGTATTAGTTATTATTTTTTCAGTTGTTGTAGTTGCCGTAGACTTTATCCAAAAAGTAACTACACCTGCCAACGTTACAGCCATCCCAATTATGAGAATCCAACTAATTGCCGGCGTGATTGCCTTTTTGTAAAAACCCATATTTTTTTTACCCATTTTCAGTTTATTAAATTATTCACTTATGAAAACCTTAATATCCTCATCCAAATCTTCCCTACTCACAATAATTATATCAGATCTCCTCTCCTCAAGCTTGAAATGGTATTCAATATCCTCAATCACGAAATCTATCTCCCCATTTGAAGGATATGCAGTCTTGTAAATACAATTAGTATAAAGTGAAGGCGTAATATCCGGAACCGAAATACTCAACCCATAAAGAGACACAGAAGTATCAACCCTACTGAAACAACCCTCCAAGTAAACAGGAGTTGAAGTTAGAGAAGTCTCAAACGTCAAACTTACATCAGCATAATTCCCAATAAAAATTTCATTCTCGTAAGGGAACGCATAAATCAAACCAAAATTAGGATTCTTTGTCTTCGAATAAGAAGTGAACGAAACCGTAAAGTTTAGGAATGTGCTATTAATTATTTCATCATTCGTTCCTGCCTGATTCAACAATTCATTTAGAAGCTTCGAAGACTCAAGTTGATAGTTCTTAGACAATTCTTCAAAATCATCATCTACAACCCTCTGGTGTAAGATATTAGAAGGAGTCATTATTGTAAAAACTAAGAAACCTATAATTAAGACTGCCAGAATGTAAACCTGCCCCTTTTTCATGATTGTTTTATGACGGGCTGGCTTATTAAATTTTTGATACTAACCCAAATAATTATTTGTGCTTTTAGGTTTGGACTCTTCTTCATTCTTCCAACCATCAGCAACCTTTTGATAGATTGTTTTTATCTTAGGTTTGTTTTCCATCCAAGCCTTATAGAAGTCTTTTATGAATTTGATTTCTTGCTCCTCAGAATATTCTAAATCCAAATACAATGAAAGCCTAGCATAGTGCATTAGTTCTTTTACAATTTTTAGTAAATCATCCTGTTTTTCTTCCTTAGAAATAAACGAAGATTCCTGAACGCTCAACATAGAACCAGTATTAGGTTGAATGATTCCTTGAAAAGTTGCACAAACCCACCCTAATTTGTCGTACATTCTTCTCCTAATGAAAGTTAAAGTCTTAGGTAACTCAACAGTAGGCTTAATATTCAATAATTCGAACTCATTATCTAACTCCTCATAAGAAGGTAGAGAATACTTTTCTTGAAATTGACTATATTCCGATTTTAATTGTTCCATTTTTTTAGAATTAAGAAAAGTTATTTTTAAGATTAACCCAAAAAGGGTTGAAGGCATTTAGCCCTCAATTTTGCCGATCATACATTGCATTAAGCTGATCTACGATGTTTTGAGATACATCAAAAGAAATAACTTCGTAATCTTTATCAAGATGTCCTCTCCTTATTGCATCTTCAATACAACTTTCGCCCATGATGTCTATGAGTTTTGTGCTGTCCCCTAAAAATCTTACAACTGCCTTACGCCTTTCGTTTAAAATTCCCAAAATTGTATCTTGATCTATTCCGGAATCTATACTCTCCCGATCAAGTTCGTAATTTAAGGATATTACCTTGTCAGGGAGGCCTTCAATCATGAATGAAGTAGAATAACCCTTTGTGTCTGCCTCTCTTTTCTCACCAATCCAATTGATTTCATTTCCGTGGTTTAACCACCCTGCATAATCTTTTGGTTCGCCGATCATTTTTGAATCACTTCCGTAAATTTGATAGGTTATTGTATATAATGCATATATTTAAAACTACCTATTGGAGAAAAAAGAGGAAATTGGGGGTGAAAGGTTGGCTAGAAGAAAACCCCAAAATCCTCTAAAATCGACCAGTTATCGTGACTTCTCGATAAATACTGGTTAAGGGACATCCTTAATTTGTATGGTTGCTTATCCATCTTATTTCCTCCAGAATCTGGATCGAAAGTTCAATAGATATACTTTCTTAGTGTGAACAGTAAGTGTGAAATGTAAAGCTTTTTAACCCTAAACCTGGTTTTCTAAGAAATGGAACAAAACGAATCAGAAAACCCAAGCAAACTTGAACTAAAAGTTGAAGAATTATTCGATAATTTTCAAGAGATTACTCTGAGATCGGGTTCGCCCCCTAAAACCAAACTAAAGAAAGCTGTAACCTGTTTAAGGCCAGGAGGACTATATGACCAGATCT
>CAYFOE010000009.1:0-13640 GCA_964344635.1 Candidatus Woesearchaeota archaeon
TGAAAGCGGAAAGCTTTATATTATGGGATCGATATTGTCAGATGATGAATCCGTTAGAAAAATACAATCTAATAACCAAGAATCTGCAAGAAACTGTAGGCGACGATGAATTAATGCAGATCTTAGAAAAAAGAGATTTAAAATTATACTGGGGAACTGCAACAACCGGAAGGCCACATGTAGCCTATTTTCTACCCATTGTTAAAATTGCAGACTTTTTGAAAGCAGGGTGCAAAGTAAAAATATTATTTGCAGACCTACACGCCTATTTAGACGATCAAAAAACAATGTGGGACCAACTACAACATAGAACAGAATATTACGAATTCATCATCAAAGAAATGCTAAAATCTATCGGAGTTCCATTAGACAAATTAGAATTCGTGAGAGGAACAGATTATCAATTAGGAACAGAATATTCCCTAGACATGTACAAGTTAAGCGCACTATCATCATTTAAAGATGCAAGGAAAGCAGGAGCCGAAGTTGTAAAACAAAGCGACAATCCCAAAATGAGCTCACTATTATACCCAATCCTACAAGCACTGGACGAACAATACTTAGAAGTAGATGCACAATTTGGTGGTGTTGACCAAAGAAAAATATTCATGTATGCACGCGAAAATCTAGAAAAAATAGGATATGCTAAAAGAATTCACCTAATGAACCCAATGATCCCAGGATTAACAGGCGACAAGATGAGTTCCTCCAACGATGCATCAAAAATCGACCTGTTAGACGATGCCAAAGCAGTCAAGAAAAAAGTAAACAAAGCCTACTGCGAAGAAGGAATAATCGAAGGCAATGGCGTACTAGCATTCTTGAAAAACATCATCTTCCCAATCTTAGACAACAAAAAAGAAAAATTCATAATCAAACGTGACGAGAAATACGGCGGAGACTTAACCTTTGAAAACTACAAAGAAGTAGAGTGTGAATTCAAAGATAAAAAACTACACCCAGCAGACCTAAAATCGGGCGTGGGAGATGAATTAAACAAAATTCTAAACCCAATAAGAAAGGCTTTCGAAAACGACGAAAAAATTCAATTCGTTACAAGCATCGCATACCCCAAGAGATAATTTAGCTTTATAAAAAATATAGACTAAAACTACATTAAGTATTTATACTCAAATTATTTTTTTAATCCCCATGGGGGACTTACAAGACGCAGTATTAGCTAATTATGTGACTAGTACCACCGATCCTATTTATTGTGTTAAAGATACCGTTCCTGGGGAAGTTTTTGGTGCTTTTGGATCCTATTTCAGTAGGAATCCTAAAGATTTTAGAGCTCATTTGTCTGCCGCTATAACTGGACAAATTGGAGAAGAACAAGGCGAAGTTAACGATGACGCATTAAAGTGGTTGGTTGATGACACAGTTAGAAATCCGGCTGATGCGTTGAAAGCAGGCCTTGGAAAATCTCAAAAATTCTTTGAATTTTGGTACGGTAAATATGGACATAAGAGCATTGCAAACATGGTCCCGGTTAGAGGAGTTGCAACCGAGGTAAGCCAGTTGTTTGCAAGAGAACTAGCTTATGATCAGTTAGCGTTCTTTATTGAACAGTCATCAAGATTTGTTGAAATGGATACTGCACACATGTTTCATGATCCAGATGTTATGGCTGGAAGAAATGCAGGATTCTATACTGATGCATTGGGGACATTGGCCGAAGGTTATCATGGCCTAAGAGAAATTGCAGGAAATCATTTTAGAAATGAAACTCCATTTGAAGTTTGGCAAGCTCAACAAAGTGATAAAGTTAGAGCCGGTTCTGAAGAAGCACAAAGAAGAACCTACGAGAATCAAATTAACGGTAAGGTTTTTGATGTTGCAAGATTAATGTTACCTCAAGCAACAAGAACAAATATCGCATTTATTGTTGATGCTAGATCTTTAGAACAAGACATTTCTGCTTGGAAGGGCCATCCCCTGGCTGAAATGAGAGATGCTGCAACCCTACTTGAAAAAAATGCAGGACAAGTTGTCCCCTCTCTGCTGAAATACACTGATGAAAACGCACACTATGGTAAGAGTTTAAGAAGCTTTGACGGAGAGTTGCCTCATGCAGATCTAGCAGACAGTTTTGGAAAAGGTGTTGACGTTATTTCTGTTGAAGACGGTGCCTTAGATAAATCAGTTGCAAGAATTTTGCATAGACATAATCATGGCGGGACATTTGGACATAGATTAGCACAGGTTCAGGCAATGAGCTTTGATGAAAAAATTAATGTTTTGAGAACTGTTATTAGCGGAAGACAAAGTTATGATGAATGGGTCGAAATGGATGAAGAGTTTGATCTAGGCAAAATTACGTTCGAAATAAGAAGCGATATTGGGGCAATAAGAGATTGGAGAAGACATCAAAAATGGGATAGATCAGAACCACTTTATACTCTAGATAATGGATTTTATACGCCAGAAATAATTGGAGAAATGGGGCCTGAAGCCGAGCAGATATTTGTAGAAGCAATGGAAAAGGCACATGATTCTGAAGTGGCAATAGCTAGAGATCACCCATTCCAAGCACAATTAGTTCTACCTATGGCAACTAACCATACGATAACAATGTCCGGCGGTTTGGATCAATTACAATATATGTTGTTTACTAGAAGCACACCACATGGACATTTTTCATATAGGGAAGATGCATTTAATATTGCTGAAGAGGCATTAAAAGAATTGCCTTGGCTGTTAGGTTATGAAAATCTACCAGAGGATAAGTCTTTAGAAGAACTTTGTAAGGATGCTCCATTGAAAGGATTACTTAATTTAAGATTAGGAGATACAGGTTTCCATGCTTAAGCCAAACATATATTTACATTCTTTAGACGGAGAATCTGATTCAGAACTCGTCAACATTTTAAATAAAAAAGGAAATGTTCTGAACGAACACGAAACAGACCAAGGTGTCAATTGGAGAGCCTTATCCGATTCAGACGTTGTTGTAGCACATTCAAGAGGAAAATGTTTAGATCCTAATAGTGAGCTGAGTTTTGCATTGGACGTCAGGAGAATTCCGGTACTAGTTGATTGTGAAGTTGAAGGTACTGTGGAAGAAGAAAGCCACCCCTTGTTAACTGTTAGCGAAGGACTTGATATCGGCCATTTAGAAAGCAATATTGATGATTTCTTAGTAAAAAATCCACCACTAGGAGAATTTAGAGACAACTTTATTTTATGCGATGGCATTGACGGTTCAGGAAAAGGCGTTGTTTCAAAAACCATAGGAGACTATTTTGGAAAAAACAATTCAGATGTTATGGATGCAACACAATTTTCAAAAGACGAAGGCTTTATCCCTCCGTGGGAAGAGATCGCAGGAAACTTTCCAGAAGGAGGCGCACTGTTAGTTGCAGAACCCACCTATTGTGGAATTGGGAAAATTATTAGAGAAGAATTAATCAAAAAGGGAAGCAAACACGATGTCAGAACTATCGCTCAAGCCTATGCAGAAGATAGAAAAGACTTATTCGATAGATTAGTTGGACCTGCAATTGAAGCAGGAATAACCGTCGTAATGGATCGAGGAGTATTCGCAACACAAGTTTACCAACCAATACAAGGAGAAATGTTTGAAAATTTAGATAGAGAACAAATGCTAAGCTATGTTAGAGGCTTAGAAGGTAATCAAGAAGAAATGGCCTACGTTCCAGGACTGATTATTCTGCCAGATGTCGATCCAGAAATCGCAATGGCAAGACTAGAAACAAGAAGCAAACAAGACGATGCATTATTCGAACAACACAGATTTCAAGCAGAAATTGCAGAAGTTTATGCAAGCAGAAGAATTGAAGACTGGTATGCAAGAAGAGGAAGCGAAATAATCCACCTACCACAAAATGAAGGAGAAGGTCCAAGAGTTACTAGAGAAAGAACCATCGAAGCTTATGAAAACTATCTAGACAGTATTTTGAGTTAGTTTTATATATCTCAGAGAAATGATTACTTTATGAAAAAGAGGCTTTTAGAAGACAATAAGAAGCTTGTTGAAAAATTCGGAGCAAAAGAAATTAGTTCTTTGAAAGAAATTCCTGATTTTTATGCATTTAATAATGAATTAATATATTCTCACAGAGACTTTGATAAATTCTACAAAGCCCTAAAAAAAGGAGAAAAATGTGCCATAGTATCAGGAGTTAATGCTTCAGGCACCCTACATATTGGACACAAAGTTGTTTTTGATACAAACTTATTCTTTCAAAAAAAATACGGAGTCCCAGTATTTATCCCAATATCAGATGACGAAAGTTATGTCTCAGGAAAAATCGACACACAAGAAAACGCCTACAAGTATTCAATCAAACTAGCAAAAGAAATGTTAGCCTACGGATTTGATCCCAAAAATACATTTATCATTATTGACCAAATTTACACCAATATCTATAACCTAGCAATAAAATTGTCAAAAAAAGTCACACTATCAGAAATTATTGCAAGCTACGGTTACAAAAGAGAAGACAACCCAGGACTATACTTCTACCCGGCAGTACAATCAGCACACATACTACTTCCACAAGAACTAAGAGGAATAAAAAATGTTTTAGTTCCAATAGGACCAGATGAAGATTCTCACTTAAGAATTGCAAGAGACATAGCCTCAAGAGCAGGATACGTCAAACCAAGCGTTTTACACATCAAATTCTTACCAGGAATTGACGGAGAAAAAATGTCAAAATCAAGAAACAACTACATTTCATTAGAAGACCCCGAAAAAATTTTGAGAAAAAAAGCGAACAAAGCCATCTCCGGAGGCAGAGACACCGCCGAAGAACAAAGAAAACACGGCGGAGACCCAGAAAAAGACATGTCCTGCTTTTACCTCACCAATCTATTTTTAGACAAACAAGAAAGTGAAAGCCTAATCGAAGACTACAAATCTGGAAAACTACTCAGCGGAGACGTTAAGAAAAAATTCGGAGATGAATTAGTTAAATTCATAGGAGACTTCCAAAAAAGAGTAAGCAAAATCTCAGACAAAAAAGTCAAAGACTGTTTGTTGAAGAACGAATAAACAAAACAATTAAAAACAGAATTCTTTTTTTTAGACCATGGTTAAATGGAATTTAGGTGATATCCATCCTTCTTTAAGTGAAAAGAATTTAGAAGTATTTTTTTCAGACATTCAAAAGAAAGTTGGAGCTTTTGAGAAAAAGAGAAGTAAGTTAAAGAACGATATTTCTGGAAAAGAAATTTACAAGTTAGTCTGCGACCTAGAAAAAATCAGCACATTAGAACACAAACTAGGATCCTACGTAGGGTTGAAGTTAAGTGAAAATACATCTAATCATAAAGCACAAGCCATGAACTCAAAAGTAGAACAATTCTTATCAGAAATGTCAAACAGAATGATGTTCTTCTCACTGTGGTGGAAAGACGTTGACGAAAAGAATGCCAAAAGAATCTTGAAAGATATGAAAGAACACAAATCCATGATGGAAAGATCCAGAAGATTCAACAAGTTCACATTAAGCGAAGCAGAAGAAAAAATAATGAATGTTAAAGATACAACCGGAATTAATTCTGTCGTTAACATATACGAAATAATCACCAATGCTTACACTTACGATTTCATGGGCAAAAAAGGCCTTTCTAGAGAAGAAGTTGTAAAACATGTTAAAAGTAATAATCCAAAAACTAGGGAAAAAGCATACAAGATAATTCTAAGAAAATACGGCGAAGAAGAAACCGTTCTTGGTGAAATCTACAGAGGCATTGCCCTAGACTGGGTTAACGAAGGTATCAAGCTAAGAGGATACAAAGACCCAATATCCGTTAGAAATCTAGGCAACAACATTCCAGATGAAGCCATCAATGCCTTACTGAATGTTTGTAAAAAAAATGTTAAAGTCTTACAAAAATATTTTAGGCTAAAGGCCAAGATATTAAAAATAGATAAACTAAGGCGGTACGACCTATATGCCCCACTAAAAAACGTTTCAAAAGACTACAACTTTAATGAAGCAAAACAAATAGTTTTTGACGTTTTCAAAGACTTCGATGAAGAATTTTATTTGTTAGCAAAAAGAATGTTCGATAACAAACACGTACACTCAGACATCCAAAAAGGAAAAAGAGATGGAGCATTTTCACTAAGCGTAAGCCCCGATGTAGACCCCTACGTTTTATTGAACTTTGTAGGAAAATACAACGACGTAAGCACCATGGCCCACGAACTAGGCCACGCAATACACGACATGCTAGCAAAAAAACAAACAATATTCGACTGGCATTCATCACTGCCACTAGCAGAAACCGCATCAATATTCTCAGAAATGCTATTAGAAGAAAAACTATTGAAAGATGGAATGCCAAAAAAAGAAAGAATTCACTTGTTAGCAACGCAATTAGACGGAATCTATGCATCAATCATAAGACAATCATACTTCACAATATTTGAACAAAAAGCCCACGAAATGGTTCAAAAAGGATGCACCATCGAAGACTTGAATAACGCATGGATAGATAATCTGAAAGAACAATTCGGAAACTCAATGAATGTAACTGAAGAGTTCAAACACGAATGGAAATACGTATCCCACATATACCACGTACCATTCTACTGTTACGCATATGCATTCGGAAACCTGTTAGTCCTAGCATTATTTAACATGTATAAAAAAGAAGGAAAAACATTCATACCCAAATACAAAAAAATATTAAGCTACGGAAGCAACAAAGCCCCAAGAGACATACTACTAGAAATCGGAATCGACATCAACAAAGAAGAATTCTGGCAAAGCGGATTCGACCTAATCAAAGAACTAGTAAAAAACCTAAAGAAAGAACTGAAATGACACCCGAAGAAGAATTATTAAGACCAGTAGAAGAACACGAATTAAGAGACAAAGGAAACTTCTGGCAACATTTTTGGAAAGTTACCGGATTAATCATGATCCTACTAATATTTAGCTACACACTAACAGGATACACAGTTAGAAATATTATTGCAGGAATGTTCGACAGTGAAGAAATAGAAGAAAACATCATAAACTCTAAATATGGAGAAATAATCTTTACTGAAAAAATAACTAAGATCCTAAGCGACTTATATCACGAAAACGAGAAAGAATTCAAAGCATGCGTCCTAGGAGAATTTGACGGAAAATATAAACTAACAGGAGTGTTCTTACCAGAAATGCACTTCCAAGACTATGACAGAGTGGTGAGCAGCCCATGCCCCGAAGGAACCATCCTAGACTTGCACAGTCACCCACAACAACATTGTACCTTTTCAGAAATAGATATTAACGGCTTCAAACCAAAAGGAAACGAACTACTAACAGTAATGTGCGGAGACGGAAGATTTATCTTCCATAAGAAAGAGATATAAATAAAGAACCATCTAAAAATGAAAAAATTTATGAAGAAAAACCTAAAACAAGTGAGGTGAAAGAAATTTTACCTAAATGTGATTCTGGTTGTTTTGTTAATCATGACCTGAATAAATGTTTGCCATTTGGAACAAGACTGGAATACGAAAGTGATGCAAGCTATTGCGACATAGACGGAAATATTAAATCACAAAAAGAAGATAGTTCTAAAGCAAACAATAACTATGAATGCAAAAGTAATTCAGCAAGATATGGCGTTTGTGAAAACATAGAAGAACAACAAACCATCATGAAGAAAATTTT
Organism: Candidatus Woesearchaeota archaeon; assembly: GCA_964344635.1. Classification (GTDB taxonomy): domain Archaea; phylum Nanobdellota; class Nanobdellia; order SCGC-AAA011-G17; family UBA489; genus JABIKK01. Next base: position 7,644 of record CAYFOE010000009.1, read on the forward strand.
CAGTTGGCTATCAGGAATATTTGGCAGAAAATAAACTGCCAACCCTTTATTTTTTAGCTGCGATTAAGCCCCTACACTTCTTCGATCCACACTTACAAGGGTGATCTTCAGGATCTTCTGTAGTAAGACAGTAATCATAAGTGATTTCTTCACCTTTTTTGATATCCCTAACCGCTTCAACCCAGATATGACCCTCATCATTTATTGATTCAGCATTAGGCTCACAAGAATGATTAATATATTTAGCATCATTTCCCTTAATGTTACCATCAAGAGTCCAGTTCTCATCTAGTTCAAACAAGTAAACTACACCGTTAGCAACTTCCTTTTCAGAAATCCTATCAGCCTCATCATTGGTTATTTTCCTACCAAAGTATTCAATCATGTAAGTCCCTTTAGGAATGTCTCTCCTAGCAAAGACTCCCTTATTATGAATCCTTGATTTTCTTACCTTAACCCACTGATTTTTGTTACTTCTAAACATATTGTTGTCACCTCTACTTCGATGTCTTGAATTTAAAAAAGGCATTTTTAAATCTTTCTAGAAATACCTGATTAAAACTAGTAAGATGGAGAAAACTTAAATATTCTTGAAAATTTTTTAAATCATGGGCATATATTCTCATTCAAAACTAAGTACATTCGACCAATGCAAGTACAAATTTAAACTAAACTACATTGATCGGATCAAAACAGGGGTCCAGAGTGTAGAAGCCTTCATGGGAAGTTTAGTCCACGATGCACTTGAAAAACTCTATAGAGACCTACAAGTTAATAGGATCAATTCTAAAGACGACCTTTTAAGATACTATTTGAGAAGATGGGATGAAAGCTGGAAAGACGATATTCTAATCGTCAAAGAATACGGAACCCAAGACCTGTACAAAAACATGGGAGTTGAATTCATCCTAAACTATTATGACCAATACCATCCATTCGACCAACTAAAAATTATTGGCGTTGAAACTAACGAAAAATTAGACCTAGAAAACGGAAATAAATACTACGTAAAAATCGATAGACTGGCAGCAGACGGTGAAGGAAATTACTACGTAATAGATTACAAAACAGGAGGAAGCAAGAAACAACAAATTGATCTAGACAGGGACAGACAACTAGCAATGTACTCCATCTGGGTCAGAGAAAAATATCCCGAAGCAAAAGATGTCAAACTAGTATGGAATTTTTTAGCATTTAACGAAGAACTAACCTCCAACAGAAGCGAAGCCGAGTTAAGATTCTTGAAAGAAGAAGTTGAAAAAAAAATAAAAGAAATAGAAAATTGTAAAGAATACCCTACCACTGTAACCAAATTATGTGATTATTGTGAGTATAGATCCATCTGTCCAGAATGGGGTGAAAAGAAAATTGTTGGCAAAGGCATTAAGAAGCAGACTCTTTTGAATGACTTCTTTGCTTAATCGGTTCTGAAAGGAACCTCCTCACCGAACTCAATCCATCAGATTCAATTTCCAAAAACTTAGCTCCAGTTCTTGAACACTTATCCTTTACACTGTCATAAGGAGAATGCCCACTGTGTTGTCTAATCCATACAACAGTATCATTTTTTGAAAGCTTCCCCAAACCTACAACCCTACTCGATTTCCTACCCCTAATTATACTCAGATTAGGGAACTCACTCTCCAATCTCGCTTTTGCCTCTCCCCTAAATATCCCCCCACAAAGAAATATCCTTCCAGATGATTCTGCAAGAGGAGGAAGTTCTTGATAACACACCTCAGCTGGCGAAATCTTATCTAAACCCACCCCACAATCCTCAAAACAAGGCAAGTAATCCTGCAATGCTTGGAAAGGATTTGAATGTTCCTCAGATAAAAACTCCGAAAAACGTTCATTAAAATCTTCAACAGCAACAAGGCCTAACTTATACCTTTGAAATAAAGAATCTCTCTGCATCATCAATTCAAAAGTTTCATTCCCCTGATTTTCCTTAACATGCCTGCAAAGATCTCCAAGATTTCTAGGTTGTGTCCTAAACATATTTCTTAGCAGACGAGGATTTCCCTCCGAATCAGAAAGAGTTCTATGAGCTTCCTCCACCTCTGCAATGAACTCATCAGAAGAACCCCTCTTAGCCATGCGTTTTTTCATCAAATCAAACCAAGAAATACCCTCTGTCCTAATGGGTTTTTGTGAAGTTTTCTTTTCTTTAGATTTCAATAAATCTTTTAGTTTTTCTGGAGAGGTACATCCCATAACATTGCTTAATTCATGCTCTCCTAACGACCTCATCCTCTCCCTAATGAATTTTAAATCAGTTCTTGAAGGCCTCAGTTTTCCAACATGCAACACTGCTTCTGCCCGCTCATCTAAACCCTCAGCCTTTACAGTTGCATACCTCTCAATGATTAATCTTCCATGATCATAATCTCTTGCAAGAGTCATTAACTCAACAGCATTATCATCAAGGAACAACAATGAAGGATTCAAAATCAATTCTTTTGCCGCAGGAGTGCTACTCCGATTAGTTGTGATATTGTCCAAAGTTTGTAAAACATCAAAATTAGAAAGAGCCAAAGTTAAATATGCCGAAATTGGATCCATATGCAAATAGCCACCACTAACTACACTGCTTAGTGCTGTATCCCTTCCCTCAGTTTTCCAATCAAATTGATCTCCAGCCCTCAAGAACTCTACAAACTCCTCAGGCCTTAAACCATTCTTCCTCAACCTACAATACAGATTTAGTGAGTCTACACCCTGAGCAGACCTTGCCCTCTCAACAATATCTAACAGATCGGACCTTTGTTCAGGATCTGTTGCATCCATCAACCCTAAAAGAGTTTTCAAAGGCTTTGCTCTTTTTGAACCAGTCTCTTTACCTTTCAAAACCTTCAACTTAGGTGCAACTTCCCTGACATGCTCCTTGCCATGCTTTTTCAAATAAGGTATTCTTTCCAAAACATCCAAATCTAACCGGTGATCTAACTCCTGGTAAGGCATTACATCTTGAATAATACCCTCAATAGTTTCGTCACCATTTAGTCTTTCCCTCAGTTTCGATGGATCATTTAGGAGAAGTTCTACCTCCCTAAACTCCAAATTAGTCCTAGTCTTAGGATCTCTTCTCTTCGAAGGATCTAAATCATAAGTTAAAACTTCAAAACACATTCTTTGCAACGGAACTTCCCATCCCTGCGAAGGATTTTTTTCTCTTTCAGAGTTAGCCAAACACCTCAACACCCTAGAAAAATCAGTAATATGTTTGTAACCCTTAGTATCTACAAAAGTTTCGAATTGTTTCGGAAAATATGTAGCTAAACTTACCAATGTTTTGAAAGTTTCCCACGACCTTATTTCTTCATCACTCGGCCTTCCGTTTGGCCAAGCACCATTGTTTTCGAGAGCACGAACATAATCTTCAAACTTAGGAGACTTAACACCAATATCGCTAAGATTGTTATCCTCATCATAGTTGAATAAGAAAACACCATCACACTCTGAACTTTGTGGAACTCTTTCCATTAACCTACCTAAATGAGTTACAGATTGCTCCAAACTATCTAATTTTCTCAGAAAAGGAATTTTAACTGGCGCCAATGCTTCATGGAGTCTCCTTCTAACACCAAAAGGTTCTTTAGCATTATGAAAGTTTAGTGTGTAGCCCTTTACTTGATCCTCTGAAAGGTCATAGAGCTCCCGGAAAGCCCCTAAAAGAATATCTCCCTGATTATCCCTTTCTTTTCTAGTTAGTCGTCCATTTCTTGTCATTTTTCACTAAAGAATTACGACAAATCCAGGATTATAAGTCTTACTGATAAAACAGAATACTCTTTTTTTTCAACCCCTTTATTTCAACTACATAAATGTCTTAATTAAGAAATAAAGAATTATCAATACTATAACGATAACCCAAAAGTTCGGTTTCATGTACTTTTAAAAGGTTTAAATCTATTTAACAGTATTGGTTAGTAAAAAAAATTAGTTAGTCGAGAAATACCTTACATCAACAGAATGATCCTTTAATGAAGAACCAATCAAATTACAAACTCTGTCAAAATCTAACTGGAAGTCTTCTTGGAACTTAAACTCAGAATCTACCGAGTGTCCGTCTTGAGTATTATAAGAAAGACCTGCATAATCAATAATCCCATCCAAAGGACTATTTTGGAAACCATCAATGTAAACAAAAGAATGAATCCCATCAAAAGTCTTAACCTTTAATGACCTTTCATCAAAGTTCCTTACAGCAGTAACCTCATAAGTCACATCATCAACCGAAAAGTTTGCACCAAACGAAAAAGTCCTAGGATTCCTATTAGACCTATTCGCATTAATAGTCAACACATTATACGCATCACGAACAGTCTTAGGAACAGACAAATCATTAATCTGTGGCGAATCCACAAACGTAGTTGCCTGCGGCGTAGCACAAGCACCAAGCAAAATCAAAGGTAAACTCTTGTTTAACGTTTCTTTCAAAGTCATCAATATCAAATTAATTAAGTTTAGAGCTTATTTAAGCATTTTTGTGCTGATTTAGGCATAATTTGTTACTACTAAGCAGATACATTTATAAGCAATAGGAAGTTTTAGGAAATCATGACAAAAAAAATTTTAGGCAGCGCAAACCACTTTGGCAGTGCTAACTCAATAACCGGCCCACTAAAAAAATTAGTTGAAGATCCATCACTAGAGGTCACTCCAATTGCATTCGAATCTGCTAAAATTGCCTTTGGAAGGGAAGATCTAGATTTTAAAACCTGGAAAGATTATGAATTCTTCGAAGAAGATCCAAAGGTAAAAGACATCACTATCGACTCCGCAAAAAAAATTTTAGACTCAGAAAAACCAGATTTAGTTTTCGTAGGTTCAAGTACAGAACTCGAACACAACGGCCCCGAAAAAGCACTAATAATTGCAGCAAAAGAAATGGGCGTTCCCACACTAGGAGTTTTAGATATCTCAGGGAACCACGAATTAAGATTTAAAGATCTAGAAAACAATGTTGAAGGTGCTGCAATGCCAGGAGTACTGTGCGTTCCGGACGAAACCGCAACTAACAGGATCTTAAACGAAGTCGAAGGCGTTACTAAAAACCAACTAGTATTTACAGGCAACCCGTTCTACGACACAGTCATAAGAAAAGCAGAAGCAATGACCGATCAAGACAGAAGAGCAACCAATGACCTAATGAACCTCGGAACTTCCAAAACCTTATTCTATATTGCAAATGGATATGAACTCTTCAAAGACAATCCAAACTTTATGCACGGATACTGGGACGGAGACAACCTAGAAATCCTCAGATCCGTCCTAAATGAACAACCAGACCTAGGCGTAGGAATTAGCCTACATTACAGATACCCTGAAGCTGATCCAGAAGGGCATAGAAAACTTTTGAAAATCATCGAAGAAACCGAAAGAATGCAAGTAGTAGATCCGGAAGTAGTTAGTTCATTAGATGGAGCACTAACCTCAGACATAGTAGCAACACCCTACTCAACAGACGGAGCACTAGCTGCAACAGCAGGAAGATTTACAATCAGCATGCAACACGATTGCATTGAAGACAAACTATTTACCAACAAATTAGGTGCAACCTTCCGTGCAAGAACACCAATGGCAGTTAGAACCGCAATAAACGACGTGCTCAACAATCCGGAAAACTCCAAAATCTACTGTCCAAATTTAGAAGGATTCAAAGCCGACGGAAAAGCAACCGAAAGAGTTGTTAAAGAAATCTACAAATTATTATAGACATTCAAATTTCTAAAAAATAATTACATTACTAACTAGTTCTTTCATTAATTAAAAAGAAAAAAGATACATAGAAAGAGTCAAGACCAAATTGTTGTTCTAAGTATATTAGATTAAATGAGTTATTAGTAATCGCGGGCTGAATACCTCGTTGCCTCGGTACTTACACCCCGACCCTATCAAACCTGTATTCTTCAGGTACTCTCAGTCTATTTTCGCGGCGGGTTTCGAGCTTAGATGCTTTCAGCTCTTATCCCTTGGCGCGTAGCTGCTCAG
>CAYFOE010000010.1:0-10752 GCA_964344635.1 Candidatus Woesearchaeota archaeon
AGGCAAATAATGAACGAAGAAGTTCCAGAATGGATTTTGATTTTAGAAAAACTTGAAAGGGAAGGAAGGCTTGAGGAGTTCATAGAGAGTTTTAATAAAAATGGCAAAGCACAGTAATCTAGTTCATAAGCAAGTAGCATATAGGGAGATTTATTTAAAAAACAAGGCAAAGTATCCTTTACCTTTTAGTAAATATCTAGTTCACCATATTGATGGAGATAAGCAGAATAATCATGTTTCAAATCTGCAGATAGTTACTAGGGAAGAGCACGAAAAAATTCATGGTATAGCTTCAACTAAAATTAATAAGAATGGGTACAGGGAAATAAATCTTAAAGATCCTAATTTTTGGTATTCAAAAAAAGGAACATTCACTATAATACTTGTAACCTTAGTTCTTGCAACAATGCTCATATGGGTTACTTTTCCTTCTACAAAGGATTTGTGCAAGCAAGATATTTTTGATTGTGATTCTTTCAAATATCAAGAGATGGCTCAGAACTTCTATGAATTTTGTGGGGGAACAGAAAATGATGTCCACTACCTTGATGGGGATAAAGATGGTATTGCCTGTGAGTCTCTGCCCAGTGAACAATTAGAAAGCTCTGGCAAGATCTGAGCCAGAGCAAGGAAGTAATTCTTGTAAATCTTGGGTGGAATCTTTAAAATAAATATTTATATAAAAATCGAAAGATTTACGTTTCTGTGTAAGAAGTAAGCCTAAAACACGACTTTATACACAAAGCATTATAAATAGTAACATTTATATACTAGTTCACTAAATTCTTTATAAAGATTACTATACTTCAAAACCATAAATTCTTATGGATTCACAGGAGGAGCAAAAAATGCCTCAAAAAACAAAAAAATGTCCGGAATGCAGTTCTACAAATTTAATCGCAGATAGTGATAGGGGAGAATTAGTCTGTAAAAACTGTGGTTTAGTTCTAGAAGACCGAATGATTGACTTTGGTCAGGAATGGAGAGAGTTCGAAAACGACCAAGAAAAGAGAAGAAGGACTGGAGCGCCAATGACCTATACTCGTTACGATAGAGGTCTTGGGACAGACATCGGTCAGAGGGGAGATATTTTCCAATTAGATGGAAAAGGTATGAATAAGTTTCTTAGATTGAGAAAATGGCAATATAGAATTTCTACGGCTATTGAAAGGAATCTTAAATTAGCATTAGCAGAATTAAAGCGTGTAGCTTCATTCTTAAAACTGCCTAAGGCAGTTGAGGAAGAGGCGGCTAAAATTTATACCTTGGCAGTTCAAAGAGGACTTGTTCGTGGAAGGTCTATGGAGTCGGTGGTTGCAGGAGCATTATATGCTGCGTGCAGGCGTCATGAAATTCCGAGAACTTTAGATGAACTGAGTGAAGCATCAGGTATTGAAAAGAAAGAAGTGGGAAGAACTTATAGGTTTATTACAAGAGAGTTGGGTATCAGAATTCTACCTTCAAACCCTGTGGATTACATTCCAAGATTTGCATCGGCTCTAAAACTTTCTGCAGAAACACAATCTAAATCTGTAGAAATCTTAGAAATGGCAGAGGCTGCAGATCTAACTTCTGGAAGGGGTCCAACTGGAATCGCAGCAGCATCATTATATGTTGCAGCATTGACCAATGATGAAAAGAGAACTCAGAGAGAAGTTGCAGATGTGGCGGGCGTAACAGAGGTTACGATTAGGAATCGTTACAAGGAATTGTTCAATAAACTAAATCTAAAGGATAAATTTAAAAAAGAGCTTACTAAAGAAACTCCTGAAGAGGAATAGGTGATTAACATTTTCAGAAAACTAATAAAAAAGAGTTTGAAAGAACTAAGATTAAAACTAATCTTGCCTGATTTATTATTCTTTATTCTAGGTTTAATCCTGATTGCAACTTTTGCAAATATCTCTGGTTTGGCAGATGCAACTCCTGACACATTAGAGTCTGAGATAGAGGCATATGTGACTCAAAACTTTGGTAGCTTAATTGGTTCGTTAACTGCATTCATATTAATCGCATTCTTCATTGGGGCGGGTTTAAAGGCTTTCAAGTTGAGGATGATTCTGGAGGCTATGAAAGGAAAGGATTTCAAACTCTCAAAGATTTTCAAGGATTCACATAGGTTCTATTGGAGGGTAATTGTTATCAAGATTTTAACATTCCTAATCTTATTGGGTGCATTAATACTGTCATTGTTTGCATTTTCATTGTTTGCAAGAGTTCATGAACTAATTGCATGGGTTGTTGCAACGCTAATCATGCTTTATTTTATCATGGCCTTAATGCTAAAGGAAGCTTCATTATTCCAAAAAAACAAAAGTGCATTAGAGTCAATTGTTGATTCATTTAAGACTTTTAAGAAAAATAAGTTTGCAGTGGTTAGCCTTTTAGCAATAATCTTGTTGGTTAATTTAATCTTTTCATTGGTTAAGGAATTCTTCCCAGAATCTACAACTTTGTTTGGAACGATTCTTTCAATGTTTTATTTGGTAGTTGTTTTACTTATCTCGGCATGGGGTAACTTGTTAGTGTTCAACACTTACAAGGAAGTAAAAACCGTTACTAGGGCTGTAACCAAGAAAGTTGCTAAAAAGACTTCTAAAAGAGTTTCAAAAAAGACAACAAAAAAATCTTCTAAGAAGAGAACTAAGAAAAAATAATTATTTTTTAGATTAAACTTTAATTTTCATAAAATCTTTAGCGGCAACAATTTCGCCTTTGAAAACTTCTTTTGCTTCGTTTTTCATTTTCTCAACGTCTTTGTCTTCATATCTTTGACTGAAATGAGTTAGAACCAGTTTTTTGGCTTCTGCTTTCTTAGCTATTTCTGCTGCACCTACACAGGTGAGGTGTTTATATTTTTTAGCTCTGTCTTCCATTTCGCCTAGGAATGTCGACTCGCAGATTAATAAGTCGGCATTTTTTCCAACTTTGACGGCTCCAGCACAGTTTGCAGTGTCTAGGACAACGCCTACTTTTTTACCTTCTTTAACAAAGGTAACGTCTTTCCAGTTAACTTTCAAGCCTTTGTAGTTAACATTTTTTTTGTTCTTTAGGTCTGCAATTATTGGTCCAGAGGGTAGGCCTAATTTTTTCATTTTTTCCTTATCTATGCATAATTTATCTTTTCTGACAATGTAGTATCCTAAACAAGGAATGCTGTGTTTCAAAAACACTGCTCCGAATTTGTAATCTCCTGTATCTAAAAAAACACCATTCTTTTCGATTACGTGGAATTTAATGTCTACTTTGGTTTTCAACTCGAAGGTTCTCATGATTTGAGCTACTTTTTTCTTGACTTCGAGTGTGCCGTAGACTTCTATTTTTTTTTCAAATGAATTTTTTCCAATGTTCTCAAAAAATCCTGGCAATCCTAAGATGTGGTCTCCATGCCAATGGGTCAAAAATAATCTGGTTATTCTGGGTGGAGCGATTCCTGCAATTCTTAGTTGTCTCTGCATGTTTTCTCCGCAATCTACTAAGGCTTTTTCTTTTCCACAGTCTACTAAGATGCCCGTTTGGCCCCTCTCCTTAGTTGGTACCATTGATGAGGTGCCTAAAAAAACAACTTCCATTCAACAGGGATACCCAAAGGCTTTTATAAATAATTCTTTTTTAAAGTTAAATGGCAAAACCATTCCAAACGGCATTTCTGGGAGAAGGAGTAACTACTGAGGACAATCCAAAATCTAGGAATTTGTATGACAAGAATAGGTTTGGTGAGTTAGTTTCTGGTGAATTTAGGTATTCTTTATTCGAAGCATTGTTTTTGCTTGAATCAAATAAGATTGAAGTTTTAGATAAAAAAAATATTTTGACAAAAGAGGATTTCATAAAGAAGGCAAGAAGAAAGGATAAGAATTTCTGGGTTAAGTTTGTGGTTTATTCTAACTTGAGAGCTAAAGGCTACATTCCAAAAACTGCTCTAAAGTTTGGTGCGGATTTCAGGGTCTATGATAAGGGCGTAAAGCCGGGGGAGGATCATGCGAAGTGGATTGTCTATCCGGTTCATGAATCTAATACGTTGACATGGCATGATTTTTCAGCAAAGAATAGAGTCTCCCATTCTACTAGAAAAAAGCTCCTGATTGGTGTGGTGGATGACGAAGACGACGTTACGTATTATGAAATATCTTGGAAGAAGCCATAATTCTTATATATTCAAGACTTAAGATTTAATTATGTTAAATCTAAATCCTAGGGCTAGATTGAACTCTGAGAGTATTCCTTCGGGTGAAAAAAAAGAGGAAACTAAACCTGTACCCAATCTTAAGGTTCAAGTGTTAGATTTTCTTTCAAGGGAGGGCCCTTCTTATCCTGTAAAGATTGGTCAGGGTGTGGGTAGGGAATCTTATTTTGTTGGTGCAGTGCTTTCTGAATTAATGCAATTGAAAAAAATAAAGCTGAGTCATGCTAAGGTTGGTGGTTCTAGGCTTTACTATCTGCCTGGCCAGGAAGAAAAATTGTCTATACTTTATGATTATCTTCCTGATGCGGAAAAGAATGCTTATGATTTACTTAAAGAAAAAAATGTGGTTCGTGCTTCTGAGACGACGCCTGTTATGAGGGTTGCGTTAGAGAATATTCCTGATTTTTCAAAGCCTATCGACATAGGTGGTGAGAGGGCATGGAAGTGGTATCTTTTTGAGGGGGAGATAAGTCCTCAACAACCGACTAAGGAAACGACTGAAACATTGAAACAAATCGCAACGGAAGTTCAACCCACTCCTAAGAAAGAAATTGAAAAACCTGAAGTCAAAATTGAGAAACCTAGGCAGGAGTTGAAGGTAGAGAAGCCTAAGGTAAAGAAGAAACCTGAAGAGACTCAAAAACAGATAGTTCCTAAATCTAAGCCTACAAAAGAGGATTCCTTTTCAAAACAAGTTGAAAGTTATTTTTCAAAGAACAATATCAAAATATTGGAAAAGGAAGTAATCAGGAAAAATTCGGAATCTAATTTTGTAATAAAGGTGGCGTCACAGATCGGTCCATTAGAACTTTTTGTATATGCTAAAAATAAAAAGAAAATTTCGGACCAGGATCTGATGCTTGCACACCAAAAAGGTCAAAATAGAAAACTCCCAACATTATTTTTGTCTACGGGAGAACAAACAAAAAAGTCAAAGGAGTATTTAGCAAAAACTCTAAAAGGTTATGTGGTTTTCAAGAAGTTATAAAATGAAGAAAATTATTTTTTTACTATTATTGTTAATTCCTGTAGTTTCTGCTGCAGATTCAATAAATGACATTATGCAAGATGTTGATGAATATTATTATATCGTCCTAGGTGATGATTCCGTGGGCGCAGATACGCTTTCTGCAACTGAAATCGCTTTAGGTTTGCAAAAACACAATAATCAATTGGACACTCCGACAGTATTGGAAGATGAGATTAGCCCAAATGTGCCAAGAATATTAATCGGACCTCCTTGTGGAAGCCAGTACATGGAATCTGCGTTAGGTTATTCCTGTGATTTCTGGCCATATTCGGAGGGTGAGGCAATAATTAAGGTCTACGAAGACAGCATAATTGTAACTGGTACAACTCCTAACGATAGGAGAAGGGCTGGTTTAATACTTGCAGAATACCCTACTCATGAAATCTTGGGTGAAAACTCTTTTGTATTGATCTCGGGTACTTCCTTGGATCCGGTCCAGTTAAACTTAGATGTTGCAAAAACCGAGGGGGAGTTTGTTTGTGGAGATGGAGTCTGTGAGCCGGGTGAAACTTTCTTGTGTTTCCCTGATTGTAATAAAAAGACTTGTTTTGATATTTGTCAAGAAGAGGGATTCCAAGAATCTTTTTGTAGGGAAGTTCCGTCAAACCCTAATGTTGATATCTGCCAATCTGGCGAGGTTAACAAAGGCTTACAGTATTGTACTGCTGAAAGGTCTTGTTGTTGTAAGCTTCTCGATTCCAATGAAGTTTTGGACTCAGAAAATGAGGGTATTACATTAAATGAGTCTTCAACAAATGAACTTGTCTCTAAGGAAGATAACAAAATCAAAATAATTGTAACTTCTTCAATAATATTGCTCTCTGTAATCCTGTTGTTAGCTTTTATCTTCACCAGATAGGGAAATTTGGAAAATCTTTTAAACGAATTAAATAGAAAAACTCCCATAAGTCTCGGTAGCTCAGTGGTTAGAGCACACGGCTGTTAACCGTGAGGTCGAAGGTTCAAATCCTTCCCGGGACGCTTTATTTTCATTTTTCTCAGAAAATTTTATAAATCGCTATTAAGAGAAATTAATAGCAAGAGCCCGTAGCTCAGTCTGGTTAGAGCGCTACTCTGATAAGGTAGAGGTCGTCGGTTCAAATCCGATCGGGCTCATCTAAAAAGAAGATGAAAAAATCTATTAAGCAAGCAAAAAAGAAGATAAACAAATTCGTCAATAAGGGGAATTTTATTTTTCCAGTTTTGATAGGGGTTGTGGTAATTTTATTTTTGATAATTTTAGGAACTTCTCAGAATGATACATCAAATTCACTATATGAATTAACTGAGGTGGATTTATTTTCGCTGGAAGACTTCAATGCAAATGATGTTTCGGTTTTAGGTTTGGCTGTTGGGGATAGAGATGAATCGTTACTGAATCATTTAGGTATGCCTGATATAAGAAATGATTTCCCCGGGGGAGTTTCATCATTAGAGTATTCGGAGGGAATCGGACTTGAAGAAACAGGTTTAATTGTTTTGATGGATAATGGGATTGTAACAAGGATTACCGTCAAGCCTGCATTCAATGAATTTTTAGTTGGTAGTACTAATGCCAGTATTTCAAAAGAAGGCATCTATTCAATATTTGGAGTGCCTGAAGAAACAGTTAGGATGCCTATAAAACAAGATTCTTCTTTGATTGTTAAATCTTTAAGGTATGATTCAAAAGGTTTGGATTTCACAGTTAGAAAGTCAAATTCAATTGGGTTTTCATTAAATCTTAATGATCCCGAATCTAGCTAATTTTTGCACCAGGGCCAATTTCTTTTTCAGGTCTGATGAATCTTACTTCTTCATTTTTTCCTGCTGCGAGGATCATTCCTTCACTCTTAACGCCTCTCAAAACGACTGGCTCAAGAACACAACTACTTCCTTGCCTTCTAGGGCTTCTTTAGGATAGTATTTTTTCAAACCTGCTACAATGGTTCTATCTTTTTCTTCACCCACATCTACTTTCAAAACATATAGCTTATCTGCATTGGGGTGATCACGCTAATAATTTTGCCAATTTTTGCCATTCATTAAAACTTATATTAGTCATTTTTTTTCAATTTTCCTAAACAGTACTTCTGATCTTTTTATTTCTTTAACTTCTAGGTCTTTTTTTATGTTTTCTAAACTTAAATCAAATCCAAAATGTTTAGATACTTTTTCACAGGTCTCTGGGATAAATGGACTTAATAAGATTGTAATGTCTTTTATTCCGTTAGCAAGCTTATACAAGACTTTTTTATCTTTTGTTTCCCAAGGTTTTTTTTCTTGGATGTATTCATTACAATGGTCTACAAATGCAAAGATTTCATTCAGTGCCTTGTCCATCTCTAGTTTTTCTAAGTGTTTTTCAACATTGCCGAGGGTTTTATTGAAGTCTAGGACTTCTGTTTTTTCCATTCCGTTTTTTTCAACCAATGCAGATACTCTACTAACTAAGTTTCCAAACTTGTCTGCTAATTCGCTGTTATGTCTCTCAATTAGTGAATCTTCTGAAAAGTCTCCGTCTTCGCCAAATGGGAAGTGTCTCATGCAAAAGTACCTAATTGCGTCAGCACCGTATCTTTTGGCAAGGATGCTAACTGATATTGCATTGCCTAGGGATTTTGAAATTTTCTGTCCGTTAAATGTCAAAAAACCGTGATTAAATACTTTCAGGGGCATGTCGATTCCGACTGATTTCAGCATTGCAGGCCAGTAGACGCAATGGAACCATGAATTGTCTTTCCCTAGCAGATGCAAGTCTGCAGGCCAATACTGTTTATCTTTGACTGCACTATAGTAATTGATCAATGCATCAAACCAAACGTAGGTCACGTGCTTGTTGTCTAATGGAAATGGAATGCCCCAATCAAATGAAGTTCTGGTTATGCTTAAATCTTGTAAGCCTTCTTTGACTCTGTTTACAATTTCTTTTTTTCTTTCTTTAGGTGAGATAAATTCTGGATTTTTTTCATATAGGTCTAATAAGAAGTCTTGATATTTGGATAACTTAAAAAAATAAGATTTCTCTTTTATGTTTTCTAATGGTCTTTTATGGTCTGGACAAATTAGGTCTGGAACATCTTTTTCTGTGTAATATGCTTCACACCCTGTACAGTAGAGTCCGCTGTATTCTCCTTCGTAAATGTCGCCTTTATCATTTGCTTTTTGAATGAATTCTTTTACGACTTCTTTGTGATCTTCATCTGTAGTCCTGATGAATCTATCTGGTTGGATGTTCAATGCATTCCATGCATCTTTGAAAAAAGTTGATATTTCATCGACAAATTCTTTGGGTTCTTTTCCTGCAGTCTTTGCGGAGTCAGAAATTTTCTTACCGTGTTCGTCGGTTCCAGTTAAGAAAAAAACATCTTTTCCTTTTAGTTTATGCCATCTTGCTAAAACGTCTGCAACAATCTTTTGATATGCATGGCCGATGTGGGGCTCAGCATTAACGTAATCAATTGCAGTTGTTACATAAAATGTTTTTTTGTTCATAGGCTTCACACACCTTAGGGCATTATTAAGTTTTCTAATGATAAAGATTAAAAAGATATTCTCTTTTCTAAAAGAAATTAGCCCTGTAGTGTAGTGGTCAAGCATACGGGGTTCTGGGCCTTGTGACCCAGGTTCAAATCCTGGCAGGGCTATATTTAAAAATGGTAAATAAATCCTAAAATTACGCTCCTTTAGTGTAGTCCGGTCAATCACTATGCCCTCTCACGGCATGAACCTGGGTTCGAATCCCAGAGGGAGCGCTTATTTTCATAATATCTTCGGGTTTTAACTAGCAACTTCTTTTAAATTTGTAAGATTGGGTTCATCATGAATTACGCCTTCGATGATTTTTACAAGTCTAAACATTTGATTTATGGAAGAATTTTGAAATCTGTAAAATCATTGCATGATGCAGATGATGTTTTTCAAAATGTTTGTTTAAAGGTTTATTGTTCTTTAAATCAAGAAATAAAGAGTCCTGAAAATTGGATAAATAGGATAACCTCTAATGCAATTAGTGACTGGTTTAGGTTTAAGAGATCGACATATCCCTTACTTGAAGATATCTGTAGTCCGGAAATTGAAGAAGTTCAAGATTACTCGGATTACTCCTCTAAGTTAAGTGATTCTATGGCGTGTCTAAATCAGGAACAGAGAGAAATTCTAAAACTTCATTACTTCCGAAATATTTCTCAGAAAGAAATTGCACATAATCTTAACTTATCTCATTCTGCAATAAAGCAGAAGGTTAGAAGGGCAAAACGAAAACTAAAGGATGTTCTTGTTGCATAATGTTTTACATTATACAAAAAGTTAAATACTAATTCTTCAATTCAAAAGTAAAAGGGGAAAATGACATTAAAACAACCAATTTCTATGAATGAATGTATTTACTTTACGAATAGAACTATGGGTTCTGGAAAAGTAAAGGCTTGGGTTTTCAAAGCAGACTGTTCAAAATGTAAAGATGGTTTGATGGGAAAACCTCGGGATCCAAAAACTGGCAAGCCAAAGATTCGTGCAACTGAATACGTTTGTCCAAAATGTGGCCATTCAGAAGAAAAGAAAGAGCATGAAGCAAGCTTGAGTGCATGTGTGGCGTATACTTGTCCTGAATGTTCGAATGAAGGCGAATTAGAGATTCCTTTCAAGAGAAAATCTGTTCAGGTAATTGACGAAGAAACTGGAAAGAAGTCTTCAGCTAAAGCATTACAATTCTGTTGTGAAAAATGTAATGCAAAAATTAACATTACTAAGAAGATGAAGGGAATTTAGTCTGTTGATAAATCTTAATTTATTTTCGTAAGAACTCTGTGTTTTTTGAGTTGATCTAAAATACTTCTATATTCTTCAGGGTTGCCTAATTGGGTCCTTAGTTCTAAGAGGTCAAAACCTCTGTCTCCAAATGCCCTTATCGCATTTGAAAATGCTGTGGTATATCCTGGCATGCTTTTGCTAACTTGAATTCTTCCAAAGTATCGCATTCTAACACCTTCGGTATCAAACTTTTTTGGTAAGTCTTTTTCAGGAACCCAAGTTCCTTCAATGAGGTAATGTCTTTGAGATTTCACATCTTCAATACTTTCTTGGTAGAGTTCCATTGCTTTGCCAAAATTTACGCTAGCTGTTGAAACTCCTTCGGAGAAGTCTGCAATTTGGGTGTCTAATCCTCTTGCGATATAGTCTGCAATTCTACCCTTTCTTTTTTTCATTAATTCTTGTTGTTTAGTTGCCATTTTGTAGTCACTGTAGAATCTAGTTTCCAAAAGTATTGTTTAAAAACTTTGCTAATGTGTGTGCGCTAATCTAACGTCTGCAGCTTTTACAGTCTTCCTTCCAGAATGTACTGAAAATTTTGCAGCTTTTTGGCCTAGTTCCAAAGAATATGCTTCCAAAATGTCTCTTAATGCTTCTTTTGCGTCCTCACTAACTCTTGGAGCTCCAGCCTTCTTCAAAAGCTTCTCCATTGCAGCTAAGGGTAAAATGGATCTTGTCATAAAAATAACCTCCTTTTTGTCTTTATTTTTAAGATTGAGGCATTTTATAAGCTTTACTCTGTTTT
>CAYFOE010000011.1:0-3399 GCA_964344635.1 Candidatus Woesearchaeota archaeon
CCCTTGAACTGACATGCTTGAGCTGCACGGCATTAGAAAACTAAACTACCGCCGCGACCCGGATTTGAACCGGGATGCCCAAAGGGCCTAACTTTCCAGGCTAGTGCGATACCAGATTACGCGATCGCGGCAACTGAATTGTTTCTTTTGATTATTGTTTTTAAACCTTACTTAAGAGTCATAAATTATTCTATTTTGTTGTAACTGTCTAGGGGCAAACCTTTTAAAGAGGAGAGTATGATGGAGTTATATGAAAGAACACAGATTAAGAGAATTAGATAAATGGACTAGAGAAGGCGATTTCAAAAGAGTGACGGATATCTTAGCAATGGATACAACATTTTCTAGAAGAGAATTAAGAAAACCAACCGATGAAGCAGGCAACAAACTAGAAAGTGGATTGACCTGTTTAGGAAGCCTAGCTATGCCATACCATCTCGCAATCGCATCTAGTAAAACCCTTAATGTTTACATGGTCCACGAAGACGGAGAAATCATTCACGGAGCCTTTGTACAAGGAAAACTAATCGTTCCAGAAGACTCAAGAGGACCATATCAAAAAATAACAAAAGAAATTGCAGAAAATCATGGGGTTGGCTTTGGAACTGAAACCAGATTCGAAACAGACTTTTATCTACCTTTCTTAGGTTCAAGAAGAGAATCAGTACTACTATCTCCAAATGAAGGAAGATTTGCAAGTGAAACAAGCTATGATCTAGACAAGCTAGGGGATTCAATTGACGCTGTAATCTCTGCACAAGATGAACTAAAAAGAAAAACTTTCTTATCATGCTAGTTTCATTAAAGAGTTATAAGTTCTAGTTGTAACTCAAAAATTGGTCAATTTTTTCAACTCATATATACATTATAGAATGTTTACAAAATATATCAACAATATTTAAATAGAAAATTTGTGTTCTTAATTCTGAGATGGAGCAAAACCAAATATGCTGTAATCTCAAAATGAAACCTTTAGATGAAGCTCAAAGAGATTCGCTATTAGCAAAGATCTTGAAGCTAGGGGAAACAAAGAGGAAGAAGGTTCAAGCTGTAGAAGCAGCCAATGAATTAAGGGAACTAAAGAAAAATGGATATGACGTCGAAAGTTACTTTGCAGTTTTTTGGGGTTTCGTTGAGAGATACGGTCTTCGGGCATGAGTAAAGAAAAAAGTTCTTTTCTATAAGCAGATCTATCTATTTTATTTGTTTAAAATTCTAATTTATTAAACTAAACTGTATAAGATTACCTAGTCTCAAACTAAGTTATTAAAAAAAATATTTGAATTATTCAATTAATTCAATCTCAATATCAACATCTTTAGGAATCGGAACACGCATAACCATCCTCAAAGCACGCTCATTATCCGCCAAATCGATTAATCTCTTATGAATTCTCATCTCAAACCTATCCCAAGAAGCCTTACCATCACCACAAGGACTCTTCCTAGTAGTATGTTTAAGAATTTGAGTAGGCAATGGAACCGGGCCAGAAATCTTAGTCTTTGTAGATTTCGCAATATCCTTGATATCTCCACAGATCTGATTTAACTCTGCGATATTCGTACTTGCGAGATTAACTCTAGCTTTTGCCATTGTAGAATTTAATTTCGAAAACGAGTTTATAAGGTTTTTGATAATAAAAAAAGAAAGTTGAGATAAGGGTTTTACCCTTACTCTTTCTTAACTAAGTCAATACACATACCTGCAGCTACTGTAGCTCCAGCATCTCTAATAGCGAACTTGGACATATGTGGAATGTCACTGAATTTCTCTATTACTACTGGCCTAGTAGGCTTTAAGTGTACAACTGCAGCGTCACCAGTCTTCAAAGTATCTGGGTTTTCCTTAAGCACTGCACCTGTAGCAGGGTCTAATTGTTGTTTCAATTCAACGAATTGACAAGCAACTTGAGATGTGTGGATGTGGAATACAGGAGTATATCCTTGAGTAATCACGGTTGGGTGATTTAGGATCATAATTCTCGCTGTGAACTCATTCGCAACACACGGTGGGCTGCTCTCTTCACCTAATACGTCTCCTCTAGCAATATCTTTCTTACCGATTCCACGTACGTTGAATCCAACATTATCTCCAGGAATAGCTTCTTGAACTTGTTCGTGATGCATCTCGATGGATTTTACTTCACCTTTAACACCCTTACCTTCTCTTCCTGGAACAAAAATAACCTTTTGTCCAACTTTTAACTTTCCAGTCTCAACTCTACCAACAGGAACTACACCAATACCAGAAATGTTATACACATCTTGTAAAGGTAGTCTCAAAGGTAAGTCTACTGGTTTTTCCGGCTCATCGAAAGCATCAATTTGCTCTGAAACAGTCGGTCCTGTATACCAAGGCATGTTTGTACTTTTGTTAAAGATGTTATCTCCTTCGAAAGCACTACCTGGAATAAAGTTAACCTTTGAAGGGTCGTATCCAGCTGTCTGAACTAACTTAGTAAGTCCTTCTTTAACTTCCTTGTACTTAGCTTCATCGTACTTAACGGTGTCCATCTTGTTAACTAAAACACAAAGTTGGTTAACACCTAAGGTTTTTAGAAGCCACAAGTGTTCTTTAGTCTGAGCCATAGCCCCTTCAGTTGCAGCAACAACTAAGAAAGCCACGTCTGCCTGTGAAGAACCTGTAATCATGTTTTTAACGAAATCCTTGTGCCCAGGAGCATCAATGATTGTTGCTTCGTACTTCTTTGACATGTATTTCTTGTAGGAGAGATCAATAGTAACTCCTCTTTCTTGCTCTTCTTTCAAGTTGTCCATAACGAAAGCGAACTCGAAACCAGCTTTTCCAAGCTCTTGAGCCTTGTCTTTTAATTTTCTCATTGCTTGCTCATCAACGTTTCCTGAGTCAAACATGAGTCTACCAACTGAGGTAGATTTTCCGTGGTCAACGTGACCTACGAAAATTACATTTAAATGCGGTTTTTCTCTTGCCATTTTTATTTAATACTCTCCAATATAGATTATAATGAGTACGTAAACGATTAAAATGTGATTTATAAAGATTTTGGTGTGGTTAGAAAGGGTTTTTGAAGATTTAGCCAAGCAGGAAATATGTTTGATATTTTAGAAACCTTTTTTACTCAATAAGCTTTTTAAATCAATAAGGTCATTTAAATAGCAATGCCTAGGAAGAAAAAGAGGATGATTAGAAAGAAGAATGCCCAGGCCTTTGATAATCTAGCATTATTGGGGTTAATATTGTTTGTCGCAATAGGAGTATTCTATTTAGCTTCTGAACAAACAGATACCAAAGCCATCTATTTGAGCGATGCCCTATCAACAGTAGACAAGACTGTCGAATCATTAAGTAACCTAGGTGATGGGAGTGCAGACACAATTGTTGTAAGAACTCCTGGAGACATCCAAAGTGCAAACCTAA
>CAYFOE010000012.1:0-2651 GCA_964344635.1 Candidatus Woesearchaeota archaeon
AAGGTATCCGTAGGGGAACCTGCGGATGGATCACCTCCTATTTATTTTATTAAGCGAGATTTACTTTCGCTACCAGCCAAAATATTCATACCAACTCGTATTTTTCCACTAATTTTTTATACTGTTATTTTTGATTTTATTCTTATGGAAGATTCAGCAAGAGATGAAGTGTTTTACAGATTACTTAGGGGCAGACAAATATTAGTTGGTGATCCTGATGACCAACATAGGTTGGGTGTTAAGAAATTCAAGAGGGCTGTCTTAGGTTTTTGTAAGGAATCAGAATTGTTTGGTAGAAAGACATTAGAAGATAGGTTGTGTCAGTTAGGTTTAGTGGATAATCCTCAAGATGCAAAGCTTGCACTTAACAGACTTATAGAAAAAGGATCTTTTAGGTATGGTTCAGATTCTAATAAGCATTATTTGGTTTTTTCAGAATTGGATCCTACTAAAACTAGGTCTTATGAATTTTCAGGGTTGCCCTATCCTACGATCATAGTTGGCGCACATCCCGAATAGTTAATAATTTTGTTACTTTTCTAGATTCTAAAACTTTAAAAACTGTTAATCAATAAAAATTCACAATGGGCTTGTAGTTAAATCTGGTATAACGCCGCCCTTGCAAGGCGGAGGCTCCGGGTTCAAATCCCGGCGGGTCCACTTTTTTGTTTAACTATCTAGATTGTTAGTAATCTAACATGTCTTTGGCAGTTTCAGATATTTTTTTATCTGGGTCGGTTTTGTGTGTGAGATATAATATGTCTCTTAATCTTTTGTCTTCACACTGAGAGTAAAGTAATCCAACATCTCTAATTAAGTCCAGTCTAGGATTTGCTTCTGTTGTAACTGTTGGGCTGGTTAGTCTTTTGAGTTGTTCTACCCAACCACTTAACACATTATCTAGATCTTCAATTCTTAGTGCTTGAGCTGCACCATATCTTGCTGCAAACCATTCGTTGTTAAGATATATTTGGTCTAGGTCTTCTCTTGATTTATCTCTTGTTCTTTCATCAGGTACACTTATTTCTGCAGAAGTGTAGTGGCAATCACAACTCCCGTTACAACTACTTTTTGGGGATCTATCGCTCTCAATACAGATATGGCATGGTTCGCCAGTGGTGGTTTCAAAGATTGTTGCCTCGAGGCCTTTCTTTAAATCTTCAACAATATCTAGGATTCTTTCAAGTTCAGCCATCAAATAATAATGTATTCAAAATTTATAAATAGTTACGGCGGTCAAGATTTATAAACTGATTAGTTTAAATATAGTTTATGAAGATTTGTGCAATTGGGGATCCTCATGGGGATCTTGATCAAATAAGAAAGATTCCTTTGGAGGGCATGGATTTAATTTTGTTAACTGGGGATTTGGGTAGTGCTAGTTTGATGCGTGAGATGGCTTTCAAGAATATTGAAAGAAAGAAGCAAGGTCTGCCCGAAATCGAGTACACTCCGAGACAAGAAAAAAGAGCATTTATGGAAGCATACACTTCTACGATGAGGCTTGTTAAACATTTGAGAAAGTCTGCTCCTATTTACACTATTTTTGGTAATGTTGAATCTTCAAATTATGAAACTAGAAGGTTGTCGAATAGGATTGGGATGGATTTACCTTTTCTTTCAAATGACTTGAACGGTTTAGATAATGTTAGGGTTATTAATAACCGGGTTGCTAATTTCAATGGTGTTAGGATTGGTGGTTTAGAATATTTTGTTGATACTAATTGGGTTCAAGATTTTAAACCAGATAATTACAAAAAAAGATTAAGATCTGCAAAAAAGCAAACAGACAAAGCAAGAAGAGTGTTAGGTTGGTTTGACCATGTTGATATTTTGGTTTGTCATCAACCTCCTTATGGTATTTTGGATAAGGTTACTGCAAAGTTTGCACCGAAACATTGGCAGGGAAAGAATGCAGGTAGCAAGGCAATATTAAATTACATTAATTCAAAATCTCCGAGTTATGTTTTCTGTGGACACATTCATGAGGGTGAAGGTAAAAAGGAAATTGGCACAACTGAAGTTCACAATTTGGGTGTTGGCAGTTACAAGGTTATTAAAATTTAGTTGATTAAAATGTCGTGGTATAATCCTAAGTCTTGGTTCAAGGAAGTTGAAGATATTACTTTGGTTTGTGATAGTCTTCAATGTCAGAAACCTATTGAGGGTGGCCCGATAATTTATAGTCGAGATTTTCATGAGATTTATCATATGGGTGGTTGTGCTGTAACAGGTGTTGCACATCAGGCGTGTAGGATGTTTGATTTGACTTCGGAAGTTCATGGTGGGCTAAGACAGATTAGTTTAAGTCGAGCTAAAAAACTTTATAGGAAGAATAAATTAACTCAATCGCAGGGTTTGGAAGATAAAGTCTAACAGTGTAAATCACCAAAATCCTTATAAACCCTAAATTCAAAAAAATTCTACCAATCATGAGTAATGATTGATTGGACTATTGCGCGCTATCAGATGTTTATAGATAGCCTGCAAATTACAAGTGCAACTCTTAAACGCGCCAGTGTTTTTGGGTGAAGTGTAAGTATTGGAAAGTAATGTACACATTTTTGTGTGTGCCATTATCATATTTACAGTGCATAGGAAGAGTCAAGGTCTTTATATTAAGTTTAGTATAAGTATATAGATTAACCTAC
>CAYFOE010000013.1:0-218 GCA_964344635.1 Candidatus Woesearchaeota archaeon
CTTTTGACTTTAATAGTCATTGTTTTACTTTTTGAAAAACTCTTGTGAGCTTTGTATGTTATGGTTTATTTCTAAACCACCCCATGGATAAATCCAGGGGGTTTTGATGGCTATACTACCTGGTTCTTTGCAGCTCTCAATTTAGATTCTACATCCAAATCTACAACATCCGCAACATCACCAAGCATTGATCCATCTTTAACAGACGAAGCGCTCTG
>CAYFOE010000013.1:271-782 GCA_964344635.1 Candidatus Woesearchaeota archaeon
CTAAGCCCACCATTTGCACTTTTATTTAAACTTGATATCGCCTGTTCTAGGAGCAGTTTAGCACCTGACCATTGCTGATTAGCAAGGTTTATATCAAGCATGTTTAAATTTACGCAGCTCGCTAAAAATGCACTATATAAATCCCTTTGCACAGGACCTACACCGCACTCACACTCGTGCCATCTAACAGATAATTCCTTTTTATTCTTAGCACCACAGCCATGGCATACTTGAGAAAGACAGGTTGTTTTTGTGGGAAATTCTATCACCTTGCCACCAGCTCTCTCAGCCTTGCGACGAAGGATTTCCATAAACATACCTGGAGCTCTCTTGCCTATGGCCTTGCCCCATAATCGTTGGAAGGATCTATATGATAATTTTTCAGTTTTAATTTCTTTACCTATGCGCAAAATGCGATTTGCTAGTGCACCTTGCTCACATTTTCTTGATTGCGCCAGCCTCCTTTGCTGTTCAGATATCTGAGATTGAATTTGCTTATACCTATTGGAAA
>CAYFOE010000013.1:792-2348 GCA_964344635.1 Candidatus Woesearchaeota archaeon
CTTTTTGATTCAGACCTAATGGTGCCATTTTTGTTGAAGTTATCTGGGTTGGTTGCTCTTTTGCTCCGATCGAGCAATCTTTGTTTCGCTGCGATTACCTTTTCATATGATTTCAAATTGGCACAAAATGGTTCTAAGGAAGATTTTTTATTAGAATAAAAAGCAATGCTCGACGGGCCAATATCTAAACCTACTTTAGAGTTTCCAGTAATATATTTTTGCTTTGGCATTCCTTCTTGGATCAGCTGCGCATAATAACGCCTTTTACCCTTGATGTTTCTAAAAAGAAGACGAACATATTTGGTTTTACATAAAAGTGCCTGAGCCTCTACTGCATGCTTATCTCTTTTATCGAATATTGGGCTGAAGATTTCTTTACCCCAAATAATTTTATCTTTTTTAAATCTGATACCCTGCTTATTGCTTTTTCCTTCTATGCTTTTACGCTGATTTATTGGCTTCAATCTCGGGCGTCCTCTTTTTTTGTACATATATTGTGCAATAGCACCAAATGCCTTGGTAGCAATTTTCTGCGTTACATCAGCATCCAAATGCTGTTTAAAGTGGCAAGAATTTTTGCATTTTATGGCAAAAGCCTGCAAATCATAATCACTTAAATTTTGCTCTTTTTGAGCCTGTCTGAATAGCTTAGAGGCCTTGCTTTTAATCTTTATTTTTCTAGTTATTTGCCAGTTTTTAGATTCCCGAGTTAATTTTAAGCGCTTTAGCCCTTCTGCTAAGCAGACATTATAA
The DNA here is from genome assembly GCA_964344635.1 of Candidatus Woesearchaeota archaeon. Classification (GTDB taxonomy): domain Archaea; phylum Nanobdellota; class Nanobdellia; order SCGC-AAA011-G17; family UBA489; genus JABIKK01. The sequence goes on from CAYFOE010000013.1 coordinate 1,546, forward strand.
AGTTGTCTGGCGGCATTAAACCTTTTATCCAGTATCTTTTCTTGCTTTTGAGATACTTTCAGGGGAAGGCTGTGGACAAAGGCGGAACTAGACATGTTTTTGCTGCTCCACATACTGCTTAACGATTTCTAAAGGTGCGCCACCAATAGTTGAGACAAAATAGCTATTGGTCCATAGGGTCGGCAATCTAGATCTTAATATCTTAAATTCGCTTCTTAATAGTCTTGATGACTTCCCTTTAATATTTTTAACTAATCGATGCACACCAAATTGTGGATCTACCTCAGCTAGAAGATGGACGTGGTCGGACACCACTTCCATTTCGATGAGCTCTACCTGCAGAGAATCGCATACATCAATAATAATATCTTTAAGCCTCTTATCTATTCCATTTACAAGCACTTTTCTACGATATTTTGGGCACCAAATGATATGATATTTACAAGAAAATACCACATTATTATTTGATTTATATTGTACTTGAAACTTACTCATACTCTATGATATACAAATAAGAACAAAATAATCTTCCGACAAATGACTGATTTTTAATATTTTTATGCGCCGATTCCACCCCATGGATATCTAATTTTAAAATGGCTTTAAAGCAGATGTCTAAGGCTGTGAAATTAAGCAAAAAGTGTCTATAATTGAAAATTATCATCCACAGTTTATAAAATTTGAACTTTATATGAATAAATTCGAAGTAGGTTCTATTAATAAAACTTTTTACAATAAGAAAAGCAATTTTCCTAATAATCTTTGCAAGTAACTGACTATAAGCAATCTAAACTGGATTACTT
>CAYFOE010000014.1:0-2317 GCA_964344635.1 Candidatus Woesearchaeota archaeon
GTCATCAATGAATCGAGACCTCAACTGCTGCCAACAGTTGGGGTTTTTTCGTCTTTTGACATACTCCCCTCCCTAAAAGGAAGGGGATTCTGGAATCAAGCAGCGATAGCCCCAAGAGGTCTTATGTCGCCTAGCCCAAGAGAAGATGCCCCTTCTCTTAAAATATTAACGGAAGCATTTAGGTAAGATCAACTTAGATCTTAAAGGGATTTCTACCCCTATGGTGATGATCAAATTTTAATCAATTATGGGTTTTTCATGTTTAGCAATGAGTTGGGGTAGTTGTCCCCATAGTTGTCCTACCAAAACTGTGGGTATCAATAGCAAAGGAATTTATGATGAGGATAAAATCCATTAATTTTGAGAAACACTGGATAGTGGTCACACCAGATTGATTAGATAGAGATAATCAGGATTAACCAACAGGATATCCCCGATGTTATCCACAATAGACTTTCTCTGTAATAATGCCATTTATTCCATTTCCCAGAATATAGCAGCTTTTGATAAAAATTCGGTTACTTCAACAAATAAATATTCCATTAGATTAAATTAGCGGGTGCTACACTATGGTGGTAATGACTACGACTTGCTGACCATTTTTTCGGGCTGATGTTTACAAATGTAGTCTTTAATAAACCGAAGTCTGTTACCGTTAAAGATTGACATCCTCCCCTCCCTAAAGGAAGGGGATTCCTAGTTCCAGCCTACCTGATGGGTAGCTGCTGCTTGGGGTTCCTGCTTCATGGAGCTTGGCAACCCAATCTCTCCACAGGCTAAGACGGCATGTCCTGCCGCTAAAACATTTATTGCACCAACAAAATCAGCATTGTTAGAGTAGCCGCATTCAGCACATTCAAACTTTGCTTGTGTTTGTCGGTTATCTTTCGATACATGGTGGCAAACTGGGCATCTCTGGCTGGTATATTTTGGGTCAACATACAACGTCTGACCGCCTGTCCATGCTTGCTTGTAATCTAAAAACTGCCTGAACATACTCCATCCCTGATCAAGTATGGATTTATTCAAACCAGACTTTTGTTTCACCATCCGACCGTGGTTCTCAGTGTCGCCTTTAGCTGATTTCGACATATTCCTGACCTTCAAATCTTCCAATACGATCATTGCGTGGTTTTTGCTGATCTCTGAACTGATTTTGTGAAGAGTGTCATGTCGCGCATTAGCGATACGTGAGTGAATCCGACCAATTTTTGCTTGTTGCTTCTTCCAATTATTTGAAAATTTTACCTTACGGCTTAGATTGCGTTGCGCCCTTGCCAGCTTGTTTTCCATCTTTCTGAAACTGTTTAACGGCTCAAATACCGTACCATCTGATAGCGTGAGAAAACGCTTAACGCCTAAATCCCCGCCCACCATTGTGCTTGATTGATGCACTGGTTCAGGCATTTCAATTTCAGTCTGAATGGAGACATACCAGCCGTTTGATTGCCGTGACACGGTGACATTTTTCGCTGTGCCTTCAATATCTCTGCTTTTTCTCATGCGTAGCCAGCCAATTTTTGGCAAAAACACACGACTGCCGACGACCTTGAAACCTTGCGGATAGCGGAAGCTGTCCTTCGCTCCGCGTCTTTTAAATCCAGGCATCCGTTTTAAAGGCTGATTTTTGTCAAATCCATCCTTAAACGCTTTTTCCAGTTGTTTCAAACTCTGCTGGAGAATCTGTGAGTGGCAGTTCTTTAAGAACTCGTAGTCATCACTACTTTTCCATACGGTCAGCCAAAACGCTGTTTCTGTGTACCACATTAACCGTTGCTTTCTCTCTAATCTGGACAAATTTAAAGCCAGCACTTTATTCCAGACAAACCTGGCGCATCCAGCAAATTGATACAGCTTAGCCGCTGTGTCTGGATGGTTGATTCGCAACTTAAACTTATATGCCTTGTGAACTATCATCCACTTATTGTATAATTGGTCTATGGAAAATACAAGACACACAAGAACAGGCAGACATTGTGTCTTCTTAATGCACGTGCATTTGGTCTTTGTTACAAAATATCGTGGGAAAATCTTTAATTCTTCCCACATTCAAGCCTTGCAAGGTATCTTTCAAAGCGTCTGCGCTGATTTTGAATCTGAATTAGTTGAATGTGATGGAGAACAAGACCATATTCACCTGTTAATCAACTATCCACCAAAAGTTCCTGTATCTAAATTGGTCAACAGTCTAAAAGGTGTTTCCAGCCGAAAACTCAAACTGTACCACCCTGAATTAAACAAAGCCGCTTATCTTAAAAATGCGCTGTGGTCGCCAAGTTATTTTGCCAGCAGTTGCGGCGGTGCGCCTATCAACATT
>CAYFOE010000015.1:0-1810 GCA_964344635.1 Candidatus Woesearchaeota archaeon
ACATTAGTTGCCAAGCTTAACTTAGAAAATATTTACATTTTTGTTCCTAGCTTCTCAAAAGATAAACTTAACATTTTAAAGAGATATGTAAGACACTTTACTGGTGCAAAAATATCAGTTAGAAAAAAATTATATGAAGATTTAAAAGAAAATGACATTGCTATAATTTTTAAAGATGATATTGAAATGGATAAATTAGAAGAATTAACATTTAAACATAAAGTTATCTTACTTAAAAGATTCAATGATATTATGGTTTCAACAGATTTCAATGAAGCTAATTTACAAGAGATAAATCTACCTCTTATTGGTTCTAAATTGTATGATGCACTATATTCATTAATACACAACAAACTATTGGTTAAAAATATTGATTCTAATAAGCTAGAAGCGGATATTTCACTTATGGGTAAGGTAATGTTTGCCGAAGATATGCAAGCCAATATAACACTAATAGAATCACTTTTAACAAAGTTTCCAAAGTTAGATTACACAATTGCAAGAAATGGTCAAGAAGCTTTGGATTACTATTTAGAAAGTGTTGAAAATGATGATAAATTTAATATGATATTCCTAGATGAAAACATGCCTTTATTATCAGGTTCTGCAGTTGCTGAAAAAATTAGAAATTTTGAAAAGAAAAACAATTTTAAAAGATTACCCATAATAGCTCTAACAGCCAATAGATATGGTAATATTAAAGAACTATTCTCAATTTTATTAAAATACACATCAAAAGAGAGTTTTGAAACGGAATTTATATCCAAATCTGAGAAATTAATGAAACTTAAAGAACTTAGAGACCTATTCATAAATGATGATGAAAATTTATTAGATTTTATTGAGAGTTTGAATAATATATTAAGAATTACTGATTTAATGGAATTAAAAAATGCAATCATTAATAAAGATAAGGTATCATTCAATAAGTTTTATAATCAGATTATCAAAAATATTAGAAAAGAAAATAAATAAGGGAAACAAGGAGAATAAAAAATGCATATTTTATTAGAGATAGACTTTTCACTATACTTATTGTTATTCATTGTTGCGGGTACTAGTGGTCTTCTTGTAAGAATAGACCAATGGGTTGAAGGTGATTTTAAACACCCTCAAAACAATCATGGTAGGCTTGATGTATGGAGATCATTTTGGTCTTATATTTTAACATTTGTGTTATCGGGTGTTGCCGGTGTTATAATATCTATTGGTAGTGGTTATTTCTTTGAGAATCATGATTCAAACATCTTAATTTTCATAGCAATAATGGTTGGTGCAATTGGTAAACTTATATTCTATAAATTGGTTGAGTGGGTACATAATAAAATTGATGATAATGTCTATTCAAAGAAAGAAGTAGGTTCTAGAAGAAGAGGTAAGAAGTAATGGCTGGTAGAAGAACAAATAGAACAGTTAATTCTGATTTAGAAGTTACTGAAGAAGTTATCGAATCAACAGAACAACCTAAAAATACTACTTCTAAAAGAAAAGAAATTAACTTAGTTAGACATACTGAAACAATTGATAGATTAGTTGTACAAAATAAAACATTACAAAAAGATTTAGATGATGCTGAAGATGAAATAGGCGAATTAGAAGATAAATTAGCTGACAACAGTATCAAAATTTCTAAGAATATATTATATACATTCTTAGGAGTAATAGTATTTTTAGCTTGGATGCTAAATGCTAAAATAGTTTCAATGGGTGAAACTTTAGTTGAAACAAAACAAGTAATGCAAGAGTATAAACAAGAGATTGAAAAGTCAAAATTTTACAATGAACTTTTAGAAAAAAAGTTAGATATTAA
>CAYFOE010000015.1:1964-2173 GCA_964344635.1 Candidatus Woesearchaeota archaeon
AAAGAAAAATGAAAAAAGTAATGAACCTATTGAAGCAGCAGAATATCCAGATGCTAATGATATTGATGCTCAAATAGATTGGTTGATAGCTAATGGGTGGACGGATAGTTATGATCCTGAAAAAAAGTCATTATTAATTATGGATGATAGAGAAGCTATTATTTCATCAATAATGGATGATTTATATTCTTTAGATGATCAGGAAGCTG
>CAYFOE010000016.1:0-832 GCA_964344635.1 Candidatus Woesearchaeota archaeon
AAAGCTCTTATTGATGAAGATGATGATTGGAAAGAACATACACCACCAATTGCTATATCATACATTGAAGATAACTTCCCAACAGATTTAAAATTATCTGAAAATATTGATGTAGAAGCTGAGAAAGCTCTTTTTGAAAAACAAAAAGGTTAATTTTTTAATCAATAAAAATAGTATCATAAAAATCTTACATTGAAAACAACATATTTGTAATAAATAGATATACAGACTAATGAGGTTTATAGATGGAAGCTTTTAAAAAGAAATTATATGATGCTATTTTTGATTACTTGAATGAGAGTATGACCGATGATAAAGCTGGCGAACAATCAATTGATATTGTTAATGAAATTGTTGAATTAGATAAAGAAATACTAACAATGATTACTAAAGAAACTAATGATTTAGGATTATTATCAAAAAAATTCCATACACTTAAAAACCTATTATTATATGGTGACTTTTATTATGAAAGTGACTTGTGTCAAGACATTGAAGAAAAACTTAGAGAAACAAGAAACTTAAATTCAATAATGATGTTAAATAATGAGCTACAATCTACATTAAAAATGTAAAATAAAATCAGAAACTAATTTTTGGAGATTGTAATTTATGGATTACTATTCTGTATTAGGCGTAGATAAATCATCTACTGCTGATGAAATAAAGAAAGCTTATAGAAAACTTGCAAGAGAATACCACCCCGATGTTAATAAAACAAAAGAAGCCGAAGATAAATTCAAAGAAATAAATGAAGCATATGAAACTTTAGGAGATTCATCTAAAAGAAAATCTTATGATTCTAAGGATAATATCTTTGGTTCATTTGGTG
>CAYFOE010000016.1:891-1731 GCA_964344635.1 Candidatus Woesearchaeota archaeon
TATGGGAGATATTTTCAGTAAAGCTTTTGATGGATTCAATGATAATAAAAGAAAACCAAGACAAAAGAAAACTTTTACTTCTGAAGAAAATATAACTATTCAAATAACATTAGAAGAATCTATCTTTGGTGTTGAAAAGAAAACTATAACTCACTCATATAAATCAGAATGTTCAAAATGTAATGCTTATGGTGGTAATTTCCAAAAATGTAGTTCTTGTGGTGGGTCTGGAGTTAGATTAAAAACAGATGAAGAATTGGATATTAAATTACCAGAGGGAATCGAAGAAAGAACAAAGCTTCTTGTTAGAGGAAAAGGTAATAAAATAAATGGCAAAAGAGGCGATTTATATGTATCTGTTGAAGTTGTTAAAAAAGATGGATTTATTAGAGATGGTAAAAACAATATATTTCAAACAATCAAGGTTAATGCACTAGATATTCTATTAGAAAAAGATATAGAAGTAACAACTATTAGAGATACTAAAACTTTAAGCTTAAAAGAAGCTTATCATGGAAAAGAATTTACTTATCCAAAAGAGGGAACAAACACAGTTACTGGTACTAGTTATGGGGATTTAACCATAATTTTAGAAACTTACTTTGAACCTCTACCCCCAACACTTAAAGAAATCATCAAACAATATAATTAAATTTAAGTATATAAAAATAAGGGAGTTTCTTGCGATTGCCGTAAACTCCCTTATAAATATATCAACAAAAAATGGTATGATATTTAAATTTCAACACTAAATAAAATACAAACAGGCAAAAAATTAACGTGAAAGGAAAGAGAGAATGAATCAATTAAAAACTACTTCAAAACTATATAACTTCAATG
>CAYFOE010000016.1:1824-2071 GCA_964344635.1 Candidatus Woesearchaeota archaeon
TTGAGAAAGGTGATGAAAATTTTGTAATTGGTGATATTTCTGAGAAAACAACAGGTTTCGTTAGAGGATCATTAATGTCAAATTTAATTGTTAATTTACAAGAATTAACAAACAAGACGCAAAACGGTATTAGAATAGCACTAAAAAACACACACCAAGACTTAGATTTTTATTCAAAGGTATTAGAAAAAGTACCAAATGTATATTTTTGTTTTGATAAAGATTTAGCTGTTAAACATAGTAATAA
>CAYFOE010000017.1:0-1807 GCA_964344635.1 Candidatus Woesearchaeota archaeon
ACTATGTTCTAAAATCTCATCAATATTCTCAACAGCATCAAATTTTTCCTGACTTTCTCATAGGACACCGTAATTTTCATTTGTCATAAACTGCATCATAAATTTCTTGTTGCACTTCATCCATTTGTAATGGTTCAACACCATAGAGTGTTTTATATCCATACATTGTTTTTATATGATCAAATGTAAGTTTAAATTTTATATCAAGATTTGATTGTTTTATTTTTCGTTCAAATTCTTTGTAGATAGCATAAGAAATAAATGATATAAGAATATGAGCTTTGATTCTTGTTTCTAATCTATGATAAATAGGTCTTATTTTAAGATCTGTTTTGGATATTCTAAATGCTTTTTCAACATCATATTGATTAGCATAATGTTCGATAACCTCATTTGGTTTAAGATTAAAATCATTTGTGATAAATCCTTTTATTCCATCTAGTTTTTCATCATTTGATATTTTTGATTGATTTAGTTTATATTTGATATCACACTTTTCATCTATATCTAAATATTTTGCATAGTATGATAATTTTAGATCACTTTTAGTGATATTCTTGGATAGTTTGGCTTCAATCTTTTCAATAGCTTTTTGTCTTGTATATTTATCTTTTTTGGCTCTTTTTGATGAGTATGTTAGAATTAGTCTTTGTTTAGTTTGTAAAGTTTGTTTTTTATCATTCTCATCTTTGTATTTTATCTCTTTATTCATTTCAAGAGTATGAGTAACTCCATCATTTAAAAAAGTTAAATTTGCTATTTTCTTTTTTAGATCATTGGATATATTTTTTATTTTGGCTACTAGGATATATTTATAATTATTGTTTTCTAAATAAGCTATATTATCATTATTTAACATTCCTCGATCAGCTACTACTATTGGTTTAGTTTTGATATTAAATTTTTCTTGAAACTTTTGCAAGATATCTGTTAGCGTATGCCCCTCATATTTATTACCCTCATACACTTCATAGGATAATGGATAGCCTTGCAGTGTTGTAAACAGTCCCAGTTGTATTTGAGGACGTGCTAGTTTCCCTTCTTTACTAAAACCTATACGTCTAAGATCATCTTCACTCTCACTTTCAAAGTACAAGGTTGTTACATCATAAAAAGTAACAGTAATAGTATCATTCATGATCTTTTTGGTATGTTCAAATATACACTTTTGAATTTGAAATTTTAAATCATCTTGATAAATAGTATCCATAAATCTATAGATCTTATTTTTATCTATTTTTTGTTTTTTATAAATGTGATAATAGTCAATCAGATATAGTTTACTACCTGGATAAAGTAATCTTGAAATAACTAAAGCTTTAAAAAGTTCTAGCTCTTTGGGTTTTGTAAATGGAATATTAGAACATCCAATATCTTTAAAGATCTTCCCAAATATAAGTTCATCACCAATAACTCTCATATCTTTATTTGTTAATATTTGTTTTTTATTCTGATACTCTGCAAAATCAAATAGATTAGGATCTAACTCCAAAAGTCGCTCTTCAGCTTGTTGAAGTAGTAGTTCAAGTTCATATTCACTTTTACTACATCCAATAGTTTCAACTACTTTATATTTACCACTGTTTTTTGAAATTATTTGAATACTGATACTACCGCTTTTATTCTTTTTTTGACGAACAAACATAGTGTAATTTTATCAATTTAGAGCTTGGGACACCCTAATTGAAGCTTTTAAAGAGCTATAAACCCTTTGGTTAAAGGAAATTGAAAATTAAGTTTTAAAAAGTGAGAAACTCAGGAGAAAGATTTTAATATAACGATTCCTTAATCGTTATATTCCTCCTCA
>CAYFOE010000018.1:0-1789 GCA_964344635.1 Candidatus Woesearchaeota archaeon
GCAATCTCCTACTGGGCCACCGATGATGTCACTGATCGCCCTAATGGAGCCACCCATGTTCGGCTTAAAGGAGCCACTTTTAGGGTGTGATTAAGCCTCTCAAACGGGGGTAAATTATTGGTCCTTTTGGCTCACATTTTCAACTGTTTTTTTGTTTGTATTTTTTCTGCCATCATCCAGTGGTCGAGGAGCCCGGTAACTGTCGCCATCCAGAATAATGCGATAGGCGTTATGACGTAAACGATCAAGAGTGGCAGCACCCAGTAACTTGTTGGGGAAGGCATCCCCCCATACGCGCCAACTTAAGCCTGTAAGTAGTTGAGGTCACAGGACAATTCTCCTTAAAATCTGCAATGTGTTTTACACATTGCTCAGTTCTGCTGTCTGGCATGCCGCGATCAGATTATTGACTCTGTCCGGTAAGGTTTGAAGTTTGCGTTTTCGTGGTCTCTCCTGCATCACTTCAAAGCAAACATCCCACTGGCTTTCTTTCCAGCTTAAGACACCGTTGATCATGATAGCCACCTCTTGTTTCACAAGATCCCAATAACGCCACCAGGTGGCTGTACGGCAGCACTTTTGATCCAGACGTGTCCACTTGTCACCAAATCGTCGTCGCGCCTTTTTTTCCACAACCCAGGAATACAGCAATTTTCCATGCAGGTACAGTTCTGCCAACTGTCCCCCTTCCCTGGCTCTCAGATGATCAATATTCAGCAGGCTTTTGAGCCGTTTTATGCAAAGTTCTACTTGCCACCTGACACGATATAATTCTGTAACTGTATGAGTATCCATAACTTTTTCAGGTACGGTTGTTAGCACCAAGACCCACTCCGATAGGAATAAAGCACTGGCGCTGGGGGTGCGGCCTTGGCTTTGCGCTGACTTGCGAACACGACGTCGAGCCTCTTCCCATTGCTCTGGCGGCAAACGCCGCGCATGAAGAAAAGCTTCAACAAACTCCCCATTTTTGCGGATCTGTACCGGAACACACAAAGAGTCCTCAGTGCTTGTCTTGAGCTTCTCATACCAATTTATTTTGTTCCCTTGTTCATCATAAAGATTCATGCCGTGAGCGTTGTACCTCAGAACAAACAATACCCCTTTCTTTGACTGCTCTATCAGGCTGCCTGGCTGATTATAGCCCCGATCCACTACCGCCACATCTCCCTCTATAAGCGGGTAATGGTCCAGACTCTCCCCCACATATTTGTCGGTTACTTCTACATGAATCAGATTCAGTTTTACCAAATCCACCGCAATATGCAGCCGGTACCAAGTCTCTTTGGCTCCAGGCCCCTGAACCGTCGATCCATCAATGACTACAAAACGTAAACCACCCTTAATTAACTTGTCAGCATCGGCTCCCATCATCTTGCTCAGGACTGCTTTCACCCAAGGAACACAAGCCTTTAATCGTTTGTGAATCGCCGTGTCTGTGATGCGTTCATGCAGTAGACTAAAAGTCCCGGCCGCCTCTCTGAGTACTTGGTCAATTCCGCTGTAGCACATCACCACCTGCATCAACTCCGCTGGGTTTTTATTTTCCTCCCTCGGCTGAACGCCTTGAATTCATAGGCCATTTCCCAGTAATCCTTGGGCAGTTCTTGTATAAAATCATTGAATTTGGTATCAATAGTCTCTGGTGGCAGTACCATCATTCTCTCCTATTTCATGTGAAAATGCGTGATATTGCCACCAAACCACAGAATTTTCAAAGGCTTGAGGCTTAAGTTGGCGCGTATGATCAATCCCCCCACTCCCAGAACAACGCCGCATCGTCGCCCGA
>CAYFOE010000019.1:0-1121 GCA_964344635.1 Candidatus Woesearchaeota archaeon
TGTGGTTCATCTAAGAATAAGTCACCATCAACTAACTCAGCTTCAAAATTCTTATGACTGAATATAGCAGATAGGTATCTTCTTGTAATTGTCTTTTTCATTAATAATACTTTCAAAAATGTCCCTTAACTTAGCCATTACTTCATCTTTCCTTCTTCTTTCATTGCATCAAATTTGAATTTGAATCTTTTTTCAATTTCAGAATCAGATAAACTATTAACTAATTTAGCATACTCTTTTAAAATATCTTGGTAAGATAATTTATCAAAATCATAATCTAAATCTTTCATTAATTCTTGACCAACTTCTTTAATCATATCCCAATATTGTTTTTCAATAGTAGGGTCTGCTTGGTATCTCATTTTCTTAGCATGTCTAACAGATTTATCATGTTGGTCATCTTGTAAGAATTTATAAATTTTACCATTCTTAGAATGTAAAACAACACCTTCAGTTTTACCACCTAAAACAGATTCAAACTCTAAGAATGTTCTTTTAACAGCACCATAAGGGTCTGTTTCATAATCACTTTTATTTGTATTCCATGCTTTTTTTAATTTCTCATTTTTGATACCTTTAGTAATAGCACCAACAGAGTCTAACTTACCTTCAAAAACAACTGGCGGTAGATTTAAAGCTAAAGTTTTTGAGAAAGATTCTACCTTATCTTGAAAGAAACCAGTTGCTCTTGTTTTTAACATACCACCTTCAATTTCGCCTGAAGCGGGAGAGTGTGCGATAATGTAAAGTTCATGTTTATTTTCATAGTCCCTAGTAGTAGTTAATTTGTTTTGGATAAACTCAATAAAAATTTCTGTATTTTTTGGAAAAGATTTTGTTTTGTTGTGGATTTTTTTCATATGGTCATGAATGAAAGCATATTGTGAAATACCAACAGAGTGTTTCTTAGTTTTTTCTCTATCTGTTGATTCAAACTCACCACCATATAATATTTGATTCTTAAATGCAACTACCCAGTTTTTTTCATAATCTTCATTCCAATCTTCATCATTTCTCCATAATGTAAGTTTAGTACCATCAAATTTTTCTTCAACTGTATAATAATCACCTAAGAACTGAGTGATTTTAGCATCACTTGTAGCTACTTTATCGACATTCAT
>CAYFOE010000019.1:1238-1747 GCA_964344635.1 Candidatus Woesearchaeota archaeon
TACTAAATATTTTTGATTCTTTTTTTGTTCGTTTAGTTTTGTAAGATGTTCGATTAACATTTAAATTCCTTTTCCATATTTTACTTTATTTATTCTTAAAAATTAATTAAAAAAACTTAAAAATTAATTTTATCTATAACAAATAAAAGAAAAAAAATTAGGAGATTTTAATGAATATTTCAGACTTGAATAATGAGGTAGTCTTATTAGAATTTGATTTAGGTGGTGCATTATCTGCTGTTGGTAAATTCTTTGATGATTTAAATACAAATCCAAAAGAAGCCGAAGATATTGCAAAAGAAAAAGGTATATTAACACCAACAGAATATGGTGAGTTAGCTAAAGAATTAAGAACAAGAGATGCTACATCTGCTGAAATAAAAAAATTATGAAAACAAGAAAAGCCATTGAAGGTGATTCTTTCAATTGGGCTAAAGCTGCTGGTAAAAGCCATGCTTCATTAAATTTTGATAAAGATGTTTCAAATGCTGAAAAAGGGATTGTAAAAT
>CAYFOE010000020.1:0-1576 GCA_964344635.1 Candidatus Woesearchaeota archaeon
AAGTTTTTTTAGATTCATCTCTAAATGGTACAACTGAAACATGTTCAATCTTACCTGGCGATTTGAATATAACTAATGCATCTTCTTGAGCAGCAAAATCTTGGTCATTTACTACACCTAAACTCGTATAGTGATAAACTTTTTTCTCAGTTACATCTCTAATTGAATTTTCAAAAACTGGGTCGATACTTCTTCTTCCCTCTCTAGCTTGTAAAATTAAATCTCTTAACGCCATAATAACCTCTCCATTGTTTGATTTATTTTGTTTTATTTATATAAAAATTCTGTTTCTAAGAGAAAAAAGATTTGTATAATATTTAATATATTTAATAAAGGATTAGAGAATGGAAGTCAAAGAATACTTTGAAAAAATGTATAAAGATGGAACAGATGGTATTACAACCCTATCAGGCGTCAAACATACTGGATACTGTCCTTTCTGTGGTGGTACTGAATGGGATTTAGATGATACTTTACATGAAGGAATTACATTTAAAGATACCTTTTCTTGTAATTGTGGTGCCGAATGGGAAGAATATTGGAACTTAACAAAAATAGAGAGGACTAAATAATGAGTCATGGTCATGGAACTAATATAGCAAATGCAAATAAAATTCAGATTCAAAATCTAAGAGAGAAAGTTAATAACCTGGAAAGTGTAGTAGGTGTACTACTTTTAGCTTTAAAAGATTCTAATCCTGAATTAGTGTTGAAATATACAAAATATGTGGAGAAAGCAGAATGCAACAAAAAGTTTTAAATCCAGAATCAAGAACATTGGTTTGGAGAATGGGAACTCTTAAATTTCCTTGTGGAGTTAGAGTTGATGTAGCTGAAGATAAAATCAAATGGGTTTTTGAAGTTTTCAAACATAAAGCGGCTGGTATAGAGATTGTGGAAAAGGGTCAAACAACCATTCCAAAGGGTGTAGCTTTTCAAATTAAAAGTTACCTAACTTAATGTATAATAGTTTTAACTTATAAAAAAAATAGGAGAAAAAAGTGGCTAATAAACCAACACCTAAAAAAATATTTTCGATTCCTTTGAATCCATACACAAGTGCTGAAGATGTACAAAATATCTTTATTCCATTCTTAAAGAAAAATAAAGATTTTATTTATGATTTGTATTTCACAGCAAGAATCCCACCTTTTATGCAAGATGCAATGGGTGCACTGTTTAAAGAAGAGCAATTAGTTCAAATGTTTAATAACGCTTTAGCAATTGAAAAAGAAACTGGAGTTAGAGTTTCTGCAACATTTAATAATACAGAAGTTCCTGCAACTGCTGAAAACTTAGATGTATTCTGTTCTAACTTAAAATACCTTTATGATGCTGGATTGAGAAGTATGACTCAACCTCATAACCATTGGATGATGACTGGAGTATTCAAAGAATTATTCCCTGAAATGCAAGTTAAAAATACAGTATTAAAAAGAGTTGCAACTGCTCAAGACTTTTGGAATGCAGCTGAAGCTGGATATGATTATGTAAACTTAGATAGAATCTTATTAAGAGACGAAACAATGTTAAAGAAAATCAAAGAAGCAAGACTTAAAATTGAAAAAGCACATGT
>CAYFOE010000021.1:0-1482 GCA_964344635.1 Candidatus Woesearchaeota archaeon
CTTGGTAAGACGAGTGACTTTTTGCGCAGCTGCGCCAATTTTAGCAGCCTTAGCGACTAAAGAAGGTGCCTTAGCTAATCTACCAAAAGGCACTGCCGAAATCGCCAATTCAGCAGCAATTTCCTTAACACATTTCACATAAAATGCATGCTTTTTTTCTTGCGGCCAGGAAAGATAGTCCTTAACAGCTTGTATTTTATGCTGAATATAAGCCTCTACTTGTTTTTGATTACTCAAAACCCAAGCTAAACTGCCCGGTAAAGAAGCTCCTATGTAAACAAAACCCATACTCACTTCGCTAACAAATGTTTGAATAATCTCATCAAATTCTACATCGTATTTTTCTGAGGCATTTTTTAGTGATTTAGCACCATCTAGCCAGCTAGTACCTTCTTGCCGCTTTCCTTCTTGTATTGATTGAATCGATTTAGCTAAAGCATCTAAACCCGTTGTAAGTAATTTATCATCAATACTCATTTGGCGATATTCTTTAGCAGAACGTAAAATCTCCACCTGCAACGGATCACTATAGTCAATATTTTGAACACCCAAACTTTGTAAGATTTCTTTATCGGCAATTAAATCCTGTGGCGCCTCATAGCTGCCATCTTTGGCCTTTTGTAAGTTTTCGGCCCGCTGTAGATAATCATCAGCTTCCTGGGCAAAATCTTCTTGATTGCTCTTTTCTTGTGATTCTTCCGACAGATCCTCAGCTCTAGCTGCTTTAGCCAAAGTCTGCAGGATTTCTTCACTTTGCTCATCTTCTTTTTCACTGCTGTTTTTTTCGGCATCTTTTAGGGCCTGCTCAATTTTCTCTCGTAAAATCTCTTTTCGCTTGGAACTTTTCAGCAAATCAAGACCAAAGGCAGCATTGATTCTCTCAGCCATGGCCAAATGGGGGTTTTTTAGATTATGCCAAGCAAGCTGCCTTTTTTCCTTGGCTTCATCGGAGAAGAAATCAGCTATGTAAATATAAACCGGATCGATCTGAAAATCTTTTACTAGCTTGGTAATTGCCGTTATATCGCGATTAATTCCGCCTCGATCAAATTCAGCCTCATCAGCTTCAAGATCACCTTGACCCACCGTGGCCTTTAGCTTGCTTTTAACATCCTTATAGGCAAAACTAGCCTCCACATGGGCGCTTTTATAAAACTCCTTACTGCCCAAGTGAAATCCACCACCAACGTCAAATAAATCCTCACCCAAATCCAAATCATTGGCGATAATCTTCGCTGTTTTTAGCTGCAATTTACCCTTATCTGTTAAAGTACCATCTTCTTGTTGTTCAGCATTGGCGATCATAGAGCCAATCAAGTGAGCGGTTTTTTTCACCACTACTTGAGCACTTTCACTGCCCAATAAAGCTGTCATTTGGCTGATAAAATTACTTTGCCCATTTTGATAGGCCAAAGAGCCGCCCCTAAAAAACTCAGATAATTCATCAATCTTAGATGGATCAAGAGATAGGCCTAATCCACC
>CAYFOE010000022.1:0-671 GCA_964344635.1 Candidatus Woesearchaeota archaeon
CAGAGTTTGGAACTGTGGTATCCTCTTTTTCTCTGACCACTATTTCAATAGGAGTTTTGAATGAAGATTTTTGATGTTGGTTTTCTTTTTCAACAATAACAAATCTACTTCCAGGTTTCAGATTATTAATAAAGTCCCGGTTGAATTTTTCATCAAAAATACTATCCTTTGCCATATTATATCCTTAAATTAATTTTTCAGGATTTTCATCTGAAAATCTTTTAAAATACTTTTCAAAATCCTCTGTATATTTCTTAGCTAGAAGATAAGTTTGTTTCTTTTCTTCTACCTTTTTAACCTCTTTATTATACCAATCTTGATAATTTTTATATACAGTATATTCAGTTGTATCAGCAAAGCTCATACCTGTATCAATAGTATATTCAAGACCATCTGAATTAATAAATGTGATTTTATCAAATGGGTGATATGGGTCATTTGATTCACTAACTTTAATCATATCTATTTTAAAATCAATGGGTGTAGCAAAAGTATGTTTTGTTTTTGAAACTAAAATAAATTTATCTCCAACTTCACACTTTTTTATTTCATCAATATCCACAATATACCTTTCAACTCTTTTATAATACATACTCAGGATACTTATTCATATAATATCTCATAAACTTAACTTCTTTTTCTAATTCAGAAAATTTATCAAACTTACTCTG
>CAYFOE010000022.1:809-1057 GCA_964344635.1 Candidatus Woesearchaeota archaeon
TAATAATGCATCTATTTCATTTTGACTTAAAAATTCTGTCATCTCATAATACTCCTTATGTAGCAAAACTTATCCTTTTATTTTATCAACAAAAGCCCTATATTCTTCATCTTCCTGATATTCATTATAAACATGAACCATTTTATCTAGTTTGGTTCTTAACTCAAGTTTATAATCTTTTTCAAAACCCAAATCATTAAACACAAAGTATTCAAAGTTTCCTCTATCTTTAACTTCTAATTCTTCAC
>CAYFOE010000022.1:1095-1478 GCA_964344635.1 Candidatus Woesearchaeota archaeon
ATAATCTTTCAAAACAATCATGAACCAAATTAACAATCTCTTTTTTCCAAGGTTCATCAGATAACTTTTCTTCCGTGATATATCCAACAACTCTATTATCATTATTTCTATCTGTGATAGTTCTAAGAGATGTTACACCACTATAACTAGCAATCCACCCTTGAGGTTCTTCTTTTTGCCAGGTTTCATATCCATCTCTATTATCACCATACTTATGATTTCTTTCATCATCTAATCTCATACCATTTGGAGTAGCTACCCAATATGTATATTTATAGTTATAGATGTTATCATATTCAATTTTATTAGCTTTTTTTTTGAAACCAATCAATTTCATTAGTAGGTTCAAATCTTCTTTTTCTTATTTTTTCTCTAACTTCTGC
>CAYFOE010000023.1:0-283 GCA_964344635.1 Candidatus Woesearchaeota archaeon
ACTTTTATACTCATTTGTAAGGAGTGATTTTAAATATTTTTATATTTATTTATAAAATAATTTGCTTTATCTTTATAATTATTTATAACACTATCCATTTTAGTAAATTTGGTAGTTTCTATTAAGTCTAAGATATCTTGTAAATTATAAAATTGAGATACCAGGTAATCACAGTCTACTTTATCTTTACTTGTCTCAAATTCAGATATAGTTTTGAGTTTATTTATAATATTTTTGATATCATTTTCTAACTTGTTTCGCATAACATTTCTTTTTTATTTAA
>CAYFOE010000023.1:293-1100 GCA_964344635.1 Candidatus Woesearchaeota archaeon
GCACTTCAGATTTAAATTTTGGACTACATAAACTAATAAAATAATTTAATATTACCCAAAATAATTTAAAGAAAAGTTCGGTTCACATTTTTTGATATTTTTCATCTTTTTTGAACAAGTATAGAACTATTTTAGTCTAATAAAACATCATTTGCATTTCTAAATACTCCTATTGCCTTATTTTTTGTCTTTTTGAGTAAAAATCTTATTTTTCAGGCAATAGTGTATTGTCTTATGTTTTATAAATGTTGTGATTTTAAAATTGAAATTATTACTCAATACTAACATCATAAGCCCTTTGCCTTATATTGTTTAGCAATTCTAAAAACTGATTATTTACCTTTAAAATAGTTTGTCTTGCATGGTTGATTACTTTACCAGCAATATTGTAAAGTTTGTATCTAATCGTTTTGACTGTATGTTTTTGAAGATTTGAGTCTAAAATCTGTTTGAATAGTAAAAATAGGTTGTACGCCAAAGTTCCTATTGCAAAGTAAAATGAGTTAGCTTCAAGGTTTGAAGTTGGAAGATATGACATATTGAAACCGTTTTTTAGTTCTTTGATTTTATTCTCACTTGTTTCTCCTCTTTGCCTATGAAGTTTTATAACTTCTTCAGAAGATAAGTCTGCATCATTAGTAGCTATACAATAGTATAACTCTTTTGAATAGGCAAGTTTCTGCTCTTTGCTCAAACACTCTTCAATATGTGGCAACATAGGAGATATATCTTTTTTTACAACAATCATTCTAAAAGCATTTTCTGTATTGGCCATAGCATGATAAAACTCTGCTACTTGTTCACGAC
>CAYFOE010000023.1:1228-1443 GCA_964344635.1 Candidatus Woesearchaeota archaeon
AAATATCTCAGCCTGATATGATGCACTGTCTGCTCTTAATCTACTAAACTTTTTTCCAACTGGTAATTGTATTACACACTGTTGTATAAATTCTAAGTTTTTATCTGCAGGTGCTACATTGCCTGCTCTAAAATCTACATCAACTACATATCCACCATTTCCATGACCAACTATTGGCATATAGCCAGGCTCACCTTTATATGAATATTTTGCTG
>CAYFOE010000024.1:0-321 GCA_964344635.1 Candidatus Woesearchaeota archaeon
CTTTCAACATGAGAAAATTCATCACCCTTTGGTGCTTTTGAAACATCTAATAACACTTCTGCCGGACAATCTTCATACTCAACTAAACTACCAATAATCGAATACCAATTATTATCTTTATAACTCCAATCAGCAAATTTCTTCAATTTATTATACCATTCTAAGACTTGTTTCTGTGAAAGATTTTTAGATTCCATCAATGCACCAAAAGCTATAAAATTATAATTTCCATTATTAACTCTCATAACTTTATTTTCAAAAAAGTATTCTAAAATATCTGGTGTAATTGATGGATTCTGTAATACTCTTGGTTTACCCATT
>CAYFOE010000024.1:383-1402 GCA_964344635.1 Candidatus Woesearchaeota archaeon
ATGTTTTCTAATGATTCCCCTACTACCACTATTCCTAGTCTTTATAGCTGGTTTTACAGAGTTATCATCTCTTTCTATTTCAGCATTAGCTTTAATTAATTTGAAAATAGACATAATATCATTTTGTGTTAAAAGTGGGTTAAGTGTTAATCCAATAAATTCATTAAGATTAACATCTCCTGCTTTTGTGAAATTAGCTTTTTTGATTACTTTATCTTTATCAGTTTCAGTCGCCCACTTCTCACCAGCTTTTGTTAATTTAATATCAGAGCTAATTCTATTTTCTCTATCAATCAATTTATTAATATTCATACTTAACCTTTTTTCTTTTATTTATTTTCTTTATTCTAAGATTCTATTTTCTTTACAGGTATTTTAAGTTGGAATGTTGTTCCCATACCATCAGTTGAAACCAATGTAATATCCCCACCAGATCTCATCATAATATTCTTGTTAAGGTATAATCCATTACCTCTGATTCCATCACTTGTGTCATCTGATTTAGATGAGTTATTAGTCTCAAATAATCTTTTTAAAACTTTTTCAGGAATACCATTACCATTATCTATAATATTAATCAACATTGTTTTATCAGCATTGATTCCTTCAACTTCAAATAAAATTGATTCTGCATCAGCTTCAATTGAATTTTTAATATGGTTTAATAAAATATTAACCAATGAACCTGTTGGTAAGTCACCTTTTAATTTATAACCTTTCATTCTTTCATCAACATCATATTCAATTTCTTCTGTGGTAATAATATCTATCAAGTGAGCTGCATGGTCTACAATATCATATTCTCTAAAACACTTGTAATTTGTTCTACACTCATTTCAATATAATCAACATACTCCTTAGCTCTCTCAATATTCTTTTCATCCATACCATAACCAAGCTTTTCAATTCTTTCATCTTCTTTTGTTATAATATTACCAATCATTCTATTTTTTGTTGAAACAACTTTAACTGGTGTTAATAATTCATGGTGTAAGTTTTCAGTAATATAAACAGTCATA
>CAYFOE010000025.1:0-1390 GCA_964344635.1 Candidatus Woesearchaeota archaeon
TTTGAAAGAATATAGCTAATGACAGAGATACAAATAGCAATAAAAAAGTATTTTTTTAGTTTTTTATGGTAGTGTAAAATATTTTCTGTAAATTCACTTTAGCTATTATTTTTGAAAAAAGGAAATAATAGTGAAAGTAGAAAATGGAAAGATAGAGTTTGACCTAAATGAGTTGGCACCTTTGTTGTTGGAGAACAAGCAAGAGGGCTTTAAGATAATAGGAGAGAAATTTCTCAATGCAGTATTGGAAAAAGAGTTTGAGTCATTCGTTGGTGCCTCCAAGCATGAAAGAAGTGATGATAGGCAAGATTATAGAAACGGTCATAAAGATAGGAAATTAAAGACCACTCTTGGGGAGTTAAACCTCCTTCGCCCATATGCAAGAACTGGTAAGTTTGAAACAAAGCTTTTTGAAAATTATTCCAGGATAGATAAAGCATTGGCATCTATTATCGTTGAGAGTTATCTTAAAGGTGTATCAACCAGAAAAGTTGAATCTATTGTTGGAGAGCTTGGGATTGAACTGTCACATGAAAGTGTGAGTAGATTATCCCATGAGCTTGATACGGTTATCAGTGACTTCAAGACTTCACCTATAGAGGAACATTATGCTTATTTGTATATTGATGCTTTGTATTTAAAAGTTTATGACGGTGCCAGATTTGTATCTAAAGCAGTAATGATAGCAATAGGGGTTAGTGCAGATACGGGAATACGAGAAATCTTGGATATAGATATTGTTCATGAGGAATCCTATGCAACATATCACAGCTTTTTTGAAACACTTAAAGAAAGAGGGGTAAAAAAGGTGGATCTTATTATCAGTGACGGTCATAAGGGAATTAAAAAAGCTGCCAAGGAAAGTTTTAGCGGATCTTCCTGGCAGCTATGCAGTGTACACATGAAGCGTAACCTTATGAAAATTGTACCTAAAAAATATTTTCATACCGTTTTAAAAGAGATTAATGAGGTGCTATATTCTAATAGCTTTGAAGAAGCATTACCGTTGGCTAACGGACTTATAGCAACTTATGAAGATAAGAATCCAAAGTTGGCAGAGTTTCTTATGGATAACCTGTATGATTCTTGCAGTTATCTGTCACATGGTAGAAAGATACACTCTACCAATGTCCTGGAAAGATTCAATAAAGAGGTAAAAAGGAGAACAAAAGTGATAGGTGCATTTCCAAATGACGGATCAATTTTAAGACTACTGGTACCTTTAGCTATTGATACCAATGCTAAATGGCTTATAAGATCTTACGTTAACTGGGAAAATGTGAAACATAACGAAAAAGCTGAAGATGAATTTACAGAACTTTTTTGACATTATCAATAATCGGCATAATAATATCTTGAATATTATAATATTGGTTATTTAAAGTAAGTT
>CAYFOE010000026.1:0-1382 GCA_964344635.1 Candidatus Woesearchaeota archaeon
CCAGCCGAAAACTCAAACTGTACCACCCTGACGGCCTGACAAATCTCTATCGTCAAGCATCACGATATCCAAGCACAATGGTTTGGGTGGTCGAAAATTTTTGAGATAGATTGTTCCTGTGGTTCGGTTCTGGGTCAGAAATTCCAGATAATACAAAATGTTGAATAATTTTCCAGCCACGCACCAAGGCTTGCCTAAGCCAGCGCCACCCAATTTTTAGGTAGCTCAGTCTCCTTTTCCAGTGAGGATCAACCCTCCTCCGCAGTTTTGTGGCCACCACTTCAGTTCCCTGCGCAACTAAGAACAGAGTGGCCACAGCCAAAACCAGACACAATCGATTGAGGTCATCTGCCTTACGAAGCCCCGAAGACTCCAGTTGAAAACCATTGGACTTGTCATCCAGAAAACTTTCTTCAATATCAAAGCGCAACCCGTATTCGTTGAAGGTTTCTACGGAAGTGGGTTCATCACTGACAATGATCCATTCATCGCGGACCCCTTTGGGCTTACCAAACGCAATATGCACTGGGCCAAAATACTCCCGCGTAACATAGCACTGGCGGTAAAACCGCGCTTCCCCTTTGTAGGCACGCAAATCCTGGGAAGCGAACCCAGACTTGGTTTTCCGGTATACGCCAACCCCCCGTTTGAAGCGGATCCGCCAGTGCCAGCCCATGGTCCGACTGAGAAATGTCATCAAGTCTATATCCATAAACCCGCGATCTGCCAAAAATACCACCTCACACTCAGGGGGCAACAACTGTTTTGATTGATTAAGCATATCCTGATAGGCCGACAGCTTGACCATGGCGCTTTTGTGCTTGATCAGCTTCCAGCACAAAGGAACGGATCTGCCTCGGTAGACGATTGCCAGACGAATCAGACAGAACTTATTCCATAACATGGAGGTATCCAAAGCCAAGTACAGTTTTTCCGTCCCCCAGTTTCTTATAGCGTGCTGGATCAATGGACGGTAAATATCCTGAGGATTGATCTTCCTGTTACTCAGCCAGCGGCGCAAGCGTCGCTCGTGGCTTTGGGCGTAGTTCGCCCGGCTAACCACCGTGGAAGCCCACTCGGATATATGGATCTTTGTTGTCGACAGCAAGCCGAAGACCATCCATGCACAGCTGAAAAGGTGCCGACGGTCTTGCCACTGGGTTTGATTCAGAAGGGCAACCAACGTATTGTAGAGTCTTGGGGTGTGCTTCATAGTGCTTCCTTTGAATGGGGATTCGAAAAAGCGTGATGCTAGCACACTCCATCCCTCCTTTGGGAAGTTTTTGCTTGTATTTTCAGTCGGGTACATGACTCTTCGTCGACTTTTGTCAGGCCGTCAGGTTGTACCACCTGCTAACCCGATAATTTCGTCTTTTCTAGTT
>CAYFOE010000027.1:0-1347 GCA_964344635.1 Candidatus Woesearchaeota archaeon
CCCTTCGATCCTCGTGATTGGATCTACTATTATATGTTTGCTTCCCATTACTCGTTCTCCCCGTCTTTTTTACCTGCAGCTATACTTACCGCAGCATGGATGCCTATACCGATACCGGCTGCCGTTAACAAACCAAGACCGAACTCGTCGACCGTTTTCTCGACTCCGCCCGTAGGTGCTTTTATTTTTGGCTTAATAGAAAAAATTGGGGTCTGATTAATTATTCTTTCTTATAACTTACTAGGTATTCATCAACAATTTTTAACTTCAATGATTTGGATAAACCTCTATGAATTTTAATAAATATTTTTAATGGTGAGAATACACCACCTTCAATTAAATTTGTAGTATTATGGATAGATAATTTTTTATGGTTTTTATGAGTAAAAAGATAAGGTAAATTAGATAATAAACTCCTATATGCTGATCTTGTTCTTTGATGACTGAAAAATACTTTTCCAGTTTCATTATTGATAGTTGTTTCATCTATAAAATCTTTATATTTATAGTACCAAATATCTAATGCTTTTCTAAATCTCTCTTCATCACTAGACTTTAATTTTGAGGTAATTTTTTTTAGATCTTGACTTGCTTCCAGTTTAGGCTTATTAGTTAAATATCTTCTTGTAGTACGTTTCTGGTGGAAATGGCACATTTGTATAGGATAGCCTTCAAACACTTTATACAAGCCTTTCTTACCATCTACTGTTACTGAGTTTATTGTATATCCTAAAGATAATAATTGAAAAAGTAAATGCTTATAATCTTCTGCTTTTTCAGTTTCAATATGTTTCCATAACAATATCTCATAAGTTAAACTATCCATAAAAACTAATGTTCCTAGTTTGTCTCTTCGTTTTCCATAAAAAGTTGCATCACAAATAAGATTTACTGTCCTTGGATTATGAACTTTTATAGATGGTTCATACTCTTTTATTTTATATTGAACCCATCTTAGACTACGATTATGTTTTTGTGCTAAATCTTTTAATGTTTGACGTTTATAAATATAGTTTTTAAAAAGTGATTCTTCTAATCTTGTAGTTCTTCTTGAGAGTTGAAATTTCTTATTACAATCATTACATTGGTATCTTTGAATACCATTTCTTTTCCCAATTTTCTTTGTGCATTTAGAAGAACATCTTGGACATATTTTAGTGTTTTTTTACAGGCATCTGTAAACTATCCTTTTTTAACTTAGATAGTATCTTACTTTACTTGACTTTTTAGACCCCAATTTTTTCCATTAAGCCGGAATTTATGCAAGGACTTAATTCAGTAGCAAAAATTTTTGACAAATCTCAAGACGGTTTTTTACTCTTGATGGACAAAAGTGTTTCGACGGTT
>CAYFOE010000028.1:0-392 GCA_964344635.1 Candidatus Woesearchaeota archaeon
TATCAAAGTCTGATTCAACAGGAGCATCAGGCGCTTCTTCATCAAAATCTTCTCTTTCAAATTCTTCTCTTTCATAAGTGTAATCATCTTCATCAGGCCATTCAGGTTCAGATAAAACACCTTTTTCAACCATTTCTTCATGTAATCTGTTTACATAAGGTTCTGAAGCACCTTCAGATTTAATATCATAAGCGTATGAATAGTTGTATTCTTCCATAGCATCATCAAACCATTTTGTATTGATGTATTCCTCATCAAATCCCCAATGTTCTAATGATTTCAAAATTGTTTCATCATCTAAACCATCAAAATAAGTTTTAGCATATTCTTCTGATTTTTCATCAGCTTCTTCTTCATCTAAAACTAAATATTCTCCATTACTTGTTTTGAAG
>CAYFOE010000028.1:402-1341 GCA_964344635.1 Candidatus Woesearchaeota archaeon
TATTTACATCCCAGCTAGTTTCTTCAATATCTGAAATGGAATCATCTGTATATTCAGATATAGCATATGCCTTTGCTGGATTATCATAATCACTTTCAAGTTTAATAAAACCTGAAAGTTCTTCTTCTACATCTTCAGAATCTTTAAAATCATCTAAATCAATTTCATCTTGAAAAAATAAATCAGCAGTTTCTTCTGCTTTTTCAAGAAATTTAATTGTTTCTTCAGATATTTCATCAAATGATTTTACATCATCAAGTGTGATAGAACCCTCACTTGTTATAATTTTTAGAGCCATCTTAACATCCTTTAAATTTTATTATTTAAATTATTTATTCAAGAAAAATGATTATTTCATTTTAATACATTTAGCTTCAATAATTTTACCTGATTCAGCTAAGTTATCTAGTAAAAATTCTAATGATTCATCATCATTTTCACTCATAATAAAAAGGATAAGTAGGTAAGCAACACCATCTGATTTTAAGATTTGTGTTTTTACATTGTGGTTATCTGTTCTTTTAGAGAACAAATCTATTTGTGTTTGTGAAGTAAGAGCTTCTATATAAGAATCCTCTATTAAAGCGAATAGTGGGCTATATCCTTTATCTAGAAGCTCTGGGTTATACATTACTCAGCAACACCTTTCATTGCGTTAGAAGTTTTTAAAACAGTTGCATCGCTAAATTTAGCGTTAGTAATATTAATATCAATACCATTTTGTTCATAAGAAACAGTAATCATTTCCATATCATCACTCATATAAGCTGTTTGTGGTTTTCCCTCAGCCATACCAGCACCCATTTTGTTTAAAGTTGTCCAACCATCTTTAAATTGTAATTCAATTTTCTCTGGTAAATCACCAAGTTTATTGATTCCTTTGAAAGCTTGTGCTACTTCTCTTGTAGAATTAATTTTCATCTGAATTCTCCATTAATT
>CAYFOE010000029.1:0-1308 GCA_964344635.1 Candidatus Woesearchaeota archaeon
AAACAGAAACCTGAAAAAAACCCAAAATTAGTAAAGAAACTAACTAAATTATACCCTGAATCTTTCATTTAAGGTATGGTTAAGTTTACTTATGATATATTAAATTATAAAGGATAATGTTATGGGACAAGTCAATTTAGTTGTGAGAACTGAAACAGAAACAAAATCTGTCAGTGTGAATTCTAGGAATCTTTCAGAATTTATTACCAATGTAAAACTTTATGATAAAGATTTCAATTGGATGAAAAGGTTTTTAGATTCTGCTGAGAATATTGATATTCTACCTTTAGATGATGGTATTATTATCATAGATACTATTGAAGATATGATTTATGATAGTCAAGGATTTACGGGAGTAAACAAATTAACACCTGCTGAGATTAAGATGTCTAAGAATGGTAATAAAGTAGATGAAACATCTGAAAATGCAATCATTAAAAGATTTAAAGATTTGCATGATAGTGGAAGATTAAAAGGTTTTGAAGAATGGTATGATAATGGTACTGGTCTTAATACCAAAGTGTTGGATATGACATATGATGAGTTATTAGATACAACATTAGAAACAAATGTTTATGGACAATTCATATTTAAAACAACACCTTTTAAAGTAGAAACATACTGTGAAACAGATTTTGTAGAACAAACACAACTTTTCAATAAATTGATTAAACATGAAATATTATCTGATTCTGATAAAGATAATTGGCAAAAGTATTTAGGAAAAATTTAATGGGTGTAATGGCTAGTGCTGGTGGTTATCCAAAACCAAGATATGAGATACCTGAAGATGATGCAGATGATACTTATCCTTTTGGTATTCATTCAACAAGACATCACCCTGATTCTGATGAAGATATGGGTTGTAGTGGTTCAACTTGTGTAGGTAGAGATGAACAAAGAGCAGAGATTGTTAGTTACATTATTTTCACTTGGAGCAGTAATCTCAAATTTAACTACATCTCTATTATCAACTAATGTTCCTGAACTAACTACATTTCTATTAACATAGATTGTTACACCTGCTGGTGCAATAACAGGAACTTTATCATTAACTCCACCTAAAGTAAGCTCTTCTGTAAAATGAGAAGAATTAGGTTCAATATCTAAAATATCACTAATACCAAAATCAGTTGGTGTTGTATCTCTATGAACATTCCTATAATCAATAAAATCAAATTTTCTATTTGATGTATTTGGGTTTTTCCTTTTGAAAAATAAATCATCTACATTCGTTTCAGGAATTACATATTTTTCTATCTTCCTTTTCAAATATTAAATTACCATGATCATGACTAACTGTATAGT
>CAYFOE010000030.1:0-415 GCA_964344635.1 Candidatus Woesearchaeota archaeon
TTTATAGCTAATGATAATGTTACAGCACTTCCGGGTGTTGCTCCAATTCCAGCCATCACTAATAATTTTGGGTTATCCTTTATCATTTGGTCAACAGCCTTTTTGAATTCTTCTTCAGTAGGAGCATCACCTTTTCCAAACTTACTCATAACTTTTCTTTTAAAGATTTCAAATGCTTTTTTATTATCACCTGCTTCATCTTTAACAACTTGAATAGCCGCTTTAGCTGTATCTTTAATTCCTGCTTTTAATCTACTTGCACCATCTTTTACTTTTTGGATACTCATTTCATTTACCATTTCTTCATTTAATTGATGAACTGTCATCTATTCTCTCCTACTCAAACTCATAACCATAAGTTTCAGTTAAAATTTGTCTCTTTCTAATTTCCCAAGGTGTTATTGGATATTTTTCA
>CAYFOE010000030.1:467-1269 GCA_964344635.1 Candidatus Woesearchaeota archaeon
GGAAATTCAACACCATATCTTTCATACATATATATCATAATTCTAGCAATTTTACCTCTGATATTATCAGTTGGTTCAACTATATCTTTATCTCTATCAATTTCAAAATCAATTAATTCACCATAAGGTCTATCTTCACCTTCAATCATTCCAAAAGAATAATCTCTTCTAATAGCATTAAGAGAACCTAAAGATGGTTCTAAGTTATACATATCAGCTTCCATTGTTTTAAATAATGGTGAAACCTTTTGAGCACATTGTCTACCTTTGTATTTCTTACCTGAACTAGTTACACATTTTTCATGACCATTATCCCAAGCTTCCATAATTAATGGGTCAGCTGTTCTAAACCAATAAGCAGGTACTACATGTTCCCACTCAATTTTATGACTTCTACTTTCATAAGTTGAAGACTGGTATCTATCTTCAGTAGGTATGAAATATATAGTTATTGTAGGTTTTTTAGGAAACTCAGGAATTGACAATTTAAAACTATGTTTTAAAGGGATTTGAGAATACAAAGTCTTAATTGTATAGTTATCCATTTCTGATAAAATTAATCTTTGAGAATAATCTTTTGCAGCAGTAAATGTGCTTGGGTGTCTAGGTGCAGCTATTAAAACTAAGAATGGAATTATTAATAGCAATATCTTTTTCATTACTTGAATACCTTTGTTAATTCATCAAACATCTTCCAAGTTTTTCTATGCATCATCTTTTTGAAAGTAGCTTCATCTCCTTTCTTGATGGCATCAATAGTTTTTGTAGCAGAAATATTATCTTTACTTGATTCATCTCTCTT
>CAYFOE010000031.1:0-1264 GCA_964344635.1 Candidatus Woesearchaeota archaeon
TTAATCATATCCTATATTTCCTTCATTATGTTTTTATTTATTGTTTTTTTAAAAATATTTCCACAACATTCGGGTCATAGCCCTTATTTCTCAGATATTTGTAGAAATTTATTGCAATAATCACCTTTACGCCATCTTTATATCCAAAGATGTCTTTAATGGTACATGTATTCTGTTGAGATATAGGGGAAGACAGTTTCCACTTTAAATACCAATCTATACAAGCATTTACTTGGTCTGTATCCATCACATCAGTTATACTAGAAGGAAGTTCAAAAGAGCCAACATGTTTTTCAAATTCATTCTTTTGTAGTAAATCTTCTATGGACATCTTACCAATGATGTCCTTTTCATCGACTGCTTTGTGAGAACCAAAATACTCACTACCACAATCACCTAAAATTCCCAAGGAAAAACGACCCACTTACCTTCATTAGAATCCAATACTCTATAAAATTTAAGATTTGTATCAGGAATTGCATTACTTCCATAATGGAAACAACCAGCAATATTATCCAATGAAATATCAAACTGTGATTGTAGTTCTTTGATTAAAGTTTCAACTGTTAATCCAGAATCATAAATGTCATCTGGGATAATAACTCTCTTTGCAGATTTAATTAAATCAGGCTCTAAGAATTGAGGTGTAGTATCCCCACCATCTCTTGTTTGAAAAGCCACAACACTAACTGGAATATCCATCTTATTAGAAAGTGCAGCAGCAGTTGGAAAACCACCTCTTTTTAAAGCAACTATAACAGAGTCTTTATCAAACTCATAAGTTTTTAAATACTTGATGAATTCATTTGTATCTTCATCAAACTTATCCCAAGACATATATGTTTTTTCTACATCAGCCATTTTATATCCTTAATATTTTTTATTCACTATTAATTTTACAAAAAACTACTTAGAATATGAATTATTAAACTTACTTTGATAATGTGGTGGGTGTGATGTACTCAAACCCTTGTAAGTTAATATCTTAGAAAAGTAAACATCAGCACACTTATCAGCAAAATCATCATGTAACTTTTTCATAGTAGGAATAAGACCCTTGTGAGGTTTCTTCATAATATTAAGATAAGCTACTTTAGCTTCTTCCTCTGTTTCTTTAACAAAATCCATATGGATATATTCATCTAAGAACTCATACTTAGTATATGGAAATCCTGCCCACTTATGTAAAAATGTTTTATATCTCAATTCAGGAATATACAACTTAACATACCACCGAGCAGTATCTCTACTTGTATGAATAGGA
>CAYFOE010000032.1:0-218 GCA_964344635.1 Candidatus Woesearchaeota archaeon
AACATCTGGATTAACATCAGTAGCATTATATAATGTTTTTTGCCAACCTGCTAACTCAGTTGTTCCATCTTCCCATAATAAAAATCCATCACCATAAGCATAGTTTTGTTTACCTGTTACCCAAATAGAACCATCTAAATCAACTCTTACCATACCATATCCAGACATATGTAATGAATGTATTTCATACTCTTTAAATGGTAATTCTCTAAATGTTG
>CAYFOE010000032.1:228-893 GCA_964344635.1 Candidatus Woesearchaeota archaeon
TATATTTGTATCTGTAAATCCTAAATTTTTATTAGAGTTAGAACCTGCTGCAAGATATGTTCCATTCTGTAATAAAACAACTGCACTAGAAGCAAAATTTGGTAACATGATCTCTTTAATACCTTCAATATCAGTTGGTGTCATTTTCATATCTTTAGTGTGACCTAATCCTAATTGACCTTTGTCATTTCTACCACCAACCCATAATCTTCCGTCAAAGTCAATTGCATAAACAAATTCATATCCATTATGTATTTCTGTGAATCTACCATTAATGTTATCATTAAGTCTATATCCAGTTCCTTCTTTAAATGTAATATTATTGTTTTAGGAAATTCATATATTTTTTCAAATGTTAATTGAGTAAATGGTTTTGTTTCTATACCAAATGTTTCAACAATATCTCTATACTCACATTTTTCTCTTAAATATCCTTCTTTCCATAAATTTAATTTATTTGAAGATAAATTAATAAATGAATCTTTTGCTATAATCTCAAAAAATAATTCTCTACCTTTAATATTTGTATGATGATATTTTAATAAAATAATGTTGTTTGAAACATCATATTCAACAAATTCAGGTTCAACTAAAATAGATGATGGTCTAGAATATGTAAATCCATCTGTTCCTGCTTGCATTCTCATCTCTGGTAAATCATTCAA
>CAYFOE010000032.1:995-1246 GCA_964344635.1 Candidatus Woesearchaeota archaeon
TTCAGTTTGTTCTAAATCCGAGATCAATTTACTTGTTTGAAATTTTGATGTAGTTTGGTAAGAAGTAACTTCTCTTTCAACATCTTTATTATAAAACTTAGAATCAAGTTTATAAACTTCATTGGAAGTTCTAATATCCCAAACCATTTCATCACTATTCACAACAGACCATTTTTTAACAGTTACATCAGCAGTAATATCCCAGAAAAATTGACCCTCTGTTTTATCTACCGGAAGTCTTGAATAACTAT
>CAYFOE010000033.1:0-1223 GCA_964344635.1 Candidatus Woesearchaeota archaeon
CATACCCTAAAATTAATGAATCTTTATTAGGGAATTTAATATCAACAATTTCTTTCGCTTCATTGTCTAAAGTTATTTTTGTATATCTAACTATTTTATGGTCTGTACTTTCATATGAATAAGTATCTAACCCATTAGCCATTCTGATGTGTTTTGTTCCACTAGCAGTTGATATAGTTCTTAAATAATTATTTGCATTTGTATCAGGAACTTCAACATAGAAAAATGAATAAAAATCATCATCATTTTGTGTTGAATTCGCTAAGTAAACTTCATCACTAAAGAAATCATATCCATTGTCAAAATGTTTATCACCACTTACTTGTAAAGAAACAGTTTGTACTTCTTCTCTAATACCTTTAAAGAACTCACCATCAATAGCTTCTAAGTTTGTAGTATCTAATAAATCTCTTAATTCAGGTTGTCCTGTTTCTTTATTATTAACAGCAATCTTAATACTATTACTAGGAGCATCTACCCATAATCTTCCAATATCTTCAGGACCAACTGTTTGTGGTACAACATCAGTAATTATTTGTGGATTATGAATTTTATTCTTTTTAACAACACCCATATTCTACTCCTTAACCTACTATCATTCTTGCTTGTAAATCAGCAATTGATAATGAATTTTTCTTAAATGCTGAATAAGATGCTCCATTGTAAGAAACAATGAAATCCTCTCCTTCACTTATTGCATCAAATGTACTTGTACCTTTCTCAATTCTAGCCATAACACCAGATACTGCATAAAATTGAATTTTATCTGTATAAGTTTGAGATAATAAATTAGAAATCTTTGTAGATAATGGATTTAAAGTTAAGTTGATCGAATCATAACCTTGTGGATATTCATCAATAATTTCTTGTACATGAGATTCTGATACAATACTACTATAATATACAGTCGAACTCACACCATTATTAATTATTAAAAAATTATTATATTTATTTAGGCTCTATACTTTCAACAGCATTTACTTTACCTATAGCATCAATAACATTTTTATTTAACTTATGATAAAACAGCTGTTAGTGTACCATATCTAACAGTGCTATCAATAATACCATCATTACCTCTAACATATGCTACTTCATTAGTAGGAATTGTTACACCATCAAATATACCATTAATGATACCACTTACCGACATATCAGACTGTGTCATCGTTGCAGAATCACCACTTCCACCTGAAACTGAAAATTCGTCCCAATCAATATTA
>CAYFOE010000034.1:0-287 GCA_964344635.1 Candidatus Woesearchaeota archaeon
ATGATTCTCTTGGTAATATTCCATTTCTTTATTGATAATCTCGCTCTTTTCACCTTTTGGATAAGGTATTTTTAATGCAGCCATTATTAATCTCAGTTTAGCATTATGAGGCGTCTCACCAATAAGATAAAAATCTATTGTATCCCATTCTTTATCATACTCTATCTTCCACTTCTCAGTTACTTTCTGTTCAACAATATGAGTATTAATATTTAACATCTTAGCCCACCACCTTGTATCAAATACTTTCTTAGGAACTGATTTCTCAGTTTCAAAATGGTATTCCC
>CAYFOE010000034.1:433-645 GCA_964344635.1 Candidatus Woesearchaeota archaeon
TTCAGCTTCTGTTCTTAAATATTTAGAATCGGCTGATGATGAATTAACTGTATAAATTTTAGTTATCTTTAAAGGTCTTGTATCTAACTTACCATTATTAAAAAATGCAATATAGTAATACTTATCTCTATCGACATCATAATCTTTAAAATCCTGAACTCTTTTTAGAGGTTCAAAAGGGTCAATGTAAGCCATCTAATTTCCTTTCCAAA
>CAYFOE010000034.1:723-1208 GCA_964344635.1 Candidatus Woesearchaeota archaeon
TATATACCTTTCCATTATTTTTCTCTGTTCATCAATACTGTAATTTGTTCTTGCCTCCAATATTCCAGCCATTTCATCAATTGGAATATTTTTATCACAACTATGATTACAATCAAAACCAAAATACCAAGGATTATCTGCTCCTACAACCCAACCAGTTAAAAAGCCAGAATATGTTAATCCACAATGTGCATTTACATTCATATCAACTGAATTTTCATCTTCACCTTCAGAATATGGTTTTCTAAATAATGGACTATTACCCAATACCGCAACATAACCATTTCTATGTCCTAGGTCTGGTCTTACTACAACTAGGTAAATGTAACCTTCTGGTGTTATTCCATTTGCTTCAATTATCACAATGCATACTCCGGATATTCTTCTTTAATATATTTTACATATTCTGAAGCCATATATTTAACTGTTGGAGAACTATTACTTCTTTGTAAGGCTGATATTCTATGAAATAGATTCATTCTCGA
>CAYFOE010000035.1:0-1156 GCA_964344635.1 Candidatus Woesearchaeota archaeon
TTCTTTTTTCAAAGAGTAAATCTTTCCAACATTCTACTTAGCGCTCAAAGAGCTTGCACCGGCCAGGGCTCGTTGTTTCATCGATCCCTTCACACTACTCAGTTGGTTATCTTGCTTCTCTTACAAGAAACGTCAAGCATCATACCATGCCCAGGTTTTTTAATCCCTGCAACATCATCGTTTAACGCATGAAGGACGTGTTGTTTCTGGACGGTGGGCGGACTTTCCTCAGTGCTTGCACCGGTCGTTGGATGACACTCCTAGCTAAATTGCGTTAGAAACTGTGTTTAAATAGGTATCTATTCCAAGAATAGAAGCCCGTACATCATTAAAATACCTAAGATAAAGATGGATAATTCTAAGAATGATTGCCATAACCTTTTGTCTTCATGCTGATGAATTTGAGGTATCAAATCCGAAGCTGCAATATAAATAAAACCACCAGCAGTCAGAGGGATTAGATAATAAGGAAGTATTTCTACTATGCCACTGATTAACAACCCAGTAACAGCCCCAATGATTGCAAAAATTGCCGTCATAAAATTGAATAAAATTGCCTTCGATTTCTTGAAACCACCATGCAATAAAACACCAAAGTCTCCAATCTCCTGAGGTATCTCGTGAAGAACCACCGCAATAGTAGTCGCAATACCCAACCTAATATCCACAATATAAGTTCCAGCAATAAGTAAACCATCAATAAAATTATGGATCGCATCACCAATCAGATTCATTACAGCATAAGAATGAGGATGATTTTTAGAAGGATGGATGTGGCAGTGCCTCCAATGAACAAATTTCTCCATAATGAAAAACACAGTGATTCCCGCCAAAATTAAAAATGAAATCTGAGTTGTAAACCCATCTTCAACGGCCTCAGGAATTAAGTGAATAAACGCATCACCAATCATAACTCCAGCCGATAGACTCACAAGCAAAATTAAGATTTTGTTCAACAAATTCTTTTTGATCGAAAGTGCAAGAATTCCAATAATAGATATCAAACTTACCAAAATCACACTGATTATTGTGTAAGCCCCTACACTCATATCTGGAAATGTAAACATGAGTGAAACCTATTTATACATTTTATAAACCTTTTGAAAGCGGAAAGCTTTATATTATGGGATCGATATTGTCAGATGATGAATCCGTT
>CAYFOE010000036.1:0-495 GCA_964344635.1 Candidatus Woesearchaeota archaeon
AATGAATTAAACATAAACAATAGAATAACAGTAATTGGAAAAGAAACCCAAGTATTTCACTTCGTAGATAAAAACCTAAACATCAATGCTAAATTTGAATTAATGAAACAACAACTAAAAGATTTTTCATTAATCGTACTTGATCCATTAATAGCATTTTATGGTGCTGATGAAAATTCAAATGCTGATGCAAGATATTTTATGTCATTACTAAATAATTGGTGTGTTGATGAAAACAAAACTATTATCTTAATACATCACCATTCAAAAGCAAGTGGTACTAATAAATCAAGTGCAAGAGGTGCAAGTGCATTTATTGATGCATGTAGAATGCACTATGTAATTGAAAAAGTTGAAAATGATTCAAGAAGCAGAAAAGTTGTAATTGATAAAACTAATCACTTCTCAAGTGAAAAGCATGACTATACAATAAAACTATTTGATACAAAAGTAGAAGTAAAAACATTTGAACCTCAAAACAAACGAGAGAGCAGT
>CAYFOE010000036.1:505-729 GCA_964344635.1 Candidatus Woesearchaeota archaeon
AAAATACTCTATGCCAACTCTTGGAGATTTGGATGAAACAGAGGTAGATGAATTATGATTATATTTAAAACTCAAGCGAGGATGAAATAATGGCAGAAGAAGAAAAAAAAGAAAAGAAAAAACCATCAACGCCAAGAAAAAGAACTCCTAAAAAGAATATGAGTTTACTTCCTGATGAAGGACAATTAATTCAATATAGTCTTTTTGATACAAAACAAAAGATT
>CAYFOE010000036.1:884-1142 GCA_964344635.1 Candidatus Woesearchaeota archaeon
TTATGGTTCATAATATTAGATCAGTAGTTTACAAAGGTACAATAGCTATCTATTTTAGTATTTATGAAATAGCTCAACAATTAGGTTTAGAGTGGAATGGTAAAACTCAAAAGAATATTCAAGAAGCAATTGAATATATCAAGGATGTTGTTATTGTAAGAACAGATGCAGATAATCCATCTATTACATCAAGTTACAACATTATCCAGGAAATGAAATACAGCTCAAAAGAACAAGCATATGTGATTGTATTATCAT
>CAYFOE010000037.1:0-629 GCA_964344635.1 Candidatus Woesearchaeota archaeon
CTGATAGCACATCTAGATATGCAAGTGCAGAGTTATTTATTAGAACAAATGATGGTAAAATGCATAAATCAACTGATGGACAGAATTATACTGAAGTTACAAATGGTGAATTTTTTGATACATTCTCTAATGGATTCAAAGATTATAGTGGTAATACAACAGTAAAAGGTGCAACATATGCTGTAATTGATGATCAAGATAATTTATGGGTAAAAGGTAATAATTATGGTGGTGCAATTGGTAAAACTACATATCAAACAATTGATAATGGTGATGGTACAACTAGAGAAGAAATAATTAGTACACCTTGGACTAATACTTTAAAGAAAGTAAAAAGTGATTATTTTAATGATGGATATAAAATTATGTTTATTGATCAATCATCAAATTTAATTGCAACAGGATCAACATTATCGAGAAGTTGGTGGTATTATTATTCAAATACTGGGTATGAAGTAGTACATACTGGTACATTTGGTTCGGCGGTTGCTGAAGGTACAGCTAATCATTCATATTTTGCAGAAACATTCCAAACAATTGCAAGTGGTGTAAAAACATTTAAATGTGATGGTTATCAAACACTTCTTATAACTAATTCTGGTCAACTTCAATATACTGGTGGTAGATAT
>CAYFOE010000037.1:692-1134 GCA_964344635.1 Candidatus Woesearchaeota archaeon
AAGGAAATGGAGAATGGATCTTAAGTATTGGATATTGTTTATTTTGATAATGATAGATCAATCGTAACAACTAATGATGGTAAAATTTTATTTACTGGTAAAAATGATTATTATGTAGCGGAAAGATTAGAAGAAACTGAAATATATAAAGAAATGAATATAAGTGATGTTGATAAAGCTTATTCTGATGGAGAATTTACAGCTGCAGTTAAGTATGATGGAACATTATGGACTGTTGGAAGAAACCATTATGGACAGTTAGGATTTGAACATACTGAAATGGTAACTGATTTTACTAAAGTAGAATTACCAAGTACTGTTAAAGATGTAATTGTTAAGAGTTCAACTATGGTGGTATTATTAGACAATGGTGATGTTTATTCTGCTGGTTATTCAGCACATGGATTAGGTGGATTACCACAAAAACATGGAGTAAACTATT
>CAYFOE010000038.1:0-1112 GCA_964344635.1 Candidatus Woesearchaeota archaeon
GAGTAAAACTAGTGGTATTACAGATGAGTTATTAAAGTCTAAGATTAATAATAGCTTAGATAAATTCTTTGATGTAGCAAATATTCCATTAGGTTCACACTTTCACTTATCGAGATTGTTAGAACATTTACATAAAGAAATACCGGAAATTCAACATATTGAAATGTTCAGAGATGATGATAGTAAACAGTTAATGCCTACCTCTACATTGGATATATTAGGTGAAAAAATTGTGTTTACACAGATTGTTGAGAAATTAGAAGAAGTTGATGGGAATTTCACACCTGTTAGAAGAATAGATATTGTATCATAAATATAGATAATAAAGTAATTGAGAGAATTAAAGAATGCCTAACTTATTAAAGTCATTACCAAGAGAGATTTTAGATAAAGAAGATAGTAAATTTATCTATAATATTCTTAATCCATTATTATTTGAGAAAATAAGAGAAGATAATAAAGAAGATGAATTAATTTTAGAGCTTGATGAGATTAAAGAATTTGTATTCTTCTACTTTGCCGTAGAGGGTTATGAGTTTATCAAAAAAATAATTGAAAAATATTATTTTGTTAAGAATGAAACTGAAAAGAACAGAAAATTATATAAAACAAATTATGAGAAATATTTAATATCGGTAGATGTTAAGAAGAAAAAAGTTTATAAAAAAACTTATGAATATTTTAAAGATTTGTATGATGAGTACCACAGAATTCAAGAAGAATTCGATGTAACATTTAGAGAATTATCTAAACACAAAGATTATTCTATTAATCAATTGGTTGATAACATTTATGATATTAAAACCTTTGATAATGATATAGTATTTCAAAATAGTGTTTTGTTCAAATACTTGGGTGATAATATTGAAATTAATGATACTGTTGAAAAATTTGTGTTCTCAGGTAAAACAGTAATAGATAGTACAAGTTTCCAACCGAAAAATATTTTTGAATTAATGTCGATTTTTGCTATGGAATTATATGAGATTAGAACAAAGTATAACTCATATTTAGAATTATTAGTTGAAAATAATGCTAAAAGAATTTTAAGTAAGTCTTCTCAAATAAAAAAGATTATTGATAAGGTTAAGGGAGTTGGTTTTACTTTTGAT
>CAYFOE010000039.1:0-1059 GCA_964344635.1 Candidatus Woesearchaeota archaeon
AATATTGTGGATATGGGAATTGCTTACAGTTTGTTTTTAATTATGTTAGAAGAAGCCTATGAGATTACAGAAGAACAATTTATGGATAGTATCAAAGATTTTGAAAATACTGAAATCATTATTGATAGTTTGGATAGAGAAGTTTTCTGTGTCGAAAATGTTGATATTAGAGTAGACCCTTATGGAGATATTCAAGTATTATTTCACATTGATTCAGTAGTTTAAGGATAAAGTTATGTGGGAAAAGTATGAGTTAGGATTAGGAAAAGAAACAATGTCAATGGTAGCAAAGATAATTGTTTGGTGTATGTTTTTTAGTTGGATACAATTACTTTATATGTTTGGTACTGGTGCTCCACAAGATGCAACCATAGCATACTTAATAAACATTATTCTTATGTTGGGAGTTCTTGTGATTGCTGCAAAAACAACAAACCATCATATACCAATTGAAGCATGGGTTTATATTAAGAATCTATTTCTAAATAGACCACAAGAGTTACATTATTGGGTAGCAGAGATTGAAAAAGAAGATTCAGATAAATTGAAAAGGATTTACAAGTATTAATGGAAAAAGGTAAAACATATTATTGGAGATCTCCTAGAGATGGAATGTATTATGCTGTTAAACTTATAAACAAAAATGAGAAGTTAAAAAAGAATAACTTTAGAATCATTGGGTGGAGTCACCCAGGATTTTTATCAATTCATAGAAAAGAAGATGATGGTCAAGTTGTTTCAAGACACTTTACTGATTCTCCTACATTCACAGATTTACACCTAATGATGATAGAAGATATTATGAAGATGTTATCAGAATTAAGGGGAATGTTAGAAGAACACCCTGATAAGTATTTTAAGTATTTGGATATTCTTTCAAATGATGTTATGTTTGATGGGATATTAGAGGGTAAATACCACTCTTATTGAGTTACTAAGATGTCTGGGTAATCTTTAGCAGCTCTTTCATAAGATTCTTTATAGAAATCAAAAGCATGCTCAGGCAATCTTTCTTTACCATATTTTTCTTTAAGAATTTTAATATAGTGACAAGTTCTG